>CALCXM010000092.1 GCA_937905825.1 uncultured bacterium
CCAGTCTCTTCGGCGGCTCTTCTTCAACGTGTGCCCAGAACTGTGGGGAGGTCAGGTTATCCCTTCTTGACCCAGTTCAGCATCCCCTGGCTGACGCTGACGCGCGAATACTTGCCGCACCCCCCACGACCGGACTGGCAGGTGACGCTCTGGGTCCCGCTTCCTGAGACCTTGTGGCTCATCTGGTTTCCGCAGTGGGGACAGACGACCGTGATGACCATTTGGGCCATGGTGGTTCCTCGCTTTGAATGGGTTGGGTGGTGGACTGTCGGAGCCGGGGCATGCGAACCGATGGCCTGAGTGCAACCCGTCACATGGGATGATGTACACGTTACCATGGACTTCGATTTGCTGCTCCACAGCCCGCCCTCCTCCTGCCTTGTAGCGAAAGCGCCGCAAGGTGTGCGTCTTTGTTCCGTTGATGGCGGCAGTTTGCTAGATTTTGGGGTCAATGGCTGGACAGGTAGAACCAGAATCAATGCCCGCGGGAATTCGAAACGAGCTGCTCTTCATCGGCGACGTTCACCTCGGGCGTCGTCCGGTAGGGATTGATGAGGCGTTGAGCGGATTGAGTCTCTCGCCGCGTGAGCTCTCCCCGGCTGCGGCGCTGCGAAATACAGTCGATCAGGCAATCGCCAACCCGCCTCGTGCAGTGGTCTTTGCGGGCGACCTTGTCGACCAGGACGACGATCGCTTCGAGGCCTATGAAGTGCTTGAGCGTGAAGTTACGCGGCTCGCCAAGGCGGGCATTCCCGTGGTGGCGATCGCGGGTAATCACGATGGAGTTGTCCTTCCTCGTCTGATCGAGCGTGTCGAAGGTGTACGGCTGTTGGGCGCGAACGGAGTGTGGGAACGCTGGGAGGTGCCGGGCGACGGACGACCGATCGATTTGATCGGCTGGTCATTTCCGCGGCGTCACTTCGCGCAGAATCCGCTGGATCACGGCGAGTTCTCGAAAGTTTTTGCGAGTGTCCGGTCCGGCGCGACGGTCATCGGTGTGCTGCACGCGGACCTCGATGCGGGCAGCTCCAACTATGCGCCGGTCTCTCGCACTCGACTTGAAGGTACCGGGCTAGACGCTTGGTTCCTTGGACACGTGCACAAGCCACACGACCTCTCGGGGCCTCGACCGATTGGCTATCTCGGTTCGCTAGTCGGTCTCGATGTGGGAGAGTCGGGGCCGCGCGGCGCCTGGCGTGTGAACGTCACCGAGGCCGGCGTCCAATCGCAACAGCAGCGCGCCGAACCCATTCGTTGGGAGTACATCGACGTGGAGCTGATAGAGCGGGACTGTGAGGACGTCGAAGGGGTTCACCTGGCCATTGAAAACCGGTTGCGCGAGTGGACCCGGTCGAATGATTCCCTGAACGAGGAGTTTTTACGCGTGTTGGTCGCGCGAGTGCGGTTGACCGGAGAGCTCGTCGATCGAAAGCGTCCACGCGAATTGGTGGCGGAGTCTCAGAAGCGCATGCTGACGTTTACGTCGGATGAAGTTCCGATCATCGTTCAACGCGTGCGCGACGACACGCACGATGTCGTTGATCTAAAGCTGCTAGCCGAGGAGCATTCGCCGGTTGGTTATATCGCCCAGCACATCCTCAATTTGGAGAACGGTGCAGGAACAGAGGAGCTGGAGCGTGCCAAAGCGCGCATTCAAGTTGTCGTCAACGGCGGTTGGAATGTCGATGACGAGGACTATCCGTTGCCATCCTCGAATGAGCTGTTGCAACGTGCCGCTCGCCGCGTGCTGAGCACCTTGCTCGAACAACGACGCGAGGTCGGAGCATGAGAATCGAGCGCCTGCACATCCGAAAATCGCCGGGGTTGCCCAATGGGCTCGCGCCAATCGTGCTCGGACCGGGAATGACGATTATCCTGGGTCCCAATGGATCCGGCAAGACGTCGATCGTGCGTTCGATTCGTGCGCTCTTGTGGCCGATGACAGCGTCGAGTGAGTCGAACTTGGAGTGTACTTGGCGACACGGCGATGTTGGATTCGAGAGTCAGCTCTTCGCCAAACAAGTTCGCTGGGATCCTGCGCTAACCGTCGCGATTCCGCACGGCGCAGCGAATTTGACTCGCTTTGGAATCAAGAGCTTATTGGCCTCCGATGACAACGCGGATAGTGAACTCGCCCAGCAAGTCGCGCGCGAACTCGCCGGTGGGCTGGACCTCATGGCGGCAGGAGCGGAGTTCTCCACGAAACAACGACTCGCCGGCAACAGCTCGAATGCGACAGAGCTCAAGGCGGCCACGCAGAAGTTGCGGCAAGCCAATCGAGCGGCCGAGGATCTGCATGATCGCGAAAGACGGCTAGTGGAACTGCGCGAAACGATTGAGGAAACCCGACTCGCTGCAAGCCAACATGCCTCCGCGAAGGCGCTGCGTGAGTTGGTCGAGGCTCACGATAATGTGCGGATGTTTGAGGCCGAGTTAAGCGCGTTCGCGCCCGGCCTGGAACTGTTGGTGGGGGACGAATCCGAGCACGTGAAGGTGCTCTCAGGGAAGAGCGCTCAAAAGCGAACCGAGGTTGAAGCAGCCCGGAATGAACTAGCGCGCCACGAAACGGAGCTTGCTGCGCTGACCTTTGCAGGCACAGCGCCCGAACCAGATGAGTTGGATGCCTGGAGTGCGCGTGTCGACGAACTTGCGAATCAGGAACAGCGTAGTGAGTCCCTTCGAGAGACGGTCGCGGGGACAAAGGACGCCCTCGATCGAGCGCGGGGGCAGGTTTTCGAGGCGGGCGAGAAGACCGAGCTTACTCGGGAGATGCTCGACTCACTGTCCGAAGGCTTGGATGACTTGCGCTCCGCAAGCGGCAAGGTTGTGGCGGCGCAAAAGGCGGTCGAACTCTGGGAGGGGTGGTCGGAAGGCGAAGAGAACGAGCGGCTGCGCGACGCGATCGGTGGCCTGCGTGCCTGGTTGAGGACTCCGCTGGCAACAGGGGGGACGTCGCTGCCCGCTTGGTTCCGCGGCGCACTGTTCGTGCTTGGCGTAGTTTTTCTGGTGCTGGGCGCTCTCAGCTTCGCACTCAACCTCTCCGCAACACTCACAGCTCTGGCATTGTTGCTCGCCGGCTGTGCGCTGTTGGGACTCGGCGCCGTTGCGCGAAACCGTGGACAGGCTGGTGCTTCGCAGGTGAATCCGCGCGACGCCGCACGCGGTACAGTGGAACAGACCGGCCTGGCTCCGAGTGCTTGGGAGCCCGAAGCGGTGGCGAAGCATCTTTCGGAGCTCGAGTCGCGTCAAGCGAGCGCTGATCAGCGAGCCAGCTCGAAGGCCATGCGGGATCAGGCGCGCAACGAGTTTGATCGCGCCGAGCGGCAGGCGCTTAAAAGCGAGCAGGCTCTTGCTGATCAGCTTCGCAAGGCTGGCGTTGCGGCGGACTTCTCCGAGCTAACAGCGGTCGCCCAAGCCCAGGCGATTTTTCGATGGCGCGAAGCCGAACTGAAGTTTGCGGAGGTCTCGGGCCAGTTATCGTCGGTGGCCGCGACGTGCTCGGAGAGGCTTAATGTGCTCGACGACTGGTTGACTAACTTCGGCGATCAAGTGATTTCTGACAGCGCGGCTGCACGCTCGGTACTGCGCAGACTTACAGCTCGAATTCAAGACCTGAAGACCAAGACCCGTGAGGCCGAACGGACTCGTGAGGGGTTGGCTTTGCAAACAGCGATCCGTGACGAAGCCGAGCAGGAGTTGGCCGAGCTTTGGACGCGCGTTGGCGTTGCGCCCGGTGAACTAGCTGAGCTCTCTCAACGAATTGCGGATCACGAAGTTTGGGTAGAGCATCGCGACTCATTGCGTAGCGCGCAGCAGAGCTTGCGCGATTGTGAGATGCGCTATGCGCGAGCGGGGGAGCTGCCACGGCTTGCCGAGGCGAATGAGACGTCCGCGACGGTGAAACCCGAGCGAGTCGACGATTGGATTTCGGAACTGGAGCAGCAGTCGGAGCGGAAGGAAGCGCTGATTCAAGAACTCGGCGGCATCGAGAATGAACTTGATTCGGCCAGATCGGGACACGGCCTGGAGGATGCGCTCGCTGGCAAGCGCGTCGCGGCGCAGGGTGTTGCGGCTGTACGTGAGCAAGCGGTCGAGGATGAGCTCGCTCGCATGCTCTTGGAGGAAGCCCGTGCTCAACACACGAGTGAGCACTCGCCACCGCTATTGCTTCGCGCTCAGCGTTACTTTGGGGGCTTCACGCACAACGGCTACAAGATTGAGTTGGACGAGCAGGGCAACTTCGCCATACGCAACTTGGCTCTGAACAGAACCTGTTCGCTGGAAGAGCTCTCCGATGGAACTCGAGTCCAACTGTTACTCGCCGCACGCCTGGCTGCGTTGGAGGAACTGGAACAGTCCGTCACCCTGCCGATTTGCCTCGACGAAGCGTTGGCCACCACCGACCCGGTTCGCTTCGACGAGATTGCGCGCGCGCTCTTTGAAGTGGTCGCCAGTGGTCGCCAGCTACTCTACTGCACTGCCGATCCGAACGAGGCCGAACAGTGGAGGCAGGCGGCGCACAAGTTAAATCAACCCGAACCGATGCTTGTCGACTTGGCGCAGTCAAGCGGTGGCGCGGCGGCTTGGGGCGAACTCCTACCCGGTCGTCCGAATGTCCAGGATCGTGTGCCCGCGCCCGCGGGGAAAACCCACGAAGAGTACGCGCGAGAACTCAACGTCCCCCTGCCTCACGGATTTGATGAGCTGGCGTCCTGGCACTTGTACTTGATCACGCACAATCACCTCGAAGCTCTCGCCGAGTGTCTGCGCTGGCAGATTCAGAATGTCGGTACGTGGCATGCCGCGCGCGCGGAGGAAAAGCTTCCGAGCGCGATTTCCGCCGAGGTGATTCTCGACATCGATCGCTATGCGGGGTTGGCGGAGACGCTCCTGATTCACTGGCGAATCGGTCGCGGCCGCCCGGTGACGTGGGCGGATGTCCTGGCAAGCAAGGCGATTACAGAGACATTTGAGGATCGTGTTCGCGACGTCTATCGGGGGACCTTTTCGAACCCGCGCGAGTTCGTTAATGCGGTGCGCGCGATCAAGGGCATCCGGACCGACAAGGCCGACAAGCTCGAAGCGTTCCTCGAGGGCGAAGGCTACCTCCCGGTGGAAGTTCCGCTCGAACACACTGAGCTGATAGAACGCTGTCTCCGAACTTCTGATGCGGCCGACGAATTAGGACCTGAGACGGTCGTCGATTTCCTGGAGTGGGCGCTCGGTTTTCTTACGGACGAATCCAGGCTGATACTTGCGAGCGGCGAAGCCGGCGAACAAGCGTAATGACTGCCTGGCTGTTGAGTGCGTGGCACGCGGGACCGCCGTTAACTTCGGAAGAGAGCAGGTGAGGTTGGTACTTGTTCTCTCACCGACAGCGGCGCGGACGGCCTTCACGATCTCGTCGTTCGATGGCTAGGGTCGGCGGATCACGCGGCAATCGTCACGCAGATCGGCTTCGCCCATCCGAGACCCCCTCGCCGAACTTGCGTAGTCCTACACAAGTTGCGCCGACTACCCACGATTTCTGTCTCTCAATGCTAGTTGATGAGCAGGAACGCATTCGTCTGCGAATCCTGGTTGCTCGACCGCTGTGTCGCTATAATCCGCCCTCCTGGGAACTGCAAGCACGATTATGATGTGTGCGAAGCGTCGTTCCGAACTGCTAGGCCGTCCGATTCCTAAGCGGAGGGTCGTGGGTTCGAATCCCGCCGGGCGTACCATCTTTCGACGGCGCAGAGGACTGGTGGCGCGACGTGCCCCTACCCCATGCACCTCTGGGCGCTTTGATCAGGACCCGCCAAGCAAGAGCGCGACGAATTGTTCCGCGCGGGCTGCCTAGGCGAGCCGGCGCGCGGAAAGAATCCGCGGTTTGCTGAGTACCTCGAGCCACCCGCGATCGTGGTAGTGGCATCTCACCGCCCCTCCGAGAATGCTCCAACCGTTACGGGTTCGCCGCGTAAGCCGGATGCCCACGGAAAGTCGAATCATGTATAGCCACCACCCGATCTCCATTCTTTGCGTCCTCGCCGCGTTGTCCATCCCCGCTGACGCCTCCAGCGCCAGCAACATGACATGGATCAAGAACAGCCAGGACACCGCTTCGTTTGCAAGGGCGGCCGCGCTCGAGCCGCTCCGCGACCGGCCGGAGTACGCGGCACTCGACAAAGATGGCGTAGCAGACCTCGCCCGAGTCGCCCCCATTCACTGGCCCCAGCAGTTCTCGGGATTCAATTTTCTACGTGTGGAACGTTTTGCGGTCGGCGCGGTCAGTCATTGGGTTTCCATTTGGTCGCACAAGAAGACTGGGATCGAGTTTGTGCTGATTCCCGGTGGGCGGTTTCAGATGGGTTCGCCAAGCAGCGAGCAGGACAGGAATGAGGACGAGCGGCAGCACTGGCTGAGCTTGGATCCATTCTTGATCGCGCGAACCGAGTGCACGCAAGAAGCTTGGACGAAAGGAACGACTGAGTCCGACTCGAAAGATGTAGCACCCGATGGCTCCGCGCAGTTTCCAAAGTCCGGCTTGAGCCCGGTGGATGTTGAGAAGTGGTCCGTGACCGCGGGCTTAATGATGCCGACCGAAGCACAGTGGGAGTTCATGTGCCAGGCGGGGATGACATCCGCTTGGGCCATGGGCGCCGAGAAGAGTGACCTGAAGACGTTCGGCAACCTCGGTAGCGCGGAGTGCCCGGACGGTTGGAAACAGATCAGCGGCCTCACCGAAGCTTGGGGGGACGGGTTTGGTGCCGAGACAGCGCCAGTTGGAACCTTCGCGCCCAATGCATTTGGCCTGTTTGACGTCCACGGCAACGTCAGCGAGTGGATACGTGATCACTACTTCAGCTTCGACGTTCGCGCGGAGCTCGGAACTGGATTGCGACCGGGAACCTCCGGGGAACGTATGGCGCGCGGCGGCAACTACGGCGGTGATGCCGCATTCGCGCGGGCCGCGAACAGACCCAAGTTTGGTGCTGGAATCTCACCCGGCGCGAACAACGGATTCGGCTTCCGACCCTCAATGGACCTGCCCTTCCCCGTTTCGTTCGGGGGTTGGCCGGAAGAGACCTTTCCGCTCCCCCCGGGGTTTGCGCCCGGACTGGCGACTGGAGTCGAGTCCTTGCGCTTCACACCCGGTTGGCGGAATCCTGACTCGGAGGACTTCTGGTCGTACGCGTTCATCATGTGGGTCGACGAGCCAGCCCCTGACATCAAGCGCGTTGGCGAGCTAGTTGACGGGTACTACGACGGCTTGATGTCGGTGTTCGCGCGGAACGCCGGCCAGGACATCGGGAACGACCCCGCGGAAGTCGCGGTTGAGCAGATCGGTCTGAACTTGTTCGAGGTCGACATGTACGTCGTCGACGCATTCGCGACGTTCGACCAGATCCCCGTTCGGGTCGTCGTCGAAGTCGTCGCGGAGGCCGATGCCAAGTCGAGTGTTCGCGTTCAGCTCAGCCCGCAGCCCCCGGAGCACGGGGTTTGGCGTTCACTCGAAGCGGCGATTGCGAGCATCGAGAAGCCCTGACGGCTTGAACTCCGGCGCGCGCCTCACTCCGTCTTCGTGAAGTTGATGAACCGCTCGCCGTCGAATCGGAACACGCCCGCCGTCGTCCCGAACCAGAGGTTGCCTTTGCGGTCCTCGCGGATGCTGGGGACTCCACCGCCCCCCAGGCCGTCCTCCACCGAAAAGTAGCGGAAGCTCTCGCCGTCCCACCGATGAACGCCGCCGCCCGCGTGTGATGCGCCGAACCAAACGTAGCCCTGTCGGTCTTCCATGATCGCCATGTACCGACCCCAACCCGAGTGCTTAGAAAAGGTCTTGGTACGTAGGTGTGTCGTGAACGAAGTGCCGTCGAATTTGCTGACTCCCCCGCCCGAGCTTCCGAACCAGAACACGCCCCGGCTATCTTCGAAGATCTTGCAGATCCTATCGCTGCACAGGCCGTCCTGCTCCGCCGTATAGACGACCATGTCCGTGCCGTCGTACCTCACAGCACCGGCGCCGTCCGTGCCAAACCACAACGCGCCAGACTTGTCCTCGTAGATAGAGTAGACCATCTTCGGTGTGAACTCGTAGGCACCCCGCTTCGCGACGACAGGCATGGGGAACGGTGTGAACGACTCGCCGTCGTATCGAAACACACCGTCGAGCGTAGTGATCCACCAGTTCCCCTTGCTGTCCCTCCGTATGTCCCAGATGTCGCGGTGGTCGCCCTGCTCCCCAAACGTCTTCGTAATTGGAGTGTCGCCGTAGTTCGTCAGGGTCTTGAATGACGTGCCGTCGTACAACGAGACGCCTCCGCCCGTCCCGATCCAAAGCGTCCCATCCTCTGCCTCAACGATATCGCGGACCAAATTACTCGCCAGGCCATCCGCCATTCCGAAGGTCACAAACTCTTCGCCGTCGTAGCGAATGAGGCCCTTGAGAACCGTGGCGAACCAAAGATTTCCGTTTCGATCCTCAAAGGGCGCACCCGGGTATTGGGCGAGCTGAATCTTCTTCCCCTTCGCCTCCTCGGCATCAGGACCCCGCACTGGCTGCGTCGACTGCGTGGCGTTTGCAGTCAAGATCTCGTCTTGTGCAGAGTTGCATGCCAATAGGAAGGCTGCAAGAGGAACGGCGAGGATTGTGGATTGGAAGAGCATGGCTGTTCGTTCGAAGGGGAACTGTGAAAGGTGAGGGGCCTACGCGCTGAGGCGCACACAGTTGGGCACACGACACAAACCATACCCGCATGGTAGGAACCCGTATGGGCGCCACACTCGGGCGCGCATAGCTAACTCCGTAGCGCCCACCAGCAGATCATCATCGTGACGATCGCGACCATGCTGAAGACATCGACGACGATTCCGGCACGAACGAAGCGCCGAATGGAGATGCGTTCCGTCGAGAAGACGAGTGCATTGGGCGGTGTACCGGCGGGCATTGCAAACCCAGTCGTGCAGGCGAGTGCGCAAGAGATCATCAAGAGGTCCGGCGGAAAGCGGTCCGTTCCCAGCGCTGCAGACACGCCAAAGATGATCGGGAGCAAGATGTTCGCACTGGCTGTATTGCTAGCAAACTCCGTCACCACGATTGACACAACCACGACCGCCGAGAGAAGCGTCAACAGCAGCATGAACTCGCTCCAACCGAGCTCCCCGAACCCTTCGATTTGACTGCCAATCCAAAGCGTGAGCCCTGAGGCGTCGAACGCACCTGAGATCGCGAAGCCAGCCCCCATCAAGAGCAAGACGCCCCACGGGAGCTTCAGCGCAACGCTCCAATCGAGAACGGGACGGCCGTTCGAACCATTCGCAACAAAGAGCACGATGGCAGCAACAACCGCGACAGTCGAGTCCTTGAGGTGAATGCCATGCGCTGCGAGCCGCGAGCCCCAACCCTCCCAAGGTCCGAAGTTCCCGCGTGAGATCCAAAGCAACGCAGTCACCATGAACACGCCGAAGACCCAGGCTTGCCCGAGGGTAAGAGCTCCAAAGGGCCTACATAAACCTGCATACCCATCCGCCGAACCA
>CALCXM010000093.1 GCA_937905825.1 uncultured bacterium
TGCCGTTGGAGTTGCAGTCATTGCCCGCGAGTTCGCACTCGTCCGGGACGCCGTTCGTGTTGCAGTCCGTGATGCTTTCGCACGCATCGGGGACTCCGTTGGAGTTGCAGTCCGTGTCGCACTCGTCGGGGATTCCGTTGACGTTGCAATCATTGCCGGCCAGTTCGCACTCGTCGGGGATTCCGTTCGTGTTGCAGTCCGTGATGCTCTCGCAGTCGTCGGGAGTTCCGTTGGAGTTGCAGTCCGTGTCGCACTCGTCAGGGATGCCATTGGAGTTGCAGTCGTTCCCCGAGAGCTCGCACTCGTCCGGCACACCGTTCGTGTTGCAGTCCGTGATGCTCTCGCATGCATCCGGCAAGCCGTTGGAGTTGCAATCCGTGTCGCATTCGTCGGGGATGCCGTTGGCGTTGCAGTCGTTGCCGGCCAGTTCGCACTCATCCGGCAGGCCGTTGCTGTTGCAGTCGGTGATGACTTCGCAGACGTCCGGTGTGCCATTCGAGTTGCAATCCGTATCGCAATCGTCAGGGATGCCGTTGGAATCGCAGTCATTTCCAGCGAGCTCGCACTCGTCCGGAACACCGTTTGTGTTGCAATCCGTGATCGTCTCGCAAGCATCGGGAGTGCCATTGGAGTTGCAATCGGTATCGCATTCGTCCGGGATCCCATTGGCATTGCAGTCGTTGCCAGCGAGTTCGCACTCATCCGGCAGGCCGTTGCTATTGCAGTCCTGGGAGGTTCCGGAGCTGATGTCGCAGTCGTCGGTGACGTCGTTTTGGTTGCAGTCGAGGCTGGTCGAGGCTGTGACCCGCACGGAGTCAATTTGCCATCCCAGGTAGTCGTTCTCGAACTGGTCGCGACTGTCGAATTCGAACTGAATCACGATGTCGGACCCGATGAAGCTCGCTAGGTTCACCGTGCGCACTTGCCAGTCGAGGCTGGCGGGGTCGTCGGAGACCACGTCGACCGGAATGCCGTTGATGGTGACGATGGCTTGGTCGAAGACGTCTAGGTAAGACTCGCCTTGGTGGGCGGAGCAGAAGGAGAGTTCCGCTGAGAGCAGGCTGGGTTGAAGGGTGATGGTGGGAGAGACCAAGACCCCGGATTCTGATGCGCCTGTGTCAAAGGTGCAAACTCCGTCCTGGCCAAAGTAGGCGTGGGAAACCCCGTCGCAGGCGTTCAAGGGCGCGCATTGGGTGGTGACGTGCCACAGGCCAGAGCTGAACCAGCTGGCTGGAAGTCCTGCCTCGAAGGATTCATCGAGCAAGAGGCCCGCGACTTCACATTCGTCCGGGACGCTGTTGAAGTTGCAGTCCGCGCTGGACCCTGAAAAGGTGTCGCAGTCATCGGGAATGCCGTTGCCGTTGCAGTCGAGACTCGCTCCGGAATTGAGATCGCAGTCGTCGGGGATGCCGTTCGCGTTGCAGTCCGTTTGGCATTCATCCGGAACGCCGTTGCCGTCGCAGTCGAGGCTGGTGGTGTTGGACACATCACAGGCGTCGGGGATTCCGTTGTTGTTGCAATCAGCTTCGCACTCGTCCGGCACGCCGTTGCTATTGCAGTCGAGGCTCGAGCCGCTGAACACATCGCAGACATCCGCGACGCCATTGCCATTGCAATCCACGTCGTAGGCATTCACCAGCACGCGGTCCACTTGCCAGCCGGTGTTGATGTTGAAGAGGAAGTCGACGCTGTCGAACACAAAGCTCAGCTCGACCGGTTGGCCGATGAACGCCGTCAAGTCCGCCGTGCGCGTGACCCAGTCGGGCTGCAAGCCGTCGTCGGAGGCCACATCGACTTGGATTCCGTTGGCGTAGACCTTGGCGGTGTCGAAGGCGTCACCCTCGCCTCCATAGGCGGAGCAGAACACGAGCTGCGCCGATCCGGCGCTGGCGGGGACGACGAATGTGGGGCTGGTCAGCGTTCCCAGGACGGTGGCGCCCGTGTCAAAGTTGCAGGCGCCGTCCAATCCGAAGTAGGCAAAGGAGGACCCGTCGCAGGTCGAGGACGGGGCGCACTGGCCCGAGACGTGCCACAATCCATCCGCGCTCCAACTGGCCGGCAGGCCGCTCTCGAAGGACTCGGAGAGCAGAATCTGCGCTTCCTGGTCGTCCGGGATCCCGTTGCTGTTGCAATCGCCAGCGCCGGCGGCTGCGCTCGCGCTGGGCACGGAGAGCGCGATCAGCAGAGCACCTGCAAGACCCCCTAGGGATCCTTTCGCCTTGGATGGACGGAGAATCGGAAAGGACGAAAGGATTGAAGAAGGAGCCATTCTTGTCATGCGGGGGACCATCGCCGCGCGCCCAGGGGACGCAGAATAGTGGGGGCTCAGCGGAGCTCTCGCACCAGCTTTGCAGAAGGATTAGCTTCAAGACTACAGGAGATACGGGAGACCGCAAGAAGACCTATTTACTCGCGGGGCCCTACGGAGCTGGCCATCAGCCCTGATCCTCGATGGACTTGGGGCCCCAGAGGTGCTCAGCGGCGGTTCGGTGGATCCGGAGACGAGGGAAATAGAGGGATCATTCCTTTTCGCCGGGGGCGGCCCACCGGGTTGTAGAGCTGCTACTTCGACCCGACAGGCGAGCGATCTTCCGGGTCAGACTGTCTCCTTCCGAGTCTGCAGGTAGGTCGTGCCGACTCGCCGGCCGCCACCTGCACGCGCCACGCGCCACGCCGAGTCGTTCCGCAAGGGCGCGCAAGCCGACGTTGCCTAGAGGCCAAAGATCGGAGGATTCCCAATCCAATCGTCGTTGTCCTTTGGTGAGCGGCAACTCTTGCGGGAAGCACTGGCAGATCGGATGAGCATGCCAGTCCGAAGCAGGGTTTTCCAATGCGCCCCTTGTCGGTAGTTGCTGCAAAGAAGGAGCCCCAAGCAGCGCCTTAGAGCGGCCAGGAATCGAATCGAATCCTGGGACTGGGTGCCCACGCAAGGCTAGAATTCACCCATGGCGTCCAACGCAAGCCTAAGCAAAGCAGGAATCAGCGTGTGCCTCCTTCCCTCCTCGGTGGGGAGCGCCTCCAAGCTGCAGTTCGCCAACACCTTCCTGATCAATGGGACGGTCGCGATCGACGCCGGGTCCATCGGATTTCATGGCACCCCGCAGGAGCAGGGCCGTGTGCGCAACGTGCTGTTGACGCACTCCCACGCGGACCATATCGCGTCTCTGCCGATGCTCCTGATCAACGACTACGAGCCGGGCAAGGACTGCATTCGGGTGTGGGCCACGCACGCGACCCAAGAGGCCCTGCGCGCGCACGTCTTCAACGGGGTCATCTGGCCGGATCTGGAAGAGATCGGCACCCCTGAATCGCCCTTCATTCGTTGGGGGGATTTGGTCCCGGAGGTTCCGGTGGAGATCGAGGGCCTGCGCTTCACGCCGATCACGGTGGATCACACGGTCCCGACCTTGGCATTCCTCGTGGAGTCCCAAGAGTGCAGCTTGGTGATCGGCGGGGATTCCGCGCCGACGGATGAGCTTTGGCGCAGAGCCAGGGAGCTGAACAACCTTCGCGCTGTTTTTCTCGAGGCGTCCTTCCCCAACCACGAGACCGAGCTGGCCAGCGTTTCAAAGCACTTGCGCCCGGAGACCTTTGCCGAAGAAGTGGCCAAGATGCCCGCGGGTCTGCCCTTCTATGCGGTGCACCTCAAACCCGGACCCGCTCAGCAGATCGAAGAGGAACTAGCACAGCTAGGCAACCCCAACATCCAGGTCTGTGTGCCCGGTGAGGAGTACGTCTTTTGATGGCCGCGTGGCTTGCGAGCATGGCGCCTGGGGTTGTTGGCGCCAGGGACTTGGTGGCTCGCAGGGCCGCTTTGGTCGTCAGAAGGACCTGCCTGATTGCGAGGAGGACCTCCCAGCTTGCTAGCAAGGCCTCCGCGATTGTTGTGAGGACCGACCCCCTTGTGGCGGACGCCTCCTGGCAAGATCGGAACAGCAGGGCGTTCGTTCCGAGCGCTGCCCTCGAACCGCTGCCCAGCCTTCCAGCGACGGACATTCAAAGGCGGCCAACGTCCGTGGAGGTTGCCGCGTGAGCCCCACCCCTGGCCAAAGCGCTGGCCGCCGCTTGTCTCCCGTTGGGCGACTGGGCGCTCTGACCCTCGACAAATTCGCCGACCTCTTGCACGAGGCGGGTGTCGTCGGTCGGCTCTTCCAGCTCTGCCTGCAGCCCCGCGCTTGGCCGCGGACCACGCGCAATGTGCTGGCGCGCCAGGTGTTCTTCACGGGAATTGGCGCCATGCGTTTCAGCATGCTGCTGGCCTTTTTGGTGGGGGTCTCGATCGTCTTTCAAACCAACCTGTGGCTCAAGCAAGCGGGCCAAGAGGAGTTGGTCGGTCCGATCCTGGTGGCCGTGGTGGTGCGCGGGATGGGCCCGCTCTTGGTCAACATCGTGATCCTCGTGCGTTCGGGCAGCGCGATCGTGACTGAACTGGCCACCATGACGGTCGGCGGCGAAGTCAAGTTGCTCGAGACCCAAGGGCTGGATCCATTGGAGTACCTGGTCTTGCCGCGGGTGATTGGGGTGACCCTCTCCGTGTGGTGCCTGACCGTGTTCTTCATCGTCGTGTCGCTCTTCTCCGGCTATGCCGCTGCCCTGGGGTTGCAGGTCAATGCGGGGGCCTCCACGGCCTTCCTCGACAGCGTGCTCTCCGCCATCCGTTGGCAGGACATTCTCTTGGTGACCGCCAAGACGGTGGTGCCGGTGCTCTTGACCACGACCATCTGTTGCGTGGCGGGGTTGAGTGCCGGGGCAGCGCGCACGGACATTCCCCAAGCGGCAACCCGAGCCTTGAGTCGGGCGATCGCTGCGCTCTTTATCTCCACCGCGTCGATCACCATCATCAGTTACCTGTGATGTCAGCGGAAACCGAAAGCGTGCTGCACTTCGAGGCAGTCGATCTGCTGCAGACCCGTTCGGCGGATTCCGCCTTGCGCGAGGTCGAGCTACGAGTGGGCCCGGGAGAGCTGGCCTTGATTCAAGTGCGTCGCGGTTTGCTGGAGATTCCCCTGGGGGATGCGGTCTGTGGAATGATGCGACCCGACAAGGGCGTGGTGCGCTTCGATGGGCTCGATTGGACCGCGATGAGCCCGCGGGAAGCGCAACGCAAACGTCACGACATCGGTCGTTTCCACGGGGATGCGCCCTGGATCTCGAACTTGAACATCGATGAGAACATCCTGCTTGGAGAGTGCCACCACACGCGCCGGGACGAAGCGGAGATCCTCGCGGAAGCCTTGGCCTTGGCCGCGCGCTTTGGCCTCGAGGAAATCACGAGCAAGCGTCCACACTTGATCTCCCAAAGGCTCTCGGCGGTCTATCAGTTGGTGAGAGCGTTCCTCGGCAAACCAAAACTGATCTACTTGGAGCGCCCCATGCGTGGCGTGGTGAGCGAGTTCAGCGAGGTCTTGATTGAGTTGCTCGGGGAGTACCGAGCCGAGGGGGGCGCTGTGGTTTGGATTAGCTCCGAACAAGATGTATTGGATTCGACGGCTCTGAATGCAACGAGTCGTTACGCGGTCGAGCCCCCGCACTTGCGGGCCCAGGAGAACACCCGAGCATGAAAAGCAGATTCGACTTCAACTCCGTGAGTGAAATCACGGGAGCCTTCGTGATCCTCGCGGTCATCACGGTGGCTGTCCTTCTGACCATGACGGCCCGCGTGCAGCGCTGGTTTGAACCGGTTTATCACTTGACCGTGACCCTGCCCTCGGAAGATGACTTGCCAGCTGGGCCCGAAGTGTTGAATGGCGCGACCGTCTTGATCTCGGCCACCCCGGTGGGCACCTTGGAGGACCTTAGACCCAACGATGATGGGACAATCACTGCGACGCTCCTCATGCAGGGGGA
>CALCXM010000094.1 GCA_937905825.1 uncultured bacterium
GCGAAGCCGAGTGGTTTGGGGCTATTGGCGAATGGACTCATGAATAGAGCGGGCTGGGGGGTAGGAGAAACCAAGGGCCTCCTCCCGCTCTCAGGAACTCAGCCCTGCTCCCCGGGTCCGCGCAGCCGGCGGGAAGCGCAGGGCGTCGACGCTTGGAGGGCGACAAGTACACGCCTCGTGTCTATGGCTTCTGTTTGGAGGCAGCGTCTGCGCTAGCGGCCGCGGCTGCGGCTTCCATGATCTCTTGGGCGAAGCTGCCTTCGAAGAGATCCTGCTCGGAACTGCCGTCGACGACCTGATCGATGACCCGCTGCTTCTTGATCAGCGTGCCAACCATGCGGGCGTCGAGTGAGTCCTGCAGAACTAGGTGTTGCACCAGCACGCTGTCCTTTTGGCCGATGCGGTGGGTTCTGTCCTCCGCTTGAGTCATGTGTGCTGGGACCCAATCGAGTTCGGTGAAGAGCACATGAGAACTCGCGGTCAGGGTCAGCCCAAAACCGGCGGCGGTAATCGAGCCGATGAAGTACTTGCAGGTCGGGTCTTCCTGGAAGCGATCGACCGCGGCTTGCCGCGCCGCGATGCTGTCGTTGCCCGTCAACGTGACGGCTTCGTCGCCGAAGGGTTCGGCCAATTCGGCGATGACAGAGCGGTGGTGAGCGAAGATCACCAGCTTTCCAGCGTCGTCGATCACATTTTTGATGTGTTCGATCACGAGCGGGACCTTGGCGAGGGCCGTCGCTTGTCGGAGCTTGGCCAGTTCACCAAAGGCTGCGTTGATGCCAGCACGCAGGGCAGCGAGTTCGGCCTCGGTCTCTTGCCCGCCTTCGCGCGATTTTGAACGAAGCTCGCGCAGTCTGCGTTGATGTTCTTCCCAAGCACCCGTTTCGACTGCGATCAGTTTGGTGATGTGATCGGAAGCAAGCTCGATGACCTGGCGGCGCTTGGGCGGCAACTCCGGCAGGACTTCGACCTTCGTGCGGCGCACCATGATCGTCCCGCGCAATCGGTAGTGCAGTTCGTCGAGGTTGGTGGCACCCTTGAAGTCCCAGCCATAGCGGCACTTGGTGGGATTGCAGTAACGCTTCGCAAAATTCCAAAAGTGGTCGAACTCTTCGGGCGCCAAGGTGCTGACGATCGCCCACAACTCGACCGGTCGATTGAGAATCGGCGTCCCCGTCAGGAAGACCTTGCGCTTGGCCTTTAGCGAATAGAGCGCCTTGGAGCGCTTGGCCTCCTTGTTCTTCACGTAGTGGCACTCGTCCGCAATCAAGACGTCCCACTTGCCGCGCAGGTGTTTCTTCCACTTGCGCAAGATGTCGTAGTTGATGATGACGATCTTGCAGTCTTCGGGGAACTTCTTGCCGGCGACACCGACTGGGCCTCTATCGACCAACCAGGTCTCGCACTCACGTTGCCAGTTGAGCTTCAGACTCGCTGGACAAACGATCAAGACGCGCTGGGCGGATTCGTCCGCATTGATCAATCCGATCGCTTCAATCGTCTTGCCCAGCCCCATTTCATCCGCGAGCAGCACGTTGGGGTGATCGAGACCGAAGGCGATCGCGGCGCGCTGGTAGGGCAGATACTCAAGGCCCTCCGGGTGCGGTACCGCGATCTTCGAATCCTTCGCACAGCTCGCGGCGTAGGTCTGGGCCATCACTAGCTTCTTGATCTTGAGCGCGCGCGCGGCCTTCTTCAGCTCCTCTTCGCGCTCCTTACCCGCCGAGCCTGCGCGTTCGACCAAGGCCGAGGCGAGGTCTGGACCTGCAAACTCAAGCAGCTCGAGGGCTGTCAGTACGTCGCTCGTGTGCCAGACGCGCAGCAAGTCGTGCTCGCACATCTCGCAGTCCTTCTTCCGACACTTGTGGCCCGAGTGCCATTGCAATCCGGCCTTCTTCGGGATCGCACGGTCCTCGTACTCACTCGTAAGAACGAAGATGCCCTCGACGGGCTCCGTCAGTTGCGGGCTGCTCAACGGGATCGTCCTGCCTTGCGATATGAATTCACTCGCGCGACGATACGGAGTTGGAAGAGGTTCTGCAGCCTTCTTGATTGCGATTGACCGCGTCCTCGGTGCTTCAGAATCGAAAGCGTGGGTTTGAGGCAGGACGCGCCCCCTTCAAAAGGGCAGCCCTCCGGAGCCGATCAAGAAAACGGTAGAGCGCTCGTGCCTGGCGTTGGCGCCCCCGTGCTGCCCCTGGAACGTGATTCCCCAGACCCGAAGCATCCAGGCCTTGGGGGGCAAGTGCGCGCATTCCAGCGTCGCCGCCGAAGGCCAAGGCGGACGATCCCTCCACACCCTCAGTCCCGGGTTGCACGTCCAGACTGGAATTCATAGCGCCGCACACAGGCCCCCGTGGAACTTGTAAAGCCGAGTGCCCCATAGAAAGGCTGAACGTTTGCGTCGCAGGTCACATCGACCATGTAGACCTCCGACACGCGCTCGAGCGCTCTTCGAATCAGCTCAGCACCAATTCCACGGCCGCGATACTCGGGCAGGACCTCGAGCAAGGGGATGTAGGCCGTCAGCACCCGATCTGTGAGCACGTTGACAAAGCCGACGACCCGCCCTCTGGCCGCCTCCACAGCCAACACAATTTCGGCGCTGTTCGCGAGCAAGGCGAGGTGGGTCTTTGGACTCGGAGGATTGGGCCAGCCCTCGAAGAAGCCTTCCAAGTCAACGGGCTGCACGCCCTGCAGTTCGTAGCGATATTCGATACCAGACATGCACCTAGCTTAGGATCTGGACCTGGCGCGATTCAATTCCTAGCTGGCACGCACCAGCCCAATTGGACCCGTCGCTGCCCGTTTGCAAGAGCCTCCCCGCGCGACCGCCAGCAAGTCCAAGCGATTGGGATCCCCGGCGCCAGGGTAGGCTGCGGCGCGGATTCGATGTTTTCGGCGTCCTGCACATCAGAGCTCGGGCGCGCGGCTGAGTTGGTTGCGAGCAATGGAGAGAATTATCGAGAAACCTTGTCGGTTTTGTGCGGCTCTCCACGCCATCAGGGTGGGGCCTTTTGTTCCCCCCAGCTCCGAACCGAAAGGCCAAACACTAGACTAAGTCCATGCCACACGCCAACGGACAGACGCTCCCGATGAGTCGCACGAATTCGACGCACCTCATTCAACTGCCGGGCAGCCCGGCTCCCAGTTCATCTCCAACGTCCGCACCTGCAGAACGAGAGCCCCGTGGATTCTGAGACATGGACACGGGCCCGCGGGGTCTTTGAAGCCGCGATCGAGATTTCCCCGGTGAACCGTACTCCCTACGTTGTCGAGCAGGCGGCGGATGATCGAGAGTTGCTGCAATTGGTGGAGCGCATGCTTGCAGCCCACGAATCCTCCGCGGATTGGATGCAACCGCCCATCGTTGAGTCGTCGCCCCCCGCTGTCGAACTGGCCCTCGCCGCGGGGCAGAGTGTCGGAGAGTTCCGCGTCGTGCAGGCTTTGGCCCAGGGAGGAATGGGCGCCGTTTACGAGGCAATTCAGGAACCGCTCAATCGTCGCGTGGCCTTCAAGACTTTGCTCTGCCATTGGGCCGCCAGCGAGTCCGCCCATCGACGCTTTCACTATGAGGGGGAGATGCTCGCGCACCTTTCGCACCCGGGCATCGCTCAGATTCATGCGTCGGGCGTGGCCGGCGATGCGCAGACCCCCCAGCCTTGGATCGCCATGGAGTTTGTGGAGGAGGCCCTGGATCTCCTGCACTACGCGAACGAGCAAAAGTTGGATCAAGCCCAGCGCATCACGCTCTTCTTGCAAGTGTGCGACGCGGTGGATTACGCGCACGGTCGCGGTGTTTTGCACCGGGACTTGAAGCCATCCAACCTGTTGGTGGACAAGCACGGACGCTTGAAGCTGATCGACTTCGGCATCGCCCGGGCCACCAATAGCGCAGAGCTGTTGCAGTCAGCCCTGACGCAAACGGGGGATCTGATCGGCACCATGTGCTACATGAGTCCCGAGCAGTTGCAGGGCGGAGAGGGCAGCACTCGTTCCGAGATCTATGCTCTGGGCGTTGTGTTGTACCGCTTGCTGACGGGCAGGGCACCCTTCGACGTGGCTGGCTTGCCGATCACAGACGCCATCGCGATGCTCGCGGGCGACCTTCAAGTCTTGCCGCGTTCCGACCTGCCCCAGGAGCTCGATTGGATTCTACGCCGGGCCCTCGACGCGGATCCCCGCCGGCGCTACGCCAGCGCCATCGAATTGGCGGCGGACTTGCAGCGCTTCCTCGCTGGGGAACCGGTGCAGGCGGGACCCTTGAGCACTGCATATCACATCAAGAAGTTCGTGGGCCGACACCGGCTTGCGGTCTCATCGGCGACCACGCTCCTGATCGTTCTGTTGGTCACCTTGGCTTGGGTCTCCTCAATCTACGCCATCGCCGACGGAGAGCGCATCAAGTCGGAGGCCATCAACCAGTTCATGGGCCATGCCCTGTATGCCGCCTCTCCGGACAGCGACGGCCCAGAGACCCGGGTGGTGGACGTCTTGCGGCGAGTGTTCGATCAAAGCGCGGAGACCTTTGCAGACCAGCCAGAAGTGCGCGCACCACTGCTCGACATCGTTGGGCGCATCTACTCCAGCCTGGGGGAATTCGCCCTGGCTCGCCAGCACTTGGAAGAGAGCTTCGTCCTGCGAGCCTCCATGGGTGAAGAAGAAGGAGAGGAGGTGTTCAGCGCCAAGGCACTCATCGCGCAGAACCTTGTCGCCATGGATGGGGACCCCCTCGAAGCCGTCAGCTTGGCACGGGTCGCTTACTTGGGCTTGGATCGCACGCTTGGGGAGGACCATCCGGAAACACTCGTCGCCCGTTCGATTCTCGGTTTTGTCCTCAGCAAAGCCAACCTGGATCAGGAGGCAGACGATCATCTGCTAGCCTCGTACCAGACCGGGCTGCGGGTCTTTGGTGAAGACAATTCAATCGTGGCGACCTTGGGCATGCGCCGGGCTCTGTTCCTGTTCAAGATGGGCGAGATGGACGAGGCGCTGACTCTGGCGCAGAGCTCCTACGAGAACCACCGGGACCTGTTGGGCGTTGATCATCCGGACACCCTGGCTGCCGCCAACGAGCGCTCGGGAATTCTGATTGCTCTTGGCCGCGCCGCAGAGGGGCTCGCGGTCATGCAAGGTGTGGTGGACACGACTCGCGCAAACCTCGGACCGGGTCGTTACCAGACGCAACGCTACGGCGCGATTCTCGGTCACGTTCTGATCTCCAGCGGCGATGCGAAGGCGGCCCTCGTCGTTTTCCAGCGAGCGGTCGACGAATGCACCGAGCACTTCGGCGAGCTGCACTCCCTGACTTTGGATGCTCGCTTAGGCTTGGGGACAGCGGCCTACTACGACTCGAACATGGACATGGCTGCGGATGAGCTGTTCCGGGGACTCGAAGGCCTGGAGCAGGTCGTCGGGGAAGCGGATGAACGCACATTGAGTGCGCGCAACAACCTGGCAATGATGCTTCAATCCGTGGGACGCATCGACGAAGCCGAGGAGCTCTTAATGATCAACTTGGAATTGCGCCGCGAGCTGCACGGAGACAGCTCCCCGGACACCCTGCGATCCATGGGAAACCTGGGATTCATGTTGCTGAAAGCGCGGCGCTTTGAGGAGGCACGCGACCTGGTGGACGAGTCCCTGGAAGGCACGCGACGAGTGCTCGGGGACACGCACCCGGAGACTCTTCAACTCATCCTGAACGCTGCCGACGTGCGCTTCAAGACAGGCCAAATCGCAGAGTCGCTGCCCTTCTGGGAGGAGTTCGCGAGGAATGCACCCGAGGCGTTGGGAGCGGATTCACCTTCCATCGAGTATGGCTTGGGAGGACTCGCAGCCACTCGCAAGGCCATGGCTGAAGGTCAGGCTGAGGGACGCTGATTCAGTTCCTGATCTAGCCTGCTCATTCCGATTCCAAACGCTGCTTCAACCAAGCTCGCCCGGTGCTCCATGCGCGCTCGACTGTGCGCTCCGAGACCCCCATCACTTCGGCCGTCTCCTTGTTCGAGCGCCCGCCAAAAAACTTGAGCTCCACAACTTGCGCGAGCTCCGGATCCATTGCACTCAAGTGGCTGAGGGCAGCGTCCAGGGCCGTGATTTCAATGCCCCGCTCCTCATAGAAGTCCATGATGTGATCGAGGCTTTCGCGCTGCGCTCCGCCGCCTCGTTTCAGGCTGTTGCGCCGCCGGGCATGATCGATCAAGAGCTGGCGCATGGCCCGGGCGGCGGTCCGCAGCAGGTGCTGCCTGTCCTTGAGCTTGACCTCATGCACGCCCTGGACAATCTTCATGTAGATTTCGTTGACCAGGGCCGTGGGTTGCAGGGTGTGTCCGGCACGTTCACCAGCGAGGTAGTGGCAGGCCAGTCCGTGAAGCTCTGAGTACACTTCGTGGACCAAACGTTCCTTGGCCGCTTGCTCCCCATCTTCGATGCGCCGCAACAGCCCCGTGATTGACTCCGGATCCATGCGCAAAGCCTACCAGCAGAAGTGCCCCGGGGCTGCCAGCAGTGCGAAGTCATCTCGAAGAGGGCCGCTCGCAGGCGCGGCCGCGCCTTCTCCGGCCTCAGAGGCCCTAGCCGAGAAGCGCTCGGCCGGGGCTTGGTTCCTCCAATGAAGAGCCCCATGGGCGGTCCGGGCTGAAGGCGCTCGCATGCCAGAGCCGCGGCATCCGTTCTGTTGCGGTCTCCCGGAACGCAGCTGAATCCGTGGATCCAGCGAGGCTTCTGGTTTTGCAACAGCACGGAGGACGCGGCTCCGATTCTGATGGAGGTTTGCCCGGAGCTGCTACGGCACGTAACTGACGCTCAACACGTTAGAGAAGTTGTAGTTTCCCGCTCCACACGCGCTGGCTGAATCCCGGTACCAGAATTGGAAGTGTGTGGGGGCTCCAGCGTTCGCGACACTGCCAAAGGTAGCGCCGTTGAAGTGGGTGTAAGCCACTCCATTGGGCGCGCCATATCCGACTTGTGACACTTGCAGGTTGCCCGAGATGCAGAGAAAGCCATCGCCGGCCGGCAGCGGGCTGTTCGAATCTCCCCTCAGCAGCAAACCAGGGACCCCCGCCGGCAGGCCCGAAACCTGCATTTGAACCGTATCGTTGGTTAGGGAGGCCGTCCCGCTCCCCGCGAGAGTGGCACCAGAGCCCGTGCTGTTGCCACAACCGGCACCTTGATTGCCGGTGTTCCCACAGGGGCACGGGGTTGAGCTACCGTCCCCGAAGCAAGAGGAGCTGAAGGGTCCAGCCACGAGCGCAGCGTGGAACTTCCATGGACAATACAAGTCGGTGAGATGAAGCATGCCGCCGGATGAGTTCACTCCGGGAGCCTGCCACGTCTGCACCTGGCCGGTGCCCGTGATCTGACTCAAGGCGGTCGTCATGTCCCAGTTCAAGGATGGCATCGGGGGCCCGTCGAAGAGATCGATGCCAGAGCTACCTGCGCGGGAAAACCCCACCGTCCCAGCGGAACTGCTGAAGGTCCGGGTCGCGAGCAAGAGATCGTAGGTTCCCACCCCAGCAATCGCGATGGAAGCACTGCTGTGATCGATGTAGTACCCGCCGGCGAAAGAAACACGGTTTGAAACGTCAGCGAGGCAAGTGATCACAAAGGTCGTGCTCGGGAAGGCGACTCCTCCAAGCGTTCCAGAGGTGATGCCTTCGTGGGACATGGAGATGACCTGGGCACTTGAGAAAGGGGCGAGGAAGAGGGTCGCAAAGGCGGCGATAAGGGCTTTGGGGCGCATGACTGGCATAGGAAGGGAAGCGATCGGAGGGAATCAGAGTGTTTGGCGGGGCAATTCAGCGCCCCATTGGCATCCAACCCCATAGGCGCAAGGAGCCTTGCAGAGCCCGACAGCCAATTCGCATTTTTGAAGAACTTGCCTAGCCCGGTCCCGCAAGCGCTCCCCCGGGAGCGCCCATTCAAGCAGCTCGTTCACGTCCAATTGAGATTCCTCCGTGCCCGAACAGGGCAATCCGCGTTCATCAGACCAACAGGACCTTCAGCGGCAGCTCACCCTGTTGTCAACCGCAGCCGCCGCCCCCACCATGCTTGCACGCCGCAGAACGACGTCCCGACAAAGGCCCAACGCGAGGACGCATGGCTACCGCACCAGCCACGACTGACGGAGGCCTGCCTGTCAGCAGGTCCAAAAAATTTGCATCGGGGAGTTCACCCATTCGAGCAAGGGGCGCCTCGGACTGCCACGTCCGCGCGTAAGGAACTTGGCGAGACTCGGCGCTCTTCCGGCTTTTGAACAAACCCGCTCAGAATCAGGGGCCGAGGTCTATTCTATGGACCGAACGCCTTCGTAATTCACTGACGCAAGAAGCACGGATTCAGCTCCTGCACGCGCCAAGCTTGACTCCACACATTCCCCTAGGTTCCCTATGATCCTTCGCTTGCTTGCATGCGCGACCCTGCTGATCCCGGTCGGCACTGCGGCTGCCCCCCAGGAGGCGGCTACGCCACAGGCCGCCTTCGACACTCGCCTGCGGCATGCTCAAGAAGCGTTCGAGAAGGGAGACTTTGTCGCTGCTGGCCAACACGCGAGCTCCGCCCTGTTGTTCGATCCTTGGAACCTAACGGCCCTCGAGTTGGCGCTCGCTAGTTGCGACGCCGATGCCGATGCCCACGCTCTCTGGGCCTACCGAATCTGGGGCGCTATGGCGAATGCGGAAGGCAAGGTGCCGGAACGCTCGAAGCTCGCAGAGACGGTGAAGTCGAGCCTTCCTGGAGTGGAAGCTCTCGCTCAGGCGCGTGTTGAGGCGTGCCGAGAGTTGGCGCGCTTGGTGAAGGCCGAGCGCAAACGCATGGTCCGTGCGCCAGAGCAGGGATTGGTGGGCGCCTGGGCAGCGCAGCTCGGCTCGCGCTTGTCAGCAGACTCCCCACAACTCGCCTCCAGCCAAGGGGCCGACCTTGATTTGCCCTACAGCTTTGATGCACGGGCCCAACAATCGGTGGTCGACGATTTGGACAGACTGCGCGGTGCTTTGCATGGACGCATGGAATACGGCTTGGCCGTACGCGCTGCGCTGATCCTGCGCGGCTTGGGAGCGCAAGGCACCGACGGCGACTTGCAAGGAGAGATTCCTGCGGGGATCGACAAGTTGAAGCGCAAGGCGGAAGGCGCTTTGACTGATTCTCGTCGCAAGCTGCAGGCCAAGTTCGCTGAGCCCTTGACCGTCGAGCAATTGCAAGACATGGACATGGACAGCGCGCGGGCCTTTTCCCTGGCCCATGAGGACCCTTCCAATCCAGGGGTGGCGATCTCCCTCACCGAGCGTTATCGCATCGAGACCACCTGCGGCCATGAGACTCTCTTGGGTGTGGCCGACTCGGTGGAACGTCATCACGGGCGCTTGGCAACGTGGTACGGATCCGACCCGTTCCTGCAGCAACCGGGACTGATCCGCGTTCTGCCCGAGAGCTCCGGCCTGGAAACCGAAGGGGCTCCCTTTTGGTGGGCCGGAGGTTTTCAATCCGGTTCGGTGACCACGGCGCGCTTCACCTGCTCCACGATCGAAGCCTTCGGTCATTTGTTAACCCACGAGTTGACGCACCGCTTTGATGGCGCGCTCTATCCGGGCTTGCCGAGTTGGCTGCTCGAGGGCAAAGCGGTTTGGACTGGCGGAAGCTTTGGGAGCAGTCACGACGCGAACTTCGTGGACAATCACGTCAGCTTCGGCACGGTCGAAGGAGCTTGGATCGACGGTTTCGGTGGGCAGCTCAAGTTGCGAGAGCTGATCGAAGGCGAACTCGAGGACTACCGCGACAACTACACCGCAGGCTACGCACTCTACGTGTACCTGAAGCTCTACCAAGAACCGGAAGGCAACTACGTCTTCGCCGAGCGCTTGCTCAAGTTCATGGAAGGGGCCAAAAACAACAACAAGAAGCCCCTCGCTTGGTTTGTGAAGAACTTTGCCGATGGCGAGGCGGGACGGCCGGCGGACTTTGCCAAGTTTTCGGAAGGCTTCACCACCTTCATGTCCGGCTTCTACTGGGACGATCGAGCCCCGTGGACCAAGCGTTATCAACCTAGCATCGAACGGTCCAACGGGCAGCTGGTCTACGACACGCCAACCTGGAGCTGGGCCCGTCGCCGGGCGGAACCATTTTGGGGGCAGGACCATGCGCAGGCTGCGGGGGATCTCTTCTGGGAGCAGGGCAAGGGCGAAGAGGCGGCGGACGCCTACATGTGGGCCTGGTCGGTGGATGAGCACTCCCCCGAGCTGGCGGGCAAGTTAGCCGCTGCACTGGAAGCGCTCGGCAAACGCGAAGCGGCCTGGGTGGTGTCCCAACAACAAAACGCCGGACAACCCTCGCCGATCAAACTTCCGAAGGTGACCGCGTACGCCAAGCTTCTGCGCCAGCAAGCTGCAGAGCTATCGACGGCCAGGCGCCAATGGGCTGCGGCTGCTTTCAATGCGGACGCAAGCTGGTTGGAAACGGAACTCGGTAACGCGCCGCCCCCCATCGAGGCAGCGATGGTCCCTCTGGGTCTGGGCCATCCCTGGAATCGGCCGGGACAATTGCTCGGACTGGAGGGCTGGGAGGAGACGAGCTTGACGGACTACGACAAACGTCGCGCCGCGGGCTGCTGGTACGTGGAGGCGGATGGGGACGTGCACGTGGGACGCTTTCGACCACGGGACACAACCGGCAACCTCGACCGCCGAGCGCACAACAGGCACGCATTCACGCGCACCTCGGCGACTCAAGCGGCGGGACGTTACGCGATCTCCTGCAAAGTGCAGTTCACCACATCCTTCGTCTCCGCAGCCCTGATCCTCGGGGACACACGCAGGGACCGAAACATACGACTGAAGTTTTCCGCAGGCGACTTCCTCTACTCGATCGGCAAGAACGAGGAGGCGGAAACCTTGGACGCGCTGAATTGGCATGTGGACGGGTTGCGCGAGCGGGATCCTCAACTGGTGGGAGCTCAAAGCCGGGGCAAGGTCAAGTTTGACTCCGCACGCTCGAACTTCGAATTGCTCGCCATTGTCGATGGCGCGGTGGCGCACTTTTGGATCGAGGGACAGTACTTGGGCGCCTATCACGACGCCCTCGGCATTCCGATCGAAGGACACGTGGGCTTTGCCACCAGTCAAGGCGCGATACGCATCATCGAACCAGAAATCCAACGACTCGACCGTTCCCGGACCGCGCGGCAGGCCTTGCCCGCGGACACCGCGGAGGAGAGCTCGGAAGATTTGCCGGTGAGCGCGGTGTTCGACTTGAGCTCGCCCCCCACGACTCCCTTTCGCGCCCAGCAAGATCTACCCCTACGGGGCATCACCCCAGGTCCGAAAGGAACACTATTGGTGTGGATTCCCTTGGAGGAGTGGTCGGAAGAGTTGGCCGAGTTCACCTTGGGCGATTTGGAACAACAAGTCCTGGAGACAGCCAAGGAACTGCGCGCCATGTTGAAGCGCGCGTCCGCCGAGACGCCGATCGCCTTCGCGATTCCGGACTGCTTGCCCCCGGAGTTTCGCGGACGCTTGCAGACCACACTGCAAGCGGCGCTCGAGGGCATTCCGGGAAGTGTCGTGAACTACGCCTGGTCAGCGCCCAGTTCGGACTTGGACTTCGAACCCTCCGGAGCTCAACGAACTTGGCTGTTCTTTGTGGATAGCGCGGGCGTGTTGCGAGCCATCGAGCGTTGGTTCAGCCTTAGTCAGCGCATGCCAGATGAGCTGCTGCACTGGGTCACGGTCTTTCGCGACGAGCATTGAGCTTTCCCCTTCCAAACCCCTTCATCTCGCCTCCTCAGGCGGACAGTTTCATGGGGCGAGTTCGAATTCCTGTGGGGCTTGGCTGCCGATACCGGTGGCGACTTCCTGCTGAGTTGATGGATCGATCGAGAGAGCTTGAGCCGTCGACAATCGGGTTCCGAAGCTGAGGTTTGTGAAGGGGACGCTATTCCCTTATTGAGAGGCGCAATCAGACTTAGGCCTTGGCCACGCGAGCCGCGGGGACTCAACAATCCGGGATATAAATCAAAATCGGGCTTACTGGTCTAAAACAACAATGCTGTCTCCTGTCCGCGATAGCTAGGACCACCTGCGCCCAGCCAAGACACTTGAAACAGCAAGAGTTTCCGGCGCATAACAACGATTCAGCATTCGGACAGGATGGGCCTCGAATCCCTCTAGTGCACTTTCCGCCCGGGGCCAACGCCCGTCAGTTTGCTTTCCTCCTATCGTGACTGGTACAGTTGAGGATCCGCCTTCACTACCTCCCGGAATGCTCGTTCAGAGCGAACTTGGAGAGGAGTATCCCATCATTAAGCACGTCATAAGAACGGGCCTCGCGATTGCGCTATGCGCAACCCTCGTGCCTGCGGCAGCCCAGGTTACAGGGTCCATGAAAGCCTACCAGCCGGTGCAAATCGACTTTGTCGGCCCGACCTTGAGTGAAAGCGGTGCTTGGCCGCAGAACCCGTTTCTCAATTACCGCGGCACGCTCACGGTCAGTCCGCCCGCCGGCCCATCCATCGACATCCCAATGTTCTTCGCCGGCGACGGCAAGTCCGAGGACAGCTCGTCTACATCCGGTACGGTCTGGCGCGCGTTCTACACTCCGTCCGTTGCCGGGCAGTTCAATGCCAGGGTGGACTTTTCCTACAGCTCCAGCACGTCCATCTCAATCGACGGCGGCGGCGGATCGGCCGGGTTCTTTGACGGCGAGGCGCTTCAGTTCTCCATCACTGCCCCCGATCCCTCCGCACCGGGAAACTATGCGCGGGGCCTCTTGCGCTACGCCGGACAACACTACTTGCAGTACGACAACGGTGAGTACTACATCAAGGCCGGTGCAGACTCCCCCGAGAACTTCCTCGGCTACTACGAGTTTGACAACACAACGGACATGGGCGGCATCGCGACGCCAGGTCTCGTGAACGGCTTGCACCAATACCAGTCACATGCCGGCGACTACGGCATGAACCCGTTTGACAGCCGGGACCTGTGGGCCAATGGAACCAAGGGGAAGAACATCCTCGGTGCGCTGAACTACATCGCCTCCGAAGGCATCAATTCAGTCTACTTCCTGACCTACAACACCGACGGTGGTGACGGCCGCGACACCTGGCCTTGGATCGATTTCCAGAACGACAAACTGCACTTCGACGTGTCCAAGCTGGCGCAATGGGATCAGGTGTTCAACCACATGGACAAGTTGGGCATGCAGCTGCACTTGATCACTCAAGAAGCCGAGAACGACGAGGCCATGGGGTTCAACGGTGATTTGTCCAACGTGCGCAAGTTGTACTACCGGGAGCTGGTCGCGCGCTTTGCCCACCACAACGCCCTGCAGTGGAACCTGGGCGAGGAACACGGCCCCGCGTCCGGCAGCTCGACCACCCTCGACGCGGAGAAAGCCTACGCGGCATGGATCCGGGACCTGGACCCTTACCAGCATCCAATCACGGTGCACACGCACTACAACGACCCTCTTACCAAATACCCCGGGCTCTACGGCAAGGCTGACTTCGAAGCATCGTCCAACCAGGGCGCCGGCGACAACTACAACACTTGGTCCATTCAGATTCGCGAGGCCTCGGCGGCAGCCGGTCGCCCCTGGGCCGTGTACGGTGATGAACAGGGAGGTCCGTGGAGTGTCGATCCCTACGGAGGCAACTTCACGACCCTGCGTCGCGAAGTGCTGTGGGGCAACTTGATGGGTGGCGGTGCCGGCGTCGAATGGTACTTCGGCTACCAGGGCACATTCGGGGACGTGCAAAGTGAGGACTGGCGCTTCGGCTCTTTGGAAACACTTTGGCAGTACACCGACCACGCCGTCGAGTTCTTTCAGGAGCACCTGCCCTTTTCGAAGATGGCACCGGACAACGCTCTGGTCTCGTCGAGCGCAGCGTTCTGCTTTGCAAGCCAGGGCGCGACCTACGCGGTCTACCTACCTTCCGGGGGCGCAACCGACCTAACGGTCGCAGCGGGCACCTACGACGTGCGTTGGTACAACCCACGCACCGGCGGTGTGATGCGGACTGGCTCGGTCAGCCAGATGGTCGGACCGGGGCGCCTCTCGACCGGCGACAACCCGGCGGGCGACACGCAGGATTGGGTCGTGCTGGTGACCGCAGCAAAGCCGACGGGTGGCACGGTGCTGTCCTATGGCACCGGGAAATTGTCGTCCGCTGGGACATCGCCCTACCTCACTTGGACGGGCGCACCCGACGAAGGGCAGTTCTTCCGGATCCAGGTCCGCGACGGGATTCCAAATTCACCTGGTTTCGTTTTCTGGGGCACGGGGCAGAACCACGCGCCGTTCTTCGGTGGCACGCTCTGGGTCAACACGCCGCAGGTACGCATGCGGGTCTTCGCTCTCAATGCATCCGGCGCGGGCGGTCTCACGATCCCTGTCCACAGCGTCATGGTCGGAGCCCAACGCAACTACCAGTTCTGGGGAAGGGACCCGGGCTACGCTCCACCGAACGACATCATGCTGACGGATGCGCTCGAAGTCGAGTTCGGCACGCCCTAGCTTCGAGCCCCGCTTCAAAGGTACAGGCGCATCAAAACGCCTGTGCCAGCTAGCCCGCAACGAAGCGGTGCGCGACGGCTTCAATGCAAGGTCCCCGATGCCATGGCCGCGCTCCCACAACGAGTTCTCTCGTTGGGCCTCAGGGTAGTGTGGGCCCGAGTGCGGGATGGGAGGGGATCCTGAGTGTTGTGGGTTGCTACATAGGCCAAGCCATCCACGCCTTCCGATCAAAGTTCCGCCGCAACTGTCCGAATCCGCGATAATTCGGAAAGACATGCAACAGTCCTTGGGACCGTCGCGAGTCCTAGGGCATGAACACCTCCACCCCGTTAGAAATCGAAGACCTGCTCGTCCATGGTGCCTGGCTGCGCAAGCTCGCGTCCAGCCTGGTCGTCAGCGACGGCGACGCGGAAGACTTGGTTCAAGAAACTTGGCTAGCCGCTCTCGTGCGCGGACCCGCCCAGCGGGAGCAGGCGCGCGCTTGGTTGGCCCGCGTGCTGAGAAACAAAGCGAGTAGCCGTGCACGCAAATCAGGCGCACGGCAACAACGGGAAGAAAACGCCGCTCGACAAGAGAGCCTCCCCTCAGCTGCAGTCCTGGCGGGCCGAGCCGACCTTAGCCGTCAGCTTGTTGGCTTTGTTCTGGAGCTCTCGCCCGAGTCCCAACGCATCCTCTTAGCGCGCTACTTCGAAGGCCTTTCGAGCGCTGAGATCGCCCGCCGTTTGGGGCGCCCAACAGGCAGCGTTCGCAGTCAACTCAAACGGGGATTGGACGACCTTCGCCGGCGCTTGGACGCTGAGAACAGAGGCGAACGAGAACGCTGGCTCAGTGCCCTTGCGCCACTGGTCCAAGCGCAAACACAGCGGACTGGCCTGGGAATCGTCTTGGCCGCGTCGGTGGGTGTGCGCGCCGCCGTCTGCTTGGCGCTCACCTGCCTGGCCGCTGGCCTCTGGTGGATGAATCGCGGGCCGGGCCTGGACGCCTCCCCCATCACAGTCCTTAGCGATGCGGGCCCGGAAGAGTTACAAGGTCCGCAACCCGCGCAAACCGCGCGCCACCCATCTCCGTCCGAAGCCGAAGACCAGCGCGTGCTGCTGCGTGCCGAGCCCGTGCTTGAAGAGAGCGTTATCCAAGGGCGCGTCGTCCATCCGGTCAGCGGCGAAGCCGTCGTTTGGTTCGAGCTGGGCATCGTCCCCCTTGAGCTAGCAGAAGTCTTCGAGGTGAACGTGACCGCCTCCACCCAGGTGCCTGCGCCCGAGGAAATGGAACGCGTACGCACGGACGACGAGGGGCGCTTCAGCTCTCGCTTCAAGTACGCGAGCGGCAGCTACGCGCTCGTGCCGATTGAAGATTGGCGAGTGGCGCGCACACCCGTGGACCTATCCCGAATTCGTCAGCCGCGTCCTGCCCAGGATTTCCAGCACGACGTGGCCGTGCTGGAACCCCACCGCTTCGAACTCGATTGCGGTCCGGTCTTCGCGATCGACTGTCCCAAGGCCCTCGAACTCGGGGCCGAGTCCATGGTGGCGATCTACTCCTATCTGGACCACTTCCCCCCGGGGTACTTCCGACCATCGCCACTTCAAGTCGAGCCGCGGCCGTTCGTTCGTATGCACACGGATTTCGCAGCCTCCCATCGCAACCAAGTCAGCAATCTGCGACTGGTCTCGGAGGACGGCTTCTGGAGCGGCAGTGTCCCGATGACAATCCCCGACTCGATCGCCACGCAGTTCATTCGCTTTGACTTGGAAGCCCGCGCGCTCGTGGAAGTCGATCTCGACTTTGGAGAACGCAAGCCGCCCTTCTACCTCGAATTGCAATACTGGCAAGGTGCCGTGGATCCAACTGCACCGGACGCACCCGAGCCCGACATCATCGAACTTCAAGCCAACTTCGATGGCACGGACCTAGAGCAAGCCATCGTGAAGTACGTCCGCACTGGGCTCGCCACTGTCGGCATCAAGGCGAACACTTCTGAGTACTGGTTCGAAGTTGTCGACTTGGTAGCCGGGCACAATGCGCTCGAAGCCATTGTGCTGCCCGATCCCGCAGCCACGGGGCGCATTCAGGGCCGTGTGGTTTATCTTGGAGGGTCCGCCCCGGAGCCCATCGTGCGGGTCATCGGCAACGCAACGCTGAATGGAGAACCAACCTTTCGAACAGAGGATCTAGAGTTCCACGAGGAAGGCGGAATGTGGGTCGCAGAGTTTGACTTCACCCACTTGCCGGTGATGGCACACACGATCTGGTTCGACAAGGGCGGCCCGGCAACCAACGACCCCAAGACCTTCGCGGTGGAACCGGATCGATCGCTAGTCGAGGTGAACGGCCCCCCGGTCGAGTTCGAGTTGCACACCGACCTCACGAGCACACGCTTGCAAGTGAAAGTCGCGGACGCCCTGACCGGCGACAAGGTCAGGGACTTCACGGTCACCGCAATCGTTCCTGGTGCATGGGTTCATTCAAAACGAGCGGAATCGAAAGCTGGCCGTGCCCGGCTCCAGCTACTCGGAAAGCTCGAGGGCGGAATCGTGTGCTTGGCGGCGAAAGGCTACATCCGTCGCGACGTGCTCATGAGCGACGCCACCGAATCAACCAAGGGACTTGATCTAGACGTCGTACTGATGCCCGGCTGGGGAGGCCCCGTGTACGTGAAGGAAACCGGGACGGAGAAACCACTGGCTGGAGCGCGCATCCTGCTTGACGGAGTCGAGATTGGCGTCACCGACGAGGCGGGCAATTTCCAACTGGAGGTCCAGCAGGCTCCTCAACGGGTTGACTTTCAACTGGATGGTTTCGAGGTGACCGGTCAGTCCGGCTGGATCGACAACACTGGGGAAGTCATCTCGGTGGGACCCGATCCCACCCGCCAATACATTGGAGTCCGCATGCGGAAGCTGTAGACGCAAGGGCCGCAAGCTAGCCTCAAACGCGCCCTCGCTGCAGATGCGGAAGTACGGGAGAACCCGCGACGGCAGCCAAAACGCAACGGAGCAAGCCCTCCGACCGGTCGTGATTTCCGAGCCCTGCCCGCGCGTGGCTACAGACCGAAGAAGGAGAAAGCACTACGATCTCTGCATGTCCAACCACGCCGATTCGACCAACCCCAAACGCTTCTACCCAATCGGAACCCCCGGCCTGCCCTGGGGCGACGCGGAGAAGGTTCAATGGTTCGAGAGCCGTTCCATCGAGCGCAGCTACCGAGATGAAGTGCTGAGCAAGCTGGAGAAGATCGAGTCGCCTCTCGAGGTCCAACAGTACGGCGCCTTGTCCCTCGACCCCCAGCGCTACCCGCTCTTCGCGGTCAAGAGTTCTCGCGTGCTGACCGGCGCGCCCTGGGCGCTCATCACCGGTGGCGTGCACGGCTACGAGACCAGCGGCGTGCAAGGCGCCCTGGCTTTCCTCGCGAAGCATGCCGCGGCCTACACCGACCGTCTCAACTTGGTGATCGCGCCCTGCGTCAGCCCTTGGGGCTACGAAGTGATCAACCGCTGGAACCCGCACACCGCAGATCCCAATCGCTCCTTCGTCGCGAACAGCCCGGCAGAGGAGTCCGCCGCGCTCATGAAGTTGATCGCGGAACTCGGCGCCGACTTCCTCGTCCACATCGATCTGCACGAAACCACCGATAGCGACGAGAATGAATTCCGTCCCGCCCTGGCTGCCCGCGATGGAACACCCTTCGAACCCGGCCTGATCCCTGACGGCTTCTACACGGTAGGCGACACCGAGAATCCCCAAGAGGAATTCCAAGCCGCCATCGTCGCTGGCGTGGAGCAGGTCACCCACATCGCCCCGCCCGATGCCCAGGGTGAGATCATCGGATCCAAGGTCACGCAGCACGGCGTCATCAACTATCCCTGCACGGCCTTTGGCCTGTGCACCAGCGTCACCTCGGCGCGCTTCACCAGCACGACGGAGGTCTACCCGGACAGCCCCAAGATCACCGCGGAGATCTGCAACGCCGCCCAGATTGCCGCCGTGCAAGCTGCCTTGGAGTATGCTCTAGCCTGCTAGCGCGGACGCGAGGCGGATGATGCCGCGTCGATCGTCACGCACCGCTGCCTCGGCGTTGATGCAGAGAGCATGCCAGCCTCGCGCCAAGAACGGCACCGATCGAGCCCCCGGATGGATCGATCGACAGGGCGCGCAGGAAGCCCAGCGCCCGCCCAAGCCAGCCTCAGAAATTCTGAGTCCACGGAGCCGGCAAGCGCGACCATACGGGTCAAAACTGTGTAGTAGAACTGATCTGTGCGTTGTCCACGTCGCTCAGGATCAGGGCAAGCGCTATCCTGCAGGCATCGAGTTTAGGATTCGGCCTCTGACGTATGCGCACGATTGACATGAGTTCACTTCACTTCCTCGCAGGTGCTTTCCTCCTGTTCCAGCCCGCCCTTCAAGAACTGGGGAGCTCGGGGGACTGGCCCCAATTCCTCGGTCCACAGCGCACTGGTCAAGTCGCTGAGCGGGAGCTTGACCTGGATTGGTCGGACGCCGACCCTGAGGTGCTCTGGGTGGCGAAGGTCGGTGAGGGTTTCGGAGGGGCTGCGATCAAGGATGGCGAGGTCTTCGTGTTCGACCGCGACGGGGAGACGAGCGACGTCTTGCGGGTCTTTGACCTCGAGACCGGCGCAAAGCTTTGGAGCTCCAGCTATGAGGCAAACGGTCGGTTGAACTACAGAGGAACCCGCTCGGTTCCTGCGGTGGATGGGGACTCCGTGTACACACTCGGTGGTTTCGGTCACGTGACGTGCTTTGATCGCAAGGAACACAAGATCGCCTGGAGCGTGGACCTCGCCGAGGAGTATGGCGGGAGGATGCCCATGTTCGGCTGGTCGGGCAATCCAGTTCTGTTGGATGGAAAACTGATCGTCCCCGTCCTTGGGGCGGAGGTGGGTCTACTCTGCCTCGATCCAAAGAGCGGAGAAGAGCTTTGGATCACCGAGTCGGTTGGCTTCAGCCACTCCACACCGGCCCTGATGAATCTCTTGGGAAAGGAACAGCTCGTTTTCCTATCCACACAGGAATCAGCTTCCGGTCAAGACCTGGCTGCGCCCACAACGATTTCCAGTTTCGACCCACAAGACGGTGGGCTGATCTGGCGCACCGAGAGCTTGTTCTCGCGCTTACCGGTCCCGCCTCCCGTTCAGATCGGAGCCGACCGCCTATTCATTTCGGGCGGGTACCGGGCCGGGTCAAAGATGTTGCGCCTCCGTGCAGAGGAGGAAGGCTACGTGATCGAAGAGCAATTCAGCTCGACCCGCGGTTCGCAAACTCACGTCCCCCTGCGTCACGGTGATCACCTGTACGTGCTCGTCAACGAGAACTGGAACGACGCCCGTCGCCGTCGCGGGGAAGGCGGGCTGATGTGCCTGAGCCTGGACGGCAAGGAGGTCTGGCGCACGGGTGACGATCCGTTTTTTGGTCGAGGGAACGCCATCCTAGTGGGCGACCACCTCCTGATTCAGGACGGGCACTCGGGAGTCCTGCGTACCGTCCGTGCGACGCCCGATAGCTTTCAATTGATCGGCGAAGCGAACATCTTCGAGATCGACAATCGCCGCGACCACCAGATGTGGGCGCCCATGGCCCTGTCTGGCAACCTGCTAGTGATGCGCAGCCACAATGAGCTGCGCTGCGTCCAGCTCTAGCCTGCTCGCAATGCGCTGCCAAACCCTTGCGCCGGATGGAAAGGGATCGAGGGCCTTGCACCGTGGACGGCGAGCCCTGCACCCCCTCCGGGCCTAAGGCACCTTTCGTTCGAAGGCACCCATGTCGACCAAAGGCGCCTGGCCCAGGCCGGTGTCCAGGATCGCCGGATCATCGAAGCGTCGCGGATCGCCGCCCAAGTCGAAGGGTGACTCCTCTTGCGTGCCCCCATCCAAGTCCATGTCGGAAGCGTCATCAGGGATGGCGTTGGTGCAGAACTCAAAAGCTGCCCAGGCCCGCTCCCCCATTTGCGAAATCAGCGAGCAATGGCGACCGACTTTGGCCGCCCGCAGTCTAGCAACCGATTCAGAATCTTGCACCCGATGCCACCTCAGCCTTCTGCGCAGGCCGACCGTGGCCTGCGTCCAGTGACCAATGCCTTGGCAATCGGGGGAACAACCACGCGGGCTCCCCTTGTTTTCGGGGGCTACTGGGTTTCGAGTGGAACGAAGCGCGCGGCATGAGGTTTAGGGGGCGAAACGAGCCAGCCAAAACTATGGCACCAGTTCCCAGCTGGGGCCCTTGGGGAATTTCATTTGATTTCGTTGACGGGTTCGCGCGGGGCTTTCCGCACTGAAGGCAGGAAGACGACACCGCAAACCACCGAGGGCCGAGTTGGCCTCAACGAATTCCATGAAAGCACCCGCCCGATCGCTCGTTCAGCAAACCAAGGCCACGACCCCCCGCGAAGTTGAAGCACGCGGAGTGCGCCGCCATTCGCAAACAGCGGACGCAGTCCCATGGAAAGCGTTGAGCACAGGCCATCTAAAATTTTGGTGCGCAGGCTTGGGCCTACTCGGCCTCTTGCTGCCGGCGGCGAGTGCGCAAAGCCTAGAGCTCCTTGACCTGCCTCTCGAGGGGCAGTGGGGTCAGGTGTCCCTGCTCAGAGGACCCGGGCAATCGAATGCGCCTCAACCCCGAGTGGCATCTCGTCCTACACGTGAGAACATGGAATCCGCTACCAGCCTGTCGGATCGCCTGGAGTTGGTGAGCCGGACACTCGAGCAGGGAGGCATGGCGTACTCCGTTGCCGCGAACCTGAACCACTGTTATGTGGGAACCTCCGGGAGCCTTGCAACCTACGACGTGAGCGTGCCGGCCGCGCCGGTCCTGGTTCATGAACTGGAAGGGGGCACGGCGAGTCTGGAGCATGCTGGCACCACTCTTGGTGCTGTTCAGGGGTGCGACGGTGACTTCGTTATGTACGACATCAGCACGCCAGATGCGCCTGCGGAGATCTCGCGCGTAGCGCCCCCTGCCGGGTTCTACTACAACGACATCGCCCTCGGGGCCGACCACGTGGCTGTCACTGGCTATGGCTATTTGGAGCCTTTCGGCTGGTGCGATCTCTTGCAAGTCGTTGATGTAAGCACTCCCGCCATGCCCCTTGTGGTGTCCTCGATGCTCGCTGTCCTCACGGACTTTGGTGACGTGGCCCGCAACGGCGACACGCTCTATCTTTCCACCAGCAACGGGCTGCTGCTGCTGGACATCAGCTACCCGCAGGTCATTGGAATCCTCGGCATGGCGCCGGCCACGTACAATTCGCGGGGGATCGACTACGACAACGGCCATGTCTTCCTCTCGGGAAATGGACTGGAGATCGTTGATGTTCAGAATCCCCAAAACCCGGTCATCGTGGGCCAGGCCTCCAATGTGTACACCTCCGATGTGGAGGTTGTTGGTGACTATGCCTATGAGGCGAATGATGACGACCTCGCCCTTTGGGTATTCGACATCAGCGACCTCACGACCCCGGTGCTAGTGGGTTCCGTAGAAGGTCAGGGGACCGTGAATAGCCTGGACGTGGACGGAAACCGGGCCTATGTACCCGACAGTGTCTATGGGCTGCTCGTAATCGACATCGCCACCCCAACGTCTCCGCAGTTGGTTTCTACGACGTCCACCGGTGTCTGCCCTTTTGGCGTGGATGTTGAAGGCTCGGTCGCAGCTGTCAGTACCAACCTTGGGCAAGTGCGGACCCTGGACCTCACGAATCCCAAGGATCCGGTTCAGATCGGCATGTGGCAGCAGACTCCCCAGCCGGGGGCGAGCAACACCTTTCATCAGGTTGGCGTGGACCTCGCGGGCGATCTGTTGGTGACCAGTGACTGGGCTCGGGATGGATCTCCTGCAAAGCTGCTGACCTATGACACCACTGACCTAGCGAGTCCGATCTTCACGGGCGAGATGACGATTGGCGGCGCCTCCACGCCGGTCGTGCGTCAAGTTGGCACCCTCGTCTACACGGGGGGCAACCCCATGCTGATCCTGGACGTCTCCAATCCGGCAAGCCCCGTGCAGGTCGGACAGGGTCCTTCCTTTGGAGCCGAGCTGGCCGACATCCTGATTGAGGGCTCACTCTGTTTTGTGGCGAGCTCCGACGGGGAGGTCGCCACACTGGACATCAGCTCGCCGCTGACTCCTGTTGAACTCTCCCGAGTCCAACCTGGAGGATTCATCGCGGGCATCGCCCTGGATGGCAACTTGCTGGCGGTCTTCTCGGAGGATCTCTTCAACGGCCCGGTGGTTGAATACTCCGCCAGGATTCAGTTCTACGACGTTACCGATCCGAGCCTGCCAGTCCTGACCGGAGAGGTCGCGAAACCAACGTCCGTCAAGTTCACTTCACCGGGTGGGGCTTGCATGGCCGCCGAGGATGGCGTGTTCTTCGTGGCCGCCACGGATCAGTTGCTCGCCATCGACGCGACCACTCCCCAGGAACCCTTCCTGGCCGCCACCTATCCCACGGCCCAGTGTTCGGTGAACAAGCGTTGGGCGAGCTACTCCGGCGTGGACCTTGCACACGGCCTGATCTATCTGGCCGGCCATGATGGCCTTGAGGTCTTGCGCTACAAAGACGTTGGACTGCGCTTGACGCCTGCTTCCAACCCGCTAGTTGTGTCGCGAGGAGAGTATCTGCACTACGACGTTGAGCTCACCAATTTCACCGAGGAGGTCCAGGTTGTGGAGGCCACATTAGCACCGCTCTTCGGTGGCGGACAGCCCATGCCGATGCTGCATCCGTTCGGGATCCTTCAACCAGGGGAGACCATGACGCAGCCCATGCAGTCGCGGGTGCCCCTAAACGCCACGCTTGGTGAACATACGCTGAAGTTCAGCGTGCGTACGGAGGCGGCAGGGAGTCAGGACCGGGAGCACTTCACCTTCGAAGTGGTGCCGTAAGCCACGCGCCGAAGGAGGGATCTCCATCCGCCGACAAGCCTCGGGAAAGTGCCCGAGGCCCAGGGGGCCGCGCGCCATGCGTGCTCACATCGCAGGGCGTTGGTGCATTGCGAGTGCATGGGACCGCACGACTTCTACCCGCGACTTAGCTACGCCTTACGCTAGCGGAAAGAAAACGTGCGACCCCATCCATCTTAGTTAGGGGACCCAGTTCACGCCGACAGCGTTGGTGAAGTTGAAGTTTCCGCCACACAGGCTGCCGACCGGGTCGCGGTACCAGAACTGGTAGTTCGTGGTGACGCCGGCTCCATAGCTGGAGATGCCGAAGGCGGCACCGTTGAATTGCGTGTAGGTGGTTGCCCCACCGGCTGAGGTGATTTGCACGTGGGAGCGAGCGGTGTTGCCACTGGTGCAGAGCAGGCCGTCGCCGCCCGTGAGAGTGCCAGCCAACTGATTGGCTCCACGCAGAATCAGACCCGGCTTGTTGGCGGGAACGCCCACCACGTCCAGGCTAAACGTGTCATTGCTCAGGCTCGCGCCGCCAGCCCCTGCGAGGGTGGCTCCGCTGACCGGACCATTCGAATTCGCACATCCCGCGCCGGCTACACCATCGTTTCCACAAGGGCAGGAGGTGCCTGTACCGTCGCCGAAGCAGTAGGGCGTGCCGCTGGATCCGGAGTCGAACTCGATGATGTACTGGGAAGTGGGGAGGTGGTTCAACTCGGCGTCGTTCCACTGACCGTTGCCGAACATCTCGCAGTAGTCCTCGGCGCCGCCGGAGCTGCTGTTGTCGTTCGGCTCGCCAGGGGCCCAGTTGACGAAGTTCAAGGGCTCACCAGTGACCCATTCCCAACCGTTGGCAGGTTCCAAGTAGCTAGGACTCTGCGTGTTGTGAAAGAGTCCGATCCAAGGCCGATCGAAAACCAGGTTCGCCAACATCCAATCCAGCTCGGCCTGATCCTCCACGGTCACGAGGTGTCCGGGACTGCCGTTGTAGCTCGCCGCCTGAGCCGCTGCGTTCGCGACGTCCCAGGACACGCTATTGGTCACCACCACGTAGTTGTGCCCGGTAGCGGGGTTCGTCGTGGGCACTTCTTCGCGCAGATCAAACTGACCCGTACCGCCAGCGGCACCGGGGTAAACGCCGAGGCGCACGAGGTAAGTGTTCCCGCCTAGTGCATTCCAGGAGACGCTCGTTTGATATGCACCTGGTCCGCAGGAATCGTCCGCGCAGGCCAGAACGGCCCCCGCGCAGCTCCCGTCGTAGATGCCGATCTTTGTATCGACGATGGTCAAGCCGCAAGTGTCCACGGTGAAGATCCCGTCGGAAGGCGCCACCCAGGTGAACCACACGTCCTTGTCCACATCCTGAAGACCAAAGTAGTTGCACAGGGGATCCGGGGCACCATCTTGGATCGCCGCCGTGTTGTCGAAGCTGAACAGCCCGAAGCCGGCGATCGCTTGAGCATTGGCGCAGAGGTCAGCCCCCTGGGCCATGGCGGAACTGGCGAGGATCAGGGGCGTGCAAAGGGTGGCTAGCAGAGACTTCGAATTCATAGGGTCAGCGTTAGGCAAGGGTGGGGGATTCACGAGGCTCGGGTTGGCTCATGAATTTGAGCGGAATGGGTCGCCCTCCCGACGCCGGCGAAGCTGCTCGGCCGCGCGGTTGGACCCCGTCGCCACTAGGATGCCAGAGCTGCGCCTGCTTGGGGCAGCAAAGGCCGGGATCGACCTTCCAGTGCGTCGAACGCAATCCTGCTGGGCCCCCAACAACCGCGAAGATCGAGCGCTACGCAGGAATTGGAACGCCAGAGGGCTTGTAACAAGGGAGTAGAAAACGGCGCGCCTCCCCCCCCGCCTGCTCGCAGTCTCTCTCGTAGCCCAGCCCGGAGAAGCCAGGGGCACGCCACTCCCGACCTACGACCGCATTCTGGGGCCATCGACTGCGACCCCGCTTGCGCAACAGAACGGGAGCGCAGGCAGGACCGGCTTACGGAATCTGCAGGTGGATGAACACCAGGTCAGCCAGCTCGTCGAGCATCGTGATGTCCATGACACCGTCTCCGTTCAGGTCGTGGATCACCGTGCAACTCGCCGCGTTGTTCGCCTGAAACGTGAAGGCGCTCGACATCGCTCCGGCACCGTCGTTGTAGAAGAAGTGATACCAACCCCCGGCGTAGGTGCAGACGCCCATGTCGAGGGCGCCGTCTCCGTTCAAGTCTCCAAAGTCGATGGCCAGGGGGAAGGTCGAGACGCTATTCACGGACGGTGAACCGAGGCTACCGTTCCCGTTGTTCAAGCAGACTCCGGCGCTGCCCGCTCCGGCGAGCGCGGCGCCCACATCATTGTGGCCATCGCCGTCCAGGTCTCCGACGACGACCATCCAGGGCTGAGATCCGATCGAGCGGTTCGATAGGAGACTGAAGCCAGCGTTTCCATCGCCCTTGAGCACGCTCACGCGTCCGTCGCTGTACCCGATCACCACGAGATCGGAGATTCCATCGCGGTCCATGTCCGAGGCGAAGACTCCCGTCTCCCGATTCAGCCCGCCTTCAAAACGAACTTCGGGAAGGAACGAACCGAGCGTGTCGTTCATCAGCAGACTGAGATCGTTGGACACGCGATTGGCGGTGACAATGTCCATGTACCCGTCACCGTTGGCATCCACCACGGTCAGCCCCCGTGGCTGGGAGCCCACGCTGAATCGAACTTGCGGTTGGAAGGTCCCATCTCCATTGCCGAAGAGCACGGACACGTCGCCGTCCACGATGTTCGCCACGGCCAAATCGACCTTGCCGTCAAAGTTGAAGTCGGCCGCCTCGTTGGGACTGCAGTTCTGTCCCACTCCAAAGCTTTGGGCCGTGGAAAAGGTTCCCGAACCGTCGTTGAGGAACACCGAGACATCGAGGGTGTGCTCATTCGGTGTGCACAGGTCCAAGTCCCCGTCGAGATCCACGTCCCCACCCCAAGCACCGTAGGGAGTGTCCCCCGGGATCAAGGTCTGGGTGTGATTGTACGTACCACTGCCGGGTAGGGAGGCGCTCCAGAAGCTCCAGCAAAACCCTTTTCCAAGGGGCTGGCCACTGGCGCTGCGAATCCAACGGGAGAGGGTCACTGTGACGTTCTCGCCCGCAGCGAAAGGCGCGTCGGGTGTGAAGACCACCGTGCGTCCCCCAGGACCGACAGAGATCGCCCCGCTCCTCATCGTGCTCCAGCGACCGAACACGTGAAAGTCGGGAGCTTGGAACGAACTCGGGTCCACGGGCAAGTTGAAGCGCATGGTGATCGCCGTGGTGCGCGCCACGTTCAAGGCATTCAGAGCGGGCTGCACCCCGACCACCTCCAAGGGCACAGGAGTTGGCGCTGATCGTGCAGGCTGTCCGGGGAGTTGCACCTGCTGTGTGGCAGCGCCGGCAAACGGTCCGGTAAACACGATCAAGGCGAGGACGAACAAGAGGGGGGTGGGTGTTTTCATGTTGCCCCGACCTTAAGTGCGTCCTCGCGTTCTCGCCAGCCTGCGCGCCCCGGGCCCAGAACCCCGCTGGGAGCGGGCGCGCTCATCCTTTACCACAAGTGTTCGGTGCCGCACATCTCCAACCTCCCCTCTACGCGTGGGTGTGCAGTGCTGCATGTTCCTAATCCTTCGATCCCCCGGCCGCCCTGGTTAGCTGGTAAGAAACGCGCGACTCCGCACCTGCAAATCGCCTTCGATTTTCACACCAACGCACCTGCTCTTTGAGCAAGGCACTGACTTGCCCGGCCCCCCCGAGCTAGCGCGCCTTGCTAATCTTTAGCTTCTCGATCTTGGCCTGCTTCTTCACGGACTCTTCGCTGCGAGTCAGCGAGGTCGCGATCGTCTTGAGACTCATGCTCTTGCCCGCCATCAGTCGCAGCTGCGCAATCTCTGAAGGCGTCCAGGCCTGCCGGTGTCGTTCAAATTTCTTGGCCATGCTATCTATCCGTATTCATGCTCAGGACCCGAGCTCACGAAAGGAACAGCACGCGAGCCGAGTGGTTCTTCGCGCACCATAGCAGCGTGCCAAGGTTCCCGTCGCGAAATTGCGTCCCACGTTTTCCGCGCCAGGCAGGAAGAGCTCCTCGCCTACCGTATCGCCTACCGTATCGCACACCGCATGGAAGGACTCTTTTCAAGAGTGCCGCATCAAGAGTAACAAGCTTGATCCCCAGACAGGCTTCGCGGAGTTGATGCGGCACTTGTCGGAAGTGGATTTGCGAGCGGTGTGCGATACCGTACGAAAGGGAGATCGGCAAATCTCATCCTAGGAAATGTGGTTGGCTCGCTTCCTGGGTTGGATTGAGTTCCCACCCAAAATTGCAAGTCAGTGCTACCCTGTCTTTCGGGGCTCACATTGAGCAGCAAGCCTTTTTCCTTTCTCGCCTAAGGAAGCGCAGTGAAGCATGAGCCGAATTCTTCTAATCGACCTGAACATCTTTGCCGGATATCCATCGATTGCGATCGGATACTTGGTCTCTTCACTGCGCGATGCGTCCTACCAAGTGGAAGTCCTTTCGCCATTGGTCGTCGGTGTCCGTCCGCCTGCGCGCGAGGTCGTGGAAAGGGCTTGGCACCATTGGGAACGGCGTATTTCTTATTCCAGTAGGGATTGGATCATCCATCCGCGTCGCTGGCTGGGTGGCTTGCGCACGCGCTGGCGAGGACGTGGCAAACACCACATCGTCGATGCCTGCCGGGAGCACCTTCAGGGCGACTATGACTTGATCATGATCTCTGCTTACACCGATGAACTAATGGTGTGCGAGGAGATCGCAAGAATGGTTCAAGCGCGGGGCATTCCGCTGCTAATCGGTGGGCCTATCTTTTCACAAGCCTCCGTCGCCGAGCTTTGGGCGGAAATACCCGGTGTCACGGCAGTGGTCGGCGCAGAGTCCGAACGTTCGGTTGCCGAATTGGTTCAAGCCACGTTGACCGGCAACGACTTGAGTGTGTACTCGGGCGTGTTCTTGCCGGGTGGCAGGCGCGGCCCGACAAGCGAATCCGAGAAGGAGCTCAATACCCTGCCGACCCCGGACTTCACCGACTTCCCATGGAGTCAATACAGCCACCGCATCATCCCGATCCTCGCAAGCCGCGGCTGCGGTTGGGGCAAGTGCAAGTTTTGTGGCGACATTGTCACCGCCAATGGCCGGGGCTATCGCGCTCGAGCGGTCGATAACGTCCTCGATGAGATGCGGGTGCAGAGCGATCGGCACCAGACACGCAACTTTGCTTTCTTGGACCTCAAGCTCAACTCCAGGCCATCGTTGTGGCGGCAAATGATCGATCGCATCGGCGAAGAGCTGTCCGATGCCCGCTGGATTGGAGCGGTGCATGTGCCCGTGAACACCGAGTGCGGTCTCACTCCACAAGACCTACGCAACGCGAAAGATGCGGGCATGGTCCGCCTGACTTTTGGTTTGGAGTCGGGTAGCCAACGCATTCTGGATGCCATGGACAAGGGCACCCGCGTGGAACGCAACATAGAGTTCATCCAAGACGCCAACGCGGCAGGCATTAGCGTGCGCGCCACCGTTATCCAGGGCTACCCCGGGGAAACCGCCGAGGACCTGAACAAGACCGTCAGCATGCTCGAAGAAGTTCAGAGCAACTTGGACCGCGTGCGCTTGAATCGCATCAACGTCCTGGAAGGAACCTTGCTCGCCGATGACTACGCGAACGACCCTTCCAGTCTCGAAGGGATTGAGGATTTGAACTGGACCCACTCCCGCGCGTGGAGCGAATACCGCAATCCATCCTTCCGGGCGCCAGAATACCGCAACGCAATGCGGCGCCTGCTGAGGGCTGTCCACCACATCAATCGCAAGCCGATCCAAGAAGGCGCTCGCGCATTTCATGGAATGATGTAGGGGCAGCCGACTCCCCTGGCAAGCCCCCCCCAGACATCGGCATCGTGCGGGGCCGGGATCAGGTGATTTCCCCGGCGCTATGTGCAGAAGCAGGCTACGATTCGGAGCGACCGCGAACCGGGTTCGTTGTCCCCGACGACGTGCCCCTAGACGGACTCCGAGCCTCTCCCCCAACCATGAACGAAGGCCCTGCGATGTTCTCCCTCCGCTCCCTCCGGATCCTCCTGGCAACTCTGCTCATGGCTGGCTCCCTTCAAGCTTCTGATCTGAAGCTCGATGGCCAGCGCTCCGTCGTCAAGATGATGGCGGACGATGTGCAGATTAGCGTTCACGGCGGGCCCAACTTGCCGGTGACCCTGCTCATCGATGTCAGCCCGGGCCCGAGCGTGGTGCAAGGGCAGACCTTTGAGATCGGACGCACTCCCGCGATGGTTGCAATACCGATCGGCATCACGGACGCCAACGGCGACCTCAGCATTTCTACTCGCGTGCCCTCCGGCCCGCGCCTCAATGGAAAGGTGCTGTACATGATTGCGCTCGTTACCGACGGGAGCCTCCCGTGGCCGGCGAGTACCGGAGCGAGCCGCGGCGTTGATCTCACCGTCCTCGATCGCAACATCGACCTGGCGGGCAATGGGCTGGCGCAGTTTCCGTTCATGGAGCATGTTTCGGCGATCAATCAAGGCTCGAGTGTTGAACTCGGGATCGACCCAACGCGCTTCCCGGTGATTCAAGGCAAGACCGCGGACGTCTACGTCGTCGCATCGAAGACCCGCGCGCAGTGGATCGCCGACCCGACGCTGATCGACGCTTCCGGAGCACCGCAAACGTTTTCCTTCAGCGGCACGACCATCCAGGCCAACACACTTGTGATCGACACGGGGCTTCTGCCGGGACCGGACACGACTCCTGGATCTGGCGACACGCGAGTCGGCGTCCCCTACGACGTCGTCATCGACTTCGACCAGAACGGCACCTTCGATGGTCTCGACTTGATCGACGGGTACTTGGACCGTGAAGCTGGATTCTATGTGGTGCGCGACACCACCATCGGAGGCAGCGAGTTGGCGCCGGGTGCGGGCCCGCATCCTGTTACCGAGATCCTGTACGACCTTGCGGGCAGCTGGACTCCGGTAGCGGGCAGTCCGATCACCATGCTGCGCCAGGACTTGTACTACCCGACCAATATCGCCTCCCTCGGGAAGCTGCCCTTGGTGATCGTCGCCCACGGCAACGGTCATGACTACCCGTGGTACGACCACATTGGCTATCACCTCGCGTCCCATGGCTACATCGTCATGAGCCACTCGAACGACGTGGTGCCGGGCACGTACTCAGCATCGCTGACAACCCTCGACAACACCGATGCACTGATCGGCCTGCAGTCGGTCATCGCTCAGGGCGCCCTCAACGGTCACATCGATGCCAACAACATCGTCTGGATCGGTCATAGCCGCGGTGGCGACGGAATCGTGCGTGCCTACGATCTCTTGCACGACGGCACCTTCACGATGACCAACTACGGCATCGAAGACATCAAGCTGCTCTCGAGCATCACTCCGGTGCAGGACGGTGGCCTCGCGAGTTCCAACCCCCACGACGTCCCCTATCATCTGTGGGTTGGCAGTGGCGACACGAATGTCCCCGGCTGCCCGATCTTTGACCGCGAGCAGTGGTACATCCTGCGCGACCGGGCCTCGGGCTACCGGCAATCGACCACTTTGTACGGCGCGGGCCACGGGTGGTTTCACACGCAAAGCCACCTGTACCCTTGGGGCGCGTGGGTCACGGGCCCTTGTCAGATTGGCGAGGCGAACACGCACCTCATCATGAAGGGCTACTTCATCCCGTTGCTCAAGCACTACCTCGAAGGCGACGTGCCTTCCAAGGACTTTCTCTGGCGGCAGTACGACAGCTTCCGTCCGATCGGCGTTCCCTTCGATCCGTGCATCACCGTCAACTTGACCTACCAGGACAATCCGAACGCGGGTGTGTTGGTCCTCGACAATCACAAGAGCGCCAGCTCCACGGCCATCGCAAGCTCCGGCGCCAACGTGAGCAGCACAGCGCCCGAACTGATTGAGGGCCGACTCGACGACGGCAACAATTTCCTCGAGTGGACCCCGAGCGATCCCTTCAACGGCTTCACCATGGCGAGCTTCGAAGACGACAGCAGCGGCGCCGTCATCGGCTTTGATGGAGTCGCCGACTACGACCTGACCTACACCTTGCTGCCAGGCCAACGAGATCTGTCGAGCCACGACTTCCTTTCCTTCCGGGCGGCGCAAACCACGCGCCACCCATTCACGCTCGCCGAGCTGAGCGATCTGACCTTTACGGTCACTCTGGTCGATCGGTCCGGACAAAAGAGCTCGATCAACATCGGTGCCTGGGGCGGTGGAATCGAAGAACCCTATCAACGCAGCACGACCCCGGGGAACAGTTCCTGCAACGGACCAGGGGTGGGCTGGAACAACGAGTTCGAGACGGTTCGCATTCCTCTTGACGGTTTCCTCAACAACGGCCATCCGCTCAAGCTGACGGAGATCCATCAACTTCGATTCGAGTTTGGTCCTTCTTGGGGCTCACCAGTCGGACGCATCGGTCTGGGCGAAATCGAATTCACAGGACGCTAGAAGAACATGAACATCAACCTAATCACAAAGTCCGCCGTCCTGCTGGCGGCCCTAGGTCTTGGCGTTGCCGCCACGCTTCTCGGCGAGAGCCCGCAGAGCCCGCTGCCGGTGCCGGAGCTTCCCGCCACACCGCAAGAGGGCGACGTCGGTCTCTTGTCAGCCCAACGCTTCGAGCTGGATCGAGCCTACTCCCACGGTTGGCGCCGGGAGCGCCCCTCGGTCCGTTCCGGTTGGCTGTTGGTTCTGTCCGTGAAGCCAGATCTGGTCAGGCGTCTAGAAACCCACGAACCGGTTTTGTACGTCGGCTCGCAGACCGCCGAACGCATCAATGTGGGCTTTGAGTCAGGCCACGTCGTCGCTGTTGTCCCGGGTGACTTCCAGCTCGAGGACGCCCCGATCTTCTTCGGCAGCCCAGCACTTCCCGAAGAGGTCGACGCCGCCCGCATCGAGATGGAATTGCGCGCCGCTATGGGCGCGGGCAAACGGGCCATGTCGGCGGGTCAAGTGGCCGCCGTGTTGGGCGACCCGCTGCACCTAGGGGACCAAGACGAGTTGCGCATGATGGCGATCGATCTGATCCAAGAGTTCTCGCCCCAGGAACGAGGCCTGATCGAAAGCTCCCTCGTTCCGCGCTTGCGCTGAACCGTTTGTCGCTTGGACGCACTCGGGCACACAAGCATCTCAAGACTCCCCGGGGCAAGCGCCCCGTGACTGTTCCGGTTCACCGCGCGCCTGCCCGGGCCTCTAAGCGAAGTCGAGCAGTGTGTGCTCGGGGTTCAACTTGGCGGCAGCGCGCTTGTCCCAATCGCTTTGGAAGAGCACGACGATGCGGCCGCGGTCATCCCGCGTCATCAGTGACGTGCTCAGTGGCTTGAAGGGCAATTCCTCATTCGCAAGCCAAGCGCTGCATTGGTACGGCAGATAGGTGAGATGAGTCTCGACTCCGTACTCGTCATCCAGTCTGTACTGCAAGACCTCCAGCTGCAGCCGACCGACGGCACCAATCAAGGTCTCGCCGCCACTTTCCGGAGTGAAGCGTTGGATTGCACCCTCGGCAATTAGGTTGCGCATGCCCTTGTCGAAGCGCTTGCGCAGGGACGTGCTCGTGGGCGAAATCCGCGCGAACAGTTCCGGTTGGAACATCGGGAGCGCCTTGTGCCGGAAGCCACCTCCGGAGGAGATCGTGTCGCCGATGTGAAACATGTCGCGACTGATCAAACCGACCACGTCGCCGGCGAAAGCCTCATCCAGCGCGTCGCGCGTCTTCGCAACGACGCTGTGCGGGCGACTGAGCCGCACCATTTTGCCGAGCCGGTGGTGGTGAACACGTTTGTCCGCTTCAAAGGCCCCTGAACAAATGCGCAGGAAGGCGATGCAGTCACGGTGTCGACGATCCATGTTGGCCTGGATCTTGAAGACGAAGGCGCTGAATTCCTCCGTGGGCTCAACCATGACCGTGGATTCGTCGTCGTTCGTTACCTCCCGGGCATAGGGGCTCGGCGCCATCTCAACAAAGGCATCGAAGAAAGGCTCCAAGCCGAAGTTCGTTAGGGCCGAACCGAAGAATGACGGGGTGACCTTCCCCGCCAAGAACTGATCCTGGTCGAAGCGGTTGCCGGCGACATCGAGCAACTCCAGCTCGCCGCGGACCTTGTCGGCCAATTGGCTGCCCAGGCGTTCTTCGAACTCGTCCGACTCCACGGGGATACGCTCCACCTTGGACTTCTTGGCACCGGCCGCCGCTGTCTTTGTGAAGAGCTGCAACTCGTTCGCGCGCCGATCCACGACCCCGCGGAAATCTCGTCCGGACCCCACCGGCCAATTGAACGCACAGGCTTGCACGCCCAAGGCTTCCTCCAACTCCGTCAAGAGGTCCAGGGGATCACGCCCCGGCATGTCGAGCTTGTTGATGAAGGTCAGAATCGGAATCCCCCGCAAGCGGCAGACCTCGAAGAGTTTGCGCGTCTGCACCTCCACGCCCTTGCCCGCGTCCAAAACCATGATGGCGGAGTCGGCTGCTGTCAGTGTGCGATAGGTGTCCTCACTGAAATCCTGGTGACCAGGCGTGTCCAGGACATTGATCATCTGCCCCTTGTAGGGGAACTGCATGGCCGAGGACGTGATCGAAATCCCGCGCTCTTGCTCCATCCCCATCCAGTCCGAAGTGGCCTTGCGCCCCTTGCGGTTCTTCACCAAGCCGGCGCTTTGAATCAGGCCCGAATAGAGCAGCAGCTTTTCCGTCAGCGTCGTCTTGCCAGCGTCAGGGTGCGAGATGATGGCGAAGGTCCGACGACGTTCGATCTCCCGTACGAGTTCAGGGGAAGCCATGGGGGGGGAAGGGTGGAGCAGGTGCGCTGGTATCAGGGAGGGGGCGGGCGTCACCTAGGTCGTCGAGGGCGCCACAAGGGGCGAGAGGATAAGCGATCCAAAGGACGTTGGTGCAGAAAACAGCCTGGATCAACAGCCTGCGCACTCGTTGGCGAATATAGCTGGGGATGACGACCGCCGTGGAGCGTCCGCTTTCTCGTTGGTTGCTTGGAATGGATCGCTCCGCTATTCGGCCTGGAGCTTCCTCCCGAATGCGAGCTGCCACCCCGCACCTCGGGGCACGCTCCATGCGCTCCGAGAGCGAGGGAGGGAGGGCTTCAGGAAAAGGCGACTGCAGAACGAGCTGTGCAGTCCGGGTCGTTCCGAGTTCTGCCCGTGCCCAGGGGACACCACAGACCTGGGGCCTCACTCCGGCGGCTTTTGAAGGCGCCGGGGTCAGCGTTCCTGCTTCAAACGTTCAAGTCGGCCTCCCGCACGGAGCGAGAGACCGACCCGATCCTGCCGGCGCGCTTCAACGGCGCTTCAGCGATTTCACTGGGGGTCCCACCAGCAAGACTCGCTGGGAGTTGTCGAGCGCTCCACTCTTTTCACGGAAGCCAGGTGGTCGTCCAAGCATTCGAGAAATTAAAGCCGGCTCCGGAACATGTGTTGGCGACGTCTCGATACCAGAACTGGTAGTTAGCCACGACGCCGACGCCGTAGCTCGACTGGCCGAAGGGTTGGCCTTGGAAGTCGGTGAAGGTCGTCATCCCGCAGATTCTCAGGGAGCGACTGATGCACTCACGGACGTTGCAGCGACTGAAGCACCCAGGGAACTCCACGGGCTAGCAGCAATAAAGTCTTGTATCCGGCAAGTCCTAGGCAGGACGTGACAAGGAGCCAGGCGCTCCCCCCGAATGCGAATCCAAGTGCAGCCATGAATAACCCATCACCCTCCACAAGAAGGGTGATGAACAAGTGGACGCCCATGACGAGGCCAACTCCCATAGGTGCATAAAGGAGGGAGACACTTTCCAAGAAACCAGGCGACTCTTGATCGGCCCCTTCACATTCGTCGATTGCGGTTTCGTTCTCGTCCGGTGGCGAAGGATCTTGGGTCCTCCGAAGCTCAATCATAGATCCGATACGAGCCCGCTCTTGAAGCATTGCAAAGCCGCTTCCCGAAACATCAAACTCGGTTTGCTTGCCTGGCTGCTCTCCCCTGTTGGCTCCCTGCCGAACCAAGGCATAACGCGCGGAGGAGCTCGCGCCCGGCGCGCAAGCACTGGACGTCACGGAGTCAATCCAGGCTATCCCGCACTGACGTGATGCCACGCGCCAGCGCTGCAGACCTTCAGCGAAAGTGGGGGCTGCATCGAGAAGGGAACCGTGCGCGACTGCAAACGAGGTTAGTTCAAAGGTACGTGCCACGATGCTCGAGACCGACGCAATTGGGAACTGCCCTGTACCGCAGGCAAGGTCACGGCCAGTGCGAGCGCGACGAACAACGTCGCCATTGGCGGGCAGAGGCGATCCCCGTCCAGGTTGTAGGGCGCCGAGACGAGCATCCGCCCGCACCACATCTTGCTTAGCGACCGTCAGCATGAGTTCGTGATCTTGGTCGAGAGCGGCAATTCCCATCTCAAGATGATCCGGATACCAGGCGTCGCCCGGTTCTAGGTAGGCGATGTATTCTGCGGCAGTGACGAGTAGCGCCCACTCGCGCGGACTCATCTCTCCCGCAAGGTCGACAAGGACGTCGATCGACTCGATGAAACGACGATACAGCAGTGCCGACTCTCGAACCTCATGCGAGTAGCCCACCACAACAATGTCGACCCTGCCAAAGGACTGCGAAAGGATCGACCTCAACGCGGCATTGAGTTGCCGCGTTGTCTTGTAGTTGGCAAGGACTACAGCAAGGCTGCGTCGAGTACTCACGCACTTCCGGCCAACTCTTGACCTCTGCAATTGGGGAGCCGGTGTCGGTGCCAGCGCCACGCACAAATGTCCCCTCTGATTTTCGCTAGATCCAGTTTGCAGGCGCTTGTTCATCGGATCAGGTGAGGCTTAGCCCAGCGATGGACCGGAGAAGTCGGACTCCGGTGGGCGGCCCTGGACATCCGCCAATAGACAGCACTTCGGCGGTTCATAGGGCACATGGTTTTCATTGGCCTCGCCCCAGCAATATCTGGCTCGCGTTAATCTTCCGACTGCATCCTCAAGCGTAGATCCGTTGAGACGTTCGGCAACTGCGATTGCGTGCTCCAAAGAACTGTGATCTAGACCCGTGTGCCCCCACCAGAAACAGACTCGCTCCACCCCTGCAGTTCCCGCTGCAAGCAACTGGATTGCGGCGACAAGGCCCTTGTTCCCTCCAAAGGCTCCGCAGCCCCAGTGCCCTGTGTGCAAGGTGGCGCGACCCGACCGCCGAACGATGGCGCTAGAGCCAGCATGCGCGATCATGAAGAGTTCGCGGATTTGCTCTTCGGTGTACTCTCCGAATGAAGGTCGAAGTGCTGCGAGAGCGAGGATATTGGAGCGGGTGGGCGGATTTAGGACCTTGGTCGCCGCCTGCACTTGGTTCGTGGAAGCGCCACCAAACAGGTCTCCGTACAAATGGGTAGTGTCGAGTGAGCACCGGCGCGGAGCCCCTTCGATCAAAACGGGCGTCGCCTCACCACCCTCTTGGGTACGGCGTGTGAGTCCCCCTTGTCCATGCAGGCCGGACTCGATTGCATAGGCGACTGATGCTAGGCAAGGGTGCTCGGTTATTTGGAGCTCATCCTGTGCCAGGAGCGATCCCTCCCCGTAGCCAAAGAGGAATGGGTCGGCGAAGTTCAAGTGCCAGTGCGTCGTGTCGTCATCAGCGGAAGGCTCGGGGTAGGTAAAGAATCCTCTCTTTGGGACGATGCTTTCCGGGGTGCAGAGGATCTCAGGGGCCCCCGCGCCTCTCCACCGGGATGCACGGACTTCTCCGTCGTGGAGCGCATTTGGGGGAGTCGCCAATAGCGCGACCGCGATTTTGTTCGCGTGTCTCCAGCGCGGTTTGAAATCAGTGGCGAGCTCGCTCACTGTCCAAGTGGCCTCGCCCAGCAGTTCGGAATCGGAGTGGGTTGAGCCTGGAAGAGGTCGCTTGTTCATGAGAGGCGGGCTCATTCGATTTGAGCTAGATGCTGCGAGGTCAAACGGTTGGTGAGGAGGGATGATCCTTCTCGCGCCGGTGCCAGTGTAGAGGCCCTGCGAGTGACCAACTGGCCATTAATGCCATGATGACAATATCAGACCGACTGGGTTATTGTCACCTCGATATCAATAAACTAGCGTGAACCAATGAAGCAGGCATCCGGAGTCGAGAGCTACCGACCGAGTGACTACCCCCCCTTTGCGGTAACCGTCGACATCGTGGTCTTCACGATCCGGGACGACCGTCTTCAAATAGTGCTCATACAACGGAGTGCGCCTCCGTTCGAGCGGGCATGGGCCCTACCAGGGGGCTTCGTTCAAAGTAGGGAGAATCTGGAGACCGCCGCTAGGCGAGAGCTTCAGGAGGAGACCGGGGTGCAGGCTGGGCCGTCGCATCTCGCGCAGTTCCAAACCTATGGAGACCCTGATCGTGATCCTCGGATGAGGGTGGTGTCCGTCGCCTGGTGGGCCATCATCCCCAACCTGATTCAGCCTGTGGCGGGTAGCGATGCCGCATTCGCTGACTTGATCGGAGTCGATGAGGTGATCAGCGGGCGCGTGCCCTTGGCGTTTGACCACCGACAAATCGTGATAGACGGGCTCGAAGCCCTGAGAACGGAACTTGAGAACAGCACTCTCGCCTCCACCTTCTGGGACGGAGAGTTTCGTATCCGTGACTTGCGACGCGTGTACGAAGTGGTTTGGGGTGTCGATTTGGAACCCGGTAACTTTCAGCGCAAGGTACGTAAGATCCCGGGTTGGCTGCGGGCGACCGGTCGGCGAGCCCCAGGTTCAGGCGGCGGCCGCCCCGCTGAGTTCTTCCTGAGCGAAGCGCGGGAAGCCCAACGGCTCAACTCACCTCTCAGACGTGAACAGCCGTAACGCTCAGGAGACGACACCGGAGGACTGAGTCGCACCACTTCTTCCCGCTCGCCCACAGGCACTATCCCAAGTCTCTGGCTAAGAACGTTGCGCCTAACTACCCCGGTACGGCAGGAGTCTCGCACCTCCTTGTCGTCCACTGATTTGGACTTTGATGCTGAAGTTGGTCGACGGAGTCACCTCCATCGAAGCGTAGAAGACCTCGCGGACCCCACCCCGGAGCTGATCCGGTCACGCTCCCCTCCGGGGTAGAGCTGGTGAATCGAGGGTTCGCTTCGGAACGTGACCGATGTTCTTGTCAGGTTGGGTGCCGACTAGAGAACCGAAGACCTCCGAAAGTGCAGGTGGTAATCGGCTATGAGCGCTGGAGCCTCATGCACTCCCCAAGGGGCTCGAAACGCGCTCCTGCGTGCCCCAATCCCGTGCTCAACAAAAAATGTCGGTCGGGCCTAAGCAAGCAGGCGCCTTGATCGTTCTACTTGTAGCCCTTCCACGTCCCCTGCAAATCCGGTCCATGAGCCTCTCGAAACTCTTCACTATCGCCTTCGCCCTGCTCCTCTGCCCCCTCGCGAGCGCGCAGGACTTTACACTCGATGAGTTGAAGGCCATTGTGGCCGAATTCGAAGCGGTGGCCGAGAAGCACCCAAGCTACAAGTACCCGATCGAAGTTTCGATTGTCGAGGATGAAGCGGTCAACGCTTCGGCCGGAATCCGGGTCGTTGGCAAGGAGTTGCAAGCCACGCTGATCGTCAACACCGGCTTCATCGCAGCGGTGAAGGCTGACCCGGTCATGATGCGCGCCGTGGTCGCGCACGAGATGGCTCACTTGGCATTGGGGCACGCCATCGAAAGTTCCCACCTGGGCGATCTCGCGCAAGCGCTCACGCGCCAACAGGAATTTGCCGCGGACTCCATGGGAGCAAACTACCTGGAAGCCACGGGCCACAAACGTTCCGAAATGGTCCAGCTCTTGCACTTCCTCGATAGCACCCTGCCCCGTGGGTTCCCGATCTGGCTGGGAACGGTGGGCAGTGACCACGCCTCCCCCATCACGCGGGCGACTCTGATTGACGGGGATAGCAAAGTACTCGGCGCGCTTTCTCGCTTGGAAGTCGGGGCAGCCTTCATGGAGTGCCGCCGTTACACCGAGGCCATCCTGTGGTTCGAAGCTGCACTCGCTATCGAGCCCCGCATGAGTGAGGCGCATCTCAACATCGCCCTCGCGACCCTTCAGGATTACTACGAGCGCCTCCCGTCCAAGGTGCAAGGGGAGTGGCTGCGACCTGCGTTCCTCTCGCACTTGACCTCCACCACTTTGCTCGGTGGAAGGTCGATCGAGGTCACGGACAAGGACCTAGCGCGCTACAAGAAAGTCGTGGAACGCATCGCTGCGATTCCAGATGCACCCTACGCAAGCCCCAAGGCGTTCCTGCTCGGCACCCTAGAAGTCCTCCACCCCAATGGGGACAAGGCGACAATCGAGCGGGGCGTGCAGCGCTTGCTCGCGAAGCAAGTTCTGATGGTCTCCCTAGTGCCCCGTAGCATTCAAGAGGACCAACTGCGCCTCGCCAACAACGTGGCGGTGGGTTTGCACCGACTCGGACGCAGTGACGAAGCGCAGAAATACTTGGTCTCGCAATCCCTGAAGACGGCCTCCATCTTTGAACGCAGCGCCGCGGAGAACATTGGCCGCTTGCCTTTCAAAGGGCTCAGCCAGGACCAGGCCTTGCAGGCGCTCAACATCACGGTCACCTACGTCAGCAACACGCCACCGAACTCACCGAACTACGATGTCGTGAAGGGGACCATGCAGGAGCTGCTGAACTCCCTCAAGCGCAAGCTCAACAACGAGATCGCGCCCCAGGCACTGTACTTGTGCCAGGCTGTCTCGATGAAGATCGATGGTGAGGAGCTCCTGCTGTTCGACCCGGTCACCAGCTACAGTTTGAAGCTTGGAAAACCCAGCAACGGTGGATTCTTGCTCGAGAAGTACCCCGATCTGCAGTGCATCCTGTGGGGAGAGTCGGAGGTCATCCTGCTTTGTGAGCGTGGGCAAGTCTTGAAGATCACCTCGTACCGGGCGGGCTCGGCCATCGTGCTTAAATCGACGAATAGCTCCAGCCGCGAGCAGTTCACGATCCGGGTGGGAATGACCGAAACGGAGTTGAACACCCTCATCGCAGGCAGCGGGGCACAGAGCACGAGCAACAAGGCGGCCCTGCTAGGGCGTTCAGCTTTCGTCGAGGGAGCGGACGCGGAAGAGTGGCAGCACTACCCCGCCCTGAACTTTGGCGCCCTGCTGAAAAACGGCAAGGTCATCGGCCTTTCCGTGACACCGGTGAAGGGCTAGGGGCCGGCTAGCCACCAACTGCTCCCGCTTCGAGCAGTCCGAACTTGTGACGCTGTGGCTTCCGATCCCAGCGGGCGTCCGTGCTCAGGGAACGGCGTGAGCACTCCAAGCGCTGGCGCGGCCCTTTGCATCCAGCAACAGAAAGGTGGCACCGTGCTCGCGTAGCAGATCGTTCTCCAAGTAGACATCTGCTGGAGCCAGTTTGGAGAACACACGAGCCGCACTCGGGGCTCCTCTAAGTTCCGCCTCCAAGTTTCCGAACTCATCGATCACCCCGCCCAGCGACCAAACCTCGCCGTCGGTTCTCTCGATCACTCCACTGACCTTGCCCCCCTTGCGCACGGTGAGCAAGAGCGTCGCGCCGGGTGCACCAAGCTCGCCCTCTGCATGCTCGATCTCGAATTCCACCGACCCGCGGAAAGTGTCCAGGCCTGGCGAACTCGCAAAGGAGATCTCGGCGCACAGGGGATTCCCAATCCCATCCCTGCCCGCGGCAAAGGCGAGCCCTTGCCGCACTTGTTCATCCACATCACGACGGTACACCGCCCGCCAGCAGGCGGCCTTGGCGAAGAAGTTGTCGCCGCCCGCGCGAAGGACGAGTCCGAAGAGTTGTTCGGCCTGCTGAGTCTCTCCGAGCGCTTCGTGGGCGAGTGCCGCGAGTGCCTGGGCCAGTCTTGTGTTGTGTTCGAGAGGGCCCGCTTCAGCTAGGTTTTGGTGCGCCAGCTCTCGATCACCAGCTCGCGCGGAGAGACAGGCTTGCAGCAAGAGTCCCGTCGCGCTCATTTCCGTGGGAATCGGCGGGAGCTGCTCCATCTGCTTCCGCGCTTCCCCGTCTCGACCCGCGCACACCAGCCAGGCGCACTCCAACCAACCGAGACTCGTGCGTCCGCGCTCGTTGGGCGGGTTCTTCGCGAGAAGCGTCCTGAAGAACTCGAAGCGCCCGGCGCCGAGCAGAGCCTCCGAGAGTGGGCCCAGCAAGACGTGTTGAATCTGCCCAGCTCCGATCGCCCCCATCAAGTGCAGGTCAATCAAGTTCGCAAGCTGAGTGTGTCGGGAGAGCCCGATGCCAAGTTCGATCAGCAATTCCCAGCCTTCCTGATCCTCGTTGAATTCCCCGGCTCGTTCCGCGAGCACGTCGAAGGTCTCGTACTGGAACTTGATGAACGTGCGCTCGTCGATCAAGCCACGAACGAAGGCTTCCCCGGCGCGCTCGATGCGGATGCTAGCCACGCGCGCCGTCCAAGTCCCCAGTTCTGGAGCGAGGCGACGTGCTTCGTCCATGGCTTGCTGGTTCTCTTCCGGCGTCGTCGTGGTGGTGCTCGCCCGGCACAACTGCGCCACCCAAGAGAGTGGAAAGTTGGCGGCTTGCTGCGTGACCCGTTTGGAAACCTGCGCGAAACTCGTCCCCGCCGCGCGCGTTGCCATCATCAAGGACCAAGGCTGCAAGGGCCGCGCTAGGGCTTCTTGAGAGTCCGCTAGAGCCCCCGCCCAATCACGATTCTGATAGCGAAGAAACGCTCTCTGCGCCCACCAATCTCCATTTTCAGGCCAATCGACGACGCATTGATCGAGCACCGCTAGGGCCTCCGGTTGCCGTCCGAGCTCGCGCAGAATCCCCAGCCGTTCCGTGCGAAGCCGCTGGTTGTCCGGGTAGGAGCCAAGCAACCCTTCCGCTTGCTCTAAGACTCCCAGCGCAATCTCCGGCTGGCCATCCAGCAAGAGACTCATGTACCGCGCGTAGGCGTGACCGCGCGAGCCTTCCATGAAGCGCGGCAACATCGCATCCAGCACCGCGCGCGCTTCTGCTTGCGGTCCACCGAGGCACATGTTGAAGGCCACCAGCAGGGCCAGATCTGACTGATCGATCGGCCAGCCGCTCCAGAGTTTCCGCGAGGCGCGGTACCGCGCTGGACCCGAGGACTCACCAGAGAAATCGTGGGCGATAATGGTCAAAGCGTAGAACGATTCGGGGTAGCGTTCCAACAACTCGCCTTGGACGCGCCTCATCTCAGCAAGGCGGCCGACGGCTTGCAAGCTGTCCGCGAATAGATAGAGCAGGTGCGCTGGCAGTTCTCCCATCTGCTCAGCAGCTTTGAGCAGCCCGGCGCACTCCTCAAATCGTTCCGCGTGGTAGAGCAGTTCCGCGTAGCGCCCTGCGGATGCCATGTACCTCGAAACGTCCAAGCCCGAGGCGCCCGGGCTGAAGGCATTCAGGATCTGCTGGGAGCCCGCTGGCAGTCGCGCTCCAAGCAGGACGTCTCGCGTCGGATCGTTCCACACTTGAGGAATCTGTTGCCCATCGAAACCTCGGGAGGTCCAGGCCTTCGACTTTTGCTGCACGCTCATGGCGACCTTCGAGGCCCACAGAGCACCGGATTCCTCCTCGAACAAGCTTGCGTCCTTGAGCGACTCCACGAGGTAATGGGTGAACACGCCGCCCTCCAAACGACGATCCTCGTAAGACTGCTCCCCTGGTTCACAGGACAAAATCACGGCGAGGTTGGCCTCCTCCGCCAGGTCCCAGAGCTCTTGCCCAAAACGGTTCTGGGCCCCCGTTCGGCAACCGTCGACCACGAAGAGCACGTTGTCCATCCCCGCATTCGTCAACTCCGAGATCACATCTCGCACGTGCAACCCCACGTCGGTCACCGTCTCCACAGCACCATCCAAGGGAAGCAGGAAGTCGCCATCCGCGTGTCCAACCCCGTGGCCCGCGAAGTAGAAGACGAAGAGGTCCGTCTGCTGAAGACGTCGATCCACGAGCATCTTGCGCAGGGCGAGAAACATGTGCCCTGCAGTTGGCTTGACCTCCGTGTCGTCCGTGAGAAGTTGGACCGTGGAGGGTTCGAATCCAAAGCGTTCGATCAGCGTCTCCGAAAACAGTTGCGCATCACTCGCTGCGTAGCGCAGTTCTCCCAGATGCGAATACCCCGCCGCTCCGATCACGAGAGCCCAGCGCCGGGCGGGGGCGTACATGCCCACGTGAACCCCCTCTTCCCCACTCGTTTTGGACAAGAGCCCACTCTGCTGGGAGAAAGCAACGGGGGCCAAGACCACTGCGAACAAGCAAGCCAACAGGAGCGGCAGCTTACGCACTATTGGATATCTGAGTTCCATGGAGTGGGCGTCGGTGAAAAAGAGACACCCCCCAGAAACCCGACTACGGCAGTATCAAGCACCCGGGAAGGCAAGGTCGACAGGCAGCCATGAAATCACGAGTCCCTCCGAAGCACAAGCCGCGGAACCCAGTCCCCCAGCGAGCCGCCGGCGATCAGACAAGCGCCCGACATACCGTATCCCCGCGCTATGGAAGCCAAGCGACCGTCCAAGCATTCGAGAAGTTGAAGCCCGCCCCCGAGCAGGTGTTGCCCGGATCCCGATACCAGAATTGGTAGTTGGTCAGGACACCGCCGCCGAAGCTCGACTGGCCGAAGGGTTGGCCCTGAAAGTCGGTAAAGGTCGTACCGCCGGCGACGGTGACCTGGATCTGGGAGCGCGCCGTCTGCCCTGAGACACACAAGAGTCCGTCTCCCACGGGGTTGCCCATGCCGCCGTTCGCCATGAAGTTGCCGCGCAGAATCAAACCGGGCCTCGCACCCGAGACCCCCGTTACGTCGAGCTGGAAGTCGTCGCCCACAACAAAGGCATGCCCCGAAGCGGCGAGCTGCGCTCCACCGACCCCGCCCGTGTTCGCGCAGCCTTCGCCGGAGTTGCCATTGGCACCGCAGGGACAAGCCGCAAGGCTGCCGTCGCCGAAGCAGTAGGGGCTGCCGACGTTCTCCGTGAAGAGCGCCAAGGAGTGCTGATAGCCCATCCCCATCAGCGAGAATCCGGCTTCCCCCGGCGCATCCGTGACCTGACCGCTGCCAATCTCCTCGAGCTTGACCTCGACTCCCCAGGTCACGATCGAGCCGTCAGCGCGCATGGCCATGGAGTGATAGGCGCTCGCGGCAACCTGCACGAAACCGGTTCCGGTGGGAGTGTTCGAGACGCTGCCCCAGCCATCGTAGCCCCAGGAGCGCAGCGCGCCACTCGAGTGCAGGGCCACGGAAAAGCGACCACCCGCCGCGACTTGAATCCAGCCCGGGCTCTGCGGCGTGTCGTTCACCTGACCAAAGTCGTAGTTGCCCGAGTCGGTGCCCCAAGCCGCGATGGATCCATCGGCCCTCAAGGCGTGAGCGTGGGAGCCCCCCGCACTGACTTGCGTGTAGCCAGCATCCAGGGGAACCTTCGAGACCGAGCCGCTGAAGTCCGAGCCCCAAGCTGCGATGGAGCCGTCATGGCGCAGGGCGAGGGAAAAGTAGAGGCTGGTATCAATCTCCTGGAAGTCAGAGCTCGTGGGAGTCGTGGAGACCTGCCCCAAGCCGTCCCAACCCCACGCTTCGATCGAGCCGTTGCTACGCAAGGCCAAGGAGTGAGCGAAGCCCCCAGCGATTCGAACGAAGTCTGTGCCGCTCGGGGTGTTCGAGACGAGGCCGTTGTTGTCGATGCCCCAGGACACGAGCGACCCGTTGCTGCGCAAGGCGATGGAATGGTGATACCCGCCAGCCAACTGTGTGAACGCGGCACCGGGTGGCCCCCCCGTAGCCTGGCCATAGTCGTCGTGACCCCAGCCGATGATCGAGCCTTGAGCCGCAGCGGACGGCACTCCGAAGCACAGCAGGAAGAGAGGGGCGGCGAGGAAGGACCACGTGCGAGAAGCGTGGGCGAGTTTCATGTTTTTGGCCGGGTCGAGTTTGGAGTTGCGGATTGCGAGTGCTCCTACCCTACCTGGAATTCCTGGATTGGGGTACGCCCCCCTCGCCCGAGCCGAGCCCAGCCCAGCCCAGCCCCCCCGGGGTACGGGCCCGCTTTCCCACGAACGGTTGGTCCTCTGCGAAGTTCAGTCCAGCTGCTGAACGGTTGATCTCGCGAACGATCGGAAGGAGCTGCTATCGACTGGGAGTTCCGTACTTTGCTGGAGTTGCCGTCGTGAAACGAGAGCCACACCGTATCCTGCGCCCATGAAGGACAGCAAAGCAGGGAGATCGAAACTTGGAGGGCCGCAAGAGGCGAAGCCCGCCCGGCGGGGAACTCGCAAGCCAGCGGATGGAGGGGTGACCTATCGCTTGGACGTGGAGTACGACGGAACAGGATTCCACGGCTGGCAAATTCAGAAGAACGCGCGCAGCATCGCTGGCGAGCTTACGCGGGCGATCCAAGAGTCGGGCGGAAACGTGCGTGAGTTGGGCGGCTCCGGGCGAACCGATGCCGGTGTGCACGCGTTGAGTCAGGTCGCCCACCTGAGACTGTCCGACGAGACCAACCCGGAGCTACTTCGGCGCGCCGTCAACGAGGCCTTGCCCAATGGAATTCACGTCACCGGCCTCGTGCGCGCGGCCGATGCTTTCCACGCCCGCCATGACGCGCAGCGGCGCAGCTATCTCTATCAGATCATGCGACGCCGAACGGCGTTCTCAAGGCGCTTTGTCTGGTGTGTGAATGAAGAGCTCGATGTCTCTGCAATGGCAAGCGCTACCCAGAGCTTCGTCGGCCGACACGACTTCACGAAATTCTGCGAGCGCCCCAAAGCGCAGTCCAGCACCACCGTCGTCGTGGACGACATGCAAGTTGTTGAGGCCGGCGAACTGTTGCTCGTGCGCATCTCCGCGTCGCACTTCCTGTGGAAGATGGTACGGCGGCTCGTCGGATCCCTGGTTCAAGTCGGGAGCGGGCGGCTCTCGCCCGAAGACCTGGCACGCTTGGTGGCTGAGCCCAGCTCATCCTTGGAGTTGCCGCCGCAGTCCACTGCGCCCGCCTCAGGCCTGTTCCTGGAGCGCGTGGAGTATCCCGGCGAGCCCGCAGTCGGCGAGGTGCGTCCCGCCTTCCCCCGCGATCGCTCCGGACCGCTGCATTCCCTCTACTTCGGGCAGAGCGTCACGGACAAGTGAAACGGGGACGGGCCGCAATTGAATAGCTAGAGCCTGGCCACGAGCACAGCCGTGGAGAAAGGCCAAACTGATACGTGATTGACCAACCACCTCGTCGTGGACATCATGCGGCTTCCGGCGGCAAGCCGTCGAGAGTGCTTCCTAGAGGGACAAGCGGATGCTCGCCAACAGATTCCGCGCCAGAGCTTTCGGGTCACAGAAGGCGGAGGTCATCCACAATCATGATCGACGCAACAAGCTGCTCGCCATGGGAGCGCCCAGGTTCCCAGGAGTTCCCCGCCGAGACCGCTGAGAAGAGGACTGCTCCGGCTGCGGCTCGCAGCCGGCCCAACCCCAATTGATCGGGTCGATAAGCGGAAGTGGCACGAAGACCTGGGCTGTTGTCCCTAAGATCGGCGCATGATCCAGCCCCCCTCGTCGCGGCAGTTCAAGGTTCGGCAGCCTCAGCGCTTGCCACGGTCGCGCGTGCTTCGCGGGGCGCCGTCTTGCCGCGACGCTCGCGCGCTGTTGATCCGACCGGAGTCGTGCAGGCCTTGGACCCTGAGGGAACGTCGATTCAAAATCGAGGCAAATGCAAAGGAAGACATTCACCACGGAATGGCCTGCGGTCCTTGCCAGTACGAAGGAGAAGCTCCGGACGCCACTCGCCGGCTCATCCTAGCTGCCATCGCTAGCCTGCTCTACCTAGTTGCCAATAGAAAGGACGCCCTCCCATGGAGAGGTGTGCCAGGCTACAGCACCCACCCCCCCCATGCTCCGAACCTCAACGACATCCACCGACGGCACCAACTCCGCGCATGCGAGCCTCCTCTGGTTGCTCCTCGGACTGTTCTGTTTTCGCGTTGCGGCACAACTCGTGGTTGCCGTCACCCCGCTGCCCTTCCTACCGCCCTTCGAAGCGTGGCACAGCGACAGCATGCCCTACCCGGTGCTCGTCATCGCGCAGATCGCAATCATCGCCCTTTGCGCGCGAATGGCTCGTGGCATCGCGATGGAACGAACCGAGGCCCGCTCCCGGTTGGGAGCCTTGCTGCTCCTACTCGGCGGCCTGTACTTCCTGTTCATGATGGTGCGACTTGTGCTTGGGGCCACCCTCCTTTCCGACTTGTCGTGGTGGCACGCACCCGTCCCGAGTTGCTTCCATCTCGTACTCGCCAGCTTCTTGATCGTCGCCGGCCACTTCCATAGGAACACGCGGATGAATCGACTCACCCAGAGCGCTTGGCTGCCTTTCGCGGTCTATCCACTGGTCATGGGGATTGGTGTTGGATTGCACCTGGCGCTGAGCGCGGCCGGAACATCGTTTCAGACGAGTGCCTACATCGGCATCGGATTCGGCGCTATCGCGGTCACGGTGTTCGAAAGATGGCTCCCCCACCGAAGTGAATGGCAGGGCCGTGTAGAGGACTATTGGACTGATGCGCTCTTCATGCTGCTCGTGCAAAACGTGCTGCCAATCCTGCTCGCCCTCTCATTGGGAGTGCTTGCCACCGGGGGGATGCGTTCTCTCGGAGTACAGCCAGCGCAATTCTGGCCGAGCTCGTGGCCAGTCCCGCTGCAAGCCTTGTTCATGTTGCTTGCCGCTGACTTTCTACGCTACTGGCTTCATGTAGCCAGCCATCGTTACTCGCCGCTGTGGAGGCTACACGCCATCCACCATTCGCCAGCGCGCCTGTACTGGCTGAACGTGGGGCGCTTTCATCCCCTGGAAAAGGCTCTGCAGTACCTGTTGGACGCCTTGCCGTTCATCGCTCTGGGCGTCTCCGAACCGGTGCTGACGCTGTACTTCGTGTTCTATGCGATCAACGGTTTCTTCCAGCACTGCAACGTGGATGTGAAGCTCGGCGTCCTGAACTTTGTGATCAGTGGGCCGGAGCTTCACCGCTGGCATCACTCGCGGGACCCCAAAGAGTCGGACAACAACTACGGGAACAACTTCATCGTCTGGGACATCTTGTTCGGAACGCGTTTTCTGCCGGCGGGCCGCGAGGTGGATGAGCTAGGCCTGCAGAACCCGACCTATCCCCAGGGGTTCCTAGGCCAACTGAAGACGCCGTTCGTCCGAAGGCTGGATAAGCTTGCGCGGCCCATGCCCACATGGGGCGATGTCTTCGTGAGCTGGATCATCCTTGTGCACATGCAACGGCTTCGGGTCGGTTTGTGGCGGCGGTTGGTGTTCGCGTCGCGCAACCCCCGTCGAGTGCAGGAGAAACTACTGCAAGAGATCTTGAGGACGAATAGCGACTCGCAGTTCGGACGTGACCACGACTTCAAGAACTGTTCAGATCCGGATGCCTACCGCAGCGCAGTTCCCGTGCAGGACTATGAGTCCTTACGCCCCTTGATCGAGCGCCAGTTGAAGAACCGCTCAGCAGAACTCACCACAGCCAACCCCGTGATGTACGCCTGCACCAGCGGAACAACGGGATTGCCTAAGCATGTTCCAGTGCTCGATCGCACGCTTGTCGATCACCGCAACTTCCAGCAACTCTCGACCTTCGTTCAATACAACGCGATGCCCGAGGCCTTTCAGGGCCGCATGCTGGGCATGGTCAGCCCGGCCGTGGAGGAAACACTTGAGCATGGAGTTCCCAGCGGATCCGCCTCGGGCTTCCTCTACCGCAGCATGTCGAAGATTCTGCGCAGCAAGTACGTGGTTCCCGAAGAGGTCTTCGCCATCTCGGACTACGACCTCAAGTTCCAACTCGTGCTGCGGCTCGCCGTGGCTGACTCTGGCATCACCTACATGGCCAGTGCGAACCCTTCGACGTTCCTGAAACTATCCGCAGTGCTTCGCGAGCGCCGTCTCGACCTTCTCGCAGATGTTGAGGCTGGAGACTTCGGCCGCATGGACGAACTCGACGAAGCTGTCCAGCGATCGATCCGCGGAAAACTCCACTGCACTCCAAAGCGCGTCGCGGAGTTGCGGGATGCATTGAGCAAGGATGCGCCCACTTTCGGCGATGTTTGGCCTTACCTCGCCTTGATCAGCACCTGGACCGGCGGCAGTTGCGGAATCGCCATCGAATCCCTGCGCAAGGAACTGCTGCAGTCAACGAAGATTGTAGAACTCGGTTATCTCTCCAGCGAGTTCTCGGGCAGCATCACGATCGATCTACAGAGCAATGCTGGAGTGCCAACACTGCTCTCCAACTTCTTTGAGTTTGTCGAGGTGGAGAAATGGGACCAGGAGCAGCCGGAGTTCCTGATGATTGACGAGCTTCAACAGGATCGAGACTACTACGTGATCATCTCCACACCGGCGGGACTCTACCGCTACTTCATGAACGACATCGTGAGGGTCACCGGGAAGTGGAATGAGACTCCGACGATCGCCTTTGTTCGTAAGGGGCGCGGCGTAACCAGCATCACCGGTGAGAAGCTGTCCGAGACTCAACTCGTCGAGGCGGTTCAGCTCGCCACTCGCGACCTCGATTTGTTGACGCCGTTCTTCGTCTGTTTGGCCGAGCCAGAGCATGCACGCTACTGCCTGTGGGTCGAGGGGCTCGAGAACGACCCGGTCGAGCTGAAACTCGCAGAGCTCGCGGATGCCAACCTAGGCCGGCTCAATGTGGAGTACGCCCAGAAGCGCGCCAGCGGTCGTCTGTTCCCCCTCCAAGTGCGTCGGCTGCGCGCCGGAAGTGGAGACTCCTACAAGAAGTACATGTTGTCGCAGGGCCAACGGGAGGCCCAGTTCAAGGTCCAGCCCTTGCAGTACATCGAGGACTGCGGATTCGAGTTCGACCCGCACGAACTCCCTACCCCGGAGCCTCAACTGTGATCCTTCATTCCCTAGAAGCGCGGCGCATTGAGATTCCCTTTCGTATCCCCTTCGAACACACCTCGGCCACGCGCAATGCAACGGAGGGTCTTTGGGTTGAAGCGCGGTCCGAAGGTGACGGCGTGGGCTACGGAGAGGGTTGCCCGAGGAGATACGTGACCGGCGAAGACATGGCAACTGCCGCGTCCTTCTTCACCAAACACCGCAACACGCTCATCAAGAGACTTCATGCCCTTGAGGATCTCCGGCAATGGACGGCAGAACAGCGTCAAGCCCTAGACGAAAACCCAGCCGCTTGGTGTGCCATCGAGCTGGCCCTACTTGACCTATTGGCGCGGGAAGCGGGGCTTTCCGTGGAGGCACTTCTTGGAGCGCGCGAGTTGCGGGGCGAGTACCGCTACAGCGCCGTGGTGGGCAGTGGCCACCTCGATCGCCTACGCGAGACCGTTCAGAAATACCGGCAGCTGGGCTTTACCGACTTCAAGGTCAAGCTAACCGGCGATGTGGGCCGCGACCGTGAAGCGCTTGGGGAGGTACGGGGTGGGCGAGATTCCCAAGACCTGCGAGTGCGCGCTGACTTCAACAACGCATTCCAGGACGAAAGTCAGGCGGCGGCCTACCTGGACGAACTGAACGTCCCTCTCTTCGCCCTCGAAGAGCCCCTTGCAGCCAATCAAATCCCCGCGCTGGCGCGCCTCGCGGAACGTGCTGCAACTCCAATCATTCTCGATGAGAGTCTGCTTCGGCGCGAACAACTCGATGCCCTTCCCGGCCCACCCGAGCTCTGGATCGTCAACCTGCGCGTTTCGAAGATGGGCGGTTTGCTGCGCTCCCTTGAGCTTTTGGAGACGGCGCGAGCCCGCGGGATTCGAGTGATCGTCGGCGCCCAAGTGGGAGAGACAAGTCTCCTGACCCGCGCCGGACTTGCTGTGGCCGAACAGGCCTGCGACATCCTGGTTGCTCAAGAGGGCGCCATAGGAAGACATCTCTTGATGGATGATGTTTGTGACCCGTCCTATCAGTTTGGCTTCGGCGGTGTGTTGAAAGCGGAGACAGCAAAGGGTTCTGGGGTCGGGCTGGGAATTGACCTAGCGGCTGAACCTTCCTTCCTGATCCCGGGTTGAAGTGGATTGGAGACGTGCAATCCCAACACACGTCCTCCACCGCCCCCCAGCCGAACGCTCACTTCGAAACCAACAGAGTTTCCAGGGCGCATAGGGACCTTCCCCAGTCAAGCGATTGTCTTTGTCACGACTACTCTGTGAACTTCCCTCGCCGGTGATGCCGCACGCAGCAGCGGTTCCTTGACTGGCTTCAAGGCCGAAGCTGCCGATGACAGTTAACCCGCTCTATTCATGAGTCCTTGCGCCGCGCATGCAGGCGACCCGGGATTTCGCAGAAAGACGGGCGCTGCCCAGCGCATAGCGCTGTGGGCGTGTAGGGTATCCAGGGTCGCATGCGCTCGCATCCGTTGAAGCCTCTCCGCGCCTTTTGGCTCGGCCGCTTTGACGAGCGGGGTACAGCCGTCAAAGCTCCCCGGCCAATCCATGACCTCCAAGAACCTCACTACAGATCAAATTGCCAGGGCGGCAGAAGGTGAGAAGGAGGAGCTGGAGCTGCTGCTTCGCCAACTGGAACCAGAGCTGCGCGCGGGCCTGACGATTCCCGCTCGCTGGCAGCGCAGCCTGGACCCCGACGATGTCCTGCAGGTCTCCTACCTCGAGACGTTCCTGCGCATTGGCACCTTGCGTGACCGAACTCCTTCCGGCTTGCGGGCCTGGATGCGGCGCTTGGTCCAGAACAACCTGACGGACGCGATCCGCGGTCTCGAGCGGGACAAGCGTCCCGATTCAAAGCGCCGCGTGACCAGCGGACAAAGCGGCCAGTCCGCCAGAACCCTGCTGGGCCTAATCGCCGCTGACGCTTCCACTGCGGGCCTACGCGCATCGCTGAAGGAACAGGTGAGCAACCTACAAGACGCCATCCGCCGCTTGCCTCCGAGTTATCGCAGCGTCGTGCAGAGCGTGGACCTGGAGGAGCGCTCTGTGGCTGAGGTTGCGGAGGAGCTGGGTCGCAGTCCAGGCGCCGTGCACCTGCTCCGCTCCCGGGCCCACGACCGCCTGGCGGAGCTATTGCGCGAGTCACCAGCGGACTAGAGGAATATATGTTGGGATCCGTGTGCCTCGGGAGCGGTCCCGTCGCCTGGTAGGTTGAACGTGGTCCCAACCTAAGTCCTCCCCTATGAAACCTGATTCCAACCCAGCGCCCGCGCCCGACCTGACCCGATCTGCGCGGGCGGAATCGGAGGCCCCTGGGGTCGGACTTTCCCAGTCGGCGACAGGAGAAGGCGAAGGCGGCATTGCTTCCATACCGTATCGCACACCACGCAGAAGAACTCCGCGCAAAAGTGCCGCATCAATCGCAATCAAGCGGCGCTTCCGGCCGGTTCTCACGGAAGTGATGCGGCACTTTACGGAAGCGGATTTGCGAGCGGTGTGCGATACCGTATCTCACGACTTCCCCTGATAGTACGGCGAACTGTGGGCGTTCGTCGTGGTGACGTAACCCCGGGGGTACGCGCGCTTCGCAATGAAGTTCACCAGCGGGTTCGTCATGCCGTTGAGAAATGAGTAGTGGGTGTTGTCAGCCTTGTGATGCACCCAGTGGTGATCGGGATGAAGAAGGATCCTCGCCTGCTGCAATGCATGGACAAGTCGATTCGTCGAGTTGTGGCTGAAGTAGTGGCTAAGTTCCGCTGTACTCGAAAGCAGGCTGAAGGCAAGGAGCGTGAACGCCACTGCTGCGGGCAGGTGGCTCATGGTCGCGACAAGCACCACCATGTAGACAGCGAGCCAGTTCTTCATGCCGTTCTCAGCGAAGAACACCACCAACGCCGGTCGATCGCGGTACCTGGGAATGTGATGGTGCCGATGGAAGGCTGCAACCAGTGGCCCAACGATCGACGTGTAGTCATCGGTGTTGTCCATGACCATGTGGATGATCCCATTGACGAAGTCGGCGAGTACGAACGCCAAAATGAAGAGGGGAATCCAGGCGAGCGTCGCTGAGCTCCAGGAAAGCTTCGCAATGCACACAGCTTGCAGGACAACGATGACGCATGCCACAACCGTACCGATGTTGCGATACACCACGTGGTGCTCATACTTATCCATCGCCCTGCGGTACTGTTCTTGCTTGCTCATATGCCTCTAATTTGCCTAAGGGGTGCCTCCCTAGCCTGCTCTATTCGTGAGTCGATTCGCCAATAATTCCAACTCGCTCTCTTATCACGAACTGTATCGCACACCACTGGGAAGAACTCCGCGCAAGAGTGCCGCATCAATCGGCAGCAGAGGTGCTTCCAGCCGTCGTCTCAGAGAGGGTCGGCACTCCCCGAACGCGGATCCGCGGGGGGGTTCGCGTTACCGCATCCTTCAACCGCATGCTAAAAGCCCGTCGAGAGCGATACGAACACCTGGGAACCCACGAGGTCGAGTCTTCCGAGGTCGCCACTCAGGGCAACAGTAGAGTCGAACCAGCGGTATCCAACGCCGACCATGTACTGTTCCCCGAACAGAAACTCGGCGCCACCGCGCGCATACCAGCCTGCCCCCAGCCCCGTGCCGTGCGTGTCGATTTCGGTGGCGCCTTGCGTGCCTTCGTGGGAGTAGGTTGCAAAGTCCACGAGCGGTCCGGCGGCCGCGTAGAAACGCATACTCTTGCCAACGTGGAGGCTGACGAAGGGGCCCATGAAGAGGTCGACGAGCAAGAGGTCGATGTCGACCGCAACAATCAATCCTCCGGCTCCGCTGGCGAGCACAAAGCCGCCCGTGCTGGTGAAGCCAACCGCGGCGCCTCCTTCGAAACCGAAGTCGAAGCGCTCACCGTCACGCAACGTCTCCTGAAAAGCGCCTGCGATTAGGGGCAGGTGCTCCAGGTCGTCACTGCCGATTCCTGCGTCGGGATCGGTGCCACCGAGGCGCTGCGCTGTCTCGAAGGAGCTCACGCCAATCATCGACTGGCTAATGGTTCGGTCCTGTTGCAAGTCTGCACTGGCTCCAATCCTCCAGGGCTCCCGGGGGGACGGGGAACTCCCGGATTGCTGGCTGAGGCAGGACGGGAAGCAAAACAGAATGGACAGGGCGATTCGGCGCATGCGTATACCGTATCGCACCCCACCTGGTACGGATACGGTATCGCACACCGATCGGGAGAGTCCTTCGCAAGAGTACCGCATCAACCGCAATCAACGGGGGTTCCAGCCGAGTTCCCGCAGCTGATGCGGCACTCCCCTAAAGTGGATTCGCGCGCGGTGTGCGATACCGTACGGAAGAGACCGTACGACGCGGTCACAACCATAATCTTGGCTGGCGTGTGCCGTCTGGTGATCATCGCCACGGCCGTTCGGCGAAACACTCGTAATCGGGCCGTTGCTGGCTTTCAGGGGCGTGCAGCTTTCGGCTCAGGTTATTAACCTGGCAGCATGCTTGCACCCCCGCGCTCGATTGTTCTCCTGACCCTTGCTTCGGCATGGTTGTCGTCGTTTCTCTTGATCGCGCAGGAGGGCGCTGGCACATCGCCATGGAATCGCTTTCGCGGCCCGAACGGCACTGGCATTGCCGAGGGCAAGTACCTGACCAAGATTGGGCCGGGGCAAGGCGTCATCTGGAAGCGCGGGTTTCCCGAAGGTCATAGCTCGCCGATCTTCAGCGCGAAGCTGATGTTCTTGACCGGAGTCGAAGACGAGAGGATCTACACCTATGCGATCGATCGGGCGGATGGAGCGACTGTTTGGCGCAAAGAATCGCCGCGTCCTCGGCGCACAACGTTTCATGGCAAGAACGGTCCCGCCGCGGCCTCGGCCGCTGTCGATGCGGACACGGTCGTGGTGTTTTTCGACGAGTACGGCATGCTCGCCTACGACCATGCTGGCAACGAGCGTTGGCGCATGCCACTCGGTCCGTTCTTCAACGTCTATGGCATGGGGGCGTCCCCCATCCTTGTTGGCGACACGGTGGTGCTACCATGTGACGACGGCAAAGCGTCCTACGTGATTGGCGTCAACAAGTTGACCGGCGAGGTGCGCTACAAGGTCGACCGCCCCAACGCGGTCAGTGGGCACTGCACGCCAGTGACCTATGAGCCGGAAGGCAAGAGTCCGCAGTTCATCCTGCCGGGATCGTTCTTGCTGGACTCTTATGACGTCAAGACCGGTGAACGCATCTGGTGGATTCGTGGTCTGCCGTCGGAGATGAAGTCCGTCCCGGTGCTGCTCGGTGACACTCTGTGGATCCACGGATTCGGCAGTCCACAGAACAACAAGGGGCAACAGATTGAGTTGCCGGAGTTCAGCGACGCGCTCAAAGAACTGGACAAGGACGGCGACAAACGGATCAAGGCGGACGAACTCACCGATCTGCGGGTTCGCCGTTACTTCCAGTATCTCGACCTCAACCAGGACGGCAACCTAGATGCCGGCGAGTGGCGATTGTGTCGGGCATCGTTTGCCGCCGTCAACGTCGCCATGGCCGTGCGCGTTGGTGGGCAAGGGGACATGACCGACAAGAGCGTGTTGTGGCAGTACTTCCGTTCAATCCCGCAGTTGCCGTCGCCACTGATCACGAATGGCATCTACTACCTGCTCGCGGATCAGGGCGGCATGCTGTCGACGCTCCGCGCCGACACCGGCGAGTTCCTCGAGAAGGCGCGAGTTGGCGAGGCGGGCGACGCATACTTCACCTCGCCCGTTTGTGGCGACGACAAGATCTACCTGCTCAGTGAGAACGGCTTGCTGACGGTGTTGGAGGCGGGAAAGGAACTGAAGCCGATCCACTCGGCAGAGTTCGGAGAGTCATGCTTCGCGACCCCCGCACTCGTCGACGACAAGATCTGGTTGCGCACGCACGGCCATCTCTATTGCTTCGGAGAGGTTAGGTGATCCGCGAGTAGCGAGGGTCGGGATACCGAGCACGGGCACGGTCCTGTGCTTGGCCGCCAACCTCCCAGGACTGCAACCGTGCCTAGAAGGCTCGGTCTCCGCGGGAGATGACGCCCCGGCTGTTTGCGTGCCTTGCAAAGGCATTGGATTCTGTCCTGACTCGGTATCCGGTATCACGCAGTACCCCACGGGATCTCCTCACGGACGAACCGAAGCGACAGTTTTATTCCGATTCCTTGAACTGGCCGGGATTCTCAATTATTCCGGCCCGGGTGGGCAGCCTGTTTCGGAATTGCAGATGGGGTGAGTGGAGCGCTGGACTGGCATGCGCGCCACATTGTCATTTGTCCGCTCCGCGCCCTTATCGCATGACTCGTTGAACCGCTCGACCCATGACTTCACTCCGGCTCGGTCCATCCATCCTCCGCAACGCGCTCTGGTTGCTCGTTGCCAGCATGCCCACGACCTCTCTCCTCGCCCAGCAGGGTGCCGTGGAGGATTGGGCCAATCCGTTTTATCCAGGGTATTGGGTCCAGCGCCCCGCAGGCTCTGACTTTGTTCAGCTTGCAGTCGCCCGGGACAGCAGTGTCGGCCTGCGGGCCGACGGGTCCATCGTGACCTGGGGCACCGACTATTATGGTCAGATCTCGAACAGCCCGACGGGGACCGGATATACGCAAGTATCAGCGGGGTACTACTTGCTGATGGCGCTCAGTTCGGACGGCTCGATCGTCCAGTGGCCAGAGCCCTACCCGAACCTTCCATCCGGCCCAGGCTTCACTCGAATCTCAGCGGGCTACTTGCACTACTTAGCCTTGCGTTCGGACGGGACGATCGAAGCATGGGGGAACGAAACCCATGGTGAGATTCTGGACACGCCGTCAGGCAATGGTTTTGTCGACGTCTTGGCAGGATCGTCCTTCTCCGCGGCGTTGAGGACTGACGGCTCCATCGTCGCTTGGGGCACCGATCTCAGCGGATTGGTTTCCAATGTCCCCTCAGGAACAGGATTCACTCAACTGGCCGGCGGCCACGGTTACGTTTTTGCCCTGCAGAGCGATGGCACCATCGTTGGCTGGGGTTCCAACTCGTTCGGACTCCAGAGCGACATCCCATCTGGCCCAGGTTTCCTCCAGGTGACTGCCGGTGGCAGTCGGGGTCACGCGATCGACGCCAATGGCCGAATCGTTTCCTGGGGTGACGATGGAAACTCGGGACTCGTCAGTAGAACACCCGAGGGAACAGGGTTTGTCCAAGTCTCGGCTGGTAGCCGGCATTCGGCCGCCTTGCGCACACGGAACTCGGGCAGCCCCTACTGTTTCGGAGATGCCACCGGACACTTCTGTCCTTGCGACCAGTACGGGATTCCCGGTGAAGGCTGTGGCAATAGCGACACCACAAATGGAGGCGCGCAGCTCATTGGGTTTGGCGAGCCCTCCCTCTCGGCAGATACGTTCGGCTTCTACGTCGAGAACGCCAAGTACAACCAATCGGGGATCTTGTTATCGGGCACACAACAATTGGGCGCCGGGCTTGGCGTGATCGCCGGGGATGGCTTGCTTTGCCTCAGCGGACAAACTCAACGTTCGCACATCCAAGCGATGTCGTCCTATGGATCCACGACGTTCACGGACTTCATGGGTCAACCGTTTGGAACGATGAGCTCGGGAGTTGGAGTCCCGACCACCTACCAGTTTTGGTACCGCGATCCCCAGCAGAGCTGCACCGGAGCCAAGTTTAACTTCTCCAATGCCTGGACCGTCAACTGGGGCCTGTAGCGTTCGATGCACCACGACTCCGATCACTCACGACGAATCCCCTCCTCCGCTTGCACAATGAAATCCAATCTCGCTGGACTGCTCGACGCCATTCGTTCCAAGCGCTGGCTCACTGCCTCACTCCTGCTTTTGGCTCCATGCCCGTTGTTTTCGCAAGGCATCGTTGAAACGTGGATCGATCCCTACTTCGGCAGCAGTACGCCGTTGACAGGCAGCCCAACCCACGGCGGATTCGCCCAGGTGAGCGCGGGGTACAATCACTCCCTGGCACTTCACCACGACGGCTCGATCACCTCCTGGGGATGGCCCACGTGGTGGGTCGTTTCTGAAAGCCCGCCCGGGAATGGCTTTTCTTATGTCGAAGGAGGCTTCTACATTTCGATCGCGCTCCGAACCGACGGATCGCTTTACGCCTGGGGCAATCCCGATCACCCAATCGTGCGCGATTTGCCGAGTGTCACGGGGCTCGTGGAAGTGGCAGCGGGGACACTCCATGCAGTCGCATTGCGAGCGGATGGCACGCTGTTCTCCTGGGGATCGGACGAACGCAACGTGGTCAGCAACACGCCGACACAAGCGGGCTTCACCCAAGTGGATGCAGCAGAATCGTACTCTGTCGCCCTGCGCGCTGACGGTTCGATTGTCGCCTGGGGAAGTGATGAGTTTGGCATGGTCTCTGGAATCCCGACCGCAACCGGATTCACGCAGCTCGCCGTTGCACGCACCCACGGCCTCGCACTACGCGCTGATGGATCCATCGAGCACTGGGGCTACGGAGGCTATGTCTACGACCACCTGCCTCAACAGGGCGGCTTCGTGCAGCTGGCGACGGCAAACGACTACGCCATCGCGCTGACCTCAGCAGGCACGTTAAGAGTGTGGGGTGACTATGAATCCACCCCTACTAACATCCCGCTCGTTCCAACGGTGACGGCGATCGCCGCCGGGAACCAGCACGCTGTTGCCCTGCTCGATGACGGCGCGGGCTATAGCTACTGCTATGGCGATGGGAGCGGCTCGGCGTGTCCGTGTGGAGGAGCCGGCGCTACGGGCCGGGGATGTCCAAACTCCGGCACCTTGAACGGGGCTCGTCTCCAAGGATTTGGCAGCGCAAATCTCAGCGGCTCGAACTTTCGACTCGAAGGAACGGGCCTCCCAAATGGTCACTTGGGTCTGATCCTGCAGGGCAGCACGCAATTGGGCGGAGGACGCGGCACACCGCTCGGAGATGGTCTGCTGTGCCTCGGGGGTCAAACATCTCGCTCGCATGTGCAAGCCGCATCCCAATGGGGCTACATGGCCTTCACCGACTTCGCCGGTAGCTCATTCGCATCCGTAAGCAACGGCCCCGGAGCTATGACGTACTATCAGCTCTGGTATCGAGATCCGGTGTACACGTGCTCCGGCGCGGCCTTCAACTTCTCCAATGGTTGGACCGTTAACTGGATTCCTTGATTCGCGCGAAGGCCGGCCCGCTGGGTCGTCCGAGAGGGCTTAACCCCCGACTCCTCCAGGTGCTCAAGGCAACCAGGTAGTCGACCAAGCATTGGAGAGGTTAAACCCACTGCCGGTGCAAGGATTGGCAGCATCCCGATACCAGAACTGGTAGTTGCTCGGGACGCCCGCCCCGAAACTTGACTGCCCGAATGGAGCCCCCTGGAAGTCAGTGAAGCTGAGGAAGCTCGGGCTTCCGGAAGAACTCATCTGGACTTGCGAGCGGGCTGCTTGCCCCGTCACACACAGCAGTCCGTCACCGGCCATAACTCCAAGGCCCCCGTTGACCTGCGAGTCCCCACGCAGAATCAATCCGGGCTTCTCCGCTGGGACGCCGACCACCAGGAAGCGAAACGAGTCATTGGATAGGAACGCCTCGCCCAAGCCGATCAGGGTCGCTCCATGAAGTCCCGTGGTGTTGACGCAGCCTTCGCCCGCTTGCCCGTCCCCTGCGCAGGGGCAGGCCATTCCCGTGCTGTCGCCGAAGCAGAAGGGGCTGCCTTGGAGATTGGAGCGCAGGACCACGGCGTGTCCGCCTCCCGCAGAGACTTGAATGTAGCCAGCCCCTGTCGGAGTGTTGGAGATGAGGTTGGCGGTGTTCGAGCCCCACGTCACCAGTGTCCCATCCGCGCGCAGCCCCATCCCGTGGTACGTGCCCACTGAAAGCTGGACGAACCCGGGCTCGACAGGGAGGTTGGAGGGCACCGAGCCCCACCCGGCAATCGAACCGTCGAGGCGAAGCGCAACGCTGTAACCCCAACCCGCCGCGACTTGAGTGAAACCCGAACCCGGCGGAGTTGAGGAAACCTGCCCACCGAGGTCGTTCCCCCATGAAACGACGGCCCCGTCGGATCGCAGGGCTAGCCCGTGATCCCATAGAGCTGACACCTGCGTGAACCCGACCCCACCCGGCGCGTTCGAAACTTGTCCATAGTAATCATCGCCCCAGCTCACGATGGAACCGTCGGACCTCAGGCCCACGGCGAACTTGTAGGCTATGGATAGCTGCCTGAAGCTCAGACCACTGGGCGCACTGGTAATCAATCCAAAGGCGTCGGCCCCCCATCCGGTGATGGACCCGTCGGCCTGAATTGCCATGGTGAGCAAACCCCCACAAGCCACGTGCAGGAACCCCGCATCGCTCGGAAGACCGAGCACTTCGCCCCCCTCGTCACGCCCCCAACCGACCAAGGATCCATCGGGACGCATCGCGACGGAGTGCCAACCGCCCGAGGCCACGTAGACAAAGTCTGCGCCCGGGGGCGTAGAACTCGCTTGCCCGTACTTGTCCCTGCCCCAGCCGAGGACGCTCCCTTGTCCGCTCCCCATGGGGGCTAAGGTGCCGGCAAGCAGCAAGCACGAAAGCAGCCAGTTCCTCAATCGGTTTTGATGTGATCGTCGTTGCATCGGTCTCTCCATTCCGCCGAAACGATTGTTGCGAATCTCGAAGAGCCGGACGGCTCTCCTCCCCTAGTTCATAGGGATGGGCTCAGAGCGAATCAAGGAGATTGTCAATCATGGCGAGTGAAGACCCCGGATCTCGGTGAGTCGTTTTCTCCCACGGCTGCTTCAGAGAGAATTGCCTGCATCCCCGTGGGGTAGATCTGGGAGGCTCTTAGGATTGACAATACATCGCTTGGAATCGCGGTTGGAAGGTCCCAGACTTGCGCAGTCGCAGTCCCTTTCCTTCATGGGAGTCGGCAGTCGAATTGGGTCCGGAAGTGGACCGCCTATTTGCGCCCCTCCCGACAACGATCGCGAACTCTCCAACACACTCCTGACCCGCTCGCACCACTGTCCGTCAGATGATGAAAAGCCAAACCTCGATCGCCCGCAGCTTGCAACCCAGTGTAGCGCTTGGACTGTTCCTAACGTGCACCCTAGCCAGTCCCCTGTCCGCCCAAGGCCGCCTGTACTCTTGGGGCACTGATGTTCCGCTCCACTACGAATTTGGCCAAATCACCGACACCCCCGAAGAGGCCCACTTTGTCGACATCGCTGCAGGTGCCACACACACAACCGCCCTGCTCTCCGACGGAACGCTCTACTCGTGGGGCGATGATCAATACGGCCAGGTCACGGCGACGCCCAGCGGGTCAGGGTTCACCCAGGTGGTCGCGGGTCACGGTCACACCCTCGCGCTGCGAACGGACGGAACGATTGTCGCGTGGGGTCAGGACCTTGGAGGGGAGGTGTCCAACACCCCCACCTATCCCGGGTTCACGATGATCTCGGCGGCCTACGGGAGTTCCCTCGCCCTGCGCCTCGATGGCTCCCTGGCCGCCTGGGGCCCTGGCAATCATGCGGATCTTCCGACGGGAACGGGCTTCACGTACATCGACGACTCGAGCTCGGGTTGGGCACTGCGCACGGGGGGCTTCATCGCGTACTGGGGCACTCCGAGTGGCGCACCGGTGACCCAGCACCCAACCGGACCCGGATTCACGGAACTCTCCGTAACCTCGGATTACGGTCTGGCCTTGCAGGCCGACGGCACGATCGTTGGCTGGGGAACCGACGCAGGTGGAATCCTCTCTGCGATCCCCACAGGAACGGGATTCACGCAAGTCGAAGCCCGACAAGGCCACGCGTTCGCACTTCGGGCTGATGGGTCCATCGCGGCCTGGGGCTACAGCACGCACGGCCTATTCACCGGCGTGCCGCCCGGCGAGGGGTACTCGAAGTTAAGCTCATCCCCCTGGTTTCACGCTGTCGCGTTGCGCTACGACAATCCCGGAGAGCCCTATTGCTTTGGGGATGGCAGCGGTTCGACTTGCCCATGCGGAGGGATCGGTGCTGCGGACAGCGGGTGCTCGAATACCGTTTCCTCCGGTGCAACTCTCGTCGGTTCTGGTCCAGCTTACTTGGCAGTCGAAAGGTTCCAGCTCGATGTCTCCAACCTTCCCCCGGGGACGCCGGGTTTGGTCTTGAGAGGTTCGAATCAACTGAACGGAGGACTGGGGTCCGCGCTCGGGGATGGAATCCTTTGCGTCACTGGCGTCACTGCTCGATCCCAAGTGCAAGCCTCGACCCCGAGCGGAACCGCGACCTTCACGGGATTCTCTGGCCAGTCCTTTGGCACTGCCAGCTTTGGGCTGGGCGTCCCGACTCACTACCAGTATTGGTACCGCGATGGAGCCAATTCATGCAGCGGGTCGCGCTTCAATCTCTCCAATGCCTGGACGACCATCTGGTTGCCGTGATGGGACTACGGGGGATACGGTGTCGCACACCTTGTTGTTGCTCTTGAACAAGCGGGTGCCGCACATCTTTTGTGCGGCACCCG
>CALCXM010000095.1 GCA_937905825.1 uncultured bacterium
AGCCGTCCTTGTTCGAGATCCAACGCGGCTCCAAAGGAAGAGATGAACTGCGCGCTGCCCAAGGCGGGTTGAATCACCTGCTCCAAGGCCCAACCGCCCGTCGCGCGTCGGTACACGTGAACGGCAGTCCTCGCAGGATCGCCGACGGCGATCACGTCCCCCTCCATGGCCATGGCAACTCCGAAGGACGCGGAGCTGGCGGGAATCAAACTCGATGTGAAGCTGTTGACCTCCACGAACTCCGAACCTTGCCGCTCAAAGATTCGGACGACGTCGTCGATACCGGGCGTGTTGTAGCGATCGAATCGAGGCTGCCCGAAAGCGATCACCGTCGGGCTGACGACGAGTCCACTTGGTAGCCGTGTGTCCGTCGTGCCGGCGACCAGGTGCTGAACCCAGCTCTGAGCCGAGGCCGGCGTGGGGATGGCGAGTCCGAGAAGTACGAAGTGCAGGAGAGCTTTCATGGGAACTACCTTAGCTAGGAGGCCTGGGGGACGGCCTCGACTTGCGCGGGGGTCAGCGGCTTCACCCCGCCCGTGGGGGACAATGCTAAGGGAACCGCCCATCCCTGTGGGCCGAGTTCCCCTTCCTAGGTAGAAGCGTCGGCGCGCGGGGGGTGTTGCACAGCTTTTCAGAAAGCCTGCACGGGGGAGGGCTAACTCGCTAGGAGTCCCGGGGGGATCGAGCCATTTGGACCAGGAGCCACCCGCCAAGGCCGAGCCCTAGGGTGAGGCAGGCGACCGCCGCGAACTGAAACCCAGCGGCGATCCCTGTGTCGTACTTCAACCAGCCCAGCTGCCCGAGCATGAACTCCCAGTCATGGGAGATCGTTCCCTCGCTGGCGGGAACCATTCCCATGCCGGGGGCGACAAGGTTGAGTTGCAAGGCCCGAGCGTCCGCGGCGTAGATGGCCACTCCCCAGAAGTTCGTTGCCAGCCAGCACGAGCAAACCGAGATCGCGAAGTAGTCGCGCTGCCTGAGAAACATCAGCGCCGAGGCGAACGGTGCGAGGCATTGGGTGATCGTCCCGCCGGCGGCTCCCAACAAGTCACCGAAGGGCGCGAAGAGCGGGTGCCCCAGCTCGTGAATCCCGAGGTTGATGCCATCGAAGATGCTTCGGTAGGGCAGCTCCGACGAGATGTGCATGAAAACGCCGTACAGGAAATAGAGCAGCAGGGGCAGCCTGACCGCCCAACTGCGTCCCGAGCACCAGGTGCGCACGTCGGCTCGTAGCCACGGGAGGAAACCCACTTCTTCGTATTCGTCGGAGGGCTGCAGTGGGCGCCTGAGTTCGCTCGCGGGCGTCGATGCCTGCTGGCTAGGCCCCGCAGTCCGGGTCGTGCAGTTCGCGCAAACGCTCCCCGCGGGAGAGCTTTGCGACACCAGGTAGCTCTGCAGGCACCGCGTGCAGATCGCACGGGATTGCGGCGGAGCGACTTGGCTGAATTGCGCTGGGCGTTGGGGTTGTGGCGAGTTCACTCCCCATCACTCGACCAGGGACGACGGAGACCTGATGGGGGATCCTGCCATCCGAGCAGAGTGGGGGATGGCTGGCGGCGAGCTTCACAGGGCACAGATTGCGAGGGATGTTACCCTTGCCGCTCGCGATCGCCGCGGCCGCCTGTGGGCCGCTCGGCCTGAACCTACCTTCAACTCACACCCGGGGTCCCATGGGAATGATCAACTGGATTTTCGACATCTACCAACACAGCAAGATCGACGACACCCGTCGCGAGACCGCCCAGCTTCGCACGGAGATGGCGGGGATACGCGCTCAAGGAGGCGGAGTGAATGGGGACCGCGTGGAGGACGCGGTGGGTGCCCTGGCCCTGGCGACCAAGACGATGCAGCGCATGATGGTGGAGAAGGGGATCTGCACCCAAAGCGAGTTCTCGGAGATGCTCAACCGGATTGACGCGGAGGATGGCCGCCGGGATGGCAAGTCGCCCCTTCCTTAACCTGTCGTTGAAAGGGTGATCCCGCCCCAGAGCCTTCGCATCCTGCTAGGCCGCAAAGGAACCAGGGGGAACGGCCAGCTTGTCCAGGCTCGTTCATCAGTGGGCGGTCGGCGCCGGACTTCTCGACAACAGGACCGGGGGCGCACCCAAGAACAGAGGATCGACCCGCGGGTCGATCCTCATAGAGAGTTCGCACGAGCCGCCCTTTTGGGCTACCCGTTGCTTGTCATGATTGGGGTACCCCGAGCCTAGCATGCCTCTGGGGAAAGCTGTGGAGGGTTTGCCCTCGGGTGCAATTCCGACAGGCCCTGGAGGAACCGGGGAATCTAGGGCAGACTTTTGAGTCACATGACGACTTCGCCAATCTCCCCGGCCTTCGCCGAGCACTTTGAGGCCACCACTCAGCGTCTTCGAGAATCACTGACCGAGCTGCTCGCTGAGCTTGCCGCGCGCCCGGACCAGCCCCAGGAAATCTCTCGTCGATTCGGGCTCAACAAGAACTTGGCTTGGAAGATTGCCAGGATCGTGACGGCCCAGGACTCGGTCGACGTGGTGCCCCTGCTCCCGGGCGCGGGGGGCCTGCGGCTGGCCCTGGACGCCTTTGCGCGGGAAGGCGCGAGTCCGGTCACCATCGAGGCGGTGCGCAGAGCGAGCGCCCAGTTCGACGAGATGACCCGAACCCACGCAGGGGACCGCAATGGCCTGGAGTTGCTGCTCTCTAGTCTGCACCCCGAGCGCATCGATCGAGAGCGTTTGGAGCGCAGTCGGAAGCTCGCCTATCAGGGCAACAGTGCGACTCTTGGGCTACAAGTGCGCACTAACTTCTGCACAAGTTTCTTGACGCCGGCCCTTGGGCGAGATGGCTGGATTGACCTCGCGCTGGTCCGTGGCATGGTCGGCTTCCGGCGTTTGCGGGCTGCGGGGAACTGGCCCTTGGTCACGCTCCGTAGCTATGGCGTTCAAGGGAAGATCACCCCGATTGACCCAGCGACGCAGGCCGATGAGGCGCCCCTGTTGAAGGAGTTCTGTTCGCAGGCCAACCCGCCGATTCGATCTGTCGTCGTGGGTGGCGAGACCCGCTTCGAGATGGAGGCGGGGCCCGTGGGGAAGAGCGCCTCCCTCACCACCGTGTTCGGTTGGCGCCTGCCCGCCGCAGCCCCCATCGAAGGGGACGGACCGGATGAGGTTGGAGAGCACTTCTTCCGCCTCGACCTCCCCAGCGAACGTGTGCAGTACGACCTCCTAATCCATCGGGATATCGTCTTTCCGGAAGGTCCGAAGGCGTTCCTTTACAACCTGATGCCGGGCCACACGGCTTACCCTCTCAGTCATCAAGAAGACTATTCCCTGCCCTTGCCTGAGAAGGTCCTGCAGCTTGGAGAGTCCCCGCATCTGACGAGCCCATCGATTCCCAAGTACCGGGCAATCCTGGAAAGCGTGTGCGAGAGGAGTGGTTGGGATTTGGGAGCATTCCGCGCGTTCCGCCTCGAAGTCTGCTATCCGCCGATCCCGTCCTTCCTGGTCCTGGCCCACCCCTTGGCAGGCAAGGATTCCTGACCTAGAGGGCCGTCCGCTTGAACGGCAGCCCATGCGCGTGTGCTGTTTGGCACGTCGAGGTGTGCGATTCTGAAGGGGGACTTCCCGGGGGCTCCGCCGGGGTGTGGGGCCGGAGGCCTGAGCGGCTAGGTGCGCCAGGGGTTCTGGGGTAGGTGCATCTCCGCTCGGTGGAGGTTCGCCCGACTTCGTTCAATCGTCAATATTGTGGCTCGGATTGGACCTAGGGGCCTGTTTTCGGCTATATTTAGCCGCCGAACTCCAGAGTGGCACGGGGTTTGAGAAGTAACGATTCGCAGCACCCCCACTTCACACGCGGTTTCCATTTCCCCGCACGTCATGCATCGAACTAAGTCCTCCCTCCCAATGAAGAGCTCGCCGGTCACCGGTTCCTCTTCGTCCGCTCGTCTCGGCGCCCTCGCATTGCTCGCTGCAGCTGCTATCAGCTCTTGCGGTGGTGGGAGCCCTGCCCCGTTGCAAGCTGTCAACGTCAACCAGTTGACCGCCCAGCCGGACACTTCGATCGGTTCCCAGTACTTCATCGGACAGGAACACTTCGGCGGCGACGCGAGCAACCTGGCCGTCAAGGGTCTGCACTGGGGGCGCCTCGTGAACATCCGTGACAAGGGATCTGCGATCGTCATGCGGGACTTCATCATCTCCGGAGCGATCCGTGATGGCAGCACGTTCAGTCCTTCGGTGGGCTCGCTGATTACCTATCACCTCGATCGCAACCCGGTGACCGACCAGTTCTCGCTGCGGATTGGTGCTCCCCAGAACACGAACCAGGAAGCCGACGAAGTGACGGCTGGTTCCCAGCGTTTCCGCGAAGCCCTCGCGAACCTGGAAGCGAACTTGACGCCGATCTTCGACAGGGGAGTCGAGCCGGACGAAGTTGGACCCTTCTCGATGGTTCCCCGCAACGCTGCGATGGTGATGACCTTCAATGACCTGCTCGAGCCGGTCTTCGATAGTGGAGCTTGGAACGACCAGAACAGCGGGAACGTCGCGAACCCCACCACCGGTCAGCTGCACAAAAGTCTGCTGCGCATCCGGACAGGCTATCCCCCGGTCACTCCGTTCGAGGCGCGTTTGTTTCTCGACCCGAACCACGGAAACATCATCGACCGGGACAACGACGGAACTCCGGAGTTCTACTCGACCCGCGTCATTATCAGCCCGACGGTCTCCTCGACGGATTCGGTGATCTCCAATCCGCCCCTCGCGATCAACTCAACGGGTTTGCCCGAGAGCTTGGTCCCGGACGACAGCAACGTCGCGTTGCGCGTACCGACCCTTCCGGTCGCCGGACTGGGCCAGCCGCAAGTTTTGCGGAACGCCTCTGGACGCGGGATCTCCTACTTCGGGAACGGCTCCACGGACAACGCTACCGGAACCCAAGACATCGTTCGTGCTCTACGCTCCGGCGGTGGACTCACCCAGGACCCAAACAATGGTTTCTTGCTCGACGAGAACGCGCCCTCGCTGCTCGGCGACCTGTCGTTGACCATCGGTTCTCCCGTCGACTACGTCGGTTGTGATGACTGCACAAAGTTGGACTTGGACTTCGACGTCGATGTTTGCGAGTCCGTGAAAGTGAACGACCTCCTGACTCAAAGCGTCCCCGGTGGCCTTGTGACGGGCATTGTCCGGGGTTGGGACTCCTCGGGTGTCCTGATCACGGATGCAAGCCTGATTGGCGATACACTCATCAATGTGGTGGTGGAAACGATCACCGCACCCGCTGGCCAAGCCTATGGATCCGGTGCCGGACGCTTGGGAACGCGCTATGAGGAAGGCGACAACTCTGCCTGTTTCGTGCGATTCTCTCCGCCACCACTGATCGCCCCCAACGTGGGGGTTTCCCCCGCGGCGACCGCGTTCCTGCTCTTTAGTGAGCCCATGGATCCGGGCTCGGTCAAAGCGTTCGACTCGTTCACGGTCACCTACACCGACACGGATCCCCCCGCGATCCCCGAGGGCTATCAGTACGCCGTCGGACTCGTCGCCGGAACCGCCAACTTGCGTACCTTCAGTTGGCAGCACGCTGGTCTTCCCTTCAATCACGTGAATGGAAGCACGGAGTCCTACACGGTGACCGTTGGAGTCGGCGATGATGGACCGAAAGACCTCGCGGGCAACCCGCTCGCGGCCGACTTTGAGCCGTTCTTCTTCCTCTTGGATGCGAATGCTGCGACGGATCGAATCAGTGGCTTTGCCATGCGCTTCGAGGACCCCGGTGACAGCCTGTTCGACGACGACGAGGGCGAGATTCGTGACGCTCACGTGATCTACGACCCCGAAAACGAGCGCATGCTCCCTCGTCCGGTCAGCCGCATCACGGCGACGGCGGACAACTCACAGTTGCTGCCCGGCCTGATGTCTCCGGTCCCCGGCGGAGTGCAAACTCCCCTGTCGAACCTGGGTTCCAAGCTGCACACGGTTTGGCGCGACACGGATGTCGGCTTTGCAGTTGCCGATGAGACGAACTACAACATGGACGTCGAGGGCATCTCCTGGGCACCGGTTGCGGGCAACGTCGCTTCGGATGTGTACCAGAACTTCCAGATCAGCCTGACTCACTCGGACTGGGTGCCGGATGAGATCCTCGACACGACACCGCTCCCAAAACATCCGACTTCTGGCCTCCTAACGACCTTCGCTAGCAACCCCAACGACGTGGCGAACGACCCTTTCCGAGTCGTTCACCCGAAGAGTCGGGGCTATGTGGTGAGCTCCGGAGGCATCTACCAGGCGGACACGGGGACGACGATGCTGCCCTTCCCCTTGAACGTCGGTTTGGCGCCTGAGGATTATCAGTACTACACTTGGCGAGACACGGCGCTCTTGGCACTTGGTGGAGGAATACCCGGGATTGGCAGCACCGGTAGTGGTGTTCCTGTGACCTTGGAGCGGGATCTGAATGGTGTTGCCCTGGAGTATGCGCTGGGAGTTGTTCCCACGGTCGGACTTCCACTGCTGATGGAATTCCGCTGCTACTCGTCCGACGAAGCTCTCGGCTTGAACTCCTTCGACGTGGCGTTCACTCAGAGCCTTTCGCCCCAACCGAACTTCCGGGTGTTCTCAACGGGTGGCTATGTGGGGACCCTGGCGACCCCGGTGGATCCGGACAACGAAGACTCGGCCTCGGGTGGATACAACCCCCTCTCGACTCCTCCGGGCGCATCGACGCCCCCTGGGGACAGCACGTTCTACTTTGGCGAGCTAGCCCTGGTGACCCGCGTCAGTCGGGCCCACTCGGTCTGGTTTGATACGGGGGCCGGCTACACCCGCTACGCCCAACCGTTTCTCGAGCCCGAGCAGAGCCAGCAGCCCTCCGGCACCTCTATCCAACTGGCCTTCCGCGGGGCCGTTGCTGCGCCCGAGGCAGGCATCGTTGTGTCGCCTACCCAGACCGGCGCCCAAGGAAGCTCCGGCAACCTGACCCCCTATGGTGACAACGACATCGGCGCCAACCCGTCCTTCTTCGAAGGCAACACCTGGCGCAGCAACATCTCTCAGATCGACACGGCCCGCTGGTTCCAGTTCCGCTTGACCTTTGTGGCCAACGCGGCCACGGACCGCACGCCTGAGCTGCGGACCCTGGCCTTCGCCTACTACAAGACGGACCCCGGTCAGTAGCCCAAACAGCAGCGCGAGCTGCGACGTCCGCGCCTCGCGGACAATTCACTCACGATGGTCGGCCTCGGTGCCGGCCATCGTGCATTTTGGAGCTAGAGGCCGGGCCTCTAGGAGCTGACGCGAGCCATTGCATCCGGGACGTTCGCGGCAAGGACGCAATCCGATCCCAGAGCGGCGCTGTCCGGGGCGGTAGTTCCCTCTCATTCCAGTGGGTACCCTGGGGGCATGTGGAAACCCCTATGCGCCCTTCTGCTCACCACCAGTTGCACCCAGACGGTCTCCGGGGGCCTCTACCTGGTTGAGACTGCTCCGCTCGAAACAACGATTGGGAGCTCGGACTTGCCCGAGTTTCACGAGACCTGGCGCGCGCTGATTGACGGGGCTCAGAACTCTTTGGACCTGGCCCACTTCTACGCGAGCAACGAACCCGGGAGCCGTCTCGAGCCGATCGTCGTCGCATTGGAAGGGGCCGCGGCCCGTGGCGTTACGGTGCGCTTCCTGGTGGATGAACGGTTCTACGGGACCTACCCAGAGACCTTGGATCGCCTGGTGGCTGGCGGCGGCGTGACCGTTCGGCGTCTGAGTCTCAAGCCGTTGACCGGTGGGGTCTTGCACGCGAAGTACATGATCGCCGACGGCAACGCTGTCTGCATCGGAAGCGCGAACTTCGATTGGCGCGCTCTCGAGCACATCCAGGAGTTGGGTGCCGTGGTCGAGTCAGAAGCCATCGCAAGGGCGGTACGCGACGTGTTCAATTTGGACTGGTGGATCGCTGGAGGCAGTCCCGCAGGTTCCCGCCCCGTGCGGTCAGTGGAGCCCGATGGATTCCCGCAAACCCTGCCCATGGCGAATGCCGATGCAGTGCGCGTTACTCCTGTCTTCAGCCCCAAGGAGTTGCTCCCCTCAGAAGAACTGTGGGACTTGCCGTACTTGCTCGCGTGGATTGAACAGGCGCAAGAAAAGGTCTGGGTTCAGGTGATGACTTTCCGCATGACTGGAAGGGATGGCGAGCGCTTTGATGAACTCGATTCCGCCCTGCGCCACGCGGCGGCCCGCGGTGTGGACGTGCGTCTGCTCGTGGCAGATTGGGGCAAGCGACCAGGTACCATTGAAGGCTTGAAGGAGCTTTCGCAGGTGAATGGGATCGAGATCAAGATGGTGACCTTGCCCCCAGCGGCGCAGGGACACATCCCGTTTGCCAGAGTGATCCACTCCAAGTACATGCTCGCGGACCGCGCGCGAGCTTGGGTTGGCTCGAGCAACTGGGAGAAAGGCTACTTCTATGAGAGTCGGAACGTCGGCTTGCTGATCGAGGGGGAAGCTTGCGCGGGCCGCCTAAGCCAGTACTTCGAGGAGGGCTGGTCGGGCCCCTACAGCTACTTCCTCGATCCGAACGTTGAGTACGAGATTCCCCGCGTCGGAGAGTGATCTCGTTGGGCCGATGCCGCAGAGCGAAGGCGGGCTGCAGCTAGCGCGCTGCTTCAAGCGCCTGCGCGTTGGTTGCAGTTCGTGAATGTCGTACCCTGAACGCTCAACGTGCCCAATTCGTACCGGGTCCGAGAACTGCCTGCCAAACCCCGACGACCATGATCCGCATCGCCCTCTGCTTGTCCTTGTTGCTCCTTGGTTCCCCCGCGACAGACCCTGTCAGCGCTGGAGTGGAGCGCGCACAACCCGCAGCATCCGTCCAACAAGGAAAACCAATGCAGCTCTTCGACGGCAAGACTCTGAAGGGCTGGGTCACTAGTGGGGGGCGCTACGATGGCAACGCTCGCTGGTCCGTGGAGGAGGGAACCATCACCGGGCGCGAGGGTCCGAACTCTGCCGGGGGCTTGATCTACACGGAGTCTGCGTACCGCGACTTCGATCTCGAGCTCGACGCTTGGATCACCTACCCATTCGACTCAGGCGTTTTCTTGCACATGGTCCCAGGCGGTCTCAGCGTGGAAGAAGGCGGGGGCAAGGGACCGCAGATCACCTTGGACTATCGGCCAGATGGAGAGGTCGGTGGCATCTATGCCGATGGCTACCTGTTCCACAATACGCGCGGCAAGGATCGTTGGAAGCGGGACGAGTGGAACCACTTGCGGGTGCGCTGCGTGGGCAACCCCATGCACCTCACGTTTTGGATGAACGGCGAATTGGTGACGGACTATCGGCTGCCGATTTCTCAGGGTGCGTTTGCTCCAACTGGGTTGATTGGTTTGCAAGTGCACGGCGCGCGCAGCGAGCCGGAGAAGAGCGTCGTGCGTTTCAAGAACATCGTCTTGCGCGAGCTGGATCCGGCGCAGGACGGCTTTTGGTCGAAGGATGAAGCGGGACAACAGCGACTGACGAAGGCTGGGGAGGCTGCCGGGTGGCGCTCATTGTTCAATGGCAAGGACCTCAGCGGCTGGAGCGGATCCGGCGACGGAACGGGCTACGCCGTGGAGAAAGGCGAGATCGCTTTCTTGGTGGAGGGCAACTCCGCAGAGCTGATGACCGACGAGGACTTCCAAGACTTCGACCTGCGTCTCGACTTCAAGATCGCGAAGATGGCCAACAGCGGCCTCTTCTTGCGCTCGGGCCGAGCGGGCGGAAACCCGAGCTACACGGGTTGCGAGGTTCAGATCCTCGATGACTTCAATTGGGAGAAGGTGACGAACTCGACCCTGGCTCCCTACCAGTTCAGCGGCGGTCTCTACGGCAGCGTCGCTCCGGCCATCAAGGACGCCCTGCGACCCCTCGGCGAATGGAACACCTACGAGGTTCACTTCCACGGCACCCGTATCCAGACCAAACTAAACGGCAAGCTGCTCTATGACGTGGACACTCTCCAGGTGCCTGGGGAGCCGGCCTTCAAGGACCGCGTGAAGACCGGATTCATCGGCATGCAGCGCCACGCTCCGTCCCAAGTCGAAGGCCACGCCTATGCCTGGTTCCGCAACATTTTCGTCCGCCCGGCCCAGTCTGTGGAATAGGCGAGAGCGGAAGCTCGACCGCGGGGGGGCAGGTTCTGGGTTGGAGGACGGCCTTTCCTTAAATCAGGCTTCCTTCGCTATGGCGCCAAAACGGCTATTTTAGCTCGCATCTAAGCCGCTAGAAGGCCGCCACTAGATCCTGCTCCATCGGTGACGCCCCAGCAGTAATATTAAAGGGCGAAAATCCCGTGGATGTGGAAATGGTTAAACCTGCCTAGGGGTGTCGAAAGGCGCTTAAAATACCGATATCCCAAGCGACTCCCCATGTTCGTCCCGACCCCAAACCCAAAGAGCCAAAATTTCGCATTGGCAACCGGTCTGGCGCTGCTCTTCTGCTTGGCAGGCTGCCGAACGGACGGCGCGGACTCCGCCCCGGATTCCGGCACGACTGAGGTGCCGCCGGAGACGAGTCCCACGAGGGCAACCGTTCCCGCTCAGCCTTACCAGTGGAAGCTAAAGCTTGGGGATTCCATCGAAGGCGACCGCGCTGTGACTGTCGGTGAAGGCCAAGGTGGAACGGCTCAATTGGCCGAAGACCTCGCCCGCGCCCAGGCCCAACGGAAAATCGCGAGTGTGCGCCAAACGGAAGTGCGCTCCCTGACCACATTGCACACGGGCACCTCCGGTACGAACGAGTTTGAACAGTTCGAACAGAACATCTCTCTCTCCTCGGCCATGACCATAGGTGGGGGATCTTGGGGGACGCCCGAGCTTCGATCGCTGTCCGACGATTCCTACCAGGTGCGCATCAAGTTTACGGTTCCCAACCGCCTGGTGCGTCCCGCCAATCATCTGCGAGGCTACACCGGCAAGGCGCGCATTGAGGAGTGCAAGAATCTGCTCGACCAGGCTTCGAGCTACGAGACACCCGACCGCTTCATCGCTGAACTGTGCTTGAAGATGTTGCTGAGCGAAGAGCCGACCCTCAGTCGCTTGCAACGATTGGCCAGCCTGTGTCTGGAACAGGGAGATCCCGAGCGAGCGATCCGGGTCTTGCGAGACTACCAGAGCTTGGTCGAGGACTCCGCCGGGGCGATTCAGCAGCGCATCGATGAGATCAACAACATGCCCCTGGACGTGCCAGTCTTGTTGACCTTGCTGGACCAAGTTGCTGGCCGCGGCGGCACCCTGAGCGCCCATCACCGGCGCGCCAACCAGGCCACCAAGCAGATCATTCGCGGCACCTTGCCGGCGAACTCAAGGCTCCAGTTCTACTGGATCGACGATCAAGTGCTCGAACGACCGAAGTCAGGTTGGGCCAAGCCCGACAACTCCGGGAACACGGTTCAGCACGTGGAAAAGACCCTGCCCGACTTCGCGACCTTCGGAGGCGAATGGGTCAATGGGACCATCCGGTACTTGGTGCTCGTCACCGACGAAGCCACGGATTTCCCGGTCCTCAAGCAGGACATTTCGATTTTTGAAGCGGCCAATGGCAACCACACAGAGCGCCGACGCTTGGCGAACTTTGTCGACCAGATTCGCGACTGGGCCAAGCGTCCGAATCATCAGGCCATGATGTTGAAGTGGGAACACTACGAGTAATTCGTAACAGAGAGCAGAGACGATACAGACATGATCACTCCTAGTCAGAAAACATCCCTCGTACGGCGGGTACTCGTGGCGAGCGGGACCCTTGCCTTGTGCAGCCCCTTCATGGCCTGTAGCTCAACGGAGGAGGTGCCGGTTGTGACGCCCAGGGTCGAGCGCTCAAGCGCGAATTCAGACACTGCGCGGTCGCAAACGGACGAAGAGAAGGGCCAGGCGCGGGACCGCATAGACGGCTCACCCGCACAGACCGCTCCCCGCAATCTCTCGCGTCTCGCGATCGATGCGGGCGACGTGAACTGGGGGGATGTCAAGCGTGCGGGTGCTCGTACCCACGTCTTGATCTACGCCGCCACGGAAGCGATCAGCAAGAACTACGGATTGCCTGCGGCCTACCCCTCGGCCCTGGCTCTCAAGGAAGCCTTCGTGGGAATCGGGGTTCACGTCGACGACATCACTATCCGCAGCGGCGCCGAGGTGGCGACGGTTGCTGTTGCCGGTGGCGTGAGCAAGTTGCAGGCCGACATTCGAAACATCGCCAGCGGCCTCAAAGGTGAGGGCGACAACCTGGTGTTGGTTTGGATTGGCCACGGTGCCCACGCGGAAAACGATCTGCAGTTGATGACCAGCGACACCGATAGCGACGCGGGCAAACTGACCGGGACCCTGCCCTCCCGTGACTTGTCCACTTGCTTGGATCAAGCGAAAACGAATGCTGAGTGGGGCAACCCGTCTCTCGGCACCGCCTTGATCATCGACGCTTGTCAAACCAATGCTCAGGGCAGCGCCGGCGGCGAAGCCGACTGGAATGGCATCTTCGAAGCGGTCAACGTGCTGGCCAATATCGAAGCTTACTCGGCCGAGCCAGGCGAAGAAGCTTGGGTCGATCAGAGCACCGGGCGGACCGCGTACACGAATGCCCTGTGCAAGGTCATCCGCAAGGCACAGAAGTACATGGATTCCGACAGCATCGCGCTCAAGGACCTGCTGGAGCGCGTTCGCGACGACGAGAGTTTGAATGAGCAACGCCCCCCAGTGCCCGCTGGAAAAGGCGGCGTGGTGCTCTTTGATCCGAACAACCTCTCTTTGGAGATCAAGGTCGTGGACAATGTGACGGGCAACGTGATCCCCGGCGCACAGATCAAGTTCCAAGACTCTCAGAAGAGTGCCCCCGCCTTGTTTGAAGGGCTCGGAGCAAGTCGCGAAGGCTACTCAATGCAAGCGACCGCGCCCGGCTACTTTGCGCGCAGCGAGGAAGTGCGCCTGTCGAGAGCTCAATCCGGACGGACTCTCGAAGTTCCCTTGGCCCGTGAGTTCGTTGTGCTTCAAGGTCACATCCGTTTGCCGGAAGAGCGTGGAGTGATCCGCGTGGCGGTCAATGGCTCCTACGAAGGCTTGGTCGATGGCTATCACACCACCTCGGATGACCTGCAGGGCACAGGGTTCTTCCACATCAAGGTTCCCAAGTTCACCGGGGAGCGAAAACTCTCCGTCAAGGTGTTCGGGGAAACGCGCTTCGAGGAAACCTTCGACCTGGCCACCCAGGCCAACCACAATGAGAAGGTCTCCGGCGGTTTGATCCAAGTGTTCGACTTTGGAGACACGACCTTGCCACCAAAGGGCTATGGCGAGGCTGGACTCGGTGGTACGGGCGCACTCGCTGTGGATGTTGGCGGCGTGAAGTTCAACTTTGATTTCGAGCGCCTGACGGAAGCAGACTTCACAGACCCTGGCGGTTGGCCGTTGTACGAGAGCGTGAACAACTTCCTCAAGTCGAGCAACAAGATGTGGGCCCGGGCCCAACGCACTCTCGAAGACCTGAAACAGAAGCAGTACATCCGGGCCGACAAGAGCTACGTACTGGATGAGTTGGTGAAGGAGCTTGGCGTGGCTGCCGCGATTCACCTGGCCAAGGAAGCCTGCGATCGAGATGACCTGGACTTGGCGATCGCGACACTAAAAGATTCCGACCAACGGAACGACGACAAGGTCCGTGTGCGCTTGTTTACCTTGCTAATGCAGGGCGCGGGCAAGCACCTCCAAGAGAAGGACTTCGCAAGCGCGCTTGTGCTCTACGAAGAGGCTGCGCTGACGGATGCGGACGATGCCGTCAACGCCGCACTCTACGCCGAGCAAACTCGCTTGGCGTGGATGGACTACTCGGTGAAACAGGCCTACAAGACCGGCGATTGGCAGACTCCGCGCAAGGTGGTGCAACTGCTCACGGACAGTGGGGCTGAGGACGCTGCCCTGCAGTACGCGGAGGAAATCGAGAAGCAGTCCATCACGCGCACTTGCCGCTTGCGCTACAACTCCGCCCAGGCAGCCTACAGCTCTGGTGAGTTTGAAGAGGCGGTTGAGTTCTACCGCCAAGCCCTGGCGGAAAACCCCAACTCCCATTACCGCGGTCTGATCCGCAGCAGCCTGGAGGACGTCAGTGGCCAGCTTTTCAAGAAGTACCTGACCATCGGCAGCGAGATGGAGTCGAAGGAAGACTTCGTCGGGGCGTTCCACGCCTACTTGGCCTGCTGCAAGTACCACCCCGGCGCCGGGGAGTCGAACTTGGAATTCATCGTGGAGACGCACGGCGAGCTCTTCCGCAAGGAGGCCAGTTCCGAGCTTGAGCAGGCACAGGCTTTCCTCAAGTCCCGCGAGATAGTCGCTGACTACGACCGTTCACTTGCTGCAAGCGACTTCGGAACCGCGGACACCATTCTGGCGAAGATCGAGAAGGGCAATGTGGACCAGCTCGAACTAGAACGGCTGCGTCGGCGCATGGCGAATGCCCAACAGGACTTTGCCATGCTGGCCTTCACGGATTACAAGCGCTACAACCGTCTCAGCAAGAGCGGAGTTCAGAAGTACCTTGAGCTCTTCGAGGACGCACACCCCCGGTTGCGAACCGGCCTGGAGTTGGACCGTATCGAGCGCTTTGATGATGGCGACGACGGACCTTGGATCGCGATCTACAAACAGGAGTCGACCGGAGTGGAGTTCTCTTTGATTCCCGGCGGCGTGCTCGCCATGGGAAGCAAGGGCGGATACTCGAATCAGAGGCCTGTCAAAAACGTGAGCTTGTACCCGTTCCTGCTTGCTCGTCATGAGGTGTCCTCGGGGGTCTACGATGAGCACCGCAAGCGACAGGTTGGCACCAACGTGCTGTTCCCCAACCGGCCTGCCCAAGGCGTGTTTCACAACTCAGCTCTCACCTGGTGCACCGACTTGGGCATGAACCTGCCAACGGAAGCCCAGTGGGAGTGGGCGGCTCTCGGCGCTCGGCCCAATCGCAAGGTGACGTGCATGGCGAGTCAGCCGCAGGACGTGGACAGCGGGCCTGCGAACCCCTTCGGGCTTCTCAACATCTATGACAACGTCGCAGAATGGTGCCTAGACGCCTATTTGGACTATTCCGTGGAGCCGATCGCAAACAGCGGGCAGCGGCTAGGTGAGAACGCCGCTGAAGGCTTTGTCTACCGTGGAGGCAGTTTTGAATTTGAACTTAACACTGGCGCCAAGAGAAGGCGTTTTTCTAAGGTCGGAGCGCCCCAAACGGGATTTAGATCTGCCATCAACCTCGTTTCAAATCCAAAGAACTAAACGAATATGCGTGCTTCTTCTCTTCTGACTCGGATTGCTCTCTTGTCCATAGTGGCACTTGCACCAAGCTGCAAGTATCTCCCTTTTGCCGGCTCAGGCCCTGAGGATCCGGGCATCGGTGGCGATACCTCCGGGTGGTCGGCCGAGGAACTGGCCGAGCTTGGGATTCAGCGCGGTGAGCAAAAGAGAATCGCTCAGCTTGAACGAGACAAGGCCGACGCTGCCGAAGAACTGCGCGTGAATCAGGAGCGGAAGGACGCGCTCGGAGTTGCCGCAGCGAAGAAGAAACAGGAAGTTGCCGCAGCGGATCTCAAACGTGAGCAAGCCAAGCGTCGCGCTTCTCGCCGCAAGGGCTCTCTGCGAGTTGGCTACGGCACGCCGGACTACGGCGCCTTCCTCACAGACAATCCTCCCAATGGACTGGCAATCGAGGTCGACAACGGAAGCTACTTCTCGTTCGAGGCGGAGAACGGCGACATGGATGGCATGGCCGGCATCATCGGGCTCTCCCTCTCGGATGGTGACTTCACCGACGCAGCAAACGTCGACTATGAACTGTCGTTGTTCGAGTTCTATGGTGGTGCCCGTTTTGGAAAGATGCTCACCAGCGATTTCCGCATCTACGCGGACCTGGGCATGGACATGTCGATCTCTAGCCTCGACATCACCACCGCCTCGGACTCGTTCAGTTCCTCCTCGGTGGGGGTTGGTCTCTACTACGGCGTGGGCACCGAATACTACCTCGGGGATAGCTTCAGCATCTGGGCGGATTACCGTGCGCTGATTGCGACCGAGCACGACTTCTTTGATGCTGACTACTTCGCCGACGAGTACGAGACCCAGAGCATCGATTACAGCCGCATCGCCTTCGGCGTGGGATTCACTCACTAGTCGGAGCCCAGGCCGAGCCACAGTCAGAAGGGCCCTCGCCTCCTTCGGGATGGCGGGGGCTCTTTTTGTGTGCTTTGTGTTGGAAGCGTGCCCGTTGCTGAAAGCTTGCTGAGCGTGCCGTGGCCCGAATGAGCAGGGTTTCGCGGTCGCGTTACAATTCTAGCGCCTCCGATGGAGGTCCCAAGATCCCGTCCCACACCCGATCCCCAAGCACCCGGGACCCATGAACGCTAAAACCACCCTGCAGCTCAGCCTGCTCGGAATCCTCGCCCTCGGAACCGCCTACGGGGTGGATGCTGAGGGGATCGATCGCTTTCGCCAACTGGAGGAGATCCTGCCCACAGCCAACAGCTACCGCAGCGCCTCGGGCGCGCCCGGTCACGAGTATTGGCAGCAGCAGGTGGACTACCAGATCGACGTGAAGTTGGACGAGGAACAGCGCACCTTGGTGGGATCCGAGACGATCACCTACACCAACAACTCGCCGGACTCCTTGAGCTACCTCTGGTTGCAGTTGGACCAGAATCGCTTTCACCCGGACTCCCATAGCGTGCTGACTTCTTTCGGGCCAAACCCGGACGGGAACCCGAGCTACAAGGACCTGCAGCGCATGTTCGACAAGCAGGAGTTCGACGGTGGGGCCAAGATTGGTAGCGTGACCGACGGCGAGGGCCGAGTTTTAAAACACACGATCAATGACACGATGATGCGCGTTGACTTGGCGGAGACGCTGGTCTCCGGGAGCTCCACGGTGTTCACCGTTAGCTGGGGCCATCAGATCAACGACCACGATGTGCTGGGGGGACGCGGCGGTTACGAGCACTTTGAGAAGGACGGGAACGACATCTTTGAGATCGCTCAGTGGTTCCCACGCCTTTGCGCCTACACGGATGTCAACGGCTGGCAGCACAAGCAGTTCCTAGGCAGCGGCGAGTTCACCTTGGAATTCGGCGACTACGACGTGAACATCACGGTGCCCGCGGATCACATCGTGGCGTCCACCGGCGTCCTGCAGAATCCTGATGAAGTGCTGAGCTCCGAGCAGCGGGCGCGCTACGAAGAGTCGCGCAGCGCCGCAAAGCCTATGTTCGTGGTGACCCCCGAAGAGGCCGAAGCGAACGAGAAGGAACGCGCGGATGGGACGCGCACTTGGAGTTACCACGCGGAAAACGTGCGCGACTTCGCTTGGGCTTCTAGCCGCAAGTTTATCTGGGACTCGAAGGGTCAGATGGTGGGCGACCGCGAAGTGATGGCTATGTCCTACTATCCCAAAGAAGGGGAGCCGCTCTGGAGTCGCTACTCGACGCACTCGATCCTGCACACGCTGGAGGTCTACTCGAAGTACACCTTCGACTACCCCTACCCCGTTGCCATCTCGGTGAATGGTCCTGTGGGCGGCATGGAGTACCCGATGATCTGCTTCAACGGTCCGCGTCCGGAAGAGGACGGGACCTACTCCTCGCGCACCAAGTACGGCCTGATCTCGGTCATCATTCACGAGGTGGGGCACAACTGGTTCCCGATGATCGTGAACTCGGACGAGCGCCAATGGACTTGGATGGACGAGGGCTTGAATACCTTCTTGCAGTACCTGGCGGAACAGGAGTGGGAAGAGGACTACCCCTCCTGGCGCGGCAAGCCGGACAAAATCGTTAGCTACATGACGAGCGACTACCAGGTTCCGATCATGACGAACTCGGAGTCGCTCAAGCAGTTCGGCAACAACGCCTACGCGAAGCCTGCCACGGCTTTGAACATCCTGCGTGAGTCAGTGATGGGACGTGAGCTCTTCGACTTCGCCTTCAAGGAGTACTCGAACCGCTGGCGCTTCAAGCGCCCGGAACCCAGCGACTTGTTCCGTTCCATGGAGGACGCCTCGGCGGTGGATCTCGATTGGTTCTGGCGCGGTTGGTTCTACACCACGGAGTCTGTGGACGTGGCGATCGAGGGCGTCACGCGCTACACGATCGACACTCAAAACCCGGACATCGAGAAGCCCCTGGCGCGCGCCAAGCAAGATGCGGAGCCGACGAATTTGTCCGACATGCGCAACAAGGGCATGCGCCGCCGCATGGATGAGTTCCCCGAACTCGCGGACTTCTACAACACGTTCGACAAGAACGACGTGACCCTCAAGGACCGAACGGACTTCGAAAAGATGGTGGAGGGCTTGAAGCCAGAACAGAAGGAGGCCCTCGCTTCAGAATTCAACTTCTACTCGATCCAACTTTCGAACGTGGGCGGCCTCCTGTCGCCGATCATTCTCGAGTTTGAATATGCCGACGGTTCCAAGCAGGTGATGCGCTTCCCCGCGGAAATCTGGATCAAGAACACGGAGTCCTTGAGCAAGCTGGTGGCGACCAAGCAAGAAGTGGTTCGCGTGACCCTCGATCCGCACCTCGAAACGGCGGACGGAGATCTGAGCAACAACGTCTTCCCGCCTGAGATCCACGAGAAGCGCATGAAGCTACGTCAGCAGAGCGATTCGCGGGGGAAGAACCCTATGCAGCGGGAGGCCGAGGCGGCCAAACGACTCCTGGAAGCGGAAGCTAAGGCCAAGCAGGAGGCCGAAGCTGCCGAACGCCTGGTGGAAGAAGAAGCCAAAGCCAAAGAGGATGCTGGGCGCGCGGATGCCAGTGGGACCTCCTCTGACTCGAGCGGCGAGGGGCAGTAGGCGCGAGTCGCGCTTCCGCATGGATGCTGTATCGTGTGTCCATGCTGAACCTCCTCTTGCTTGCTCTGGCTTTGCCCCAAGTCCAAATTGCCGAAACCCTCGATGACTTTCATCTAGCCGCTGCTCAGGCGGATGGGGATCGCTACTTCGCGCACTTCACCGAAGACGCGGTCTTCCTTGGGACGGACGCGGGCGAACGCTGGAGTCTGGCGCAGTTCCGCGCCTACGCTGAGCCCCACTTCAGCAAGGGGCAAGGTTGGACCTACGTCGCGAGCGAACGCCACATCCAGCTCGGTGCCGATGGGAAGTTCGCTTGGTTTGACGAATGCTTGCAGAACGAGAAGTACGGGGAGGTGCGCGGCTCCGGCGTGCTGCAGCTGCTCGGGGACAGCTGGAAGATCGCCCAGTACAACCTGACCTTTCCTGTTCCCAACGACCTCGCCCAAGGTGTGGTCAAGAAGATCGCAGCCGCCGAACGCGTTGGGACTCCGCGGGCAGAGAGTTGGGTGGTTGAGGATGGGGATCGCTCCCTCTTCGTTTGGAACAAGGTCGTTCCGGGACAATTGAAGCTGCCAGCGGAAGAACGGCCAATCGTCGTGTTCCTGCCGAGCGCGAGCTTCAGCGCGCGCGCGAGCTGGGACTTTCCCTTGCGGGACTACTCGGTCATGGAGTTCCTGGCGGGCCAAGGCTACGACGTCTTCGCTTGCGAACTCGGTGGCTATGGGCTTTCAACTCCCGCCAAGCCAAACCCCATCGGCGGTTGCGAGTCCGCTCAAAGGGACTTGGAGTTGATGGTGACTGACATCCTGAAGAAGCGGGAGACCGACAAGATCGTGCTCGTCGGACACAGTTGGGGCTCTCAAGTCGCCGGGCGCTACGCCATGCAGCACCCGGATCAGATCAGCGGACTCGTGCTCTACGGGTTCAACTGGAAGCGCCGGATCTCGGAAGAGGGTCTGCGCTCCTGGTACGGAGAGGACGCCTTTGAAGGGCCCTTTCGACAAGTGACCCGCGAAGTTGCTCAAGGGGACTTCATTGAGGGATTCCACGAAGAGGACACTCCCGAGGCCTTCACGCGCCATTTGCTGAGTCAAGGCAAACAGGTCCCGAGCGGTGCCTTGCACGATTACGCGTCCAAACTGCCCCTGGTCGATCCGGCGGGATTGAAGATGCCCACGCTGATGCTCGCTGGGCGGCTGGAATACTTTCCCCCGGGTCAGGCCCTCGCGACCGAGTCGCGTACCCAGTTGCGCGAGTTCTACGGGAGCCTACCGGGAAACAAGCATTGGATCGAGATCCCCGGTGCGGGGCACAGCGCGCACTTGGACCAGCCCTACAAGCTCTTTCAACGTTGCCTGCTCGGCTGGATTCGACAGGTGAAGTAAGCGCGAAGGCGAGTGCTGAGCAGACCGGCCACCTGCTCCTACCAAGGAGGCTGGGCCTACCCGTCGACCCGCTTGGACGGGAGCGACGCCCAAGATCCAACCCGTGTCTGGGGCCGCACAGCTCGAAGCCGCGAGGCAAAGCCGTCAAAAACAACAATGCCCAGCCGGTCGAGGGACGACCAGCTGAGCATTGTTGTTGGTGACTCTGCTTTGAAAGCCCTGCATGGCAATTTTGAGTTGGTCATGCAGGCTAGGCAACGGAGGGTCGAGGTCGGTCCCGGCCCCGACCCCCCTCACCTGAGAATCAGTGAAGGCGGTGGGAGAAGCTGCCGCCTTCACAAGAGAAGACGCAGCCTCAGACCCAGCGTGTCGCTCGGACCCGAAATCTATCGAAGTTCTTCGCTACTCAGCGACTTCGATCTTGGTGGCGACAAACTCGCCGCCGGTGCGCGTGCCGGAGAGGACCGCGTGGTTGTCCGAGGTAGTGCACCACTCCATTCCGCCCAGGCCGAAATCCGAGCCATTCGTGAGCTCGGCGTACTCGCCGTCAAACTCGACGTAGTTGCCGCACTTGCCGACCGATTCGATCTTGCAACCGCACAGGACGTTGTGATCAGCGTCCGTGACCTCGACGGCGGCGACCGAGGCAACGGCCTCAACTGGCAGGTCCAAGGTGGCCTCGACGGTCTTGGTTTCTTCAGAACCGCAAGCGACGAGGGAGAAGGCGAGGGTCAACAGGAGGAGATTCTTCATTGCTCTGGATGTGGATCGACGGAGCGATCGGGTTTGGGGGGGCAAAGGGACGCGCCCGTGAGCTTACTTCAACCTCAGCAGGCGTCTACTGCCCGCGCCAATTCAGGCTTCCTCAACCTTGGGGGGGCGCACCTTCTTGGGCGCCGCGGGCACGTACTCCAGGAACAGGTCCCGGACCTCTTTGACGTGCTTGCGCACTCGGTTGCTGTCCCACTCCGACGTGTCGATGGGGTCCAGGTAATCCACCCGTATGACACCACTGCGCGGGAAGTAGCCGCCCATGGGCAGGAGCTCTCCGATGCCCCTCAGGACCATGGGAACCACCGGAATGCCGTGTTCAGCCGCCAGGTGAAAAGCGCCCTTCTTGAAGGACTGAAGGCCCCCAACCCGTGAGCGGGTGCCCTCCGGGGCGATGAAGCAGGGCGCATCCTCCTCGAGGATGCGCTTGCCGGCCGTGGACACGCTGGCGATTGCGGAGACCAGGTCGCTGCGGTCCACCGGGATCATCCCGAGGTTGCGCATGGCGCTCCCCAGGCCCGGCATGCTCTCAAACTCTTTTTTGTACATGACCACCGCCCCGTCCGGGCAGAGGGAGGCCAAGACGAAGAGGTCGAGCTGGCTCACATGGTTGAAAAGCACCAGCTTGGCGCCCTTTCCCTGGACGTGTTGGGCCCCGTGGATCTCGAGCTTGATGCCGCAGAAAATCAAAGGAACCCGTCCCCAGATGCGCACCCAGCGGCCATAACCCTTTTCCCTAAAATGCTTTGAGCACGCGGCCGCGATGCCGATGAGGCCCGCCCCGGCCAACACCCACAGCAAGAGTGGGAGGAAGAAGACAAAGCCCCGCCAGCGTGCCCCAGGGGCAGGGATGCTTCCGTCTCGGAGGGGAACAGTGGCGGTCATGGGCGGTTGGGCACGATCGGCACCTATTCAATTGACGTCCAGCTCGGAGCCAATCCGCTGGGACTTCCGAAACCGCTTCCAGACAGCAGGGAGAGGGGGCCGATGGGAGGGAATAGTCTGCCGATCGCCTGGCGATCCTGCTACCCCTATGCCTCAATCCAATCTGATCGTGCGCAAACAAGCCAACAAGGGTGGGTTGGTCCTGGCTTCCGTCGGAATCCTGGCCCTGCTCGCGTGGCTCGTTGCGAGTTTCGGCCGTGCCCACGGGGAGCAGGTGGAATTTGCACGGGAGGAGCAACAGCTCGAGCAGGTGGTGCGGCAGCTCATGATGCTGGACGAGGCCTTGACCATGTCCGCCCAACTGTTTGTGGGGACGGGCGAAGAGCGTTGGCTCGATCGTCATGCGATGAGCGCGGAGGAGCTGGCTGGCGGAGTCGCTGGGCTCTTGGAGCAGGCCACCCCTGAGCTCGCCGTGCGCCTGGAAGAAACCACGTCCCTGTTTCTCCCGCAGCGCCTCGAGACGGAGCAACAAGCCATCCACCTGGCGCAGGCAGGCGAGCGCGAAAACGCCATGGGTCTTTTTCTTGGCTTGGACTACGGCCTGGCGAAGGAGAGCTATCGCGAGGGGTTGCTCACCCATCGCGCAGGCATGGCCTATCACCACAACGGCAAGCAGCAGCGTGCCGTGCTGAAGCAGCAAGCCTTTGCGGCCCTCGGTTTGCTAGCCCTGTTGACCGCCATCGGCTTGGGAGTCTACGGGGCGCGCCAATTCTCGAAGGACCAGAATCGGGAGCAGGCCCTGGCAGATCAACGAGCTGATCACGCCAAGCTCTTGGCCGCCTTGGATTGTGTTGCAGATGGCATCGTGATCACCGATCGCAAGGCGACGATCACCTACGTGAACGATGCCTATTGCGGGTTCACCGGGTACTCCAAGGAAGTGTTGATCGGCTCATCCACACAAATCTTGAAGTCGGAGGAACTGCTCGACGACGTTTACGACGAGATTTGGAGCACCCTGCGGGGCGGCGAGCCCTGGGCGGGACGTCTCTACTACAAACGCTGGAGCGGGTCCGATCAGTACGAAGGTTGCTGGTCCTCCCTGCATCTGACGCCCCTCGTGCACGGAGATGGGGATGGCGATCGACTCTCCGGATTCATCGGTATCCAACGCGATATCTCTGCAGAGGTCCGCGCTGAGGAGGAAGCGAACCTGCTGCATGAGTTTGCCACGGTCTTGGCGCGCGTTGGAGCCAAGCTGGACGAGTCTGGTGAGGTGGAAGAGATTGTCAGTTCGGCATTGGCAGAGCTAACTTTCGCCACCGGCTTCCGAGAGGATCTGGGCGCGGCGGTTCTGCGTGTCGGAGGCGCAAACGGGGAAAGCCCTACCATTCTCGCCGCTTGCGGAGGGTTTGAACGCTTCGACTCGACGGACTCCCTGGAGTTTGGCCAGCCCTTGACGCAAGGCGAGCTGCGCACCTATCAGGTGTTCATCGGACTGAACGACGACTTGCTCCCAGCGGAAGAACTAGCGGGTTACATGCTCGTCCCCTTCGGCGAAGAGGGTGGTGCTGGCGGCGCATTGGTGGTCGGTTGCGAAGGTCGCGTCGCCGGGGATCCGATGTTCGCCGAGATGTTGGAGTCCGTGGCCAATCTGTTCGGGAGCCGGACGGCGCGTGCTCATGTGCGCGCGTCTCTGCAGGAATCGGTCGACACAGCCACCCGCGCCAATCGTTTGAAGACGCGCTTCTTGGCGAAGATGAGTCAAGAGATTCGAACGCCGATGACCTCCATCGTGGGCTACTCCGATCTGCTACTGGATGGTGAGCGAAGCGCAGAGGATCACGTGTACGCAAGCGGGATGATTCGGGAAGGGGCACGGGAGCTGCTCGAACTCGTCGATGGGATCATCGATATGTCCAGCATGGAGTCGGGGGCACTCGAGCTTGATTGCTCAGCTGTTTCCCCCTTGGAAGTGCTCTCTCGGGTGGTTCAATCCATGGCGCCCAAAGCTCGGGAAAAGGGCATTCGCTTGGAGATGCAAGTCGAAGGCAAAGTTCCAGCCGAGATCTTCAGCGACCCGAAACGCTTGCGTCAGGTGTTCTCGCACCTGGTCGGCAACGCGATCAAGTTCACCGAGGTGGGCACCGTCACAGCCCGCGTGCGAGTCCTTGAAAGCGAACAGAATGGCGTCTTGCAGGTGGACGTGATCGACACGGGAATCGGGATCTTGGCCAACCAACGCAGCAAGCTCTTCCAGCCCTTTCAGCATGCAGACGCGGGCAGCACGCGGCGCAACAGTGGTGCGGGTCTGGGGCTCGCGATTAGCCGTGGATTGGTGCGCCTGTTGGGTGGCGAGTTGTCGCTCGGAGATTCGGAGCACACGGGTTCCACCTTCACGATCAGATTGCCAATCGGCAAGCTCGACGCCCACGACATGGCGTACTGGGAAGACCTGCAGGGAGGGACGAGCGCGGAGTCGGGAGATTCCTCGATCCCGTTGCCCTATCGCTTGTTGCTCGCAGAGGACAACAATGTGAATCAGCGGATCATTTCAAAGTTGTTGTCGAACGCGGGGGCCGAAGTCGAGATCGCCGCGACGGGGTTGGAAGCCGTCAAGTTTGTTGCCTGTGCGGTGCAGGCAAGCATGCCCTTCGACGCGGTTCTCATGGATCTGATGATGCCCGAGATGGACGGCTTGACCGCGACGAGGCAGTTGCGTGAGCAAGGTCACTCCCTTCCGATCATCGCCTTGACCGCTGATGCGCGCATTCGGACGAGCATTCGATGCAAGGAGGCGGGCTGCGACGGCTTCGCCACAAAGCCTGTGGACCGTGAGGAACTCTTCACGCTGCTGTCCGAGCGCATCATCGAACATCACGAGCGAGTAGCGAAACCTGCAGGCTAGGAGTCAGCGCAACTGGACAATCCACGTCGGCCGGGCCCTAGTCGGATAGGTCGAAACAGCGCTGCAGGCAATCCGTCAGCCGCGTGGAATGGATGTAGTCCAACCCGCGCAACTGGACGATTCGGTGACGCTCGGCGGCGTTCCGGTTGAGTTCCACGAGCCTGGACAGCAGGGAGACCGGCACTCGCTCCAAGCGACCCAGTTCGACCGCCCAAGACAGTTTCTCCGGGGTCAGTTGCCAAAGCTCGGAGATATCAGCAAGGACCTTGGCTGTCATCCGCGAATCATCCATCGGAGGAAGGGTGATGCGAACCTCTGTCTCGCAGCTCTCCACCAACAATCCAGAGTCTCGAAACTCCGGGGCGCTGATGACGTCATGAATTGAGACGGCCGGCTTGGGTTCCACGGAATCGATCACGGCGCCTAGGTCCCGGGGCAATTCCCGGCCAAGAACCAGATCCTCTAGCTGAACCCAGCTGTCGAGCAAGACGTCTAGATCCTCCACGCTGAGCTCCATCTCGTCCTGACGAATGTCGCGCATATACATACAGAGACGTTCGCACAGTCCGCGGACCGCTGCGGCGCGACGGGCGGGCGGCCGGCCGGTCCGAGAGCTCGAGCAGCGCCCGTTGAATGCGCTCGTGGTTTGGCTCCTCTCCGCGCTCGACAGCGAGCAGTTCCGTGTGGAGTTGGGCAATGGCGCGCTCAGCCTGGGGCTGCCGCTGCTGAATATCTTGGGTGTGTATCGTGGTGACCATTGTCGTGGTGATTCGCGGGAAGCTGGGGGCTTGCGACTCGAGAACCGCTTCCGGTTCCGTGCTTCGAAGGCTATCGGCGAAGGTCGAGTCATGCATGAGGCCCCTGCCTTCTCTGCGGAGATAGGAGACTCGCTCAAGGGTGAGCCTGGCTGGACCTGGAGAGGGATATAGGGAAAAGAGCCTAGGGGCGAGAGGCGGAATCGGCTCAGAATGGCCATCAAGGACAGTGCCAGCCCCGTCATTCCCCGTTGCGGGATAGCGCCTTTCTGCGGCCTCAAGGAAGTTGCAAAATTGACTGGGCCGCCAAACCGCTTCCAAATTCACTTCCCGATTCCGAGAGAGCGGACCCTGACTTGCGGCCTGAGTGCCCTCCGCCGACCCCCGACAGTCCGTGGATGCGGTCTCTTGCGCTACCCTTGCGCCTCCAAACCCCCCGTCACCATTTCAGCCAGCGACTTCCTTTGTCCACCCCCGAGCCCGTTCCAGGAACGCGCGATGCCCGCGAGTTCTTCTTCTCAAAGCGAACGATTGGTCTGATCTGGGGGGCCTTCCTTCTCGCCTTCCTCGGGCGACACGGATTCCGACTGGATGATCCTACCTGGCTCAGAGTTGCCAACGCCCTGGACATCACCGTCGGCCTTGCGATCGCCGTTGACCTTATCCTCGGTCTGCGCAGATCCGTTGAGAGGGCGGCCCTCTTGCGTCGCTATCGGGCTGACTTCGCGCTGCTGGTGGCTCTGCTCTTGGGCCTTGCTGCCTTGGCGGGCAGGGGCGAGTTCAATGGACTCTTCGAATGGGCCTCCCTCGCGGCCTCGACGATCGTCTGGTATTCAGGGTTCAGTCTGACCCTCCGACTTCTGCGTGCGCTCGGCGAGTGGCTAGGCCGGGGTATTCCAACCGAGGTCTTGCTGATTGGTTCCTTCGTGTCGCTGATCGTCTTGGGAACTGTGCTGTTGCTCTTGCCGGGCGCCCACGCCACTGGGGCCGCGCCGCTGACGATTCAGGAGGCCTTGTTCACCTCCACCAGCGCCTCCTGCGTCACGGGTCTGGCTCTCTTTGATACGGGCACAAAGCTCTCGTTGTTCGGCCAAGGCATCGTGATGTTCCTCTTCCAGGTCGGTGGACTCGGGATCATCACCTTCGTGGGGTTTGGAACGTTGCTATCGAGCCGGCGTTTTTCGATTCCGCAGGTGGTGACCTTGCGCGAAGTCCTGGGGGCGACCTCGAACAAGGAAGCCTACAAGTCGGTCTACCAGGTGATCGGTTGGGCTCTGGCCGTCGAGGGACTTGGATGCATAGCCCTCTACTCCTTCCTGCCGACGGACTGGGGTCATGCGGGCGAGCGTTGGTTTTGGAGCTTGTTCCACTCGATCTCGGCCTTCTGCAACGCGGGGTTTTCCTTGCAGGCGGATAGCCTCGAAGGACTGCGGAGCAACGGGGGCATCAACTTCACGATCATGGGGCTGATTATCTTTGGCGGTTTGGGGATGCCAGTGGCTCGGGAGCTTCTGAGCTACCACTTCACCCGGAATCCCTTGTTCCGGAGGTTCACGTTCTTTCGTCGGTTGCACGACGGCAAGCTACAGAAGCCCTTGAGCCTGCAGACTAAACTGTCGCTCTGGATGACCCTGGCTCTTTTGTTCATCGGTTTCGTGGGCTTTTGGCTGCTCGAGTCTGGAGCGTTGCTCGAAGGTGCGGGGACTTTCGATTCGGCTCTGGTCTCCGCGTTTCAATCGGTGACAACCCGGACGGCAGGGTTCAACACGGTTCACATGGGAGAGATGCAGGAGGGCACCAAGGTCTTGTTCCTCGGATTGATGACCATCGGAGCAGGGCCCGTGTCGACCGGAGGGGGGTTGAAAACGGTGACATTTGCTGTCCTGTTGATCACCTTGCGCGCGATGGTTAGCGGGCGGAAGAACATCGAAGTGGCGGGACGTAGCTTGCCGCGCTTGATCGTGCGCACCGCCATTAGTGTCTTTGTCCTGTACGTTCTGGCCGCCGGCGTCACGAGCTTCCTCTTGGCGGTGAGTGATCCGCAGATCCCCTTCATCGACCGGACCTTTGAAGCGATCTCGGCCCTCAGCACAGTGGGCCTCTCCACCGGGGTCACTACCGAGTTCAGCTTGGTTGGGCAGTTCGTGCTTTGCCTGACTATGTTCATCGGGAGGGTCGGCCCCCTGGCTTTGACCCTCTCCGTTTTCCGTTCGCGGCAGAAGAACGTGAGCCTCGAATATCCCGAAGAGAACTTGATTGTCAGTTGAGCTGACTTGGAACAACGATGAAGGCTGTAGTGATTGGTTTGGGACAGTTCGGGCGAGCGGCAGCGATCTCTTTGGCGAAGAGCGGTGCGCACGTGGTTGCCGTGGACCGCGAGATGAGCATTGTCGAGAGCCTGCGAGACAAGGTTGCTTTGGCTGTTGCGGCGGATGCGAGCAACAAGCAGAGCCTGGAGGCCCTCGATATCGCCGATGCGGACCTCTTGGTGGCGGCCATCGGAGCGAACTTCGAAGCGCAACTCTTGGCGGTTGTCTACGCGCGCCAGTTGGGCGTGAAGCACATCGTTGCGCGGGCCGGTGCCGAAACCCACGCGGAGATTCTGGCGGAGGTCGGAGCTCACATCGTGTTGAACCCGGAAGAGGATTCCGCGAAGCACATGGTGCGCGCCATGATGATGCCGGGTGCCCAAAGCTCCTTCGCCCTCGCGGAAGGGTTCTCGGTGGTGAAGATGGAAGTGCCCTCTCAAATTGTGGGGCAGACCCTGTTGGGGCTAGACCTCCGGCGCAGGTTCCGGCTCAACGTGGTCGCCCTGGAAACCAAAGGACCCGAGGGAGAAGCCCAATTCAACCCAGTCCCTGATCCCGAGCAAGCGTTGGCGACTGGGGACATCTTGACCCTCGTCGGCAGCGACCTGGACATCGCGCGCTTTGGCGACGGGGGCTCCTGAGGGACGCGCCAGCTCGAGCTAGGCACGTTGGAATGTGTCGTGCTCGCGGGGATGCGCTCGCCCGGTGAGGCGGGGGGCGGTACGGGCCCTGCCTGACAAGGCATCGCCCCAACCATTCGAGGGCCAATCCCGACAAGAATCGTAGGGAGCCCAATGCGCGGGACGCCACGAGTCCCTGAAGGATCAGGATGTCAATCTTCCCAACGCTTGGCACAAGAAATGACCGCGCCCCCGGGATTCATTCCGGGGGCGCGGTCTGTTTGTTGAGGGTCAGCTCGTTGTGGGTCTTAGAACTGAACGTCGATCCATGCAAGCCATTTGGCCTCGAACTCCTTCTCGTCGATTTTTCCCCAGGAGGCGTCCATCGCGGCTTCGCGAATGTCCGGAGCTTTCGAACGCGCGTAGTCCCACGGCGACTCGAGCTGCTTCTCTGCCCGGTCGATTGTGTCGGGGTCTTGGTCGTCGATGGGCAGGCTGAGCTGGCTGTCGAGTTGCTTCTGTGCCTCCGCGCGAATCTCGGCGTAGGTATCTTGAAAGCCCTTGTGAAGGGCGGCCATGTAGTCGGGGAGGATATTGTTGTACTGCTTGTCCCAGTACTTGCTCTTGACCTTTCCACGGGCACCCATGCGCAGGTAGCTGATCAGGCCAAAGGACTGCGCATAGCAGGAGACGTTGCTTGGACCCTGCCCTTGCCACTCGGGGTGGTTGAATCGAATGTGGTCGGACAAGGGTGCAATCTGCGCATCGCGGATCATCCTCTTCAACTCAGGGAGGCGAGCGAACCCGCCCTTCATGTCCTCTTCCTGGATGAGCTTCTTGCCCTTCATGGACCAGGCGCCGTAGTAGTCCCCGTGGCCCTCGTCGAACCAACGGTGGGCGGCGGCCCGGTCAAAGAGGAAGTGGCAGTACTGGTGGAAGCCCTCGTGGGCCATCACGGAGAGTGTGGAGGACTTGCCGTCCTCGCCGAAGTAGAGCACCAACTCCTCGGAACCCGGGTTGAACCAACCTCCGACGCCGCGGCCGGTATCGCCATAGGTGTGGAAGACCTCTTCTGAACCGCAGACGCGCACCACCGAGATGGAGGTGATCGGCTGGGGCGGCGGAAAGTCTTTCTCGTACAGTTCACGGGAGGCTTCCAGGCGTTGAATGACCTCTTTGATGTCCTTGTCGTCGTCGCTATTGGTCTTGATCAGGTACTGCTTCTTCGGCGTCTCGATCAAGCGCCACCCGGGGGTTTGCGCGACCTCGTTCTGGTGGAACTCCAAGAGATCCTCGTAGCTGCTCTCGGAGTTCACGTCATCGATGTCCGTCGTGACTGCCCCGCCCTTCGAGTAGCGGAAGGTCCTCATGGACTTCTTGACCGCGGACTCCCACTTCTTGCGCAGCTTCGTGTCGCCGGGGTATTCCCAGATGAAGACGAGCTTGCCCGAGGCGATCGAGATGGTGTAGATCTCGTAAATGTACTCGACGATGTACGCGTCCATGCTGTCGTAGGTCACGTCGAGTGCCGTCGCGAACACCGTGCGATGGGCCTCGAATTCCTTCGAGAGCTTGACGGTGGAGTCCTCAGGGACCAATTCACGGGCACCCCAGGGCGAACCGCTGACGGACTCGAGGAAGTCCTGGGCGCTGTTGCGCTTGTCTTTCTCGACGGTGACACCCTTCTTGCCGCCCGTGGTCGGGCCGGTGTTTTCGACGTAGATGATGTCGCAACCGATGTCCTTCATCGGGATGCGCTTGCCCTCGTTGGTCTTGACGAAGACCGACTGCTCGACCTTGAACTTGCCGACCAGGCCTACCCGGTCGTTGTTGATGGGGACGTCGCTGAATTCCTTCAGGGTCTTGTACTCCACGCCGATGTTCGGGAAGGCGCGGTACTTGGGGTTGAGCTTCTGTGCGAGAGCGGGCGAGCTGAGGGCCGCACAGAAGAAGGCGAGAAATACGGAAGAGATCAGTTTGGAGAGCTTCATGGAATCAAATGCCGGCTGCGGCTGGGGTCGAGCGTGCCCCACAATCTAACCGGAGGGGGAGAATCCTCCCACGGCAATCTGGTGTGGGCTGCCCCCCGCGGTACGGGGCGCGCGTGCCTCTGTTTGACGCAGCGCCCAGGAAAAGGACTCCTAGAAACTGAAATTTAAGGCCAGGTAAGGCCCATCCAGGTCCACATTCACCTCGATTTGGTCGCCCGAGTCCTCGTACTCGAAGTCCATGGCGGTGCTGCGGTAGCCCAGGCCGATGGCGGCCCGGAAGCGGTTCTCCAAGCCGAAGACTTTGTATTGGGCGAGGACGTCAAAGTCGTAGTAGTCCGCCGCCACGTCCCCGAGATCGAGGCTCATGCCCATGAAGAGCGCCGAAGCCTCGAAGTTTCCGAGGTCTAGGTCGATGCGAGCTGCCAGGGTCGGGAGAGGGACGTCCTCGTCGGCATTGATCGTGTCGAAGTTCCCTGCCTGCTCCTGGATCGAGGCGTCGATTTGGATGAGAGAGGCCCCGAAGCCAAGGCCCACGTCGAGGACATCGAAGAAGGGGATGGGAACTATGCTGTAAGTAACGCAGAGGTTATGAACCGATAGGTCCAGATCTGTATTCACGATGGCCGCGGCAGGAATCACGACACCATCCACCTCGAGCGTGTCGGTCAGCACACCCGTGCCATCGTGGGTGGTGGTTTGCGTGGAGAAACTGATCGTCGGCCACCCCATGTCGAGGTCCACCCGGCCCCCGATGTACCCGTCGTCCTCCTGGAGACCCGCCGTGTTCAGGTCCGCGGAGGAACCTTTCGCCGCGTAGTCTCCAGAGACGTCCATCGTTCCATAGCGCGGGATGATGTCGATGGACGGAATGGCGCAAGCACTCGGGAGGAGCAGCGTGGCGAGCAAGAGCGAGGAAGAGCTTTTGGAAGAGTTCATGGTCTCCTCTTTCGCCAATTCGGCGGCGCGAAGCAATGGTCTGGTGGAATTCCGGCCCGTAGAAGGGGGCCTTGCATAGATCTCACAGCCCTCTCCCATGGATCCTTCTCGTTTCGGGGACTGAGGCGCGGACGGTGTGCTGTGGACCGTGGGCGCCTCCCGTTCATCCGAGGCGCCCGTTCAACTCGGAGCAACTGATGGACTGCTGGAAGGTCTCGGGCGGCTGCACAAGCGGCGGCTGATTGAACCTGGGCATCCCGTGACACGTGCTCGGATGCCGGCAGACGGGACCCTTCCGAGCCCGTAGACTCAGAGCCCTGCGCTTCGATAGCCATCCATTTCGCCAGGGCACGGGGGTCCTGCCTGGAATTCGTCCTCGGCGTGACTCGCTGATCCTTCCGCGCTAGAGAAGCGTGGGGACAATTGCGCCCGCCGACGAGGCGAGGCTCGAACACCAACACCTGCTAGCTATGCGATCACTCTTTCTCCTGTTTGCCTTGATGCTCTGTGCGCCCTCGGCCTCCGCGGAGATTTTTGCCATCTCGCTCAAGGACTCGGCTCCCGGCAAGGTCTATCAGAAGCACCTGGTTTCCTACCGCGGCATGTGGGTCCTGATGGGAGAGGCCAAATCCGGTTTCGTGGTCGACGCGAAGACCGGGGCGGTGCAGTGGGACACAGCAGGTCCCAACGAGATGTTCGTGTTCGATCCCAAGAAGCCGGGGGCGCCGGCCTACTACGTGAAGGACGCTGAAAAGGTCCCGTCCAGCCGCAAGCATGTGCTCGAAGTTGAAGGCCAGCACATCGAGCGTTCCTATCCGATCTCCCGGGACCAAACCCTCCCGGGCCTTTCGACGCAGTACGAGGTGGCCGCTGAGCGCATCAAGGAACTGCGCAAGGAGCGCAAGGCACAGCCCACCCAATCGGCGCCATGGTTTCATGCGCACCACCGCGTGGTGGTTGCCTTGGAGGCGCAGGAACGCTGGTTGAAGAGCTTTGGCTTCAGCAAAGAGGTCGGGAGCATTCAGCGCGAACTCGAGAAGGAACGCGCGCTCGCTTTGGAATCCCCCCAAACCTCTCGAGCGGAAAACGCCCGCGCATCCGTGCGCTTGGGAGAAGTGCCTGAAGCCCTGTTGCGCGTTTCGAAGGAAGAGTTCGGCGGCAAGCACGTGTTCCATACAGTTGAAAGCGAGCATTTTCTCATGCACTACCTGGTGGCTGGAAACAGCGATCAGCGGCAACACGTCAGTGATGAGTGGGCTTTGAGTCTGGTGCACCTTGCGGAACAAGTGGTCGAGGGCTTCCGCGCGGAACACGTGGATCCGTACATCGGGGAGGACTACCCCGACACGATTTCCGATGGGCTGCTCGGGACCTGGTTCTTTGGTCCCTTCGACGACAAAGCTTACTTGCGCTACTGCGCCGAATTGCTCGACTTCGAACGCAGCTCCTTGGCTGGAGAAACGGTTGTGTCGGGGGAAGTGGCGTACGGCGGAAGTCCCGTTCGATACCAATTCCTCTGGCGTTTGGACCAACTGGATTTGGACGGAGCAGTCTGTCATCAAACCGGGCACGTGTTGGCCATGATGCACTACGGCAGCGACGAGGGACCGATTCGCTCTGCCTGGTTGGAGGAGTCCGTAGCGAACGCCATGGCGACCCAGTACATGGGACACTGCGGTGCCACCTGTTGGGGGATACGCGAGGGCCTCGGCTACCTCCAGCGCGAGGCGCAGAAACCGGGCAAGCGCGGCAAGGCCCTGGAGCGCCGTTCGATGTACGACTACATCGCCTTGACCCAGGGGGCGTCGATCAAGAGCGTCGCGCTCAAACGTCTGTATGAGCTGGGCGACGTGGACCTTGCGAAGGCCTGGAGCTTCTACGACTACGTGGCACGCTTTGAAGGGAAGCAGGGCCAGCTCTTCTTGCGCGCGGCCGGCGAGTTCTCGCGCATCAACAGTACGTTGATCGAGAACTGGAGAGAGCGCGCCGCGGAGATCTATGGAGTGAGCCAACGGGAAGGCTTGGACGGCGTGGAGACACGTTGGCGCGAACACGTCGAAGCCCTGCGCGACGACGTTCGCTAGCGCGATGCAGCCGGGGGTTGACGGCCAGCACGGGGGCGCGCGTCTCTGCGTGCTCCTGCATCCACGGGCCGCTGGCAGCACGCCGTTGAGCGTGGAGTTCTATCACGCCTATCCGGTTGTTTCTGCGCTCGATAGCAAGGGGGTTCTAGAGCAGCTTAGGACCGCCGGCTACACCCATTGCCTCCTCCTGCGTCCGGGAACAAGCGCCTGGCGCGAGACCATTGACTCCTTTGAGAAGGCCATCGCGCAGGACGAAGAGCACTTGCTCGTCGGAGTCTACGCGGGAGACGTCGCCCCGCGCCGAACGCGTTGGGGTGTGCGCTTCGCAACCGGGTTCAAGTTGAAGGAGCCCGACGCGCACCAACGGGTCTATCCGCTTTTGCAAATGGCGGACCTTTCCTTGCCTGACCTGAGGGAAACATTCGCGCGCGACTCTCTGCTCCCCTTGAGTCGCGCGGGTGTCCAGGCGGTGGAGGTGCCCCTGCCCGGATCTCGTCCCGCCGAGCAGTCCGTGGTGCGTCCAGCCTTTTCATTCCGGCGCCTTCAACGGGGAATCTATGCGACATTCGTTCCGCTCTTCTTGCCGCCAGCCTTTTTGGAACTCACGGGCCGTCGCAGCTTTCGAGCTCTGCCCTTTCGCCAGCAAGTGCGTGAAGGGTTGCAGGAATTGCTTCTGCGCGAACCCGGTTCCAACGCCCGGATCGGTGGCTCTGCAGGCTTTGGCTTCTTCATGGCGCTGATTCCGCTGTGGGGTTATCAGATCCTCTTGACGGTGCTGCTCAGCCAACGCTTGGGGTTTTCCAAGACCGTCGCTTTGCTCTGCGCACAGATCTCCCTGCCGCCCTTGATTCCCTTCATCATGTACGGATCCCTGCTCTTCGGTCGGGTGATTTTGGGTCTAGAGGAAAAGCCGGAGGTCGGTGCACTGGAATTGGCTCCGGAAGATTTTTGGCCATGGTTCCTCGGTAGCTGGGTGCTTGCGGCAAGCGTAGGCCTGGTGGGGGGGCTTCTAGTTTGGATCCTTGCTTCGCTGCTTCGCCGTTCGGGAGAGGGGACCGTACAATCGTCCCCATGAAGCAACCCGAGACCGTCATCGCTCTGTACAAGCCGAAGCCCGGACGTGAAGAAGCCCTGTTGAAACTGGTGCGGACCCACGTGCCCCGATTGCGCGAGCTGGGGCTCGCCACGCAGATGGAACCGGTGTTGCTGCGCAGTACAAAGGACGGCACCTTGCTCGAGATCTTTGACTGGGTGGACAAGGCAGCTGTGGAAGCCGCGCACTCCAATCCTGAGGTTGGAGCCATGTGGACCCTCTTCGGCAATCTCTGCGACTTCACGTCCCTCGGGGATCTGGAAGAGTCCAAGGTTCCCTTCCCGCACTTCGAACGAGTCCCGCTCAACTAGCCCGCCCGTTCGTTTCGAATGCAGCTTCGACCTTATCAGCAGCAGGCCTTGGAAGCGGTGCGCGCCGCCTACAAGCGCAAGCACCGACGTGTGCTGGTGGTGATGCCAACGGGCACGGGCAAGACGGTGCTCTTTGCAGAGATTTCGCGGCTGGCCAAGGGGCCCGTATTGGTGCTTGCCCATCGCCAAGAGTTGGTGGAGCAAGCCCGCGACAAGATCTCGGTTTGGTGCGACGACGTGGTCGCCGTGGAGATGGCCGACCGCCGAGAGTTGACACGGCCCGCTGGCGAGCGACCGAAGATCGCCGTGGCGAGCATTCAAACCCTCCAGCGCCGCCTGCGCGACATTCCCCGGGACGCCTTCCGCATCGTCGTGATCGACGAAGCCCACCACTCCACGGCGGACTCCTTTCGTGCGGTGATCGAGCACTTTCACGCGCACATCCTGGGGGTGACCGCCACACCCGATCGTAGCGATGGAGCGAAGCTCGGTGAGATCTTCACGGAGGTCGCGTTCGACTACGACATGCTGGCCGCGACCGAAGCGGGTTGGTTGGCGCCTATCAAATCCTTTCTCGTGAAGACCAAGGCGGACTTCAGCGGCATCCGCAAGATCGCCGGGGAGTTGGCCACCAAGGACGTCGAGCAGGTCCTGACCCAGGACCTGCACCTGGTGGAGATGGCCCAGCCGATCCTGCGTGAACGGGGCCAGCGTCCGGCAATCGTGTTCGCGGCATCCGTCGCCCACTCGAAGGCCCTGGCGCGCGTGCTTTGCGAACTGAGTGGTCAGCGAAACTTCGCCGTTTCCCTCGACGGCACCCATAAGCTGGAAGACCGGGCAAAGGTCATCACTCGCTTCCGCCGCGGCGAGATTCAAGCGCTCGTGAACTGCTCCCTGTTCACGGAAGGCTTCGACGTGCCCGAGATCGCATTGGTGGCGATTGCGCGCCCAGTTCTCTCGCGCTCTTTCTACGCCCAAATGGTGGGGCGCGGAACTCGCATTGCACCGGGCAAGGAGGATCTCTTGGTGCTCGACTTCGTGCCGGCCAACTGTCGGCACGCGTTGGTGCAGGCGGTCGACATCTTTGGTCGCGACAAGGAAGATGTGGTGGAACGCGCGAAGCTCATCGCGGCTCAAGCGAGTGAAGAAGGGCAAGCCATCGCCCTCGAAAAAGCCCTGGAGTTGGCACGCCAGGAACAGGAAGCGCAAGAAGCCGACGTGGTCTATCAGTTGCTTCGCCGAGATCCCTACGCCGCAGTCGGAGTCGATCTAGAGCACTTCCGCAATCGGCCCCGGCGTGGTGGCAACCCGACGGAAGCGCAGCTCAAGTCCGTGCAGAAGTCGGGCCTGCCCTCCAAATTGCTCGATGGCTATTCCGCTTCCCAGGTGGACGAGCTGCGCGAGCACCTGCTCGAGCGCAAGGCGGTCGGGCTGTGTACACCCAAGCAAGCGAAGAAGCTACTCGCCCTCGGGTTGGATCCCCGGGACATGTACTACGACGAAGCCAAGGAAGTCCTGCGGGAAGCGAAAGGGGCGCGCTAGGGGCGCCGCGTCCCCGACCTACGCGCTTTGGATGCGGGCCAGCAGCGCGCGCAAGTCCTCAGAGTTCGTCTGTGGATTGCTCGCCACCAAACGGAAGGTGGCGGCGCCATCGAGAGTCGCGTAGTTCACCAGGAACGAGCCCTCGTTGGCCATGATGGCTCGAATGCGCAGGGTCGCTTCATGCTCGCAGCGGTCGCGCGCTTGCCCTTTGAGCTCGCGCTGCTCCTCGGGCAGATAGCGGAAGCAAACATTGGTGCTTTCCTGTTCGCGAATGAGTCGGAAGCCCGGCGTGCTACGCACCATCTCGCGGAACTCTTCGGCCAACTCGAACAGATGGTCGACGCGCTGCTCGTAGCCTTCATCCCCAAGCGCTTGCCAGGAGAACCAAAGCTTGAGAGCGTCCACTCGGCGTCCGCATTGCAGGGAGCGATCGCCCAAATCCCAATCCGCCTCGGCGTCCGCGTGAAAGAGGTAGTCGGCGTTCATGCCGAGAGTCGCGACCAGGGCACCGGGCTGCTTCATCAAGAGCGCCGCGCAAGAAAGGGGAACGCCCATCATCTTGTGCGGGTTCCACGTGACCGAGTCTGCGCGCTCAATGCCCTTGAGTAATTGCCGATGCTTGGCGCTGAAGAGCACGCTGCCCCCGTAGGATCCGTCCACGTGCAACCAGAGGTCGTGCTGCTTGGCGATGTCCGCGATGGCGTCCACGGGATCGAATGCGCCGGGAACAGTGGTCCCAGCGGTGGCAGCCACCATGAAGGGGCGCTTGCCGGCGCGAATGGCTTCTTCGACAAGGGCTTCGAGTTCGGCGGGAAGCATGCGGCCCACGTCGTCCGTGGGCACCTCGATGCAGCCTGACGTGCCGATGCCCGCGACCATGGCGCTGCGCGCGATCGAGTAGTGTGCCTCCGCCGAGACGAACATCACTGGTTGATCATCGGGGCGCAACCCGTCGTGCTTGACATGCGGGAAATAGTGGTGGCGCGCCGTTAGCATTGCCATCAGGTTCGCGATCGAGCCGCCGGGGGCGAACACCCCTTCGCCACATTCGAACCCCACGTATTCGGACATGCGCTTGAGCAGGGCCAGTTCCACCACCGTCCCCACGGGGGCGGCTTCGTAGGTGTACATGGACGTGTTGGTCAGGGCGCAGATCCACTCGCCCAAGATGCCGGGCGCGTCATGACCGCCGAAGAGCTGGTTGAGGAAGCGCGGATGGCCTGTGGCGACGCTGTAGTGCAGGGTTTTCCGTGCGAGCTCCAGCGCGGCGTCCATGCCCTGCCCCTTGGCGGGGAGCTCTAGCCCGAGGGATTCTTGCAGCTCCAGCGGGCTGAGGCGATGCACCACGGGCCCGGATCGGTTCGAGTTGCGGTCCAGAGCACTCGCAGCGAGACCTGCGGCTTCCGCGAATAGGCTCGCGACGTCTGTGAGAGTTTCGGTCATTGTCTTGGGTAGGGCCCGCCCTTCCGCATACTTTCGCAGGAGCACCTAGGGTGGTGACCGATTTCTTCGGAGTGGTGCGAAGGAACGACGGCGCGGAGGCCACTACTGCGGAAGACACATAAGTTATCCCTACTGAGATGATCAAGATCCACGACCTTAAAAAAACCTACGGGGACCAAACGGCCCTCAAAGGAATCTCTCTGTCCGCCGAGGGAGGGGCGATCTACGGACTTCTGGGCCCTAACGGGGCCGGCAAGTCGACCACAATCGGCTGTCTTTCCGGGCTGATCGAACCCACCGCTGGCTCCGCCGAAATCGCCGGCCACGACGTGAAAACGGATCCCATTGCGGCCAAGTCCGTGCTCGGAGTGGTTCCCCAGGAATTGGCCCTCTACGACGATTTGAGCGCGCCGGACAACCTGCGCTACTGGGGAGCCGCCTACGGCCTGCGTGGCAAGGCCCTTGAGGGCCGCGTTCAGGAAGTCCTGGCTCGCATCGAGCTGGCGGATCGGGCAAAGGAGCCGGTCAAGAACTTCAGTGGGGGCATGCAGCGGCGTTTGAACTTCGGCTGCGCCATCGTCCATCGTCCCAAGGTGCTGCTCTTGGATGAGCCGACCGTCGGGGTCGATCCGCAGAGCCGGCGTAAGTTGCTGGAGCTGGTGCGTGAGCTGGCGGCAGAGGGAACTTGCGTGCTCTACACGACGCACTACATGGAGGAGGCCCAAGAGCTTTGCGATCGCTTGGCGGTGATCGATCACGGTTCCTTGATTGCAGAGGGCACCTTGGAGGAGCTGCGCGATCGAGTGGGTGGGCGGGATCTGCTGCGCCTGCGAGGATCCTTCCGCGCCGACGAGGTACCAGCAGCCCTCGCCGGCTTTGAAGGAATCGAGATCTTGAACAGCGACGAGGAGAGCTTGTTGCTCTCCATGCCGGGAGCCTCGCGCCAGCTGCCCGCCGTGTTCAGCGCACTTGGGGACGCGAACATGTCCGTGGCCGAGACCACCTTGACCCAGCCGAACTTGGAGAGCCTCTTCATCCAGTTGACTGGTCGGGACCTGCGCGAATGAGCCTCCCTTTCTTTCTCGTTTCGGCACGCAAGGACTTCAGGCGTCGGCTCGCGGATCCCTTGGCCATGATGAGCTGGCTTGGAATTCCAGTGGTGATTGGTGGGTTGCTAAGCCTTGTGATGGGCGGCGGCGGTGGCGTAACGCCCAAGGCGAAACTACTGCTGGTGGACCAGGATGATTCGTTCGTGAGTCAAGCCTTAGCAAGTTTCGCCTCTGGCGGCGGAGAAAACTCGATGATCGAGTTGGTGCCCTTGGAATTCGATGAAGCCCGGGCGCGCATCGACTCCGGGGATGGTTCGGGGTTGCTTGTGATCCCAGAAGGCTTTGGTCAGGCGATCATGGAAGACGAGCCCACTCAACTGCACCTGTTGACCAATCCCGCTCACCGAATTTTGCCGCGCATTCTGGAAGAGGGCCTCGAGATGCTGGTGGAGGCAACGTTCTATGGACAACAGCTCCTAGGCGACCAGTTGAAGTTGATGTCCAAGGGGCCGGCGGATGGCGACAACTTCTTCGCCAACGCGGTCATCGCAGCCCAGGCCATTTCGATCAACGATCGCATTCAAGCGGTGGAATCGACCTTGTTTCCGCCGTTGATTGATTTGGAGGTGGAGGTCGTCACTGACAAAAAGGAGTCCTCCGGTCAGAACCCGATGACCTTGCTCTTTCCGGGCATGTTGTTCATGACGATGTTGTTCATCGCCCAGGGCATGAGCGCAGATCTATGGGAGGAGAAGCAGTCCGGTACCTTGCGGCGCATTCAAAGCACGCCCCAGAGCCTGCACTCCTTCTTCTTGGGCAAGACACTGGCGGCTACCGCAATCGCGTTCGGTGTGACGGGCTTGGGGCTCGCGATGGGGGTGAGTTTGTTCGACTTCCCCCTTGGCGGATTCTTGCCGGCCCTGTTGTGGGGTGGCTTCAGCGGAGGCGCGCTCGTCCCCTTGTTTCTCTGGGCCCAAAGCCTGGGCTCGACGCAACAAGCAGGCAACATGATGACCAGCATGTTGCTCTTCCCGATGATGATGTTGGGCGGCAGCCTCTTCCCGATGGAGTCCATGCCGGACTGGATGGTTGAGGTCGGCCGTTGGACGCCCAATGGCATGGCCCTGGTGGAGTTCAAGGTGTTGATGACCGGGGCCTTCGATGGCCTCTCTTTGTTGCGAGCGCTGCTCTGTCTGAGCGGCATGTCGTGCTTGTTCTTCTACCTCAGCGTGCGCCGTACCGTGCGCCACCTCAGCGCAGCCTAGGCGGCACCTCCCATGATTTACAACGCATGGTTCATCGCCTCCAGGGACTTGAGGCACATGTTGCGACAGCGCGAGACGATCCTCTGGGTCTTCCTGATGCCGTTGCTCTTCTTCTTTTTCATCGGCACGATCACCGGCGGCAGCCAGTCCCCTGGGGCCGCAGAAGAGACGCCCAAATTGCTCGCGGTGCAGGGGCCGGAAGAGGGCGGGTTCTTGTTGGAAGAGCTGTACGCCGCGATACGCGCGCAGAACTTTGAGATCGAGTTCGTCGGAGCGGATGTCCTTCCGGATCAGTTTGCACGGCGTCTAGTGATCCCCGAACCCGAGCCGGGCTTCGCGAGCTTCACAGATTCGGTTCTCGCTGGAAATCAAGCGAAGCTGCAGTTCGTGCGCAACGGCGAAGGCACGGGAACGAACTTGGACAAGGTTCGATTGAGCCGCGCGATCTACGGGTTGCTTGCGGACTTGGCCGTCTTGCGCGCGGATGGCGAAGAGGTGAACCTCGCAGGGCTGGATACTCTTCAAGCTCAAGAGCGCAACCTGAGTCTCTTGGTCGAACCGGCGGGCAAGCGCCAGATCATTCCCAGTGGCTACTCCCAGGCGATCCCCGGGACGATGGTTATGTTCACCTTGTTGGTGCTCTTGACCTCGGGCGCGACTCTGCTCGTGATCGAGCGTCGGCGCGGGTTGCTGCGGCGTTTGGCCGCCACTCCGATCTCGCGCTCCTCGATCGTTCTGGGCAAGTGGATGGGGACCATGGCCCTCGGCCTCGTTCAAATCGGCGCGGCGATGGTGGCGGGCCGCGTGTTTTTTGGCATGGACTGGGGGGATGATCTGCCTATGGTGCTAGTCCTGCTTTTATGCTGGGCTGCCTTCTGCACCTCTGCCGCGATCTTCCTGGCCAACCTGATGCGAACTGAACAACAGATGAACTCCATCGGAGTGATCACGTCGATCGTCCTGGCCGCCCTCGGGGGTTGCTGGTGGCCGATCGAGATCACTCCCGCTTGGATGCAGACTCTGGGCGGCAGCTTGCCCACCGGTTGGGCCATGAACGGCATGCATCAACTGATCCACTTCGGCAACGGTCCGAGTTCGGTGCTCGGCTCGATCGCATTGCTCCTGGTGAGTTCGGTCCTGCTATCGATCGCGAGCGTTCGGATCTTCCGCTACCAATGACGGAGTCGCCGGGCACGAAGCAAGGCGAGCTGGACTCGTCAACGGTTCGCCGTTCCCTGCGTTCGAGTGCTCGAATTCGTTGGCCCTATGAGCTCGCGTTGCTGGTGACTGTGGTTTGCTTGGTGACCGGGCAGAGCTTGGTCGGAGTGACGATCATCTCACTCGGCATTCCACCGGACCACTACTCGGTGTTCGGTGGAGTCGCAGACCTTTGGGCCGAGGGCAACCGTCTGCTCGCGGTGATCCTCTTCAGCTTTTCCGTGGTCTTCCCGGCGCTCAAGTGTTGCGCCCTCGGTTGGATGTGGTTCCGCCCCATGGACCCCCGGCGGCGCGCTGGCCTCGGCCATTGGTTGAAGCCCTTGGGCAAGTGGTCCATGCTGGACATGTTCGTAGTGGCGGCGCTCGTGGGTGCCGTGCAATTGCGCGGCCCGTTCATCGAACTCGCTACGGCCAACATCGAACCGGCCGCCTATCTGTTTGCTGGCGCGATCCTCTTGTCCCTCGTGCTGTCCTTTTGGATTGCCCGTTTGGCGGACGACCAGAGTGGGGACGAGCACTTCATTCCGAAGCTGGACTTCTCCCTTGTGATCGCTGCTTGGGGCGCTGCCATTTGTCTTGGCGCGGCTTTGACCCAACCGATCTTGCGCGTGTCGAAGAAGATCTTTTCCCACGTCTACAGTGCCGACTCCGCGGTTGCTGGCCTGCTCAAACACCACGATGAGCCCCTGCTCGTGATCCTTCTGCTGTTCGTCGTGCTGCTGCCACTGATCTACTTTTTGTGGCTCGGCAGCATGGCCCTCATGCAACGAACGGGCCGCAACGTGGATCGCGCCCTCTCGTACCTAGTGTTCATCGAACGTTGGGCGATGGTGGACGTGTACTGCCTCGGTGTGCTGCTGGTCTACTTCAAGATCTCCAACTTCGCCAAGGCTGAGATGCTCACGGGCTTTTGGCTGATCCTGGCCTCGGCCATCCTCTCGATCTACTGCGCCATGCGCGTGCGCCGGGTTTACTGAGCGAGCTGCTTCGGACGCTTCGGACCGAGGCACTTCAGCATCGCCGGCAGGAGGATCAGGTCACTGGCGAGGGCTAGAACCAGGGAGAAGCAAATCATGCCTGAGAAGACCCGGTTGCGCGGGAAGTCGCTGGTCATGACGGCGGCGAAGCCGACCACTAGAACAGCGGTGGTCATCAGCAAGGCTTTGCCCACGGCGACCGTGCTGCGCTGGATCGCGGCGTCCATGTCACCATCGAGTTCGTACTCGTGCTTGAAGCGGGTCATGAAGTGGATGGTGTCGTCCACGGCAATGCCGAGGCTCATGACCAGCGCGGTGGCTCCTGCCATGGGCATGTCGAGGGCGACGAGCATTGCCGTGGTGCCAGTTAGGGGCAGTGCGTTCGGAATGATGCTGATCAGACCCAGGCGAATCGAGCGGAAGGCGAGGGCCAGGACCGCGAAGATGATGACCGCCGCGAGACCCAAGGACTCCACCAGGTCCTCGGTGAATTGCTCGAACACGGTGCCGGAGATGATGGCTTGGCCGTTGAGGTCGAACTCCATGCCGGGGTGGAGGGCGGAGAGTTGAGCAAGCTCTGCTTTCCAGTTCGCGTAGGTCTGTTCGAAATGCCGGTAGCCGCGATCGGGCATCTGCCAGTCCACGTCCGCCCAGCGCTGCTCTTCTGAAAAGAGGGATTGGGTGAGCGCTTTCGGCAAGAGCTTCAAGCTTTGAATGGCGTCGTGAGGAGGCACGCCCGGTGACAGGAAGGCGAGCAGATCCAGGATCGAAGTGGGGGCCGTGTGTTCGCCCTCTTGCTGGACGACGGCTTGGGCCGCGCTGAGTCCTTTGAGGATTTGCTTCCAATCGCCATCGAGGGACTCGTCCCAGGAAACCTCGATCGAAATCGGGGTGGAGCCTCCCATGCTCTTGTCGATGACCCGCAAGGCCCGTGCGGCCTCGCTGGACGAGGGGATGTCCGCCTGCACCCGATTTTCCGTCTCGATCGTTCGGCCGTAGTACCCCGAGAAAAGCGCCGCGAGAACTCCGAGAACCATGACCACACGCGCATGGCGCAGAGTCCGTCGAATGATGCCGTTGACCAGGGGCATGCTGCTTTGAATCAGCGAACTTTGCCCCCGTTGCTGGATGTACTTGCCAACGAAGGAGCTAGCAAAGAACGGCAGGAAGCTGAGCACCGCGAGCAGCACACACACCACGCCGACGGCGCAGGCGGCGCCGAAGTCACGCACCAGATCCGAGCGCGCGGTGAGCAGGGACGCAAAGCCGAGTCCCGTCGTGAGCGAGGTCAGAATGCATGGCAAGGCCAGCAACTTGAGCGCCGAGGCCGTTGCTTCGGCCGGCGACTTGCCCTTGCCCCGTTCTGCGCGGATGTGCACCATGAGATGCACGCTATCGGTGAAGCCGATCATCATCAGCATCACCGGCAACAGAATCAACGTTAGGCTGCTGAGGTGCAGGTCGAGCAGGCTCGCGATGCCAAAGCTCCAAATCACACCGATCAAGGGGCCGCCGCCCGAGAGGATGACAGCCCACACCCCGCGGAAGAGGAACGTCGCGAGGCAGAAGACCAGGATGTAGGCGATCGAATGGTAGAGCCACTGCTCGTACTCGAAGGCTTCACCGGAAGCCCAGGTGAGCATGGTCGAGCCCGTCAGGCTGGCGTGCATGTCCGCTGGTAGTTCAGCGTTTGCGACGAGATCGTGGTAGGTCTCTGCAGGGAACGCAGCGCCCAAGCCTTCGATGGCGACGAGATCGAGGCCGACTGGGGCCAGCCAGACCTTGCCCTGTTTGTCGCTCAAGCGGCCTGCCACAAGCGGATGGCTGAGAGCCAACTCGCGCGCGTCTGAAAACGCTTGAGGCTCGGACCCCGCCGGCGGCAAGAGCAGCTGCATTCCAAACAACTTCGCTTCCCGTGGGATGCGGTCGATCGAGAACACCTGGCCAATGCCGGGGGCGGCTTCAAGCTCCGAGATCAGCGCACGGGTCGCGGCGACCGCATCGGGTCGAAACAGATCGTCTCCTTCCAAGACCAGCACGATGTCCCCGAAGCCGTACCCGAACTCGGCCATGAGCTCCTCGACGATTCCCGGGGACTTCTCGACCTGGCCGTCCGTCGGCATGTACTTCCGAACATATCCCCAAGCCGCGAGCCCTGTCATAAGGACCAGCACGGCAAAGAGCGCCCAACGGTAGGGCAGGGGGCTGGAGCTCGGCGGAGTGGAAGTCATGGCGCGCGAAAGACTAACGGGCGCTCCCCGCTGTTACACGAAACAGCCCCCCATTCCCGAGGGATTGGGGGGCTGTCGCACATGCGGGGACTAGACAGTGATCGTGATCTCGACGATCAACGGCTCTGCCTGACCATCGTCAATCGTGATGGTTCCCTTCTCGACGCAAATGAGGGTCCAGATCTGGTGCTCCTCGTTCCAGATGACCAGGTACTCCATGGGCTCTGACGAGCCCGTGACCTTGTCCTCACCGAACACCTGAACAAATGCTCGTTTGACATTCGCTTGAACATTGCTCGCCGTGCTCCCGGGGGCTGTCGTGTCGATGGTCGCCCGGCCACTCGTGACGCCGGGGTCCTGGGGACCATTGGGGTCGTGCTTTAATCCTTTGCGCCAAATCGAAATGCTAAACGTCATTGGGTTCTCCTCGTTCAGGGAAGGTGAAGCGCCTACTCTCCAGCGCGCAGAGGTGCTGGATAGACGACGCGGAATGCGAGTCCTGCTCTGCGAGATGGCTCGTCAGGTTCCTTGCTAGGGATGGTTATTAACATGTGCGTCGAGCGTAGGCTCACGTTGACACGATTGTGGATCGGGTCGCCGGGTTTCCAGGACGCACGGAAGTAGAGGTAGTGGGACCCCTCGTTGATGTCTCCGAGGATGTGGCTATAAACGATGTGTTCGCCAGCCGCATTTATGTCTGGTGAGAACACCGCATCCTTTCCATGCAGTTGGTCTACCTCTTCCAGTGTTGGCAGTCGCCCGCCCGCCCAGTCTGCAAACTTCTGTGCGTAGTCTATGGGGCCTGCGCAGGGCGAGTCGTCGATGACGTCACTGATGACGAGGTCCGCGCTCAGCTGGCTCATCTGCCGCTTCGATATCAATGGGCTAATGAGGATTCCAAGTTCCTTAAGGTGCACCCAGCCGGTGGTGTCTAAATGCGGTCGCTTGAATTCCAAATGGATGGGTTCGCACCAAGGGGAATCGACAAGGAAGTCGCGCTGCCAGATGCCCGGGATCTCAAGCCGATATTGACCAGTGTCCGGGAATTCCGTCAGGGGGACTGGGTTGTGAACCCGGATGACCGCCCTTGGTCCATTCAACTCGGCAGGCTCCTCCTTGTAGAGGATCAGTTGCTCGTTGCTGGCAAGTTCTGGGGAGAGTGTGACCCGCCCTCGGTTGCGCGTCTCGGAGTTCCAGGGCGCCTCCGGCAGCATGATTTCGTCTAGGACCAGAACGCCCCGCCAGACTGCAGGAGGATATCGCTTGAGGTCGAAGTTGGAGAGCTGCTCGAGCTTCGTTGCAACGTGACGCGACCAGGATTCGATCGCAGCCTCTGCCGGAGGTGTTGATGTGTACAGCATCCGGCCCGCAATCGACCGGTCGAGGGTCTCTGCTCGATACTTCGCGTTCAGCAGGCCGAATCCGAGGCGCTGAACCTCAGAGCCGGCCCTGGTTTCCGGAATGCGACTCACGAGGGCCTCGAGCTCCTCGGCGAAGGCAGTCCGTTCCGTTCGCAAGGACTGCATCCAAAGTCCAGATCCAGCCAAAGCCGCCACACTGACCCCCATGGCAGCAAATCCAGAAACCCGCCGATGGCGCTTCATGAACAGCCGCGCGTGATGCACGGGGGAGCGGCTACCCACCGAGATCGGGCGATCCGCCAGGGCATCTTGGATATCGAGGGCGACTTCCCCCATGGACGCGTAGCGCTGCCGCGCGTCCGGTTCCATGCAGTGAGCGAGAATGTTCTCGATCGACTTGCTGATCTCGGGGTTGAGCTTGCGAGGGTTGGTCGGACGCGCTGCACTGACCGCGTCCATGGTCTCCTGGCGAGTGTCGCGCTTGAATGGGGACGTCAGCGTCAACAGCTCATAGGCCATCGACCCGAACGAGAAGATGTCTGAGCGGATGTCCGTCCCGGTTTCGCCGGACTGCACTTGTTCCGGTGACAAGTAGGCTGGTGAGCCCACCAGGTTCTGGGTGATGTCCAAGGACTCGAGTTCGTCCAGGTGCGCCAGGCCAAAGTCGATCAGGCGCGGATGCTCGTCGTCCATGGCGAACAAAACGTTCGAGGGCTTCACGTCCCGGTGCAGGATCCCGCGCTCGTGGCAGTAGGCCAAGCCTTCGGCGATTCGCACCAAACAATGCAGGCGCGCCCGGAGAGCGCTCATGCTGTTCTGGTGACCCGCCGTCAGATCTAGAATCTTGTCCTGGAGCGTGCCCCCATCGAGCAGTTCCATGACCAAGTGATCGCGCCCGACCTCGTAGACCTTGACGATCGAGCGGTGCTCGAGCTTTGCGATCGAGCGCGCTTCGTTGGATGCCCAGCGATCCCGGGAGATGACCTTGATCGCCACGTGCCGCCGCAGGTCCGGATCCCAGCCCAGGTAGACCTTGCCGATGCCGCCTGCGCCCAGGTCACCGACGATTTGGAAGCGGTCCAGTTGCGTCGGCCGTTTGGGTTCTTGCCAAGACTCGGAAGCCGCCTGGAACAACTGATGAACTCGAACCGCGCCGGCGATCTCCTCTCCACCTTCCGAGAGAAAGGACTCGTGGTCGACCTCGTCCTCGTCAAAGGTGGCATCCAGGAACCGGTCGATCAGTTCGTCGTCTTCCATGGCTACTGCTTGTCTAGACCTAGCCCTTCGGCGACGGCTTTCATGGCGCGCCGGTAGATCCGTCGTACCCGACCCGGATCCATCTCCACGATATCGGCGACTTCCGCAGTGGAGAATTTCTCGAGCAGGCGCAGGGTCAGGATTTCCGCCGCGATCGGATCTAGGTTTTCCGACATGTACTGGAAGAGTCGCGCCTGGGCTTCTGCATTCTCCACTTCGTTGTGGACGCCCTGATTCTTGCGGTCCGCGAGGGTTTCCAGGACCCCCGTGGCCATGCCGTTATTCGGGAGCACCCGCCGTGCGCGTTTCAGATTGCGCAGCTTCTCCAAATTCTTGTGCACCACGATGGCTCGCAGCCAAGCGCGCAGGGAGCCTTCGCCTTTGTAGTCAAACTGCTTGATGTCCTTCCAGGCGGAAAGGAACGCAGACTGCAGAACGTCCTCAGGGTCCTCAACGTCGGCCCCGGTCATCTCTTTCGCCGCGATGGCGAGCAAGGTGCGGTAGCGACGATAGACCTCTCGCCAAGCGTCCTGATCCCCGTCGCGAACGAGGTTCAGAAGTGCCTGGGTCTTGAGGGCGTCGAATTCGGGAGATCGATCCAAAATCGAGCGGGGCGAAGTGTACGAGGGGGGGGGGGGGGGGGGGGGGGGGGGGGGGGGGGACGGGCCGAGACTCCTTGGACGGCCCGTGGGCACCCCGTGAGTCACTCAATCCTGGAAAAGGAGTTCGCATTCTCGCAAGGCACTTACCTCTAAGAGCTTACAATCGGAGCGTCCGATCCGGAGCGCCTCTTTTTGAGCAAGAAGTGACAAATCCTGAAGGTGGCCCGAGCCGAACCTTGTCTTACCTTATTGCGGGGCAACCTCCCACCGAGAGAACTGGGCTGTCAGGGCTGTGTGAAGCTTTGTTCCCTCGGCAGAAGACAAAGGTAGTGGTGATTCAGAGTCCCTTCTGAAACCATGACCGGCGACTCGGGAGTGCCCCGCGCCTTTTATTCACACGATGGCATCGATTTCACGACCGCAATTCAGAGCGTTGTTTCTTGCTCAGCGGGATCGACTCTTCCGGATGCTGTTGCGGCTGGCTGGCAATGCCCACGATGCCGAGGACTTACTGCAGGAGACCTTTCTCGTGGTCTGGAGAAAGCGTGACGACTTCCGCGGTCGCGGGGCCCCCGAGGGCTACCTGCGGACGACGGCTGTGCGGCTGTTCTTGAACAGAAGGCAAGCCCAGTCGTCCCGGCCTCGAACCAGTGCCGAGTTGCACCTAGCGGAGGCCAGCCCCGACCCCGGCCAACCCTGCCCCTCCCATGTGCTGGCTTCGAGGGAGGCCGTGCGTTTCTTGGTGGACCGCGTCGAGCGCGCCCTAGCGACCCTGACCCCCGAACAACGTCACGCGTTCGTGCTCTTCCGCTACGAGGGCATGAAGGTCCAAGAGATCTCCGAGTTGACGGGGAGCTTGCCGAAGACCGTTGAGACCCGCATCCGCCGGGCTACCATCGCGCTCGCCACCGAGCTTCGCCCTTTCCGTGACCTCCTACCGGCCTCCTGAGATGGGTGACTTCGATCTAGATCTCATCCGAGCCTGGGCCTCGGGCAAGCTTCCGGCGGAGCGCGCCGCGCAGTTTGAGAAGTCCATGGCCGCCGACCCTGAGCTGGCAGAGTTCGCCGAGGCTTGGAGGGAGCTCGACGCCTACAGTGATGTGGAGGCGAGTCATGAAGCGGATCCCGAGAGCGGCATGCGATCGGTCCTGAGCTTTGGCGTGCTTGAAGCCCTGATGGATCAGGCGCCGGTCGTTCCGTGGACCCCGCTGTTGCACGTGGCGGCGGCTTCGGTGCTGTTCTTAGGGGGGATTCTCGGGCTGCATTCGGAACTGTCCACGAACCCATCGAACACTGCGGTACCGAGCGCACACGACATTCCCTTCGTCGAGCACGCGCCGCCCATGGACATGGAGTTGGACGAGCAGCTGGCCGCCTTGCGCGACTACCAACCCATCAAGAACGGGGAAGTTCAATGGTTGGATTCGATCGCTGCTGGGCAACTGCTCGGCCGCGCAACCGGACGTCCCTTGCTGGTGTGGTGCATTCACCCGACTTGCCCCTTCTGCAAGAAGATGCGCGAGAGCACCCTGCTCGACCTGGACGTGCAAGAAGCGCTGGAGCAGTTTGTTCCTGTGCAACTGAACGTCATGCAAGAAGCGCGCTACGCAAACATGACCCTCGAGCACGGCTTCCCCATGTTTGAAGTGCTCACGAACGAACTCGGGGACCTGCATCGGTTCTACAACTACCAAGAGTCGAAACCGTTCATCGGGGAACTGTCCCGTGGGATCGAGGGCCTGGAGAAGGATCTTGATGGAGCCAGCTTGTCTTGGAAGCGCTGGCCGGATGCGGTTGGCACGCTCTTGGACGCACGGGCCGCAGAGCGCGCAGGACGCTTCGGCGAAGCCCTCCGCGGTTACCAGGCCATGGGGGAGTTGGGCGCAGGCTTGCAGCTGAGCGAGCTTTCCGAAGCTGGCGAAAGACGACTGGCCTTGCTCGCGAACAACTACCTGCACCAGGCCCAGCGCAATGCCGACCCCGCGCGCGTCCTAGGTGGCGCCGCCTGGGTCTTTCGCGGTTCGAGCTTCGAAGCGGAATTTCAAAAGCTCGAACGGGCTGCCCGGGGCGAGTGAGCCTCGACGGATTTTTCGCCAAATCTTCGACGCAGGAGTGATTCCACCCTTCCGGAATTTGCGAGCAGTCGTCACCGTAGCGTTCATGAATCGCCAGCGCTTGTTCACTGCCCTCTTCGTCCTCTTCAGTCCCTGCTTGCTCCCGGCCAAACCCCAGGAGCCAGCCCCGACGCCGCGGCTTGTCTTGCAGATCACCGTGGATCAACTGCGCGGTGACTTGCTCGATCGCATGCGCAGTCGCTTCGTGGAAGGTGGACTTGGTCGTTTGATGACGGAGGGTGCCCACTACACGGTGGCGCACTACGCGCACGGCAGCACGATGACCGCTCCCGGGCACGCCACTCTGTTTACCGGGGCCAACCCGCGCGAACACGGCATCGTGGCCAACGAGTGGTTCGACCCAAAGACAGGGCACGTGGTTTACAACTGCGAGGACATGGATCATGCGGAGCTTGGGGCAGAGCCCAAACGCGGCGCCGGGTCCTCTCCCAAGAACCTCATGGGTAGCACGATTGGTGATGAGCTTGTGGTGGCGAGTGGTGGCCGCTCGCGGGTCTTCGCCGTGTCCGTCAAAGACCGCGGTGCGATCCTGCCCGCGGGTCATCTCGGCAAGGGCTTCTGGTTTTCGAAGGACACGGGCGGGTTCGTGACCAGTGACTTTTACTACGAACTCGAGCCCGAGTGGATGCGCACTTGGAACGAGTTGAAGCTAGCCGACGCTTACGCCGGCTTGTCTTGGCAACTCCATTCGGAAGAGGGCACGTACCTTTACGAGGATGACCGCGAGTTCGAACGGGGCACGCGCACCCTCGGGCGAACCTTCCCGAAGGCGTACCCGGCTGAACCCGGACGTGCTCTGTACTCGGCCCTCACCTCCTCTCCAGTGGGGGATGAGTTGACCCTCGCCTTTGCGGTGGAGTTGATGAAGTCAGAGGCCCTCGGCAAGGGCGAGCACACGGACTTCCTAGCCGTGAGTTTCTCCATGGCGGACTACGTCGGGCACATGTGGGGGCCGAGCAGTCGCGAGGCGGAAGACAATCTGCTACGCCTAGACGAAACGATCATGCAGTTGCTCGATCAAGTGGATCGCCACGTCGGCTTGCAGAACACGGTGATCGTGCTTTCCGCAGACCACGGTGCACCGGACGCGACCCAGCGCCTTAGCGAACTCGGTGCCCATGTGGACTGGGTCGACGCCGGTGAACTCTTGAAGGCGGCAAACCTTGCCGTCAAGCAGCACTTCGCCATCGAAGACTCTCTGATTCGTAGCCACGTGGTCCCTTACTTGTACTTGGACCACCCCAAGATCCTGGAGCTCGGACTCGATTCCCGTGAAGTCGCGAACGTGATTTCGACCAGCGCGGAAGCGCAACCGGGCGTTGCCCACGCGGTTCCCCGTTGGCGCCTCGAGAGCGGCGCCATGCCCCGGGGACCACTCTTCGACCGCTTGGCCGCAAGCTTCAACGGCGAACGCTCCGGCGACCTATGGCTCGTGCCCGAACCCCAATGGCAGCTTGGTTCCGGCAACGCGGAGAGCGTCTTGACCTCTCTGCATGGATCACCTTGGAGTTATGACACGCACGTTCCGATCCTCTTCATGGGCCCGAGCATTCCCAAGGGCCGTCACCACCGGCCCGTCGCTCCCCGCGACATCGCACCTACTTTGGCCTTGATGTTGCGCATCAAAGCCCCGAGTGTCTCCACCGGCGAGCCCTTGTACGAAGTGTTGGCCGACTAAGACATTGCGGGGCCGACTGGGCGTGCTGCTCCTGGCCCTGGGCACAGACGGGGCTCTCGATGAAGATTGAGAGGGCCGGCCCGGCGAAGGCCTCTTCGGATTCGCCAACTCGCGAGCCCTCGCGCCGCAGGCGAGATCATTCGGACGGCAATGCCGCCCCTTGAATCCTGAGGCCGCCGAGTTCGTTTCTCGTCTGTTGTTGGGAGCGTCTGCGCAGTGCTTCCCAAGTCGGCCGGTGCTACCATGCGCCCATGACCGAACTTCGGCCGCAATCCCTATCTGCGCTCGTGCGCCGCATGCTGCGGGAAGCCCGTGAACAGGCCGCGATCTTTGATCTGCCCTTAGCGAAGTGCTTCAGCGGGTGCGAGCAGGATTTGTCTGTTGCCTTTCACGGAGAGCGTGCGGGAACGCCACTCGGTCCGGCGGCAGGACCTCACTCCCAAATGGCGCAGAACCTAGTGCTCGCTTGGTTGTCCGGCAGTCGTGTCCTGGAGCTCAAGACGGTTCAGATTCTCGATCAGTTGGAGATCCCGCGGCCTTGCATCGACATGGCAACCGTCGGTTTCAACGTGGAATGGAGCCAGGAGCTGCGCTTGACTGAGTCTCTCACGGAGTACGTGAAGGGCTCCATGCTGATCGAGATCTTGCGCGCGTCCGGGCTCGTGTCCGAGGCTCTGGCCTTGGGGCGCCCGGGGGGGGACGTGATCTTTGACATGAGCGTTGGCTACGACTTGGCCGGCATCCAATCCGAAAGCGTTCAGCAGTTCATCTGTGGCATGCAGGACGCCAGTGAGGAAGTGCGCAGGCTACGGGCTGAGTTGCTGGCAGGCGGGATGCAAGACGTGCTCGCGCAGGATCCCTGGATCGCTGAGATCGATTTCACGACGCGCCTTTCGAACACCCTGACCCTCAGCACATTCCACGGTTGCCCCTCGACTGAAATCGAAGGCATCGCCCGCCATCTACTCGAACGAAATGGTCTCGATGTGGTGGTGAAGCTCAACCCGACCTTGCTCGGAGCCAAGCGTGTGAACGAGTTGCTGAGAGAGACTCTGGGGTACGAGGACTTGACGGTTCCCGATTCGGCGTTTGCGGACGACATGAAGTGGGACGAGATGCTGGGCATCATCGATCGTCTGGGTTCTTTCGCAGCGAAACTGGGCCGGGGCTTTGGCGTGAAATTCACCAACACCCAGATCGTGGAGAACAACCGTGAGTTCTTCCCGGAGTCGGAAAAGCAGATGTATCTATCCGGCGCGCCCTTGCACGTGCTCGCCATGAGTTTGGTGCACAAGTTTCGGCAGCACTTCGGCACGCGCTTCCCGATCTCCTTCTCCGCGGGCATCGATCGCGGTAACTTCGCGGAGTGCGTGGCCCTCGGACTTGTGCCGGTCACCGTTTGCACCGATCTGTTGCGCCCCGGAGGGTACTCCCGTTCCACCAAGTACTTCGAACCGTTGGTGAAGCGCATGCAGGAGTCGTCATCTGGCACGATCGCAGACTACGTGATTCGCGCGTTCGGTCACGGCCGCAAAGCCTTGCAAAGAGCGCTGGACACTGCGGGGGACCCGTCGGGCAAGCGGCGACTGGCGTGCGAGTCCGCTTTGGCGTCCGGCGCAAGCCTGCTGGATGCGGCCGGCGAGAACCTGCACACGGCATGGACAGCCGAAGCCGCGCTCCTGAACACGCTGACTTACGTAGAAGGACTACCAATCGATCCGCGCTACTCCGCCGCGAAGAACAGTCGGCCGCCCAAGAAGATCGGCGCCCAGCTCGTGTTGTTCGATTGCACCACCTGCGACAAGTGCGTGCCGGTTTGTCCGAACAACGCGAACTTCGTTTTCGAGCTCCCACGCCTGGAGGTCCCGATCGTCCAGTTGAGGCGAGTGGACAACGCTTGGCAGCGCGAAGAATCGGGCGCGCTCGTGATTGAAAAGGCCAAGCAGTACGCCAACTACGCCGATCTTTGCAATGAGTGTGGCAACTGCGACATCTTCTGCCCAGAAGACGGTGGTCCCTACGTGGTGAAGCCACGATTTTTTGGCAGCGTGGACGATTGGCGTGCTTATGCGGATCAGAACGGTTTTGTGATCACACGAGATCAAGAGGGCTCGACCACTTGGGGCCGCATCGACGGAAAGGAGTTTTCTCTGCGCGTCTCGGCGCAGGGCACACGCTTCTGCGGGCCGGGGTTTGAAGTGCTGCTCAATCCCGAGCAGCTCGACGATCCAACGGCCGTGCACTACGAAGCGCAAGCGGTCATCGACCTCACCTACTACTACATCCTGACGTGGATGCGCGACGGCGTCTTCAACGGCCCAAGCGTGAACTACCTCAACACCAGCGAGAAGGCGTCAGCACTCTCCTGAACAGCATGACAGACCTCAACATCAACATCGAACGCCTCTGCGCAAGGCTCACTGCACTCGGTGAAGTCGGCGCCCTCGAAGGCGGAGGCAACTGCCGACTCGCCTTGACGGAGGAGGACCGGCAAGGCCGTGATCTCGTGGTGTCTTGGATGCACGCGCTTGGGCTTCAGGTGACGACGGACCAGATCGGTAATGTGATCGGTGTGCGACCCAACGCAAAAGGCGAGATTGAGCTTCCCGTGCTCATGGGCTCCCACATCGACACCGTCGCAACGGGCGGGCTCTACGACGGGAACCTTGGAGTGCTCGCGGGTCTCGAGGTGATCGAGGTTTTGAACGAACAACGGTTGCAGACCGAGCGTCCCGTGGCCGTGGCATTCTTTACCAATGAGGAAGGCGCTCGCTTCGCCCCCGACATGATGGGCAGTGGCGTCAGTCAGGGCTCCATGGATCTCGCGACGTGCTTGGCGGCCACGGGGATCGATGGCACGACCGTCGGAGAAGATCTGCAACGCATCGGGTATGCGGGCGACGCAGCTTGTGGGACATGGCGCGCTTCCGCGTACTTCGAATTGCACGTGGAGCAGGGCCCCGTGCTAGAACGCGGCGAATTCCAAATTGGTGCTGTGACCGGTGTTCAAGGGATCTCCTGGACGGAGTGGACCTTCCGCGGACAATCCAACCACGCGGGCACGACGCCCATGAACATGCGCTGTGACGCGGGCGTGGTGGCGTCCCAAGTGGTGTGTTTCGTACGGGCCTTGGCCAAGCAGATGGGCGGCTCCCAAGTGGCCACTGTCGGCGCCATGACCTTTGCGCCCAACTTGATCAACGTGGTGCCCAACAAGGTCACGATGACCGTGGACTTGCGCAACACGGACGAGACCCTTTTGCAGCAAGCGGAGCAGGCGACGGTGGAGTTTGTCCAAGGGGTAGCGGCGGCCGAGGGCGTCACAGTCGCCAGTCGGAGCCTAGCTCGCTTCGAGCCGGTGCGCTTCGACCCGCAGATGGTGAAGCTGATCGAGTCGAGCGCACAGGCCATGGATCTCGGCGTTCACTGTCTACCCAGCGGGGCGGGTCACGACGCGCAGATGTTCGCGCCCAACTGCCCGACGGCTATGATCTTCGTGCCGAGTGTGAAAGGCATCAGCCACAACGTGAAGGAGTTCACCAGCGCGCAGGACATTGAAGCGGGCTCCAACCTGCTGCTGAATGTGGTGCTGAAGACTGCGCAAGAGCCGGCCTGAGCTCGATTCGACGGGGCCCTGCCCGAGTGAGCGCGGATGGGCTCCTATGGGCAAGGGCGCTCCTGCGGGAACATCCGCAAACGCGGCTCGGAAGATCGAACTCAGCCGTAAATCTCTGGCCGGGCGTCTCGCTCGAGATCCCAGCCTGAACTGCCCGCGCCCGACAGCTCTTCTAAGTTGAGATCGGCCATGACCAGCCCGGCGGAGCACTCGAGCGACGGGACCTTCCCATTCGGTCCGGCGAAGAAGCTCGCACCGAAGAACTTTTGGTTCCATGGGGACTCTATGCCCTTGCGATTCGAACCTGCGATGAAGAGCTTGTGGCGCGCGGCGTCTACGACGAACTCCAAATCCCACATTAGCCGCGAGTGTTGACCGAAGGTAACGGCGGGGGAGAAGACGATTTGCGCGCCATTCTTCGCCAGCGTGCTGATCACCCCTTCAAAGTGACGGTCGTAACAGATCGAGATCCCGATGCAGCCCGCGCTGGTATGGAACACCGGGAAGTGATCGGAGTTGGAGCGGTTCGTCGCGGGGTCGTTGCCAAGGGCGGCCTGACCCGGACCATAGAACAGCGTCTCGGAGAATGTCCCTTGGTCATTCGTCCCGGACGGAATGTGGTTCTTGCGATACTTGCCGAGGATCAAGCCGTTCTCATCGATGAGCACGGCGCTGTTGAAACGCTCGCCAGTTGCAGCATCCAGCTCGTAAACAGGAGCGACGAGGATGACGCCATGTTGGCGCGCCGTTTGACACAGTTCCAAAACGGTCGGTCCTGTTGCGGCGTCTTCAGCCAAACCCCTCCACATCCGGGCGATCTCGTCGGAGATTTCCCCGAGGGCAAAGTAGGGCGCCGTGAACAATTCCCCGAGGCCGACGACCTGCGCCCCGGCTTTGGCTGCAGCGCCGATCAACTCGATTGTGTGCTGGACGTTGGCGCGTCGCACCTCTTCCAGCTTCGGAAGCAGTTGCGCGAGATCTGCAACGGTCGCTGGCATGTGGCGGTAGGCATTGCAGGTTTCGGTCATGGCGACGCGCACGGTCTTTGCTTGACTCATCAATGTTCCTCGAGGCGGAAGCCTCAGCGTTCGATTCCTGTGAAGAGCACGCCAATGGATGCGTCAACCGAAAGGTGCCCGGCCCGACGCGCGGCTCGCACTCCCGCCAAGCCAGCGGCCCCGGTTGCGGAGACGGGCCTGTCGTTGGCGGCGCTCGCCGCAGCCCGCGCCCAGCGCAAATCGTCCTCCGCCACCACGACAGGCCAGCCGCCCGTTTCAATCATCGCGCGGCAGAGCACAAACCAATCGTAGGTCTCGTCGTCGAGGATGCCGTCAGCGATGCTGGAAAGTGGGCGATCGACGGGACGCATGTAGCGGCTTCGATTGTGCTTGGCGTCCAAAAAAATGGTCTCCGCGATGTCCCCGTCGTAGTGCTCGTGCAGCCAACGGGCCAAGCGTTGGTCCTCCTGCAAGTGCACCTGAGTTCCACCGGGCAGCTTGTCTTTCAGATCGCTGGCAAGCTGGCGCCAGGCGCGCACGAGCGGTTGGCAGCCCCGGGTTTGCACGGCGTGGATCGCCGGAAGGCTCGCACCCTCCGCTTGCGTGCGCCGCAAGGCCTGGCAAGTGGAACTCCCCAGTGCGCCGCCCCCGACTTGCAAGAACAGGTGATCGAGTTGAACGTTCGCTTCGGTCAGTTGTTGAGCAAGCTCAAAGCCAAGGGTCATGCCTCCGTCGATCGTCAGCCCGTTTTCGGAGCCTTGGCAGGTGAACGGAACGGCACCGGCTTCCACCGCAGCTTGAAAGGCGTGAAAGCACGGATCGCCTGGAGGAGAATCGTCACCTCGCTCGCAGGGAACGATCTCAGCGCCTAGTCGTTTCAACTCATCGACGACAACCGCTTCCGCCGAAGTGGGGATGAACACGCGCAAGATCCGACCTGTCGCGTGCGCAATGACGGCCGCGGCCAGCGCTGCGTTCCCGCAGCTAGCGATGGCGAGGGGTTTCTGTCGGGTCCCAATGCTGACTCCCTTCGTCTTTCCTGATCTCTCGACCGAATCGAAGTGTTGAGCGAGCCCGAGCAAGTGGCGAGCCTTATGAGAGCCGGCAACGTTTCCGGTCTCGTCCTTGAACCAGACGTTCAGGGACTCGCTGCGCTTGAGGGGCGTGAAGCGGAACAGGGGCGCGGACATCGTCTCCAACATCGAGTCCACATTCCGAAGGGCCTTGATGTAGTCCTCGTCCCGTAGCCCTTGCCCCATGGACCAGGCGTAGCTGTACATCGAGTGTCTGAACGCGATGAACGGATTGGGGTCGCTCTCGACCGTGGTCAAGGGCTTCTGCCCATGCCATTCGATGCTCACCAAGTGGTCCACCTCATCCCCGTGCTTGCGATTGGCGCAGCGGAAGGGGAGGGGCTCCTCGAACGGAACTTCCGTTCCGCAGCCCTGGCAAACGAGTCTCGGTTCGTGGCTAGCCATCAATGACGACGCCCGTGTTGCGATTGAACTGCTCGATCAGACCGTCCCAAATCGGCACGAGTTCGCGCAGCCCGCGCCAGAAGCTCTGATCCCGCCGGGCCTCGAAGTCCGCCAGGTCAACTCCCTGTTGTTCGACCCAGGTGTAGTAGCCCAAGTTGAAGATGCGCGCGCGGTCCACGTCGCTCAAGACAAGGGTGTGGTCCGTGTTGGAGCTCGCCAGGCGTTCCTCGAAGACGCGTGCAGCGTCCTCGCTGTTGAAGCCCGTCTTGGGGAAGAATTTCTCGCGGGCCTTCTCGAGCTCGGTGCCGTACATGGCCGCGCCGTCGGTCGCCACGGTCAAGATGGCGTCGTCGCTGCCCAGGTCCAACGCCTTGGCGGTCTTGATCGCGGCCAACACGTTGCAAATGCTCGAGAGACCGAAGTTGCCGAGGCAGTCCACAAGCTCCTGCGAAAGGCCCCGCTGCTCCACCAGATGCCGGCGGCCCACTTCGGTGTTGAAGAGCACGTTGAGGTTGTCCGTGGCCTTGTCGCTGATGGCGACCGCAACGTCCATGTTCATGGCGTTGAACACGTAGGGGATGTGCTTGTCCCCGATGCCCTGAATGTTGTGTTCGCCGTAGGCGTTGTAGAGCATGGTCGCGCACTCTTCCGCTTCCACAGCGGTGATGCGCGTGCCGTACTCGTCCTTCAGGTAGTCCCCGGCAGCGATGGTTCCGGCGCTTCCGGTGGCGGAGACGAAGGCCGCGAGTTTGAGCCCCGAGTGCTTGTCCTTGGCGTCTAAGTACACCTTCTGCATGGCCCGGCCCGTGACGTTGAAGTGCACCAAGTGGTTGCCGAACTCACAGAACTGGTTGAAGACCACGTTGGCGGGGTCCGCCGCGAGCTCCGCGCACTTGTCGTAGATCTCCTTGACGTTGCTTTCGGTGCCCACCGTTCGAATGATGTCCGCCGGATCCGTGGCCCACTTGTCGAGCCAATCGAAACGCTCGGCACTCATGCCTTCCGGCAGGACGGCGACTCCGTGGCAATTGAGCACGCGCGAGATGGCGACGCCCCCGCGGCAGTAGTTGCCGGTGGAGGGCCATATGGCCTTGTTCTTTTCCATGTCAAACTGCCCGGTCACCAAGCGCGGAACGAGGCAACCGTAAGCCGCCAGCACCTTGTGGGCGTTGATCATCGGGAAGCGATTGCCGAAGGCCACCAAGATCGGCGCGTCCACGCCGGTCAGTTCCTTGGGCAGCACCACGTAGTTGGGCACATCCACCAAGGTCTTGCGATCCGAATCGTTGTGCCAGTGCACGCGGAACAAGTTCAAGGGATCGGGGGCATCCGGTTCCACACCCGGCAGGGCCTTGCGCACGCCGGCAGGAATGGTGGAGGGCTCCATCAGCTGACCAAGGGTCGGCAGCAGGATGTTCTCCGCCTTGAAGCGAGCGATGGTGCGGTCGTAGGTGGCGCGATCGGTGATCTCGCGCTCGAGTCCGAGCTGGGTCATAGGCTTTTTTTGTTCCTGGGGGCTTCGCGCATCTCTTCCATGCGTGCCCACAATCGATCGGCTGCGCGCTGGGCGTTGTCTTGAATTGTAGTGAGCTGATCGGCGGAAGGGCGCAGCGGCGTCGCGGGGCTTTTCGCCAAGGCTGGAAAAAGTTGGAGCCCGAGGGCGCCGCTTGTGATGAGGCGACGGGCTGCGCTGCTCAGCTCCCCAATAGCTCCCGCGGCTTCGGCCTGCGCCGCATCTTCCATGAGCACCGCGTGCTCTCCGAACATCAGCGAGGACCATCCGTCCGTTCCCAGCGCGGCCTTAGCTGCCGCCGCTAGATGTCGAGGATAGCCCACGCCATTGCCCCTGTTCGATTTCGGGTTCTGAACGAACCACACGCCGCGCTCGGAGGCGAGTTCGACCTCTTCCCGAGTGAGGTGCACGCCGTGAGCGAGGATGGCGTTTTCTTGCAAGGCCCCGAGCTTGTCGAGGCGGTCGATGACGCCTTCGTAGCCCCGTTGTTGCGCGTCCTCCACGTCCAGTGGATCTTCGGCAACGTGAATGTGCAGGGGGGCGGAGAATTCTGCGGCGAGCTCTCCAGCCGCGCGGATGCTTTCGTCGGACAGGGTGAAGGAGGCGTGCAAGCCCACGGCGCCGCGCACGAATTCTGACTTGTCGCGCTCCAGGAATCGACGGTTCTCCGCCAATCCTCTCGCCGCTTCCTGCGCGCCGCCATTGCGCTCCGTGATGCCATAGCAAAGCAGGGCGTACATCCCCATGTGGGCGCAGGCATCGTGCAGCACGTCGAGGGAGCCTTCGATGAAGTTGGGAGACTCGTGGTGATCGATCAAGGCGGCCGTTTGTCCGTACTGCGCTTCCGCCACGTACAGCTCGGCGCTCGCCTGCAAGGTCGACTCGTCCAAAGCCCGGTCGAGCTGCCACCAAAGGCGCTCGAGGTTCTCTTTGAAGTTGGCTGGGTCAGTGGGCAGGCCGTTAGCCAAAAGCCCCCGGGTCATGAGCGGCACAAGCGCGCTGTAGATGTGCGTGTGCGCATTGACGTAGCCCACGCCGGTTCCGTCATCGGGGCTTTGGTACCCGCTAGGCGTTGGACACATGAACTAAGCCTTCGCGCGCTTGATGTTGCCCACGCTGATGGCTTTCGCCGCCGGGCTGTTCTTCATGGGCAGCTCGTAGTGACGCGTTCCGTCAAAGGCGAAGAGCGCGCCCGCCACGGCACCCGCCGTGGGAACCAGTCCGACTTCCCCGACTCCCTTGGCGCCAAAGGGCCCCTCGGGCTCGTGGTCTTCGATCAAGTGAATCTCCACCTCCGGCATGTCCCGCGCGCGCAAGACGCCGATCTCACGCAGTTTGTAGGTCACCGGCCAACCATCCTCGCAAGGCAAGTCTTCCGTGAGCGCGTATCCCAGCCCCATGTGTACGGAGCCTTCGAGTTGACCCTCACAGAGGGAGAGGTTGACCGCGCGCCCCACGTCGTGGGCCGCGATGACTTTCTTCAAAGCGCCTTGCTCGTCGAGGATCACCACTTGGGTCGCAAAACCGAAAGCGGTGTGCGTCTTGACCTTGGTGACTCCCGGCTTCAATGGCCCGGGGGGAGTCGTGTCGTTGATGACGATGTCCGCGGCGAAAACTTCCCCGCGCAGGTTCGCCAGGGTCTTGCCCGCGTCCAGTTGCGTTTTCAACTTCTCGGCCGCGCTGACCACCGCATTGCCCGCGAAGAGCGTCGCCCGTGAACCGGTCGTCTGTCCGCAGCCGAGGGCAAAGGTCGAATCGACCTTCGGATGGAACAAGCTGGCGTCCAGCCCGGTGACTTCCACCGCGAACTGAATCAGAACCGTGAGCAAACCCTGGCCCATCTCCGTGTAGCCGTTGTAGATGGAAACGGTGCCGTCGTCTTCGACCACCAGCCGGGCCTTGCCCCACTCTTCTGCTCCGTTGCCGATGCCGCTGTTCTTGATGCCGCACGCAATGCCCACGGCGAGTCCGGCTGCGCGGGCCGCGTAGTACTGCTCGCGAACAGCTTCGAGGGTTTGCTTGAGCCCGACGGATTTTTCAAAGACTTGCCCGCTGGCAAAGGTGTCCCCGATGCCGACCGCGTTCAGCATGCGGAACTTCCAACCGTCCAAGCCGACCTTCTCGGCCAACTGGTCCAGGCAGCCTTCGAGCGCGAAGGACGCTTGGTTCGCGCCGAAACCTCGCATGGCACCACAGGGCGGATTGTTGGTGGTGGCGGCGATGGCGTCGATGGCCACGTTGAGCACTTTGTAGGGACCGCAACCATGACCGGCGGCGCGCTCGAGCACCTTGGCGCCAACGGATGCGTAGGCGCCGGAGTCCCCGAGGAACTCCGCTTGCACCGCGGTGAGCACTCCGTCCTTATCGCAACCCACTTTGTACGTCATCGAGATCGGGTGACGCTTCGGATGCACTCGGATCGACTCTTCGCGAGTCAACAGAACCTTCACGGGCCGGCCCGTCATTTGGGCCAGGAGTGCCGCGTGGGCCTGAATGGACATGTCCTCCTTGCCGCCGAACGCGCCACCATTGGGCACCAACTCCACGTATAGATCTTCTTCTGGAATGGCCAGGAAGGCGGCCACTTGGCGGCGGTCGTCGAAGACCCCTTGGCCCTGGGTGTAGAGCTTGAAGGTTCCCGGCTTTTCGCCGGGCTCGGCCAGGGCGCACTCGGGCTCAAGGAACAGGTGCTCGATGCGTTGCGTTTTGAAGTCGCCTTCAACCACGTGGGCACTCTGCGCAAAGGCGGCGTCCACGTCCCCGCGCCGAATGCGCGTGTGGGACATGGCGTTGGGCCGCGTCGGGTTGACTTGGTGAGCGCCGGGCTCGATGGCCTTCGCGGGATCGGTGATCGGCTCGCGCACTTCGTAGGTGACCTCGATCAAGGCGGCGGCCGCTTGGGCGGTGGCTGCGTCCACGGCGGCGACTGCCGCGATGAAGTCGCCCACGCAGCGCGCTTCTTCCCCAACGGCCACGAAGCCCGGCCAGTCGAGGTGAATCAAGCCGTACCAGCGCGCTCCAGGAACATCGGCAGCGGTAGCCACGGCGACGACTCCGGGATGAGCCAGGGCCTTCGACGTGTCGATCGAAAGGACTTTCGCGCGGGCGTGGTCGGACAATCGAACCGCTCCGGCCAAGAGTCCTTCCCGTTGCATGTCGCAAACGAAGGGGCGTTCCCCCAGAGCCAGCTGTCGGGCCTCATAGCGATCCAAGCGATCGCCAACGCCTCCGCGCTTGGCCGTGATGGGAGGTGTCCCATCCGCCCTGCGAATCGGATTGCGGGGATTCGCGAGGCGCTCGGGCAGGTCCTCGCCCCGGCGCTTGTAGGCAACGCGCTCGATGGCGTCGATGATTTTCGTGTAGCCCGTGCAGCGACAAAGGTGCACGTCGATGGCCTTGGCGATCTTCTCGCGATCGGGGCTCGCGTCCTTCTCGAGCAGGTGCTTCGTTCGCAAGACCAGGCCCGGGGTGCAGAACCCGCACTGCAGGGCGCCCGCTTCCGCGAAGCTGTCCGCGAGCACGAGCCGCTCCTCCGCGCTGACGCCCTCGAGCGTGATCACTTCCTTGCCCTCGACCTTCGTCACCGGCACCGCGCAGGAAGTCACCGCCCGGCCATCCATCAAGACCAAGCAGCAGCCGCATTGTCCTTGGGGTGAACACCCGTCTTTGACGGACAGGATGTTGCAGCGCTCGCGCAGCGCTGTCATGAGCGATTCGCCTTCACCCGGTGAAACGCTGGCGGGGGAGCCATTGAGGGAAAACTGCACGGTAGATTCGTTCGAAGGCATAGAGAGCAGTCTACGCACAGTTCCCTTGGGATGCACTTTTCGTCGTGAATGCGACGCTGGGGAGTGGGGGCGCAGGGGGCCTGAGGGCTTCCGTGGTCGAAGGATTCGGAAGCTGGCGAGGCTTTCCCCCGTGGCCGTTTCCGACAGCCTGGCGGGTCGCTATCATGGCGCCTCAGCCGGGACCCCACCCCCGGCGGACCCCCCACAGATTCCCCCAGCCCTCGGCGAAAACAGCATGGCCCTCACTCAAGTCTCCAAGCCCGACGGCGCGATCGATTGTCTCGATGACGGAATCGGCTTCATCGCCCTCGTCGACCGCATGCAAATGGATCATGCGGCCAAGGTGGTCAACAGCGCGCGCATCTCCTACGACAAGTGTCGGCCTGAGTTCGACGAAGCGAAGGACAAGGCCTTGTGTTCGTTTCTGTGGAACCATGGTCACACTTCGCCCTTCCGTCACTCCTTCTACACGTTTCACTGGAAGAGCCCGCTCTTCGTGTTTCGTCAGGCCTTTAAGTACCAGGTCGGCAGCGGGTGGCGTGAGTACGAAGTGGAAGGCCAGTCCGTGAGCCTCGAGGTCTTCGACGTGATGTTCGACACGGACAAGGGTTGCTCTTGGAACGAGGTATCCGGGCGTTACGTGCAGTGGGAGCCAGAGTTCTATGTGCCGGTGCGCATGCGCGCCAACCCTCCCCATGGCAACAAGCAAGCGTCCGTCGACTTGACCGATTCCTTCGATCATCATCAGGAACGGGAGATGATGATTGGAGAGTGCGCGCGCAACTTTGAGCTGTACCAAGAGCGCATCGAGCGCGGCGTCGCCAAGGAAATCGCGCGCATGTGCCTGCCGCAAAACCTCTACACCCAGGCCTACTGGACCGTCTCCATGCAGGGCGTGATCCACTTCCTGGAACAGCGCATGTCCATGGACGCCCAGTACGAAATCCGCCGCCACGCGGAGGCCATCTTCGATCTCGTCAAGGACGACCTGGAGCGCCTGGGCGTCACCCGGGAGCACTTGGTTCAAGCGAAGTAGGGCGAATCTTGGCCCCCAAAGGCCGCCCCTTGCGCAAATCGAACTCTTCCGACTAGGATGACTAGGTCCAGCACGCCGCCCGCAGCTGAAACCTAGATCACCCCTCAGGAGGAAATCATCATGGCGACTCGATCCTCGCGATCCGTTGTCCTCGCTTGCGCGCTTGCCGGCCTGTGTTCCGTCGAATCTGCTTCCGTTGCGTTCGCTGCTCCGGGCACCGGCGCTAGCGACGGCGCCACAGCTCCCTTTCAGATTGTCGATCAGGTGGAGGGAGCCTTCGTCAATCAGAACCACTTCCCGATTCGCCCGCTCGTGGTCGATCCTTCAGGGCCGGGCTTCTTCGCCTTGAACACCCACGCTTCCACGGTGGAGCGTTTTGACGGCAGCGCGACCACGCCGGTGGCCGTTTGGGATGTGCCCTGGGGACCAGTAGCTGCGCGTCTGTGGACGAACTCCACGACCCAAGAGACCCAACTGCTCGTGAGTTGCCGGGGCAGTCGAACTCTTGCGTTCCTTCACATCACGAGCGGCGAAGTGCTGCGCTTGATCGCGCTGCCCGCGGACCCGGCGGATCTCTTGGTGCTCGACGGAGACCTCGCCTTCGTGGCCTGCTCCGCCTTGGATACGGTGGTTCAGATCGATCTCTTGACCGGCGCGACGATCGAATATTCCCCCTCCAGTCACCCGGGCTTCGACTGCAAGAATCCAGTCTTCTTGGCGCGTAGCAACTCGGGCAAGGTCTTCGTGGCTCCCATGCACTCGGGCAACAACTCCACGTCCAGTCGCCGCAACCTGCGCCAAGGGGAAGTCGTGCTCGACCTGGCCGACACGGACGTGGCCGTTACTGGATTGCCGGACCAGGACCTCTTCCTGATCAACCCGGTAGCTCATACGGTGCAGCCCGCTGCGATGGCGGTGGGCACCACGCTCTTTGGGTTCGAGCTCAACCCGCTGACCACGCGCGCCTGGATGTTGAACACGGAGGCCAACAACAAGGGAGCCGCCAATCAAGGGGAGGAGGCGGTACGCGGTCGAGTGGTGCAGAATCGGCTTTCGATTGTTCGTCCCAGCATCACTTCGCCCTTGCCCGTGCCGGACTTGATCATCGATTTGGACGACAGCGATCCGATCACTCCGGGCATTCAGTACTACCGCCCCGAGTCGGTTGGTCAGCCCTTTGGCATTGGCTTCCGGGCCGACGGCCACGGCTATGTGGTCGGGCTCGGCACGGACAACGTGGTGCGACTCGATGAGACCGGCTTCCGCTTGGAAGAGTTCAATCTGCCGGCAGGATCGATGCCCCGGGCGATTGTGGTGGACGATGCCAATGGGGTCTTCTGGGTTTATTGCTGGGGATCCAGCGCGGTCCGTGAGTACCTGGTGAGTGACTCTTCGCTTGTGCGCGTTTGCGAACTCTCCTCCGACCCGACTCCGAAGAACATCGCGCGCGGCCGTGAGTTGTTCTATGACGCCGGTCATTCGTTCAACAACAACGGGTCCTGTGCTTCTTGCCATGTAGAAGGGCGCACGGACTTCCTCGTGTGGAACCTGGAAGACTTGGATTCTGATGCGAAGGGCCCACTCTTGACCCAATCGATGACCGGGCTGGCGCCCTTGGCACCCTTTCACTGGCGCGGGGAGCGCCGGAACCTGCGGGAGTTCAATGGAGCCTTCGGTTCGCTTCTCGGGGGCGCAGGACTCAACGACGAGGAGTTCGCGGACTTCGAAGCCTACGTCTTGTCCCTGACGAACCCAGCGAACCCTTACTCGACCCGCGAGCGCGAGATCGATGACAGTCAGATTCCTCACACGGTCACCTCAAGTGCGTCCGCGGTTGCAGGCCAGAGCGCCTACTTCACCCAACCAATCTCTCCGAATCGCTTCTGCAACACTTGCCACGCGCTTCCGACGGGAACGAATCACCACATCTTTGGTGGCGAGCCGACGGAAGTCGTGCCCCGGCGCGTGTTCAACAAGGTGACCCCGTTCAATCAGACCTATCGTCGCCTGACGAACAAGGTGGCGATCGAAACCTTGATCGAGGTCGGCAATCCAGGCGCTGGAACTGTGATCGACAGCCGAGGCTACCTGGGCGTCGCCGCGACCCATGCCGGACTCATCGAAGACTTCACCACGCGCATCGCTGACTTCTTCAACGGCCCCGTTGTGGATGACCTGACCGCCTTCGTGATGCAGATGGACACGGGACTCGCCCCGGCGATTCATCAGACGTTTCTGCTGGATGCGAACAACTTGGCCGTCACCCAGCCGGAACTGGAAAACTACCTGATGCCCATGGCGCTCGCCCGTCATTGTGACGTGGTTGTCTTCGGCCGTTCCGGAACGCGCTCCGCCTCCGTGCGTTGGGCTTGGGATCGGGCGACAAACACCTTCCTGCCGGACTCTGCAGCACTTGCCCCGCGTACGCTTGCGGACTTCATCGGCAGCGCGGCGACAGAACGTCACGTGTTCTATGGTCTTCCCGTTGGCATGGGGCGCCGCCAAATGATCGACCTGGATCTGGATGGGTTGGTGAATTCTGTTGACCCTGCTCCGGAGCAAGCCCTGCAAGACACGACCGACACAACAGCTCCTGTCTTTACGGTTCCCCCGACCTTGGTTTGGAAAACCACCAGCACCGCTCGTCTGCACTTCGAAACAGACGAGCCGACGGTCTACCGCATCACCTATGGCGAGGGTTTGTTCCCCGATCGTTGCGAGCCGAAGAGCGAGGATTGCCAGGGGACAAGTGACTCCTGGTCTCTCGCGCACACGCCTATCTTGAACGAGCTTCAAGCGGGGACGCAGATCGACAACGGGATCTACTCTCCGGTGACCTTTTCCTATGAGCCGACCATCGAAGTCTTCGACCGTCTCGGGAACAGCACGTCCTTCAGCATGCCGTCCTTCGACAGCTTGCCCCATGGGCCGGCGAGTCTCGACGATGTGATCGTCGGCCGCTTGTTTTGGAAGCGCTTCGACGACGTCACGCCGGGGCTTGTGCGTGCACGCGCCGACATGCAGGTGCTCTTCAAGCACGGAGCTCCGCCCCAGCCGGGAGCGGAAAACTTCGTCGCCGCCTTCCGCGTCTTGGTGGATGGTGAATTGAACGACACCTGGACAGCGATCGGAGCGGACAGCTTTCGTGCCGATGAGATCGATTGGTTGGGACCCACGGGCACCAAAACCATGGACGTGGAGGGTCCGCTCTTGATCAGCAAGGCGACGGACATCGACGGCATGACCCACGTGGCCCTCGAGATCCCCGGCTTGCAGCCAGGCCAGAAGGTCACTCTGAGCGTCGAAGCCGTGTTCATCTTCAAGGTCGATGAGGCCGCCACGATGTACGCCAACTTAGCCGCCGCCAACAACTGCTCCAACAGCGGCGGCCCCGGCACCTGCACCGTCGTCATCCCCGTGACCTACCACGGCCGCGCCGGCACCCGCTGGAGCATGCCCGACACCGCCAAGCGCAACCGCGCGCTCTCGGAAGTCATCAACCCCGAATCCCCGACGGCGAGCCCGCTCTTCTAAGTTGAGTCGCATTCAACAAGAGAACCGGCCGGGCATTCCATTCCCGGCCGGTTCTAGTTGCTCAATCGCTGGGCGTTTTGGTCCGGCAATCCGACATGCTGGGGTACGAGGCCTGCCCTGGATTCGATGAGTCGAGGGTTTCGCGCTTGCTGCGCGGGGTTCGGTTACGGACGGTCAGCCTGTTTGGAGGTCCTTGAGTTTCTCTTGGTTCCTGCGGTGGAGGATGCGGGCGCCGGTGGCTGCAACATCTTTTTTTGGAGGTCCGGTTCCCAGTCGGAGTCTGGAACCTCCTGTCCGTGATTCCAAGGGGAGTCGAAGTGAGCTAGCCGGTACTTCGCGTAGATGTCGTCCTTCGCTTCTGTGTTCCGGACAATCATGCTGAAGCAGGTGTGCGCCTCCTCTTCAGCAGGGTACGGGTTCAGGAGCATGTAGGAACTCGTCGCCACCCCCCAAACTGTGGGACTGCTGTTGCAGTACTTAATGCAGTCCCGGGGGACCTTCAGGTTCTTGAGTTGTTTCACGCTTCCGCGAACTTCCTGGGCGATTTCGCCGACGGTACGATTCTCTTGTTTTCCCCGTCGATCGGCGACTTCCGGAGCCGTGAGGGTGAAGCGGATTGGGCAGCCTTTCTCAATGGCGTTGCTGACGATCTCTCGACCGTTGTCAAAGATCACCAAGAAGCCCCGCATGGAGGTTCCCACTACGTTGATACCGAACGAATCTCCTGGACCACCTGGTGTTTGCGCCGTCGCGTAGCGTTCGATCTCGTTCTCAAAGTGCTGCCGAAACTCGCGAAGTGCATCCCCTCTCGTTCGACCGATGTACTCGACGCCTAGGCTCAGAGGTTCTCCAAGGAGCCTCGACGTGGGCGGGGGTGTGCCGAGGTCGCTGAGTTTCCGCTTCAAATCAGGCCACCACTTCTCAAACGTGTCCGCTAGAACGTTGGCGGAAAGACGCTCTGCTCCCGATGCCTGGTTGATACTGGAAACGAGTTGAAAGGTACCCTTTTCGTCTGCGACGACTGCATTGAACTGGCTCAAGGGACCGGTCAATTCTTTGTGGTCCACACCGATCAGGTAGGGGCAAACGTAGGAGTTGTTAAGCGCCTTTGCCAAGGCGCCCGACTCGAAGTGCATCCAGTTGCTGTACAGCGTTTCGGGCGCCAGGCAGATCACTCCGAAGTTCGTGGACTCCAGGCTCTTCGCGAGTTCGAGGCCCCAGCGCGTACCCGGTCCAAGGTCTGTTTCCGACATCCAGGGTCGGGTCCACTGAAGCACTCGGGGCAACCACTCTCGTAGGGCCCTCGCGACCGCCTTCGACCGCGCTCCAGACCAACTCAAGAAAACGTTCATCTTCCAATCGGGGCGTTCAAGACCACTCACGGCGAACCTCCATGCTCTTTCTCTTTGGCGAATTTCGAATGCAGCCTCATCGAGAGTGAGGGTGCTTGAGCCCGGGTGGTGGGGGTTTCGTTGTCCCGCCGTCCGGCAAGGTTGCAAGGTGAGAAAGGGCCTTTTGGGTTGCTGCTCACCCGGCGAACAAACGAAAGGCTAGCAAACTTTGACCGCGGGAGTTGGCTGGATTCTATTTGGCCTTTCTTGAATGGATCTGGGGCATTGGAAGCTTGATTGCTTTCGGCCGCCGCATCCCCGGCGAGGGCAACCCAAGATCCGCAAGGAATGAGCTGGAGTGGTTGGGGCGCGGATTCATGAGTCGCCCAAGCTAGACCGAGTCGTGCTCCAGCAATGACCTGAATCCCGCCGCAATCTGCTCCACGTCCAGCTGCATGGCTGCTTCGCCGATGGTGAGCTCAAACCGGCTGAAACCTGGCAGGGGCTCGCGGCGCGCACTGCCGAAGAGCCACAAGCCTGTTTCCTCCGCGACGCGGTCGCGGGCGAGCAGGGCGGCTTCGGGGTCGAGGCTTAGGACAACATGCAGCATGCTGGTGTGCGGCGGATCGGGCAGGAGTTGCAGGCCTTGAATGGGCGAGAGGGCTTGCGCGAGCTGCAGCGCTTTGTCCCGATAGCCTGGGAGCTTGGCGAGTTGATCATCAAAGCGACTCGCCGCAGAGGCGACGTTGGGCAACAACGTGTAGAGCGTTCCGCCCATGCGTCGCTGCCAGAGTTTGGCCTCGTCGATGAACTCAGCGGAACCGATCAACATCGCACCGGAGAGTGCGCCGATGTCCTTGTAGAAGGAAACGTAGATCGAATCAAAGAGCGCGCCGATCTCGGAGAAGCTGCGGCCATAGGCGACCTGCGCTTGCCATACACGGGCACCATCCAAGTGCAACCGCATGCCGCGAGCCCGCGCGAGGTCGCACAGCTCTTGCAACTCTTCCCAGGTGGGCAGACGTCCTCCGTTCTCTCGACTGGGTAGTTCCATCAAGAGGGTCGCGAGGGGGTCCTTCACGGCAGCCAAGTGCTTGGGCTGCATCTCCCGATCAAACTCGCCAACCAAAGTTGCGCGCAATCCAAACAGGTGGCTGTAGCCGCGTTCCTCGTGGATCTCCACGTGGCTGCTGGGGTGCATTCCGAAGTGGCCGCCCGCGCCGCACCAAATCCGCAAGGCGATGCCCTGGGCCATGGTTCCGCTAGGTAGGAAGCGCGCGCTTTCGTGGCCGAAGAGGCTGGCGATCTTGGCCTCGAAGGCTTCGATCAATTCACCTTCGCCATACACGTCCTGCTTGATTCCGGATTCCGTGCACCACGCCGCCGTGCGGAAGAGTTCAGCTGGGGCGTCCGGGATTCCGGTGCCGTGGATGACCTGGCAGGAGTTTCTGAGGGCTTTCCGCCTGTCTGCGAGTTCTTGAGCCATGCTTTCTTATGATCTACTGCTATCGGTGAACCATTTGGTCCCCGGATCGTTGCTCCCATCATGCCTCCCATGCAGATCTTGACCGCTAGTTTCCTCGGTTGCTTTTTCGCCCTGTTGCCGATGCAGCCGAGCCCTGCCCCGCAGAATCCAGAGGGGGGTGCCGCCAAGGAGTTGGAGGCGGCCTTCGCTGAGCAGGGCATCGTGATCGACCTTGAAGAGCAGCTTTGCGCCCTCCCGGTGCAGGTTTGCATTCGCCGGGATCTGTTGGAGTACGTGCTGGTCACGCCCCAGGGTGCAGCCCACGAGAGTTTGTTTTCCACGGTCGTTTCGCCGACCCTGTGGAACGCGGCCCTTGTGACCCTTGGCGCGGAAAAGGGCACGAACGTGCGCTGGACGGAGATCGAGCCCAAGCCCAGCGAGGAGGAGCGTCGCAACGGTGCGCCTACCCACAACGTGGACCCTCCCACGGGCGTCGAGTTCTACATGTACGTGGCTTGGCGCGAAGGGCAAGAGACGTACTTCTATCGCCTTGAAGACTTGATCAAGAACTTGGAGCGCGGTCGCTCGATGCAACGCCACGGCTGGGTGTACTTGGGTTCGCGCATGGTGCAACCGGATCCCGAGCAGCCCGCTGAGATCTTGGCCGCGGAGATGGAAGGCAACTTGATCAACTTGAGCTTCTTCCGGGCTGGCAACACCCTGTTCACCGCTTGCTTGGAAGACTGCGTGTTCCAGACGATCTGGGCGCCCAATGATTCGCTGATTCCAGAGACTGGTAGCTCACTAACGATGTTTGCATCGCGCAAACGCTTGAGCCATCTGCCGGCAGCTTTGGAGAAGAACCTCGTTGACCTGCAGGCGAAGTAGTTTCCGAGTTTGAAGGCGACCGATCCCGAGCCACTGCCGCCCCTCGTGCGGAGCCGTGTGCTCGCTGCGCGCCGTGGGCTCTTGAGTGTGCGTTGGTTCCAAAGCGCGTGCTTAGGGTCGGCCGCGTTCTTGTTGGCGCTTGCCGCGGGAGTTCATGGGCAACAAGGGAGCATGACCCGCGAACTCTTCTTCGTGGCGGGCATCAATGGGCTCTGTGTCCTCTTGTGGTGGGGGATCTTGCATCGGCGTTCCCCGTTGGAAGTGGCCAGGGATGTCGACCGCGCCATGCAGCTGAAGGGCGCACTCTTCACCGCTTGGGAAGTGGAGGGCGCAGCGTTCCCCAGCTCCATCGCTCGCCGTCTCGGTCAAACGGTTGCGAGCAGCACGACTCCGCGCCAGATGCTGCGTTCGGTTTTGCCCGCGAGCCTGCCCCTGTTGGCCGCGCCCTTCGCGGCTTGCGCCCTGCTCCTCTTTGTGTTGGAGGACTCACGCCGGGACCCAATTCAGGCGGACCTCAAAGGATTGGTGGCCGAGATGCGCGCCGGAATTGGCGCCGTCGCAGCGGACGGAGAAGCAGCCGCTTCCGACTCCGAGCACGATCTCAGCGCCCGGGAGCGCCAGGAATTGCAGCAGGTCATGCGCGCCGCCCGCGAATTGGGGGAGGAGCTGAAAGAAGGCAACGCAACGGAGGATGGCTTGCGGGAGATGGCGGCGCGCCTGGCCGCGATCGAGGATTCGTTGGCTCAAAGCGCGTCTGAACAGCTTCGAGAGGGGCTCAATCGCACCCAAGCTGCCCTCGACGCCGCTCGCATGTCCCTTTCAGGTGAGCTGCCAGGGAACTCCGAGACCACCGATTCTGGAGAATCTGGCAGAGCCGGTCCCAGCTCCCCCGGATCAGGTCTGGCGTCCAACGGCGCGGACGGCAGAATGGGCGCCCCCAAATCTCACCCCCCCCGGGCCACCTCGCCTGGACAACCCGGTGTTCTCGGATCCCCCAGCTGGCCACGGGCCTACGACGGCATCGTGCAGCGCTGGATCGAAACGAAGCGCTAATACCGCACCGGGCTCAGCTTTCATGTCAGAACCGAAACCGAACAACGCCACCCTGGGCGTTTGGCTTGTGGGCGCCCGTGGCGCCATCTCGACCTGCGTCGCCTATGGGCTCGCCGGTATTGTCGAAGGTCTGAGTGAACCGATCGGTCTTGTCACGGAGAACGAGCCCCTCAATCAACTGCCCCTGGTGGCCTACGAGAACATCGTGCTGGGTGGGCACGACGTTTGTTGCCGGTCCTTGAACGACTCGGGGTCGGAGCTAGTGAAATCGGGCGTCTTGCCCGCCGGCCTCGTGGAAGGCGCCGCCAAGCGCGCCGCTTCCTTTGACGCGAACATCGTTCCCGGGTTGCTCGACGGTCCCGACGTTGGATTCGCTGACTTGCACCCCCGCTCGGCGGAGTTGGGAAGCGCGGCGCCCATGGAGCAGATCCAGCAGATGAAGGCCGACTTCGAGGCCTTTCGTAAGGAACACAATTGCGATCATGTGGTCGTGATCAACGTCGCAAGCACGGAGGCTTGGCGTGATGAGTGCGAGGAGTGGGCGAGCCTCGAAGCCTTCGAAGCGGCCCTTGCCGCGGGCACGGCCCAGCCCGCGTCCACGGTCTACGCCTACGCCGCCCTGAGTTCCGGCTGTGCCTACATCAACTTCACCCCGAGTCGCGGTTCGTCGATCCCGGCTCTGCGCGAGTTGGCGGAGAAGAACGGCTTGCCCCATTGTGGTAGCGACGGAAAAACGGGCGAGACCCTGCTCAAGACGGTCTTGGCTCCAATGTTCAAAGCGCGCGCTCTGCGGGTGCTCGCATGGCAGGGGTACAACATGCTCGGCAACCGCGACGGCGAGATCCTGAACGAGGCCTCCCACCGTCAAGGCAAGTTGCAGAACAAGGACGAGGCCCTGCGCTCGATCCTGAAGGACCCGGACATGCACTCGCACGTGGCGATCGACTTTGTGCCGTCCCTCGGGGATTGGAAGACCGCCTGGGACTTCATTCATTTCGAGGGCTTCTTGGGGGCCAAGATGTCCTTGCAGTTCACCTGGGCTGGCAGCGATTCCGCCCTGGCGGCGCCGCTTGTGATCGACCTGGCCCGGCTCGCGGGATTGGCCCTGCAGCGCGGAGAGAAAGGGGTCATGAAGCACACGGCCAGCTTCTTCAAAGCGCCCCTGGACGGCACGACCCACGATTTCCACGCCCAGTACACGGCCCTCGAGAACTACGCAAAGGGCTAGGAGCCAGTCGGACTGTGGCTCGCTTGTCCTCTCGATCGAATCGGGCTGACACCGCCACGGAAGGAGTTCGCAAAACTGGCCGGCGCTCCCCGAAGCTCAGCAGGGACGGCGAGGCCCGTGGGCGGCGATTCATCGGGCGCTTCTTGAGTTCCCAGTCGAGTCCCCGGGAGGATCGATAAGCCCGAATCGACGGTCTTTCGTCTCTAGGCCCATTGTGGACGGCCGAGACCCCTGCCGGCCACGGGAGGAATCTCAGAAGATTTCCTAGCGAATGCGCCAGAATCACGTACCCCGTGCGTCATGTCTGTGTAGCCCAAGAGGACTGTCTCTGGACTGGCCCACTCCGCAAGGACCGCCCCCCGGGCGGAACACCCCTGAAATCGCCATGAATCTGACTCGACAAGCTGCCTTGGTTGCTGGCCTCCTGATCGGTGTGATCTACACGGTTTCGGACCATGTTGAATCCCGGCGCCCGCTGCTCGCGGCGCCTGATTCGGGCGAGGCATCGGGAGTGGCCGAAAAGGATTGCAAGGCGGCAGCGGAAGCCCATCGACTGAATCTCGACAGCGATTGCTTCACCACCCAGGACCGCGCTTCGCTCTGCAAGGTCCTTGCGACCGAACAAGCCTAGGCCCAACAGCCCAAAAAACGCGGCGCCCGCCGGATCCTCCCGATCCGGCGGGCGCTGTTTTTTTGTCTGAGCGCCCTCCGGGGAGGGGACCTGCCAGCGTTCTCCCCGGTCTCATGCAGCGACGAACCCGGGGTCCTTCGGATGGTTGGGCTAGGAGCCTGCGCCACAGATAGCGATCCGCGAGACACCGATCCTCGAACCCATCTCTGCGTCCTGCCAAGGTCCCCGATGGCATCCAACCATTGGGAACTTGTCACTCCTTGACCTGGGCCCGATGCTCGGTATCTCGCGAACCGCTATCTGTGGCGCAAGCTCCTAGGTACCGCTTGGTTGTCGGGGGCGAGATCAACCGAGGTGCGTTGCGCCAAGTGTCGGGCTCGCGTTTCGATTCAATCAACAGATGGGCTACTCAACCAACTGAAGTTTCCTTGCCGGGCGGAATCCCGTGAGAGCGTCCCCGCCGTTGTAGAGTCGATAGCCCCTGGTCCACAAGCGCATGTGCGCCGGCGAGTCCCCCGAAGAGCCACCTCGGCGGGAGGCGTCGCCATCGGGCTCGCAGATCACTAGGCCGTCTCCCGGTCTGTGCTCGAGGAAGTGATACGGCACCTTGTAGTTGTCCAGACAGAACTCCCAGACGTTCCCCATCATGTCGTGCAAGCCGTAGCGATTGGGGAGAAGGTCTCCCACCGGGCGGTGAGTTGCGAACTCGTCAATCACAACTTGCCCCTCCCACCGTTCCTGGGAGATGTGTGTGTTCCAGTTGGCATGCCCATCGAGGGAGGTGAAGTGAGCTCCCATCATGTAGGCGTCCGGGGCTCCCCCTCCCGCGGCTGTTTCCCACTGAGCCTCGGTTGGAAGCGTAAGCCCGATGCGCCGTAGGTAGAACTGGGACTGCTCCCAGGAAACTGTTTCCACCGGATTGGTTAGGCCAATCTCAATACCTTGCTGCGTCGAGCCGGCCTCCCAATCACTCGTGTTGGATCCTGCGAGTCGAATCCATTGTGCTTGGGTCATCTCGTACTTCGAGAGGAGGAAGGGGTCCAGGCGGATTCGCGTGGGAGGACCCTCGCAACCATCTTCTTCCGGGTAGATGCGCGTGCCTACATCGTAGTTGGGGGATGCGGGATCTTCCTTCTGTGCCCCGATCCAAAGGTCGCCGCCGGGAATCAAGACGAAGACAATCGTGTGGGCGGCCTTGGGCGAGATCCTCTCCGTGACCGCATCGCGGCCCGGGACTTCTCCGAACCCGTACAGACCGAACTCTTCAAGTTGCGACCCGGGGTCAGGGCCGAGCGGCACGAGACCTTCCTGCGGAAGCAAGTCGAAGCTGGAGAAACGTTTGTCCTGCGAGACTCTTCGCCTTGCTTCGCTCCAGGACTGCTTGAATGCAAGCGTGGTCGCTTGCCGCATAGAGTGTGCTGTGAGCGCGCGTTTCTCCATTTCAGGTGCGAGCTCCGCAAGCATGCCCTGGATCGCCGGCACGACCTGGACTCCCTCTCCTCGCAACCAGATCGACTCCATTGATTCGTCAGCACGCCCGGAGCTTGCGGACGCCACCTGAATCCGTTGCATCGTCCGCTGATGATGGGGGAGTCGCTCTCGGAGTCCCTGCGCTCGATCGAGCCAAGAGTCGAAGGCTTCGATTGTCGAGCTCGATGTGGGCCACAATTCACGGGCCTCTGCTTCGAGGGTCGAGAGCAGGTGCGCGTCGGAAAAGAGTGCAGCGCCGTTGGTCGCTCTCTCTGCCCTGAGCAGCGAGCTTGCTCCCCAGGTGAGTAGGGCGCCCAGAGCCACCAAGGAAACCAATAGGGTGGTGGAGAGTTTCCGGTTACGACGGACAAACCGAGACAGGGTTTCCAGGGACGACGGGGGCCGCGCCAATACGGGCTCTCCCGCAAGGTAGCGTTCGAGGTCGTCGGCGAAGGCTTCAACGCTCGCGAAGCGAAGCGCGGGCTCTGGTGCGAGTCCTGTCAGCAGGATGGCTTCGAGATCCGGCTCGAGTGCGTTGTTGAATTGGGTAGGCGGCCGGCAGTCTCCGTCGGCAATGATGCGCAGCGCTTCGATCGGAAGGCGGCCGCGCACATCAAAGGGGAGCTCTCCACAAACCAGTTCGTAGAGCATCGCACCGAGCGCGAACAAGTCTGCAGCGAAGCCGAGTTGAGCTCCGCGGGCTTGCTCGGGTGCCATGTAGGCCAAGGTGCCAATGACTTGGCCCGTGGCGGTCATGGTGAGGAATCCCTCCGGTTCAGCAGCCAGATGCGCCACACCAAAATCAAGCACGCATGGTGTGCCGTCCGGACGCACGAGGACGTTCTCAGGCTTGAGATCCCGGTGCAAGACATTGCGCGAGTGCGCGTGCTGAACGGAGCGCGCCAGGGCCACCATGAGCTTCACCCGTGCGCGCAGGCCAAGCTTCTTCTCGTCCGCGTACTTGTTGATGGGCAGTCCATCCACGTACTCCATGACCAGGAATGGCTGCTCGCCAACCCCCAAGTCCGCGCTCCCGGATTCAATGATCGTGGCGATCCCCGGATCAGAGAAACGGGCGAGCAGGGCGCCCTCTTGCTCAAAGCGCCGCGACATAACGGGAGAGCTCGCATCAAGCCGCAGGACCTTGATCGCAACCAGGCGATCTGGTGACTCTTGCCGGGCCAGGTAAACGACTCCCATGGATCCCCAGCCTAGGACGCGACTCACTTCATAGGCGCCAATGTGCGAAGGGAGCGCGGGATTGAACGCGGTTCGATGGGGGGAGTCCTCGAGGAATTCGCCCACATCTTCGACGCCCTCGAGCAGGCTCAGGGCATCTTCCAAGGTGTCTCCCTTGGGAACCCTAGACTCCACGTACTCACGCCGGCGCCCCGACGGCAAGTCCATCGCACGGTTCAAGATCTCACGAATACGAGTACGCGAGCGATGCGGGTCTGTGTTTGTCACCGCAGCCCAGGATAGTTCGTGCTTTCCATTGCGCTACCTCTTCAGTGCTGCATTCAGAATTGACGGGGGCTGTTTCTGAAGCTCGAGCAGATCCCTGTCCGCCCGCGTTCCTGGGCCGCGGAAAACTTTCTAAGATTGGATGGCGCAAGTGTGCTCGCCCGCTCGCTTCGCTCGCTGAACCCCATGACTCACGACTCTTGCCGATCGGATGAAGGGCTCGCCGACGAGCTCTACGGCGCTTTGCGTACCTACGCAGTGCGCGCCCTTGGGCATGGGTCACGTTTGGATCCAACGGACTTGATTCACCAGGCATGGGTTCGCCTAGCCCACTCGGAGGAGTTCGACTTGATGCCTCGACCGGAATTCCTGGCCCTCTGCGCCACCGTCATGCGCCGCATCGCGGTGGACGAAGGGCGCCGTCGGGTCGTCGAACGCCGCGGCCCAGAGCACATCACCCTTTCCGCTTTGGCCGGGGAAGGCAACTCCACCGCCGAAGTCGACCTGCTCAGTCTCGACGAAGCCCTGCGCGAACTAGAAGCCCTCGACCCCCGCTGGGCCCGCATCGTCGAACTGCGCTTCTTCGGCGGCCTTACCGGCGAAGAAACCGCCAGCGCCATGAACCTCTCGCGCCGCACCGTCGTCCGCGAATGGGACCTCGCACGGGCCTGGCTGAAGCGCAAGTTGGGTTGATCTCCGGATTCCTTCGGGATTCGTGGCTCAACTGTCGAGCCCAGATCGCTTGGGGGATGAGGCCCTCGATTGTCCGCCCGCTCTCCATCTCGGAGTGCATGGGGCGGGCGACGCTCATGCTAAGGCCCTCCGCAAGTTCGGGGGCTGCAACGATTGGAGGGGGCCGAGTCTGACAAGTCCCAGCCCAAGCTCTCTCTGATTACCCCGATGAATCAACCACGCACTTCTGCCTCTGCGTTCCGGCTCACCTCCGCTCTCTTCTGCCAACTGTTGCGACCATGCTCCCGCGCTGGAACTGGAGTGTTCATGGCGACTGGGCTTCTACTTCTTTGTGGCGGTGCGGCCCGAGCCCAGACGGCTGCGGGTGTTGGTGCCGGGCAAACGGGCGTGACTCAGGTCGGTCTACAGCCGGTTCACTTCACAACTGACACCTACATCGGACCAGGGGACTTGACCTACGAGGATCACCTGATTCGCGTCAGTGGCTGCACGGTCACCATCGACGGTGCTCACAGGTTCGC
>CALCXM010000096.1 GCA_937905825.1 uncultured bacterium
GGCGGCCTGCCATGGACTGCGCAATCAGCGGAAAGGTTTTTGTGAGAAGCACAGCAGTACGTCGGTGTCAACGTCATCTCTTCCCCGCGCGTGCTGGCCGTAACCAAGAGTCCAGCCCGGGTAGAGGTCCTGACGGAGATTCCCTACATCAAGGCGACCGTTCAAACGGATGTGGGCTCGGGTAGTGCTGGGTCGGCGACGACAGAGGAAGTTGAGTTCAAGGAAGCCGGCGTGACCCTCGACGTGACCCCCACCATCCAGGAGGGTGGAGTTGTCGAGATCCAAATTGAGCAGTCGCTTTCGAATGTCATCGACTTCTTCCAAAACATCCCTGTCATTGATCAGCGCATGTTCAAGACGGTGATGCTCGTCCAAGATGGCCACACGGTCGTTATCGGTGGTCTGCAGCAAAGCTCGATCATCGAGGATGACACCGGAGTTCCCTGGCTGATGGACATCCCCATCATCGGTCGACTGTTCCGCAGCGACGTGGATAAGAAACAAAAACGGCAGCTGTTGGTCTTTGTGACCCCACGCATCGTCGAGTGCGGACAAGCAGCGGAACTCTCCCACGAGTTGCGGGCGAGCTATTCAGAGACCGTCCGGACTTCCGGCGTCTCCTCTGTGGAGGAGAAGTAGATCGTGAGCGAGACTCTTCCGCATGGCCGGCTGGGCGATCGCCTAGTAAATAATGGCCGCATCACGGACAACCAACTGGGCGTGGCGCTCGCGGAGCAGAAGCGGGCGCACCGCCCGCTCGGGGAGATCTTGCGGTCCCTTGGGTTCTGTCGCCAGGAAGACATCTCGGAGCTACTGGCCGAGGACATGGGGCTCTCCTACTTGCGCGAGGGCGACATCGTGGTGGATCCGCTCGTGTCCTCGACGGTCGATCGCGAGTTTGTGCGTGCGACGGGCGCGTTCCCCTACACGATGCAGAATGGGACCGTGCACGTCGCCATGATCCAACCGGACGACCCAGCAAAGGTCGCCATCGTCCGCAAGCGCTTCCAATACCCGCTCGAGTTGGCCATGACGTCCGAGCGGACCATCCTGAGTCTGCTCGGCAAGTACATTGAAGCGGAGATGGGTCGTGTCGCGTCCATCTTTGAAGAGCTCAAGATCAAGAAAAAGCTGGATGAGCTTCCCATCGAAGCCGTCACTGAGGCCTTGCTGGTGGACGGAATCAACCAGGGAGCTACGGACATTCACATCGAGCCCGAAGAGCGCATCACGCGCGTGAGGTATCGGGTGGATGGCGTGCTGAGCCAGGGAGAGAACCTGCCTGTGGCCGCAACGAGCGCGATCATCTCGCGAGTCAAGATCCTCTCGGGCCTCGACATTTCGGAACGTCGTCGTCCACAGGATGGCCGCCTGCGCATTGAACTGGATGGCAGAGAAGTCGACATGCGAGTGTCGATCATGCCCTGCGTCCACGGCGAAAACGTCGTGCTGCGAATCCTTGACCGTTCGGCAGGGGCGGGCTCGGGTGCCCTGGGCTTGGACGACAAGCATCGACTCCTGTTGAAACGAATCGCCGACCGTCCGCACGGATTGTTCCTCGTGACCGGTCCGACGGGTTCTGGCAAGACAACCACTTTGTACGGCATGCTCGGCTTGGTCGACGCCCTGCGCCGCAACGTGGCGACGATTGAAGATCCTGTGGAGTATCAAATGCCTCTGCTGAGGCAGAGCCAGGTGGATCCATCCATTGGTTTCACCTTCCACGCCGGGTTGCGTTCGCTTCTTCGTCAAGACCCTGACGTGATCCTGATCGGCGAGATCCGAGATGCGGAGACCGCGGACATGGCTGTCAAGGCTTCCATGACCGGTCACTTGGTGTTGTCCACGTTGCACACGAATAGTGCGCTGGGAGCGATTGCGCGCCTGGTGGACATCGGCATCGAACCCTATCTCGTAGAGGACTCACTGATCGGTGCCATGGGGCAACGCTTGGTGCGCAAGGTTTGCGTGGAGTGCGCAGAAGAATCGGCGCCGACGGATGCAGAGAGCAAATGGTTTGGCGAGCACCCACCACTCTTGCTGATGCACGGAAAGGGATGTGCGCGCTGCAATGGCACCGGTCTTTCCGGCCGCACGGCGATCGTCGAGCTCTTCATGCCAGACGAGCGCGTGGCAGAAGCTATCCGTCAGGGAGGGTCCCAGGTTCGCATGGAGGAACTGGCCATTCAGTCGGGCTTTGTGCCCCTCCAAGAATACGGCAAGCGCTTGGTCTCCGAGGGCGTCACAACGATGGCGGAGGTCCTGCGGGTCAGCGCCAGCCACCGGATGAGCGAGGCAGAACGTGCTGACGTATGAGTTCGTCGCCATCGGTCCCAAGGGCGATCGCGTTCATGGAACGGAACGGGCAGTAGACGAGAATTCTCTCGACCTCGAGCTGGAGAGTCGCGGGATGGTTCTGACCACCTCGAAGGTGGTGAACGAAAAAACAACCGTGGCGAGCTGCGGGATGAATCGCGACGAGTTGAGCATGTTCACGACTCAACTCGCCACGGTCATCGGCGCGGGGCTTGCCCTGATCGATGGCCTCGAGGGGATCGAGGAACGCTTGAAGTCACCTCGTGCGCAGAATTTGATCAAGCACATGGTGGCCGATTTGCGGGCGGGGGAGAGCTTGTCCGAGGCGATGAAACCCTTCCCCGGCACCTTCCCGATCGCCTATCAGGCGTCGGTCCGCGCGGGTGAGGCCGCAGGTTCCCTTGACAAGGTCTTGGTGCGTTTAGCGTCGTTCCTCGAATGGTCACGGTCCATGCGCTCCACCACCATGCAGGCCTTGATCTATCCGGCGATGCTGATGGTCGCCATCTTCGGGTTGATCCTGCTCTTGCTGTTCTATGTCATGCCTCAGCTTCTAAGCCTGTTCCCGAAGGGCAAGGCGAGCTTGCCCTGGCAGACTGAGGTGGTGTTGGGTGTCTCGGACTTCATTCGCGATCATGCTGCCCTGTTGGCTGTCTCTGCCGTGGCGATCGGCGGGTTCCTCTCCGTGACTTGGCGACGCCCGGCTGTGCGTCTGGCGCTTGCCAAAGCCGTCCTGGGTGTGCCCAAGCTCGGCGGAATTGCAAAGCAATTGGCGATGAGTCGTTTTGCATCGACGGCATCCACCCTCCAAGCGGCGGGCTGCAGCGTCTTCATGGTTCTCGAAGTGGCCGCCGACACCTGTGGCAACGCGGCCTTGACCGAGGCCTTCCGGCGCTCCATCGAGCGCGTGCGTCAGGGCGGTTCCATCTCGGAAGCTCTCAACAAGGAACCCATGATCGACCCCTTGCTGGTGCAGATGGTGGGAGTGGGGGAGCGAGCAGGCGCTTTGGAGCACACCCTGGACCAACTCGCAAAGTACTACGACGACGAAGTGCCGCGGGCCGTGAAGAAATTCCTTTCCGTGCTAGAGCCCTTGCTGCTGGTCGGCGCCGGCGGAATCGTCGCATTCATTTTGATGGCAGCCATCCTGCCCCTATTTGAGCTCTATGAGAACATTGGATAATGCGCCTAGGCGCACCCGTGCTGGCTTCACCTTGCTCGAACTGGTGATCGCGATTTCGATCATGGCGATCATTGCGGGAGCTGCGATTCCTGTCGCGTCGATGGCGATCAACTCCAAGAAAGCAAGGGCCACCGCCGACGAACTGGAGGGCTTGCAACTCGCCGCGAGTGAGTACTTTCGCGACACGGGCGAACTACCGACTGCGATTGCGAGCCTCGAGACGGACCCCACGGGGGTGAGCGGTTGGGCCGGGCCCTACTTGCAGCGCTTTAGCATCGATCCGCTCTCCGGTCTTAGCCAGTACGCAGTGGACGCTTGGTCGAATGCCTACCGTGTTTCCGCATCTGGTTCCCTCTTGACGATTTCAAGCGGAGCCCTCGGCGGAGTGCATGGTGACTCGAACGACATTTCTGTGACCTTGGACGTCACGCCAATTCGCCGCGAACAGACTCTCAAGACCATCGCACTGATCAATGGTGTGATCGTGAAGTACAACGAGACGTACATCGCTACGGAGCCCTTGACGTCCAACTATTCCAACTTGCTTCAGCAGCTGGTGAACCGCAACTACTTGCCCTCGACCGCTCCTTTCGAGCTGGATGCTTGGGGCGACGCCTTCACTGCCGACCCGGCAACGTTGACCCCGGTGGTGCGGATCACGTCCACGAACCTCTGAGCGAAGCAGGAGCGCGGTCGGGTTTCGCCGGCCGCCAATCCTCTCAGGGGGTTCGCACCAGCATCTGGATCACGCCCTCGCCCTCAAAGTTTCTTCCCAGGATGACGAGGTCGGAGATGCCATCCGCGTTCAGGTCCATCGGGATGAGGCGTTTGCGCTGCACGTGATTGAAGGGCGCTTTGAGGCGGAAGGTCTCGTCGGGTTGTTTGCCTGCGATCGCCTGGATCAGGTCGGCGCCCGAAGTGAGTTTGAGCTCACGTAGGTCATCGAGTCCGAGAGTCTTGGTTTCGCCGTCCTTGAGGCTGTCTAGATCCTTGAGCACGATGGCTTCGAGGATGGCATCTAGGCCGACGCCGTTTCTCGCAAGGGACTCCAGGGAGTCTTCGTTCCACTCTTCCGTCAGCGCATTGCGATAGATCAGCAAGTCTTCGGTGGTTCCATCCACGATGTCATTGAAGAGCCCGTCCTTGTCCAGGCAGACGACACTCGCCGCCACCTTGGCCTTCTCTTCGAGCTCCTCGCCAAGGGACTCGACCTCGTCCTCGATTGACAGCAAGCGCGGGATGCTGAGTGAGAGTCCCGTGCGCTTGTGTGGCTTGCGGCCGATCACCCCGTCCTCATTGAGGTAGGTGAAAACGTCGAAGTCAAGGCTTCCCGGAAGGACGAGCCAGCGGACCGCCGTCCCCAGGGAAATGCGCTCGGCGCGAATCACTTGCAGCTCGGGACGAGAGTCTCCAACCACATTGCGCAGCATAAAGTGCAGAACGTTGCCGCTCGCCTTCAACGCATGGTCCGGTGATCCTTGGGGTCCCCCGGCGGAACCACCCAGGTAGATCTTGAAGGTGTTGCCTTCTTGGATGACCAAGTCCCTGGGCGCCTTGCCGTCGATGTCCGCAAGCCTCCACTTGACCTGAGGCTCGATGTTGCTGAACAGATCACCAAGGTCGATCCGCCGGCGTTTCTTGAGCTTCTTGCGCATCTGCGCCACGTCCAGCACCCAGTCCGCTTGGGCGGAGAGCTCGGGGTTGGCTAGGTGAAAAGCGACCTGGTCTCCGTCATCGGCAACTAGGTCCCTTGTGCCATTGCCGTCCACGTCTTCCATGCGAAAGAGGGGAATGCGAACTCGCTGGCCAAAGCGGCCGCCGAGTTCACTGGGGTCCCCGGTCTGGAATGCGATGCGCGTGGCCGAGTTCACGGAGATCCCGTCGGCGAAACTCCCGTCGGATTGTTGAATGTGGAGGATGAATTGACCGGCGCCGGGGAGCGCTAGATCCGCACGGCCATCGCCATTCACGTCGCGCACAAACGGCGTGTACCAACGGCCCCTGGGCAGGAAGCATGCGAGGTTGTCCAGCACGACGCGGCCTTCCCCCAAGCCGCCCTGTTCGCTCAGCCTGTGGGCGAGCAAGCGCTTGCCCTCTTCAAGCACCAAGACCTCATGGACCCCGTCGCCATCCAAGTCCGCAACATCCCATCCCAGGCGATCTGCTGTCCAGGCGTGGTGATGACTTGCGAGCATCGGATAGCGCCCCTCCGCATCCATCGCATGGAAGTTGAGACCTTCAGGCCCGGCGCACAGCAATTCCCGGCGTCCGTCCCCATCCATATCGCGCAGGGCCAAGCGCTGATCGTCCTGAGGCACGACGACAAAGCTACCTTTCCAATCTCCGTTGGCGGCCAAGGCGAGTAGGAGTGCTGCAATCATTGCTTTCTCTTGCGTGAAATGAGGACGGTGACTGAATCCGCGCTGCTGCTGAGGATGTCGGCAATTCGATCCCCGTTCACGTCCTCAATGCTCAGGTCGCTGATGTCTCCGAACACGTCAAAGCTGCGCCAAGCCGTCTCTTCCAGCTTCCAGGAGTCCCCGCCAAAGAAGCTCGAATCCTTGAGCAGGCGCCGGATTTCGATGCGGCCGTCCAAGGTCACCTCGATTTCATCCACGAGCCCGTCGCCGGAGGCATCGAGGCTCATGCGCCGGCGTCCGATGGCTTGACCGAGGCTGTCGGCGTCATAGACTCGCAATTCCTTGACCGACGGCTTGCGCTCGAATACGGGCCCTTGGGGCCGCTTGCCTTCGCCGAAGTAGACCAAGGTCGAGCTGCGGAATTCGAGACCCGTGGCCACTTCCATCATCGAGGGCATCTCGAACTTGCGAATCAATAGGTCCGGCTTGCCGTCGGCGTTGAGGTCCTTCACGGCAAAGCGCAACTCTGCGGCTTGGAAACGCAGAACTTGGTCGGGCTTGTCAGGCAACAGGCGCCCGCCGTGGTTGCGCAACACCAAGAGGTCCACGTTGCGGTTCTCGAGACCATCACTATCGGCCGCGACGCGAACAATGAGGTCCACGTCCCCGTCGGCATCTACATCCACTAGGCTGGCGTCGATAGCGACGTCGTCTTCCGCGGACCGCAGGTAGTCCGGCAGGGGGTCCACGCGCGGCGCAGTGCGCGAAGCTCCGACGGCACTGAGGTGCGTCCGAAGCTCTCGGTTCTCCATGAACAGCATGTCCTGCTGACCGTTGCCAGTCACATCCGCCAGAGCTGGAGCGGGGTAACCGATGCTCACATTGAGCAGAGTTCCATGGTTCAGCGGCTGTTCAGGAATCAACGTCGGCAGGTCCTTTCCGCCGACCCCAATGCTAAAGCTAACCGAGCGATTTCCGCCTTGCCTGGTGCGCCTCGGCGAATCCTCATCCGTGTCGACGATGGGGGCGAGCAGCTCATCGAGTTGGTAGGGGAGGGCTTCCTCTGGATCCGTCGCGAGCTTGGGCCGCCAAACAGACAGCCCGTCATGCAGGGGCAAGAGCAAGCGGTCGCCACCCTTGGCCGGCACCACATAGCGCCATCTCGGTAGGTCCTTTGGGTCCGGGACGTCCAAAAGCATCTCCGCTTTCAACATCCGTTGGATGTTGCCGCGATAGCCATCCAAGGCGAGTGAGTAGGAGAAGGCACCGGTTCGCGTGAGAAACACGAGCTCGGGTCCGGGCTCCGAGCGGACGTCCGCGAGCGCCCAAGCCACGACATCCGGCAAGACTTCGATCGTCTGCTGGGCTTGGGCAGGGTAGCGATCCGCGTCGTCCATGGAGCGCAACTGAATCTCGCGGCGTCCGCTCTTGGCCGAGAGCAAGGTCGTGACGAGTTCGTGCCGGCCATCGCCGTCGATGTCATGGAAGAAGGACTCGAAGCCCTTCCCGTCCAGTTCGAAGGAACAGTCTTGGTGAGACACCTCCTGTGCGCGAAGACTGCTAGCCAGCGCCGTGAGCGCAAGGGCAGCCCAACCGAGTCGGGCGCTATTCATCCAGCTCTCCCACTCCGGTCGCGAACTCAAAGAAAGTGAGGAAGGTGTAGGTCTTTTCCTTGCCGACCCGCTCGTACTCGAACAGCGACAAGAGGTAGAAGTCGAGGAAATCCCAACGCACCGTGGACCCGTCTGAGTTGGCCTCGTAGTCCCAGAGAATCGGGAAGTAAGCCTTGGTGACGCGCGTGTCCGGTGCATGCAGGCGGATGCGTTTGTCGAACTGCGCGCCGCGGGTGTCGACCCCTTGGATTTGTACACGTTGGCCAGGCTTCATTGCTTGCAGCTGGCGGATGAGTTCGCGATCGCTGACCACCTGCTTCTCATCCAAGTGCGTGATGCGGCTGCCAACTTCAATTCCCGCTCTCCGGAAGGGAGTCTTGTCTCGCGCTGCAACCAAACGCACACCAGCGTGATCCGTGGCCCAGGCAGCGAGGGAGCGCGATGAGTCCACTCGCCAAAGAACCTCTGGCGCAGTTCGTTGGGCGCCCCCGCTCGCTACCAGTTCGACTTCCACGGCGTGAACCGTGTCTGCGCGCTGGACCTGTAGGGTGAGCGCTCGTCCGCCTTCCTCTATGGCGAGTCGAGCATCCAGGGCGCCGGGGTCGTTGATCTCGTGTCCGTCGAAGGCGACCAGCACGTCCCCGTCCCGCAATCCGGCTGCCGCGGCTGGGGAGTTTTCAATCACTCGCGTGACCCGCACGCCCGCGCGAAAGAAGAGATCATCCAGGGAACCGGAGTCGTTCTCACGGGTCTCCAATCCAAGGAATGCGCCAGCGGCTACTTGCGATTCCCCTGCATTCCATGGAAGCGCTTCCGGCAGGGGATCCGGGACGGAACTGATGGGCGCACTGGTGCATGCGGCCAAAAGGAACAACAGGACGGTGACAAGCGGGACTCTCATAGGGATCGTCGTGAAGTCGCGTAGCAAGCGAGCAGCAAGAACAAGAATGCTTGGGGCAGGGGCAAGCTCATGTTCATTCGATAGAGCATGTCTGCGTAACCTGAATCCGAATATCCTCGGGCAATTCCGGACATCTCTTGCATGCAAGAGCCGTCGAGTAAAGAAGGGTTGAAGGCCAGGAAGAACCAGTACTGGCCTTGTCCGAGGACTTCCTTGAAGAGGTCGAAGAACAGAGTCAAGCCTAGACCGAGGATGACCGCCGCCGTTGCGCCACGACAAAGACTCGAGACGAAAAGGCCGAACATGCAGGTGGCGAAGAGCGGTGGCAGAAGCGCCCAAGTGGCACGCAGGGTCTCCGCGGCGAGTTCCTCTTCCGAGAACAACTCATAGCCGTCGACTTCCAAGGGGCCGAAGGCAAACCAGGTCCCGGCGGAAAGCTGTGCTGCGCCAGCGGTCAGCAGCACGGCGCAGGCAACGAGCAGCGGGGCGAGAAGCGCACGACCGATGACCGCCGCGGTGCGCGAAATGCTGCGCGTGGTGGAGAGCCGCAACAGTCCGCTTTCGATGTCGCCCGCCAGGCAGCGCGAGAAAAGCAACAGGAGCAAGAGCGCCGCCAACTTCAAACCAGCGAGCCAGGCATCGATGAAGGGGGCCCAAGCGTTGCCGACGATTCGCTCGCCGGAAACCGAACCTTCCGCGACGAGTCGGGCGTGATTCCCGAGGGCCCCTAGGTGGGCACCACCCGCGTACATGATTGGGGTCAAGATCAGCAACAAGGCGGCCACGAAGGTCCAGCGGCTGCGGAACAACCTCCAGGCTTCCGCTCGAAAGGAGCGCCAGCAACTTCGAAGGAAACTCATCGTTGCTCCCCCTGCGCTTCCAACAAACCCTCGAACAGAGATTGAAGGCTACGGCGCTGGGGGACGATGGTCCCTAGCTCGCAGCCGCCTTCGACCAAAGCGCGAGCGATGCGCGGCGCGTTGCCGGCCGGCGTGACCGCACGCAGCTCGAGCCATTCGCCATCTAGGGTGCCTTCCTCAAGCGTTGAGATGGCGTCGATCCCTTGCAAGACCTGCCTTGCACGGCTGGCCGGGCGCACGCGTAGGTGCAGGCCGTCGCGGTTCTCGCCCAACAATTCCGCCAGGGGACCCTCGGCGACGAGTTGGCCATCCATCAGAATCGCCACGCCATCTGCGACCTCTTCGAGTTCGTGCATGCGGTGGCTGGACAAGACGATCGTTAGGCCTTCTTCGCGCAGTCGTTTGAACAGGCGCAGCATTTCGCGCACACCCGGCGTGTCGAGACCAGCCAGGGGTTCGTCCAGGATCAGAAGCTCAGGCTTTCCAAGCAGGGCGCGCGCGATTGCCACGCGCCGGGCTTGCCCCATGGACAGCTCCCCGCCCCGGCGTCCCACAAGCTCGAGCGCGCCCACGGATTCAAGCGCCTCGTCCGCGCTGCGACCGCCACGCTGACCGAGCAGTCGTCGCGCGTAGTTGAGGTTGCCCTTGACCGTCATGTTGCCTGCGAGGGTCGGCGCGTCAAAGACGGCCCCAACGCGCCCCAAGCTTTTGTGCAGTGCCGAACTAGGTATGCCGAGCAGTTCCACCCTGCCCGAGGTCGGTGTGCGCAAGTTCAACAGGCAGGACAGGGTGGTGGTCTTCCCGGATCCATTGGGTCCGATCAAGCCATAGATCGACCCTCGAGCAACTTGAAAGGAAACCCCTCGCAGCGCGTGGAACGATCCGTAGCGTTTGTGAAGGTCGTCGACTAGAAGCGCGGGCATGGGAGGGATTCTCACCCTTCGGCGCCAGCCATTCAATCGGCAATGCGAGCTAGCTGTTGGAGTTCCAGCGATTGACCTAGGCCACGGGTGGAATGGGGGCTCGCGTCGACTCATTTGTATCTCTGGCGGCCCGCCTCCCAGTTAGCAATAGTGCTTTCATGAGAATTACCCTGTGCTTGACGGCCTGCTTCCTGCTCACCCCGACAATCCACGCCGACGTAGAACACGTGGAGATAGACAGCGTGAGCGTGGTGGCGAACGGCCAAACATTCGGCGAAGCGGGGGCCTTTGAGGTCTTGCGCGGCCGCATCTACTTTGGCTTGGATCCGGAAGCTCCAGCCAACAGCGCCATCGTCGATTTGAATCTGGCTCCGCGCAATGCAGAGGGTGAGGTGCAGTCCTGGGGGGATCTCTTGGTCTTGCGCCCCGTGGAGGCAGCGCGACGCAATGGATCTGCCTTGCTTGAAGTTTCCAACCGCGGCGGCTTGGCCTCCCTGCGCTACTTTCAAGGGGCACAAGCCTCGCTCCAACCGCAGGGCTCGGAGCACTTCGGCGATGGGCTGCTCATGCGACAGGGCTTGACCATGATTTGGGTCGGGTGGCAATTCGACGTGCCGCGCGACAGGCAGTTGCGATTGCATGTGCCCTTCATACGCGAGCCGAAACTCTCGGGGTTGCTACGCAGCGATTGGGTGATCGACGCTCCTACGAAAAGCTTGGCCGTGGCCCACCGGGACCACCTGCCCTATGGCGTGAGCGATCCGGGGCACGAAGACAACGTGCTGACCGTGCGCTCGGGACGTGATGACGAACGCCAGGTGGTGCCGCGGGATCAGTGGAGTTTCGCCCGGGAGGACGAGGGGCAACTCATCTTCGATCCCACACGAATCTACCTGGCCGGCGGATTCGAGCTGGGCAAGATCTACGAGTTGGTCTACCGCGGCCAGGACCCAGCGGTGGTCGGCATGGGGCTGGCGGCCATCCGCGACACGATGTCCTTTGCGAAGTACGACGAGCGATGTCCCTTTCCGGTGAAGAGTGGCGTGGCTGTTGGCATCTCGCAAACGGGGCGCTTCCTGCGTCACTTCTTGTATCAGGGTTTCAACACGGACGAAGCTGGCCGCCAGGTTTACGACGGCATGTTGATTCACACGGCGGGCGCGGGTCGTGGAAGTTTCAATCACCGCTTCGCTCAACCCTCGAGGGACGGACACCGCTACTCCGCCTTCTTTTTCCCAACCGACATCTTTCCCTTTAGCGGCCGCAAGCAGCGCGATCCAGTGACTGGGGCTTGGGATGGGCTGTTGCCAGAAAAGCACCTGCCGCGCATCTTCTACACCAACACGGGCTATGAGTACTGGGGCCGGGCGGCCTCGCTCCTGCACACATCCCTCGATGGTTCGGCGGATGTGGAACCCCTCGCGAACGAGCGCATCTATCACCTCGCAAGTTGCCAACACTTCCCCATTGGCTTTCCACCGGCGCAGCGCGACAAGAGCGCGGACCACGAGGTTTGGCGCGGCAACCCCATCGCTCTTTTGCGCACGGAGCGCGCGCTCTTGATGAGGCTCTTCGATTGGGTTCGTGAGGACGTGCAGCCACCGCTCAGCGCCTACCCGCGAATCGACCAAGGGACCTTGCTGGCCCCGACGGAATTGAAAGCGCCGAAGGTGCCGGGACTTGCTTGGCCGCGCGTTGCCCAGGTGGCGTACCGGGCGAACTACGGCCCCCGCTGGAAGGCGGGACTTGTGGATCTGCAACCTCCGGTGCTTGGGTCGGCCTTTCCTTCCCTGGTCTCCAGCGTCGACGAGTTCGGCAACGAATCGAGCGGGGTGCGATCCCTGGAGACTCGCGTGCCCCTAGCGACCTACGCCCCTTGGAACCTGCGAACTGGAATGCCGGGGGAGCAGGAGGAGTTGACGGACTTCTATGGTTCGTTCGCGCCCCTTGCGCGCAACGCGAACGAGCGGGCAACCGGCGATTCGCGCCCGAGCATTGCGGAGACGTACGCAAACCTGGAGGACTACCTTGAGCGAATCGAGTCGGCCGCCGCGGCTCTCATCGAAGAAGGGTTCTTGCTCGAGCAAGACTTGCCCGCTGCCCTCGATCAGGCCCAGGCCCTGTGGGATTGGATGGAAAGCCGGCCCTAGAGGCCCGGCCGACGAGGGGCGGTTTCTCGCTCGGCGCCCACGAGCCGCCCGGCTGCGTTGCCTGAACCCCCATATAGCTTCAACTATGTGGGGAACCCGGCGCCTTGCCAGTCGATCCGTGGAACCCGATCGAGGAACCGCCCCTTGTCGGCCAGACCTCTAGCGGGTGGCCAGAGGCTCTCGCTGAGGCACTGAAGTCATGAGGGCCGCGCAGGCCGAATCGCCCTCGAAACTGGCCTGCGCAACAGTGCGGCGGATCCACTCCCGTTCGCAACGTTCGTTCCGCAAAGGAATCCGGTTGCCTGCCAACGACTCGGCGCACCCGGCGTAGGCCCCGGGGTCTGCCCTCCCAGTGCCGGAAGCTCCACCGCTAAAACACCATGCGCAGCTCAACTCTTCTTGCTCTCACAGTTGTCTGGTTCAGCGCTGTCTGGCTCAGCCCGGGGGGGCTCGCCCAGGATCTGCATGCCCCAGGGCCGCGCTACGCTCCCGACCTAGATCAGTCCCTCTTCGTCGGAAGCGTGGAGATCACGCGGGACGAAATTCGGCGCCATGTGATCTACGGACCCGGACGCGCGGAGCTGGAGTATCAGGAGGATCGCTTTCTAATCGAGCAACAGCTCGGACAGAACTCTCCCGGGGACCATGCCCGGTGGCTTGTTCCGGAGCGGGAGTTCGAGGCCGCTCTAGCGCTGAAGGTGGCCGACTTCGATCTTCGATACCCCACACTTGATCTCGAGGCTGAAGTCGTGCGGGCCTTCCGTTCCATGGAGCTCTACAAACGAAAGCTACGTGGGGAACTGCTCTTTGATCAAGTGTTCGTTCCCGATGATCCAAAGCACTGGCCCGCGGTGACCTTCGAAGCGTTGCGCGAAGAGGCGGGCGAAATCTTGATCGATGACTTCGCGGAGAGCTACAGACGACGCGCGGCGGAGCTGAACCAGCGCCTTGAAGAATGGGATCGAATCAGCGCGCGGCCGGCCCTGAGGAAGGAGGATTCGATGTATCGGGGGATCCTGCGCACGATCGTCCGTGAACACCTCTTGGCGCAGGGAAACAGCGGAACCCTCGAAGTCCGCTTGCGGCCCAAGTGGGTGAGTCAGTTGCTCTCGCCGTTCGATGGACGCCGTGTGCGCTGGTTGTCCACAGCGGAACTATGGCAGACGATTGAGCACTCGGTGACCTCCGAGGACTTGTTGGTGGCGCGCCGCTTCCTGGCGACCGTGGAAGCGACCAAGCAACGACTCGCGCAGGAGGGCCATCTCTTGCCTTGGGAGGAGGCCATGACCCGTTGGCAGCCATCCGAGGTCCACGCGTCGGTGCCCAAGTGGGGTCCCTATCGCGAAGCGGAGTTGTCTTACGCCCAACTTTATGAGTCCTTCCGGGAGTCCATCACCCCGGCCTTGAATTGTTCAGCGGGGGGAGCGCTGACCTTCGAGCTGCAACACCACTTGGAACGCGTCAACGTCACTTTGGGCTTGGGCAAGGTCGATATGGAGGTGTTGCCCGTCCTGGCCTTCGACATGGACGCCGTCCTCTGGAAGCCGAATGGTTGGGCCCTGGCACGCAGCAAGGCAGAGCGTTTGGCAGAATCTGCGCGACGCGTTCCCTATGGTTGGGACTACCTACTGGAAGCGGAGGGGGAGTATTGGAATCCGCCAGCTCCCACCCGTGGCCGCCCGTGCTCCACATCTCCGAGTCGATTGCAGAAAGGGACGGGACTCTCGAAAAGGACCTTCAACGACTTGCGCAAGATTCTCGATGAGACGGACTACACGGAATTCACCTCTGGTCACAGCGTCGTGCGGCCCGTCTTTTTCGACGGCGTTCCCGGGGAGATCTACGGACCTCTTCAGGGCAATCGTGGGTTCTACCTCCTCAAGGTGATCGAAAGGACAGATACGATGCGGCCCCTCGACTTGAACGAGGAGAAGCACCTGGAATTGCTGCGCGATTCCTATGCGACCCAAGCCCTGCTCGACTACTCCCGCGAATCCCTGGTCAAGGCGACTGTCCGCGGACGGCTCGAGCACTAGCCCGCACGCTTCATGAGTCCATTCGCGTATCGCCTCAAACCACTCAGCTTCACCTAGTTCACGCTCTTTGACTGCACTTGGCAGAGCAACGCTGATGAGCGAATTGGGACTGTTGGCAAACCGACCAGCCAGAGTGGATCAGGTCCTGTTCAAGTGCCTCGACCGAGACAATCGGGCGCGGTGACTCCGGCCTGATGAGGTTCGTGTTCGCTCGGATTGCTGGCGTCACGGCTGCCTATCGAAGCTTGCTGCAGGCGCAAGGGAGACTCAACTCCGTGTTCTTCCGCCAGCAATTCACTCGGCCTTGCTCTTGAGCACGACTCTGAACTTCTGAATCCGGTGATTGCTAGAATCGCAAACGTACAGATTCCCCTTCGAGTCCATGGCCATCCCATGAGGACGAAAGAACTGGCCAGGTCCGTTCCCTCTCGCGCCCGTGCCAAACAAGAACTTGCCGTCGGTGCTGAAAGCTTGAACGCGGTCGTTCAGGCTGCTGACCCAAACACGATCCTGACTGTCCAGCATGACGGCAATCGGGCCGAACGTGTTTTCTGAGAACGCGGTCTTGAGCGCGCCAAATCCACCGGGGGCGTCACTGCCATTCCCCCATGTGCTTTCGTTGTGGCCTTGGGAGTCGAAGCGCTGGACTCGCGCGAGGGTGCCTTCGGTGGTGAAGATCCGGTCGAGGGAATCGATGGCAAGGAAGTGCGGCCCGCCGAAGCGTGAGCCCTTGGGCTCGTTGCCACCAAATTGGCCTGCATCGGATCCGTGACTGCCGAAGCCCTGAATGAACTCACCCGTCAAGCTGAAGACTTGAACTCGATGGTTCCTCTGGTCGGCCACATAGATCCGCTTCTGCTTGTCCAGCACCAAACCACCCGGGCCGTTCAATTGGCCTGGAGCATCTCCTTCCACACCCCATTGCTGAAGCAGTTCGCCAGCCGCCGAGTAGACGCCGATCTGGTGCTGAAGCATGAACGAAACGTAGAGGAGACCGTCGTCCGCGATGGCGATTCCAGGGGCTTGGCTGTGTTTCAGCCCATCGACGTCATTGGGAAGGGAGAACTGCCCAAGAAACTTGCCGTCCGTATCGAAGCTCTGAATGCGTGCGTTGTTCAGATCGGTTACGTAGATCCGGTCGTCCTTGGAAATCGCGATGCCAATTGGAGAGTTGAACTGCCCCTCAGCATCCCCCTTGCCGCCGAACTCGAGGGCGAACTCCAAGGTCTGTTCGGCGTCCTCGTTTTTTGCACTGGAAAAAACAAGCGCAAGTGAGGCAGCCATTGCGAGCAAGATCCGAATCACGCTGACACTCCTTCTCTGGGGGATTGCCCCGCGCGGCGTGCCTGCATGCAGAAGGCAAATGGCTAGCTCGTGCGTTGATCCCAGTGGCCAGGACGACCTGTTGATCGGCCCATCCTAGCGCTTGGTTGCGCAGCCCGGTAGGCCCTTCAGTGCGGTCGCGAGCTGCGCAGTACCCGGGACGGGGTGGACTATCCATGATTCCCGGCTCGTCGGTGTAGGCCAAGCGGCAGTCTCCGGAGCTCGTGACGGGAGTGCTCGGCAAGGCGCTTGCTTGTACGTTTCCGGGGGCGTCGCCGAGTGAACTGCAAATCCAATGCTTGGCGGGGAGTTGGAAGAAAGTACAGTTGGCTCCTCATCGCCCGCCTCTTCGCGAGACCTCGCCAAACCAATCCAAAGATCCATTGAAGAAACGCCTCAGTCACATCGATCCCCTGCAGACAGGAAAAATTGGGGGAGCTTTCTACGCGCTCATTTCCCTGATCATCGTGCCCTTTGTATTGCTGGGGAGCTTGGCTGCGACAGCTGTCCCGGAAGGCAGCGATGGGATGGCTTTCTTTGGGATCGGCATCGGGTTCGCCTTGTTCCTGCCAGTGATCTACGGCGTGCTGGGCTTCATCTTAGGGCTCATCGCGAGCTTGATCTACAATCTGCTGGCCAAGTGGATCGGTGGTCTTGAGTTCGAGCTGGAAGACGTTCGCTAGTCTTCGGTGTCGCCGCGCTCGGCAGCGCCACGCATGCTTCAGGCTTGCGCGACAGTCAGCGGCTGATCCAAGCCAAGGCATGCCGAATGGTGTTCTCAAGGAGCCTTCCTTCATGAGGACAATCACACGGGCTGCCCCAGCTTCACCAAAGGGCGCGAGTGGGGGACACTCCTCTCGCGCCTACATGCGCGCGCCACAGAGCCTGCAGTGCACGGCGTCCCCTGTATGGCCGGCCATGCCGCAAGCGGGGCAGGCTTGCCCGGAAACGTGGTGCTCCATTCGGTCGGCCTTTGCCATTTGCGCGGACACGATGCCGGTCGGGACGGCGATGATGCCGTAGCCCATGATCATGATGAACGCTGACAAGGCCTGGCCAAGATCTGTCTGCGGGGCGATGTCCCCGTAACCCACGGTGGTCATGGTTACGATGGCCCAATAGATGCCGCGTGGGATCGAGGTGAATCCATTCTCTGGTCCTTCGATCACGTACATCAGCGATCCGAAGATGACGACGAGCATCAGGACGGTGGAGACGAAGATCTCGATCTTGCGGCGGCTGCCAACGAGCGCGCGCCGCATGGTGTCGGCCTCACGCACGTAGTTGGCTAGCTTGAGGACTCGGAAGACGCGCAAGATGCGCACGGTGCGGATCACCACAAGCGCCTGGGTTCCAGGCACCATCAGGCTCAAGAAGGTCGGCAGGATCGCAAGCAAGTCCACCAGCCCGAAGAAGCTGCGCGCGTAGCGCCCCGGGCTGGCAACGCACAGGAGTCGCAGCAGGTACTCCACGGTGAACAAGCCCGTGAGCACCCACTCGGCCGCGGTCAAGAGCGTGCCATGCTCCGCGCGAATCGTCACCACGCTCTCCAGCATGACGACCACAATGCTCGAAAAGATGGCGAGGATCAGGGCCACGTCGAAGGCCTTGCCGGCCGGCGTGTCCGACTCGAAAATGATCTCGTGACCCTTCGCGCGCCAACCGGTCAATTGTGCGCTTTCGTTGTCTTGCATGGCGCCCAGCTTAGCGCCTGAAGCACCGAGATTCTCGGGTTAGCGCGCCGCGGTTCTTTTGGCGCGTGGGATCGGCCGCAGCCCCGTTGCCCGAGGCGCACGTCGGCCCGCGATCCAGCTGCCAGCAAATGCCTTGAACGGTGACCAATCCCGTCTCCAGCGCTTCGCCTATTCCACGCGCCTGCCTGCACACCGTCGGACGGGGGGCGGATTCGGTCCGGCGCTCTCCGTCCGAGATCGCCCGGGTATCCCGGTATCCCGGTTCGGTATCCCGGTATCCGGTTAGCCTGCAAGCGCCAGGTGAGTGGCCTCCCTAGCGCGGATCGCTGACGGTGAGGGTCGTGTTCTCACCTGCAACGATTCGGAAGGGGTAGCTCAACCGGCTTGTGG
>CALCXM010000097.1 GCA_937905825.1 uncultured bacterium
GAGCTTCTGTGCGGCGAAGACCGGCCCATCCTCCAGCAGGAACACTCCGTCCACGGTCTCTTTGCAAATCGCGACGTTCAAGGCGCCCGCGGAAATTGGACAGAGCCCTTGGACCTCCGTCGTGATCTGCGCGACGTCCACCGGATGGCCAGCTTGCAAACCGAGGGTCATGCTCGGTGCGCCGCTGGGTTCGGCCCCGTAGATTCGAACCTTGTCCCCGAGTGCGCGGCGCAAAGCGAGGGAGCATCCAGCGATCAAGCCTCCACCTCCCACGGGCACGACGACGACTTCCACGTCGGGCCACTGCTCAGCGATCTCGGCCCCCACGGTGCCCGCCCCGGCGATGGTGCGGTCGGAGTCGTAAGGATGAATCAGGAGAACCCCGGAGGCCATGCGCGCCCGGCACTCCGCTTCCGCCGCCGCCCGATCCTTGCCGAGCACGACTTCCGCACCGAGCTCACGACAGGCTTCGATCTTGTTCGGGTAGGCGTCCGCGGGCATCACGATCGTCGCGTGCACTCCAGCGCGTTTGGCCGCCCAAGCCAAGGCTCGCCCATGGTTGCCGGAGCTGGTGGCGATGACTCCGCGGGCGCGCTCTTCCGGAGTGAGTTGAGCGATCTGGTTGAGGGCTCCGCGGCACTTGAAGGAGCCCGTCTCCTGCTGATTCTCCATCTTGCCCTTCAACAAGATGTTGGGGCTCGGAGAGGGAAGGTCGAGCAAAGGGGTCGAGCGCACAATTCCGGCCACCCGCTCGGCCGCGGCGGCGATGTCGATGGATTCAAACATGGCCACAATCTAACCCATTGCCGGCGCAAGCAGTCCTCCGGGCTAGCAGGCCACGGGAGGGTTCCCAGGATGGAGGCGAACTCTGCCGGGAACCGGCGCGCTTGCGCGACCGCCAAGGGCTTGCTGGCGACGCTGCCCTTTGGCTCCCGCCAGCAGTGCCCCAGGACGAGGGTTCTGGGGTCCGAGCATGAGCTGCTGAAGGGCGCTCACAGGCTCGGCCCCGCCAGCCGGCGTAAACCTGAAGCGTGGCCGCGGCTAAGCGTGTTCCAATTGTGTCCTGGATCCGGAGGCCGCGACCGCCAACACTGGACGGCGTCTACGGATTCACAACTCCCGCCCGATTTGACTCCCATGAGCCATTCCATGCGCCCATTCATGAGCACTCCTTCACGCGCCCTGCTCCTCTTGCTGCTCCTCGCTTCCTGCACCAGCTCTAGCCTGCAGGACACAAGTCAAACGACCCTCCAATGGGACTTCGAGTCCGAGGCCGCCGCGCAGGCATTTCAACCCACCAGCGGGGAGTGGAAGGTCGAGCAGGCCTCGCCGGCAGCGGGCCAGGGACGCGTGCTCTCGCAGCTTGCGCAGAACCCCAAGCCCGCCTTCAACGTTTCCCTCATCGAGGGCATCGCGCGCAAGGACCTGGACATCAGCGTGGCGTTCAACGCGGTCGCCGGGGAAATCGATCAAGGGGGCGGACCCATCTGGCGCGCGGCGGACGGGCAGAACTACTACATCGCCCGCTACAACCCGCTCGAGGACAACTACCGGGTGTACACGGTGGTGAATGGTGTGCGCACGGAACTCGCGAGTGCGGACATTCCGAACAGTCCCGGCTGGCACACGTTGCGGGTGACCATGACGGGCAACCACATCCAGTGCTACTACGACGGCGGCCTCGCTTTGGATGTGAAGGATGACACGTTTGCGCAGAGCGGCGGGCTTGGGCTATGGACGAAGGCGGACGCTCAAACGCAGTTTGACGACGTGCTGATTCGTTAGGCCAAAAGCTGCGCGCGCCTAGCGGGCCGTAGGGTGGGCACAGGCGGCGAAGGTCGCCAACATAGAAAAAGAGCGTGGTCGCACCCGGGGAGGCAACCACGCTCTCGCTTCTGTGGGAGGCCTTGCTTGCTAGCGCGGGGCAGGGTCTCCGATCATCGGAACAGCGCGGACCGGGTTTTCGGCCAGCTGCTTAAGAGCGATTTCCACGGCCTTCTCAAGCTGAGGATCACGTCCAGCCAGGATCTCTTTCGGCCATTCGATGACTTCCACGTCCGGAGCAACCCCGACGTTCTCGACAATCCAATTGCCCTGTCTATCCAGCACGCCGAAGTTGGCCGCTGTCACCGAACCGCCGTCCATCAAGGGCGGGTAGCCCGAGATGCCGACGAGTCCGCCCCAGGTGCGGGTGCCCACGAGAGTGCCGACCTTCTGGTCCTTGAAGGCCCAGGGCATCCAGTCGCCCCCGGAGCCGGCGTACTCGTTGGCGATCATCACCTTGGGTCCCTCGAGCACACCGGAGGGTGAGTAACCCACCCAGTCCTCGCGGTTGCGCCAGAGGGTGATCGTGTTGCGCTTCAAAGTTTCGATCACGTAGTCCGCCACTTGTCCGCCGCCGTTGTAGCGCTCGTCCAAGATCAAGCCTTCCTTGTCCAGTTGACTGTAGAAGTCGCGGTCGAAGGCGTTTTGGCCCTGGGTCGCCGTGTTCGGCATGTAGATGTAGGCCAAACGTCCAGCAGACAGTTCGTCCACGCGCTTGCGGTTGCCTTCCACCCAAGTGTGGAAGCGCAGACCCCGCTCGCTGCCAATCGGAACCACCGTGGACGTGCGTCCCTCGCTGCCGTCCGAGTTCACGGAGAGGGTCAACTCAACTTGCTTGCCCGCCAAGTACTCGAACGCTTGGAAGAGGTTTTGATCAGCGGTCAATGGCCGACCATTGATCGCGATCAAGTAGTCCCCTTCGGCCGCGTCCACTCCAGGTTCGGTCAAGGGAGCGCGTTCACCGGGGTTCCAGTTCTGACCATGCAGAATGCGCGCCAGACGATAGCGGCCATCAGCCACTTCCAAATCCGCGCCCAAAAGGCCTACGGAGATGCCCGTGGGCGCGCTCGCACTCTCGCCGCCACTGACGTACTCATGTCCACAGCAGAGCTCGCCGATCAACTCACGAATCAAGAGCGTCAAGTCCGTGCGGTGCTTGACGTGGGGCAAGAAAGCTTCCCAACGATCCCACATGGCGGGCCAATCGACCCCGTGCATGTTGCGATCGTAGAAGTAGTCCCGTTCGATGCGCCACACTTCGCGCAGGATCTGCGGCCACTCCTGTTGCGGATCCACGCGCACCATTACCGAGTCGATCGGGAGGGACTTGGCATCCTTCGCGCTTGAGCTGGCGATCGAGAAGCCTCCGCCGAAGAGCAGCATGGACTTGCCATCGGCGGAGAGACTGTAGCCGCGCACGCCTTCCTTCAAGCTCTTGGCCTTCTTGCTGTCAAAGTCGAACGTCTTCAGCTCGCGGTCGCCATTGGGCGAGCGCTCCACGAAGTAGAGCTTGTCTTTGGTGCAACTCAGGCTGAAGTACGAACTCGGGGAGGTCGGCAGGGCAAGCACCCGTTGGCCGAGGCCTTCGAGGTCGATGGAGGGTTTGATCTCTTCTTCGATCTCCTCGCCGTCGCCATCGGAGGGCTCTCCCCCAGCATCTTCATCGCCATCGTCGTCGTCATCGCCCTTCTCATCGTCGTCGTCCTCCTCCGAGCCTTCGGAGTCGTCGTCGGCGTCCTCGTCGTCGGCCTCCTTCTTCTTGTCGTCGGCTTTCTTATCGACGGCATCGTCGCTCTTGGGGAAGAGCGGGTTTTCTCCGTCCGCTTTCAATACGGCAACGTAGAGGCTGCTGTCCCAGTCGCGGCTCGCCGAAGTCCCCATGTTGAGCCCCATGAATTTGGGACCACGGTTGATCGACGCGTTGAAGAAGAGGTGCTTGCCATCCCCGGAGAAGGCCGGGTTCATGGAAGCGGCGAAGTCATCCGTCACCGAAGTGACCGTGCCCGTCGCCAACTCAAAGAGCGCCACGTGATCGTAGAGGGTGCGCTCGTTGCGGTTCTCAAAAGCGATCCATTGGGAGTCCGGAGACCAGACCGCCGTCGGCGAGAGCACACCGAGGGAACCTTGAATGGAAGCGATGGCGGTCACCGCGCCGCCCTCGAGGGTCACGTAGGACAGTTGATTGCCCTTGTCCACAAATAGAATGTGCTTGCCGTCAGGACTCCACACAGGCGAGTAGTAGAAGCCCATGCCACCGAGTTCGTAGGACTTGGACTCCCCTTGCCCGCGACGGTCATGGACCTCCAGGTGATACTCGCCGCCAGCGTCGCTGAACCAGGCGATTTGCTCGCCATCGGGGGACCAAATCGGGCTGCGCTCGTGAACGTTCGGAGTGTTGGTCAGGTTGCGCGCATCCCCGTGTTCCTTGGGGACCGTGATGATCTCTCCGCGCGCTTCGAACACCGCACGCTTGCCGTTCGGAGCGATCTCCGCATCACGCACATGGCCTTCTACGGACTGCCAACGAGGCGTGGCCGCAAGACCGTCCGTGCGCACTTGGATTTTCAAGCGCGTGAGTTTGGATCCACTGGGCTCGAAGAGGTGCAGGGCTCCCGCTTGTTCAAAGACGACCGCGCCATGGCCCGCATCCATGCTGCGGATGTGGAAGTCGGTGAAGCGCGTCAACTGTTCGACACGCTGACTGCCTGGCTTGTAGCGGAAGAGGTTCATCACGTCGTCTCGATCCGAGGCGAAGTAAACGTCACCGGCGAGCCAACGGGGGAAGGTGTCGTTGGCCATCCCATGGGGCACCTCTTCGACTTCGTTGGTCTTGCGATCGAAGATCCAGACCTTGGCCAAACGCCCGCCACGGTAACGCTTCCAAGTTCCAAACGCGTCTGCGATTGGCGTGTAGGCAAAGTGCGTGCCCACTTCGTTCAGGGCCATGTGGTGGACTTTCGGCAAGGGCAGAGCCGTCGGCGTGCCGCCGGCCAAGTCGACGCGGTAAGCCTGGGATGTGGCGTTGCCCGAGAAACGTGAGCTGCGGAACAGAATGCCCTGGCCGTCGGCGGTCCAGTCCTGAACGACGTCGTAACTGGGATGCCAAGTCATGCGGCGAGGAACTCCGCCCTCGATCGGCATCACGTAGACGTCCGTGTTGCCCTCGTACTGCGCGCTGAAGGCCACCAACTTCCCATCGGGGCTGAGCTGCGGGGAGGATTCGCGACCCTGGCTGCTGGTCAAGCGACGCGCTTCACCCCCGGCCCGCGAAACGATCCAGAGGTCGTCCGCATGGCGAAACACGATGTGATCTAGGGAGAGGGTGGGCTCTTGCAGCAGCAATGTTTCTGCGGCCTGCATCGACAGGTCCACTTGCGGGGCGCTGCTGGCGCAGGCGATCACCGATGGAACGACAAGACACAGGGCAACGGAGAGGAACTGGGTGAAGCGCGATGGGATCAGTTGCATGGACTTTCCTGGGGAGAAGACGGGCACGGAGCATAGCCGGAAAGCGCCCGTACGGACTAGGTTGGATGAGATAGAAAGGGGAGCACTGGGCCAATCCCCCCTCCCCAGGCCGCGTCACGGAGAATCCCCCGGAGCCTTCGCTGCTGCAACACCCGCCGCTGTAACAGATGTGTTGCTGCCCAACTTGACCAGGCGAGAGGAAGCGGGCGCTTGGCCGGTGAGGGCGCGCGCCGGGTTGGTTGCCCAAGGGCACGCGACGCACTGCGCAGCTCCCCGAATCTGGTCACCAACCAAAGCCGCGCCGCAACGACTCGCACGGTGACGCTTCACGGAGTTGAGTGTGAGGCAAAGGCCCCATGCACCGTTTCGTGTGATCGGCGCACGAGGTGGACTGCGTTCATGCGACGCGCGGCACAGTTCACAAAAAGGGAATGCTCCGTGTCGCTTTCGTCGAACTCATGACGATCGGTGAGAGAACAACAAGTCCTCTGATTGACCATGAAACCAGTGTTTACGTGCTGTTCTCGGAGCAATGAACTCACATCGAGTGTTTACCCCAAGTCCCCGCCAAGAGCCACTCATAGCTGAACCATCCGACTATTCTCGAGTCCGTCCAATCGCGGACGTCGATAGAGACATCAACCAAGAACACGGTCAGCAACTCGGGGCAACCATGCCGAGTGGAGCGCGCTTGGTTTCTCCAGAAGTCATCACTCGCTCGGGTCTTGTCCCCAGGTGATTGGCGAGTCTCGGCTCGCTTGCATCCTGCCAGGTTTCCCTGCGAGCCAAGCCCCAGGATGCAATGAAAACTAGACCTTTGACCCGGGCGCAAGGCGCTCCGCGACGCACGATTCTCTTGGCGGGAAGCTTAGGGTTCTTGCTGTACCTATCTCTCGACTCCGGCAGAACCTCCACGGGGGTGGTTTCCGCTGGCCGACCACCGGCCTTGACGACCACCTTTGCGTCGAGCAACTCAAGCGATGGCCACATGTTCAACGTGCGGCCATTCAAGACGATTCGTATCAAGGATCTGAGCTGCAACGTGGATGGCACGGCCAACACTCTGGTGCACTACAAGGTCTTCAGTCGAGTCGGGTCCTACGAGTTCAAAACGCAGAGTGCCTCCCAGTGGACACTTCAAGCTCAGGGCACGACGCTCTCCATGGGCAAGAACGCTGCGACCTCCCTAGAAGCGGACTTTGACCTGGTGCTACCGGAAGGCGAGTTGACGGGTTTCTACGTCACCCTCACAAGCGGGGTGTTCCTCAGTACGGACACGCCGACCCAACATGAGATTGCCGCCAGCGATGCCAACTTGGCCATTCAGGAGGGGATCGGCATCAGCTACCCCTTCAGTCAAGTCCTCGAACGGCAGATCTGGAATGGCACGATCCACTACTCGATCGTGGCCGGAACGCCCTTCTGTTTCGGAGGGCCCCACAGCCAATCCTGCCCGTGCGGCAACACCACGACCGGAGAGGCCGGTTGCCAGAATGGTTCCGGTCGAGGCGCTTTGCTCGAAACCATCGGCACCCAATCGGTGTCGGCGGCCGACCTCGAGTTCACCGTGTCGGACCTGCCCCCCAACCGGCCGGTGCTGTTGCTTTCGGGGACGTCCATGCTCAATGGCGGTCAAGGCGCGTTCTATGGGGACGGGCTCGCTTGCATTGGTGGAAGTCTGCGGGCCTACGGTGTGCACTTCTCCGGGCCCCACGGGCTGGCCCATTGGAACAAGGCGGTTGTCGCCCAAGCTGGCTACCATGTGGGCGAGACTCGCTACTTTCAAGCGGTCTTCCGGGACGTGGTCGGGTTGGGCCCCTGCGGTTCGCTTTTCAACTTGAGCAATGGGTACACGATCGCGTTCAAGCCCTGAACTCGCTTCCTATGACCTGCAGCGGGGCTGAATTGATGCGCTAAATGCAGAGCGTAGGAGCCGAGTGAGTTAGACTCCCCCGCTCCCCTCAACCTCCCCCAACCGCTAGTTCCCATGCCGCTCCTTGATTGCATCGAAGTCACCCCCTCTGTCCCCGCCATCCGATCCGTGATCTGGCTGCATGGGTTGGGCGCGGACGGCAGTGACTTTGAGGCCATCGTTCCTGAGCTCCGATTGCCGGCTGAGCTTGGCATTCGCTACGTCTTCCCCAACGCCCCGTCGATTCCCGTCACGATCAACGGGGGCATGCTGATGCCCGCTTGGTACGACATCCTCAGCATGAACATCGAGCGCGAACTCGACATGGACCAGCTGCTCGCCTCCGCCCAAGCGGTGCATGATCTGATCGATCGTGAAATCGAGCGCGGCATCCCCAGCGAGAACATCTTGCTCGCGGGCTTCTCCCAAGGGGGCGCGGTGAACTACCAAGCTGCTCTGACCTACCCCAAACCACTCGCGGGGTTGCTGGCCCTCTCCACCTACTTCGCAACCGCCGCAAGCGTAAAGCCCAGCGGAGCCAACCCACAGCTTCACGTGTTCGTGGCCCATGGAAGCCTGGACCCGGTGGTCCCCGAGGAACTCGGACAACGCAGCGTCGACGATCTGCGCAAGCTAGGTCTGGCCCCCACCTACCGCGCCTATCCCATGCAACACCAAGTCTGCGGGGAGGAGATCGAGGACATGGCCGAGTGGATGACCCAAGTGTTCGAGGGACCGCGGGAATAGCGCCAACGCAAGTGGGGCGCGCTGGCTGAACCAGCGCGCCCCACTGTCGTTTGCTCAGGCCGGATCAGGGAGTGACGGTGTAATCGAGCGCGCCCGTCAAGTAGACCTGTCCGTTGTCGCGGGCCCACCACTGGCAGGTGACCAAGGTTCCAGGGATGGAGAGATAGGCGGCTGGATTGCCTCCGATTTGGCCGCTTGCGAAGGAGTTCATGTCCACGGACAAGGTTCCGTTGCAGCCATTGACCGGGCCCGTCGCCGTGACGATCGGGCCCCGGTTTAGTGGACTCTGCAAGCAGAGGCTTCCACCAAAGAAGGGAATTGGAGGCGTAGCAGGACCATTGCTGGTGTAGGCCAAGAGTCCGAATTGACCGGAGCGCGCGTTCGTCCCGAGCACCTTGAATCCGCTCGTGCTCGTGATGCTCGCGTTGCCGCTGGTCGAGATGGCCGGAACCGTACCGCAAGTGTTGACCTTGGGTGCGCAGAAGGTACCCACGTTCAAGGCAGCCGTCACCGCTTGAAAGACGTCGACTCGTCCGGACCCGTAGTTGTTGTCAATGCCAGGAGCGCCGAGGTCCACGGCCGTCGTGCGTAGGAGGTTCTCCACGCCAAACTGGTCGAGGGTGGGGTCCGCTTGCAAAATCAAGGCGATGGCACCCGCCACGTGGGGTGCTGCCATGGAAGTGCCGGAAAAGTTGGTGTAGCCGCTACAAAGATTGTGAGACGAGGTGTTCACGCCGGGTGCAGAAACCGTCGGCTTCACCAAGCCGGGCGGGAAAGGATGATCGTTGTAGGGCATCACACCTGTCCAAGTCACCGGGCCGCAACTAGAGAAGCCCGCCAGGGCATCGTTGCAGTCCGTCGCGCCCACCGTGATCACACTCGGAACATCTCCTGGAGTTCGAACATGGTCGACGCCTGCGCCACAGCCTTCGTTGCCGGAGACGTAGACCACCACAAGCCCTGCGGCGATGCTGTTGTCACAGACCATGCGCCAAGTCACTCGGTCAGGGTTCAGACTGTGGGGCCAGCCCAAGCTGGCGGAACTGATGTCAGCACCGTTGGCGACGGCATACTGTTGCCCCTGCCAAACACTGGCCTCACCCGAGAAGTTGTTCCAGAACTTGCAGACCATGACGCGGGCGCCGGGAGCGACGCCCACTTGTTGACCGCCGGCCCCTTCACCTGCCACCGTTCCGGCGGTGTGAGATCCGTGACCATTGAGGTCTGAAACGTTCGAGTTGTTGTTTTCGAAGTTCCAACCGTGGCGATCATCGATGAAACCGTTGCCGTCGTCGTCAACGCCATTGCCCAAGATCTCGCCCGGGTTTGTCCAAAGCCGATCGGCGATGCCGGGGTGCGTGGCGCAGACGCCTGTGTCGATGACGGCGACCACCACGTCGGCACCTGTGATGCCATAGGTGTTCCAAACTTCATCGGAACCCATTAGGTCGGTGCCACACTCGATGGGTCCTCCCAGGGCCGGAGCTACGGACGTACTGACCAAGACCTCTTCCCCGCGGGGCTGGTCGTGGTTGATCCAAGCCACGTCTTCGCGGGCGGCTAGCTCCAAGGCCATGCTTTCGTTCACGCGGGCGGAGATCACGTTGGCGATCCAAAGCGGAGTCACGTCGGCCCCCACACTCTGTTCGGTTTGGCCCGCGGCGAGTTGAGCGAGCACTCCCCCTTGGGTGCGGCCCGCGATCTCTTGCAGCACTTCGATCACGAAGGCCCGACGCGCGGTCTTATCGGGAATTTCCCGGGCTGTGGCCATCAACCACTCCGGTGCCTGCTCCTTAAGAATGATGGCGACCGGGAGCAGTTCCCCTGGATCAGATGCGGCTAGGCTTTCGGCCAAATTCCCGCGAAGCTTTCCTTGCGCCGTTGCGAGCGCTGCTGATTGGGCGAATAGCGCCGGTGAGGCGGCGAGCAGAACGAATACGAGGAGTCGATTCATGTGGTCTTCCTGGGTTGTCGTAGCGAATGCCAAGGGCGTCCGCGGGATCGGGGGCATCCGGCGGGCCGAGTGGTCCTAGGGTAGTCAAAGCTCCCATTCACGCTGCCTAATTGTCGGGCGCCATCCAGAGATCGGGACGCAGGTAGCCGCCGAGAATCGGAGCAGCGACTCCCGAACTGTTCAAGCCAGCGGATGCAGCCAACCGATTGAAACTTGCAATTCCCGGGCGGGCCTTGCCCGTCTCGATTGCAAAGCTCACCCTACTTGGGAGCGCTATGACCCGACCCATCCCCCGTTTCCCGGCTCCACCGGGCGTTTCCTTGCCAGATTGCCAACGCATCCGGCGCGCCTGGCCAGATCCGGGGGCTGGTCCACGCCTGCTCTTTTTCAGCGGCGGCACTGCTTTGCGCGAGACCAGCACGGTCCTCAAGAACTACACGCACAACTCGATCCACCTGATCACGCCCTTCGATTCTGGAGGCAGCTCTGCGGTGTTGCGGCAGGCCTTCGACATGTTGGGATTGGGAGACCTACGCAATCGACTGGTGGCCTTGACCGACGAAGCAGCCAGCGGACAAGGGCAAGTAGCCGCGCTCTTCAGTCACCGCTTTCCAGCGGACGGGGATGAAGCAGCGCTGACCCGGGAGTTCGAGCAGATCGTCGAAGGGCAGCATGCCCTCGTGCAGTCGCTCCCCCCACGTCTGCGCGAGGTCGTCGCCACCAACCTGCGTCGATTCTCCGAGGACAAACCCGAGGGCTTCGACCTGCGCCTGGCCAGCATCGGGAACTTGATTCTGGCAGGTGGTTATCTCGTCCAACAGGAAGACATCGGCGCGGTCCTCGAGCAGTTCACCGACCTGGTCGGCGCCCTCGGAACCGTTCGCCCGGTGGTCACGGAGTCCGCTCACCTGGTCGCCATTCACAAGAGCGGCAAACGCACGGTGGGTCAACACAACATCGGTTCCGACGACTGCATGGCCCGTGGACCGATCGACGCCTTAGAGCTAACCAGCGCCTTGCATGGAGGCCACCCCCTGGAACTCGACGCGGACCCGATGAGCATCGACTTGATCCGCTCCGCCCAATTGATCGTGTTCTCCATGGGGTCCTTCTTTGGCAGCGTGCTCGCCAACTTGTTGCCCCGGGGCATCGGAAGGGCTGTGTTGGAAAGCAACGCTCCGCGCATCTACATCCCCAACTGCGGCCTCGACCCCGAGATGCACGGGACCAGCGTGAACCAATGCGCTGCCAAAATTAGCGAGCTCTTGGGTCGCGACGCGTCCAGGGAATTGGGATTGAACGAAGCCCTCGACTTTGTGCTCGTGGACACCACAGGCTTGCATTATGAGTCCCCCATGGATCTCGGAGCACTGGCGGACGCGGGGGTCCAGGTGCTCGACGGGGACTTGGCCAACGACTCCGGCGATCGCATCGATCCGCGCAAACTTAGCGAGATCCTGCTCTCGCTCGTCCCGTGACCGCAACCGCGCAGACCCTCGGGGGCGCGCCGAACCTTAGGGACTACGCGATCATCACGGGCACCTATTGGGTGTTCACCCTTTCCGACGGGGCCTTGCGCATGTTGGTGCTCCTGCACTTGCATCAAACCGGACACTCGCCCTTCGAGATCGCGTCTCTGTTCTTGTTCTACGAGTTCTTTGGCGTGCTCACGAATCTGTTTGGGGGCTGGATAGGCGCTCGGCAAGGATTGAAGCTGACCTTGGCCTCGGGGGTCGCTTTGCAAGTGGCCGCCTGTTCGCTGTTGGCCTGGAGCGCACCAGCTCTGAGCGTCCCGCTCGTCATGCTGGCCCAGGCCATGAGCGGAACAGCCAAGGACCTGACCAAGATGAGTTCGAAGAGCTACGTCAAGCTCGTGGCACCGCGCGGTGACGAGGGTGGGCTGATGCGTTGGGTGGCGGTACTCACGGGATCCAAGAACACGCTCAAGGGCGTTGGTTTCTTCTTGGGGGGCGCGCTGCTTTCCGAGTTTGGCTTTCGCGACACTTGCTGGGCCATGGCCGCTGTTCTCGCGGGGGCGCTCGTGCTCTCCAGTTGCATGCTGCCGCGCGCTGCCGGTCGCTCCTCCTCCAAGGCCAAGCTGGGGCAGTTGATTTCCAAGGACCCGCGCGTCAACTGGTTGTCCGGCTCGCGTTTCTTTCTATTCGGCGCCCGAGACATCTGGTTTGTGCTGGCCCTGCCGATCTTCCTCTCGAGCGCCCTGGATTGGGGCCACGCTCAAGTCAGCGCCTTTCTCGCCCTTTGGGTCATCGGCTACGGAATCGTGCAAGCGCTGGCTCCGAACTTCGTGGGCGCCGTCAAGGCCACCGAAAAGCGCGGGGCACCGACCTCCGCGCACCTGACGCGTTGGACTGCGGGGCTTTTGATTCCGCTGCTCGCGATCTGCGCGAGCCTTTCCCTGGGAGGTCCTGCACGTGAGACGCTGATCGTTGGCCTGCTGGTTTTTGGCTTTGTGTTCGCCGCGACCAGCGCGATCCACTCGTACCTGATCGTTTCCTACTCGGACGACGACAAGGTCTCGCTCAACGTCGGCTTCTACTACATGGCCAACGCAGCTGGGCGACTGGCGGGCACCGTGCTTTCGGGCAGCCTGTTTCAAATGGCGGGACAAGGAGCCCAGGGACTCCTGGTTTGCCTACTGGCCTCGTCGTCGTTTGTCGTGCTCTCGACGTTGCTGTGCTTGCCCTTGGCGCGCCGGAAAGTACCTGTCCAGGCCTAACGACGACGTACCCTTTGCTCAAACGCTGCTGGCCACGCGCTTCTCCCGGAAGCGCGCGCTGACTTTCATCAAGGGTCGTTCCAACAGCCAGTAGGAGCCCGTTGCCGCGAGCAAGCTCAAACCGAGTGCTTGGACCACGAGCAGCGGCGTGCTCGGAAGCCTTCGTGATAAGCCAAGAGCGCGCCCAAACCCAAACTGCCAAAGCGACTGGTGGAGCCGCGCCCGAGGAATTGCCGCAAGACCTGCCCATCCTGGCCCCAATCGCCGAATTGCAAAGCGGCTAGGCAGGTCAAGGCGGAGAGCGGCAGGACTCCGAGCAAGAGCACCCGGCGACTCACAAGCGGACGCAGGAAGACCACCACCGGCGGCCAGAGCAAGTAGAAGTGCTCCTCGACCGCCAGGGACCAGGTGTGCTCGAGCAAACTCGTGCGCGACTTGAACAGAAAGAGGTAGTTCGATGTGTAGGTGGCGCAAGCGACGATCTCCTCCCAACTCATCCAAGCTGCGAGGATCGCCAGCAACAGGTAGTAGATCGGGAAGATGCGCAAGAAGCGGCGGATCAAGAAGTTCCGCAGGGAGCGACCCTGTTCACGGTCCACGAGCAGAATTCGCGTGATCAAGAATCCGGAGAGCACGAAGAATAGGTCCACCCCCACACCGCCGGGAACGACCGCTTGCCTCAGGCCTTCGATCGTCTCCCCCAAGGAGTCCATGGGCAGGTGCACCCAAAGAACCATGAGCACAGCGATGCCCCGCAGGCCATCAAGCTCGGGGATGAAGTCTTTGCGAAACATGGGCCGTCGAAAGCGGGGAAGTGAATGGATTGCTGGCGAAGAAGCTCCCCCAGCCTGCTGGGGATTCTCCCATTCGTCCAGACGTTCTCCCACGCATGGCGGTCTTTGCGCAAATTGCTCCGCGGCTTTGGCCGAGAAGGAGCCCCTCGGAGTAAACTGCACGGATGCCCGCCCCTGCCCAAATCAAGCGTTCCGCTGACGTGTCGCGCTTCCTCAAAGACAACTGGGTTTGGTTCGCAGGCCCGCTGCTTGTGATGTTGATCGGAGCGCTCGTGGTGCTGTACCTGCTCTCGGACGGAGGTCAGAGTTCGGCGGGGAACGTGCCCTACGAGTTGATCTAGTTGCGCGCTGGCGCACCGGGGGTCAATGGTTCTCACTAACCCGTTCGTCCCCATCCTCCCGCTGGCCAATGCAGTGGACTCGTTTGGCCCGAAGTGTCGGTCCAGGCAGTACCGAAGGGAAATCCCCCAGGTCTTTAGCGCGCCGCGTCGACCAGCTTCCGCAGAAAGGAATGCAGAGCCTTGGCTGCTGCTTCGTTGCCGCGGGCGTTGAAGTGGGTGTCGAAGGCGTGGTAGAGGTGGCGCTTGCCGTCTTTCAAGGGAGGCACGTCGCGCAAGACCGGCAGAAGATCCAAAACGGGAAGGCCCGAGGTCGCGAACCACGCCATCAAGAGGCGCTGGGGACGATCCCGTTCGAGTGGGCGCTTGGCACTTGCGCTGATGGAGTCCCAAAGCTCCTGCTCCACTTGAAACTCATCGGGAATGAGCATGACTGCAAGGGGCACGTCCCCCGCCGCGCGCTTGGCTTGCAGTAGACAGTCCTTCATGAGTTGCAAAGACGGGGGGTCTTGTGCGCAGATCTCCAGGGCGCGGCCGAGCTCGATGTTGTGAAAGGTCTCGGGGGCCAGACTGGGTTCTTCCAAGAGTGGGTCGAGCACCCAGGGGAAGGCTTGGGAGGCCGCGCTGCGATCCATGGAAGGTTGCGCGTCTCCCCCCGCAGCGCCGCGGGCTTGGCTTGCGGCGCGCCCGGACAAGCGCGCCTGTTCCTTTTGCAAGCGACGCACTCGATCGGGGAAGACCGCCAACAAGACTTGATCCCGTTGCAACCAAGCGCGCAGTCCACTGTCGGGAAGGTCTCCGAGCACATCCTCGACACTCAAGTCATTGCCCACGAAGAGGCTGATCAAGATCAAGTCCGGATCCAAGGGCAAGGCCTCCTCCACCAGCAAGCTCAAGTACTCGCGAGGACCGATTCCGGCGACGCCCAGGTTGTCCACGCGCAAACGACTGCGCTCTTGCGAGAGGGCACTCTGCTCCTCCAAGAGAGTCGTGTAGTGCCAGGCATGGGGAACCGTTCCGACGCTGAACGAGTCCCCGATGGAAACCACCCGCGTGGGTTCGCCCGGTTGCTTGCGATAGAACTCTTCGTCGTAGTAGCCCGCGCTGTTGCAAGGGAATCCGAAACGGACCTCGCCCGGTTTGCAGCGAAAGCGTTGCACCAATTCGCTCGGTCCGCCGCCCACCCGTGCGAACATGGGAGAGGGGTACGCGCCCGCCCAAGCGCGCAAGCTGACTTCGAGGCCCAACAAGCCGGCGAGCAGACTGAAGCTCACGAGGTCCACGCAGAAGGCGGCCCTCGGCGAACGGCGTCCAAGGATTCCCATGAGCAGCACAAACGCGCTGTAGCCTCCCGCGACCAAACCGAGACCCAGGTCAAACCACAAGCGTTGGAAGGGGTCCACCAGAAACAGGAAGCCGAGCCATCCTGCGATCAATGCCGTGCAACCCCAGCGGAGCGAAGCCAGTGCCTGCGCTTCCCCCGACTGTGCCCTGCGCCATTCGGCCCGCAGGGCGAGCACTCCGGCAATCAGCGCACACAGCAAACCGGCGGCCAAGGGCCAGTACGAGCTTCCCAAGACCAGCTGCAAGGGCAAGGCATTCGCTGAAAAGAGCGCGAAGGAGCGCAGCACAAACGCTAGTGCCAAGAGCAGCAAGGCGAAGGTTCCAAAGCGCTGGGGCCATGAGGTGCTCGGCGTGGCTTTCATCCGTTGCTCGTGCGCCCTTGGATTTGTGCGATGGCCCGCTTGGCGGCTGCGCGCAACTCCAGGTCCTCGGAAGCGCTGGCCCGCTGCAGCGCAGGCAACGCGGGCCGCGATCGCGGCCCTAGGTTGCCGAGCAGGAACGCTGCGTAGTTCTTCAACTTGTTGTCCGGGGCCTGCTCGAGCAAGTTGATCAAGGGCACAACCGAGGGCTCCCCGATCTCGAGCAAGACCTGCCCCAAGTCCCCGGCCTTCTGCCTTCCAGGACCCGCCAAGCAACCGACGATCTGCTGCACGGCCCGGGGCCCCGCGCCCACCAAGGTGTTCTTGATCGTGCCCAAACGATCGAAGCTCATGAGCTCATCAACGACCAGGTTTTCCAACAGGAGGTCCACGTGTTGCGGGCCCACCCTGAACAGCGCTTCAGCCGCTTGGGCCTGCAACCCGACCTCGGATCGATCGATGGTTGCCAACAGGACCGGGATCGCGGCGCGGGCGCCGGCGGGATCTTGCAAGCTGAGCCCAATCGCGGCCACACCAGCGACAAAGGGATCGCGGTCCGTGAGCTGCGATTCCCATTCCGCGTTGGTCTTTCCACAAGACGCACAAACGAAGAGCCAAAGTGCTGGAATGAAAAAGTAGAGCCGTAAGCGCATCGGCCCCAGCCTACGCCCGGGCTGTGGTCAAGACAACGGCGCCGAACAGGCTGCAGCGGGAGACAGCTGCCTGAGATCGAGTTCTTTGGAGCCCGCCCTACACCATTTGCCCAGGGCTGGGGTTCCCCGAATTCCCTCGCGAAACTACTCTACGGTCCCTCTACCCGCCCCATCGTGAAACTCCCCTTCTCCTCCCCCTGGTTGTTGGCCCCCATGCAAGGGGTCACGGAACCCTGCTATCGAGACCTCGTGCTCGTGCGCAACTCCCCGCTCGAATTGGGCGGAGCGTTCACGGAATTCGTGCGCGTCATGGACAAGGCAATTCCCGTGCACGTCCTGCGCAAGCAGTTGGGGCCGGAGGTCTTCGAGGCTCCCGTCGGCTTGCAGCTCATGGGGTCTGAGTCCCAAGCGATGGCCGAGAGCGCCGCGCGCGCCGTGGAAGCGGGCGCTCCTTTGGTGGACATCAACTTCGGCTGTCCAGCCAAGGGTGCCTTACGCGGCTGCGCTGGCTCCGCTCTTTTGCGCGACCCGGGGAAGATGACGGAGTTGATCTCTGCCTGCGTTGAAGCGGTGGCGGGCGCGGTGCCGGTCACAGCCAAGATTCGAGCTGGGGACCGGGACGCGGACTCCGTGGAGCAACTCGCCCGGGCCGCAGAAGACGGCGGAGCGTCGCTGCTCACGATTCACTGCCGGACGCGTTCTGAGCACTACACGCCGACGGTCTACTGGGAGCGCATTGCGCGGGCTGTGGAAGCCGTGCAGATTCCCGTGTGCGGCAACGGCGGGGTCACGTGTCACAGCGACTTGGAACGCATGCGCCAGGAGACCGGTTGCGAGTACGTGATGGTCGGCCAAGCCGCCCTCGGGGATCCTTGGATCTTTTCTGGTCGGCAAGTGCAGTCCGCGGAGGCTGCGCGCTTCCTGCTCGACTACGAGGCGCGCTTGGAGGAACGTTCCACGGCCAGCCTCGTTGCCAGAGCGGGCAGGATCAAGCAACTCTTGCGCCACTGGACCGCGGGCGACCTCTTAGGGCAAGCGCGCACGGAGTGGCTCGCGGTCCAACAGCCGGAGGAATTGCTCGAGCGCTTAGCTGGCGTTTCGGCGGTGTCCGCTGCGGTCTAGCCTGACGCGGGCAACCGATCTCCTTGGCCCCAGAATCGATCACTCGTCGAAGAAGCAGTACAGCGCCAGCTGCGAGCGGACGATGACCAGGTCGTCCACGAGTGCGGGGGTCGACCACATTTCCTCTCCGATGGCTAGGCTCGAGAGCAGTTCCCATTCCGCTCCGGCTTTGATGATCGAGAGCTGTCCGCCTTGGCTGGCTGTCACCAGCTTGCCGTCGGAAGCCACGGGCGAGGCGAAGTATCCGTCGCCTTCCCCAACGCGGCTCTGCTTGCCCAGCTCCCCCGTCTTGGCATCGATGGCGGTCATGATGCCGCCTTCTTTGAGCATGTAGACGACGCCCTCGTACAGCACCGGGGAGACCACGTCGGAGAGACCGCGACGCTTGTTGTAGCTCCAGGCCACATGGGACTCCGTCACGTTGCCCGTGCCGTCGAGCTTGACAGCGAACAGCCCGCCTTCGGCTGTCCCGGCGTTCTTGAGGTAGTTGTAATCCGTTTCGTTGAGCTTGTCGTCCCCGTCCAAATCGAAGATGAACCAAGCCATCATCATCACGGAGTCATCCCACTCTTCGCGCTCGATGAAACCACTCTTGTTCGTGTCGCGCTCGGCCAAGGCGTCCTCCCAACTGGCCGTCACGCGCGGCCCGCCGAATTCACTGGTGGAAACCATGTACGAATTCACGATGCACAGGTCCCCGTAAATCAACGGCAGGGACTTGCTCTGCCAAGCGGCGCCGTCGACCCACCAAATGCGCTTGCCATCCTCCAAGCCATAGCCCGCGATCTGATTGGAGCCCGAGACGATCAGTTGCGCGGGGCCCTCCTTAGGCGTGTAGATGACCGGGGTTGCGTAGCTGTGGGTGCTTCCCGGGCGATCGGTTTTCCAACGTTCCTTGCCAGTCTTCGCGTCCAAGGCCACGAGCGAGGAGTTGGTGTCCTGATCCACTTGCACGACGACCGAACCGTTGTGAACAACCGGCGAAGTGGCCAGCCCGTGGGGAATGTTGAAGGGCGCGCCGAGGTCGTTGCGCCAGAGCTCCTTGCCATCCATGTCGTAGCAGACCATGCCCACGTGATGAAACAGGGTGTAGAGCCGTTCCCCGTCCGTTGCTGGCGTTGGCGATGCAGAAGAATTCGCCCCGACCTTGCTGCCGTCGAACTCGATCTCTTGCATCCAGACTTGTTCGCCGGTCCCCAGATCGAAGCAGTGCGTGGAGAGCTGCTTCCCCGCAGCCGCCGTCATGTACACGTGCCCCTCACTCACGATGGGCGAGGAGTAACCTGGCCTGGCGTTGATCTTCCACAGGAGATTTGTTTCCAGATCGAAGCTGTCGGGAATCGCGGAGCCTTGCGCGACTCCGGTTCCGTTGTTGCCGCGGAAGCCGCCCCAAGCTGGCGTGTCCGTCGCAAGCTGAGGAAGGGCCGAGAGTGTCAGTAGCAGGCAGAAGTTCATCATCGGAAAGCACCGCAGATTGAGGTTCGAAGGGTGACCGGATCTTAGCAGCGGACAGTCCCCTGATCTCCTGCGGGCCTTCGCCCAAGGTATGAGCTGCGCATGATTCTGGTGGCGAGGCCCCGGGGTCCGCCGAGTTCGCCCCCCCGCGGCCTGCCCTCCCGCCAAGAATCGAGTTCCCTTCTGCTGTGGATTCCTGCCGGTGGGCGCCTCCTTGTTGGGAACGGGGCGTCCGCCCCAAAAACCTTTGAAATGCCCCTAATTCGTAGCCAAACAGCAGGAACCGGTTGCGTGAAATTGAGTTGTGATAGGCGTACCAAAGCCCCTCCCACACGCACACGCCATGACTCTGCCCCTCCTGCCCCTCGCCCTGCTGCTCGCCACCCAAGTCGGCCAGGTGGGCCCCATCGGCCCGCAAGCTCGGCGCAGCGCGCGCCCGGTCCCAACCGCCACCAGCACTCCGAACATCGTGCTGATCATCGCCGATGACTTTGGCGTCGACTTTCTCGGGGCCTATGGGGAGGGCGCCGCGCCCCCCTGCACGCCGAACATCGACAGCTTCGCAACGGACTCTTTGCTCTTCCGCAACGCCTGGACCAACCCGGTCTGCACGCCGACTCGCGCGGCGGTCTTGACCGGACGTTACGGGTTTCGCACGGGCATGGGCGGTGTCGGTGGGTCCTTTGGACTTCCCTTCTCCGAGCTGACTTTGCCGGAGATGCTGACGGGTTACAACAGTTCCGCAGTCGGCAAGTGGCACCTGGCTGGCAACGGGGGCAACAGCCATCCCAACAGCACGGGCTTTGGTTACTTCGCTGGAGCTTTAAGCGGTGGGCTGCCGGACTACTTCCAATGGCCGAAGGTCGTCAACGGTGTGAGCAGCACCTCGACCAACTACGCCACCACGGACACGGCGGACGAAGCGATTGCCGCCATGGGAGTGATGAGCACCACGAGCGAACCCTGGTTCCTCTACGTGGCCTTCAACTCGCCGCACAGTCCTTGGCATGTGCCCCCCGCCGCCCTGTGCCCGGCAGCGGCGAACTGCAACACGGCCTTCTGCATGACGGTCGATGACAACTCGCCGAATTGGCGCAAGGGCAAGGCGATGGTCGAGGCGATGGACACGGAGCTTGGCCGCCTGCTCGCTGCCTTGGACCAAGTCGATCCAGACGCCTACGTGGTCTTCATCGGGGACAACGGAACTCCCGGGCAATTGTCCCAGTCGCCGTTCCCTTCGAACCATGCAAAGGGAACCCTGTACGAGGGTGGCGTGAACGTCCCGCTGATCGTGCGTGGTCCTGGAGTCGTTCCAGGAGAGTCCCAAGCGCTCGTCTCTTCCGTGGACCTCTTCGCGACCTTCGCGGAGCTGGCGGAGGTTTCCGCAACCACGGAGGACTCGATCTCCATGGTCCCCTACTTCACGAACCCGGCCCTGTCCCTGCGCTCAACGGTCTACTCCGAAACCTTCAGCCCCAATGGCGGGACCTTCCCCTACCCGACCCACGTGCGCGCCATTCGCGGGGAGCGCTACAAGCTGATTCGCACCAACGGGCAAGCCGACGAGTTCTACGACCTGTGGATGGATGCCTTCGAAGGCTCGAACCTTCTGCCTTCCTTAAGCACATCCGAGCAAACGGCCCACGACCAACTGCTCGCGGAATTGACTGCGTTGGGAGTCAACTGAGTTTGCGTTGAAGGAGTCGGCCACGGGGACGGATCGTGGGTTGTGCGCGGTGCGTTGCGTGCTGTTTCTATGGAACTTCGTGACCGGCCCTACTCTTCCAGCTCCACCCCCAAGCCATCTGCAATGCGGTTGACGTAGGCGTAGTAGGCGGTGACTTCGGCGATATGCAGGATGTCCGTGTCGCTGAAGGCTTGGGCGCGTAGGGCTTCGACGTCGGCGGGCAGCATCTTGGCCGGGGTGCGATTGAGTTTGGAAACGTAGCGCAGCATGGCCTCGCGCCGAGCGTCCAGACCGGCGTTCATGGGGTCCGCTTCAATGCGTGCGAGCTGGGCGTCATTCTTCAAGAGTCGGCGCAGACCGCGCCGGTGATGGGTCATTCAGTAGTGGCAACCGTTCTCCTGGCTGACCACCAAAGCGATCAGTTCACGCTCCACCTTGCGCAAGCTCGGCGTCCCGCGCATTACCGCGTTGTAGAGCGCAAGGTGCGCGGCGAGTCCTGCGGGGTGCGCCGAGTGGATCGCCATGATGTTGTCCAACTCGCCGGTCTTGGGGTCGCAAGCTTCCTGGTAAAGCTCCGCGAGCTCACCTTGGGCTTCGTGTTTGCCCTGGGTCGATATCCAAGCCATCGGTCATTTTGTGGGGTCAGGGGAGAGTGCGTCGTGGCGCGACAGCATACGCTTCCAACCTGCAGTTCCAGCGCTTCAGCCGTCGCGCGAATAAGGATCGGAAGGAAGCGCAGGATGCAGGGCGAGCCAAGAGTTGCAGATCAGGGGTCCAACAAGGGCCGAACATGAGCACTCTTCGAAAGCCGCAAGACCACTGGAACCGCCAGGCCCGCTGTCCCTGGGGCTTCTTGGGCTCAGGGATTCATCCTGGATCGACCTGCTCAAAGCACGCTCGATCCCCTATCCTGCTGAGCCACTTTTCTGGACACTTTGCAACAGGTCACCGTCAATGCCCCTAGGCAGCTATCTTCCCTTCCTTCTCCTTCCGCTCCTTCCCGTGCAAGATGGAAGCGTGTCGCCGGAGCTACCGGCTGTTCAAGAGGTCGAACCCCTGGACCAAACCGAGCAAGCGAGTGAAGTTGAGGTCGAAGCTGAAGCCGACACGCCGCAGCCCGTGCCCACCGAATACACCTGCGGGTGGTTGAGTGCAGTGGGGTCGAGTTGGCTGCCGCTCGATGATCCTAGCGCCCACGTGCTGCCGGAACCGCTGTTGCGATTGAAGGGCGTGCGCGATGGCTTGTTTGAGTCCTCGAACAGCTCAAGTCTCTTGTTGATTCGGAATCTGGCCGAGCTGCAGACGCAAGTGGACGGCTTCATGGCCGATGAAGAAGTGCTCGCCTTGCAAGGCGAGTTCATGCCTCTCGAGGATCGTTCGATCGACGGAATCTCAGGGCCCAGCACGGCCTTCGATTGCGAGTGGAAGTTTGGCGAACTTGCGACCCGCGTCGCGACGCTCTACGTCACGACACCGGAGGGCCTGATCCTGGCACTCTGGATCGTGACCTTGAGCGATCGCCCCTTCCTCGAAATGCAGCAGGAGTTGGAGGGCATCGCGACGCGCTACCTGAAAGGTGAAGGCGCGCCCTTGACGCGCTACACGGCGCGGATCAACGCCCACGAGATTGCCTTCAGCCTCGGCACCGGACCGGATCTGACCTTGCTGCCCTTGCCCGAGATCGACCTGGAGCACTCGACCACGAGCCAGTCCATCCGGCGCGTCAACCCGAGCTTCCTGGTTTCCTTCAACCGCCAGTGGGCGGACGCAAAAAGCGGGATCAGCCTCTCCTATCAAGTCGTTCAACACGATTTGGGCTTTGGCCCCCCAAATCCCTTCGTGCATTGGATAGCCGGCGTCTACCAATCAGCCGTTCGCGGGGACATCGACAAGGGCGATGCTCCACGCGAACTCCTGCACCTCGAGCAAGTGCGCACGGAGGTGATCAGTGACGAGGCCATGGCCAGGCACTATAAAAACTGCCAACGCACCCGGGACGTCGGCGTGATCCTCGAAGTGCTCTTGCCCCGTTCGCCCTACGCACGCGTCTGCCGCTTGAACTGGGCCCGGCCGCAGGACGGGGAGCCGAACTTCTTTGGGCGCATGTGGTTCGTGGAATTGCGTCACTACCACCCCGGTCGCGGGGAAACGGTGACCGGGACTTCTGTGCTGATCCTGCGCGCTCAAGCCAAGACACTGGGGGAACTCAACGCCCTCGAAGAGTCCATGGACCTCAGCACACGGCCGATCGGTTCAGAAGGGCGCTTCCCGCTGACGTACTAGCCCGCTCCCCCAGTAGAGTCTCGAACGAGCCCTCCAACGCGCGCTCTCTGCGGTTGGTGAACCCCTACTTCGGTCGATGAATGAGCGTGTAGTAGGCCTCGGGGTGCAACAGCGGATGACCGTTCGTAGCGCGCACACCGTCCGCATGGAGCTCATGCACATAGCCTTCTCGCAAGCCTTCGACGACGAGCTCCACACTGAGCTGGTCCTTCGACACACGGGCTTCGGTCACCTTCAGCGTTTCGGTCTGCACCTCAGGACTGCCGTAGGGACTGTGCAGTAGGTAGGTGTAGCTCGAGAGTTTGTAGGCGGAGGATTCGCTCGCGGACTTTGCCTCTGCAGGCGAGGTGAAGCGCAAGCGGAACCCCTGGGGCATGGCTTCCATGGCCAGCACTTCAAAGGGCATCTCGCCGGACCACACAAGCCGCTCGAGTCCTTCCGTGCGCGTTCCCCGGGAGCCCCAACCGCGATTCGTTTCTCCGACGAAGAGCGAGTGGTCCTGACCCCATGCCAGGCGCAAGGCCCCGCATTGCAAGCCTTCGCGGAAGGGATAGCACGCCCCTTGCCAATGCCCGTCAATCTCCTCCAAGGAGACGCGCATCACGCTGGCCTCGTACTGATCTGCCACAAACATCTGACCCGCGAAGGGTCCGAACTTTCCAGCGGTCGTGTCCCACAACATGCCGGCCGGTGAGCGCCCCATTTTGTCGTAGGGAAACCAAACGGCGGGCAACTTGAAGGTTGGATGACTCTTCGCCACTTCCGGCATGGGCTTGCCATCCGGGGGCATGGGCGGAATCTCGTGGGTCCACGCGGGCAGCTTGCAGGACTCGATGCCCCAGGGGTGGCCGTGGAAGTCGCCCACTTCGAGATGGGAGAGCTTGGAGGCCCCGCACCACTCCCCTTGATTGTCCGTGTAGAACATATCGCCCGTGGGACTGTTGGCGATGCCCGCCGGTGAACGCAAACCCGAACAGGTGGGAAGCATGCGTCCTTCGGGTGTGATGCGCAGGGCGAAACCACGCCAAGACACATCGCCGAAGGCCCCCTGCCCGAAGGGCTTGTTGGTGGTGATCCAAAGATTCCCTTCGGGACCGAGGCGTGGACCAAAGTTGTACTCGTGATAGTTACCGCTGATGCGCCAAGTGTCGCAGACGGTTTCGATCTCGTCGGCGCGGTCGTCCCCGTCCGTATCGCGCATGCGTGACAGCTCGCCCCGTTGAACAAAGTAGATCCAACCGTTCAGATCCAAGAGCCCCAGGGGTTCCTGCAGTCCGTCGGTGACGAGGGTGTACTTGACGCCCTCGCCGTTCGCACTGTAGGCGTCGTCGAGGATCCAAACCTCTCCGCGCCGGGTGCAAACCATGGGCCGGCCGTCTTCGAGCACCAGCAAGCCGCTGACTTCCAGGGGCGATTCCTCCGGCACGTCCAGGGTCACGATTTCGTAGTAGTCCGACTCCGTCGGCAGGGTCGTCTCCTGCGCGGTCTGCAGAAGGAAGCAAGCGAGAGCCGATAGAAGCAAAGTTACCATGTGATGTGTTCCTCGAAGCTAGCCTCGTAGCCTCCGGTTTTTGCTGGCGTGAAGGACACGGGCTGCCGCCCCTGGGCCCCAGAATAGAACAGGCCATCGACCGACTCGGGAGAGGTCAGATGAAAGCGACGGAGCAGCCCGCCCCCCTCGATTTCCATGCCTGTGATCGTCGCTTCCTCGATCTCGATGGATCCCAGGGCATAGCGGAAAATCGGTCGCCGTTCTGCATCGAAGCGCCGGCCAAGGACTTTCAAGTTTGGATTGCGCTCGGTGGTTGCGGGCCACTCGTCCCGAGGATCTTCCAACAACGCGAAGGGCGAGCCTCCGGGGAATTCGTACACCTCCGCGGAGGGTGGCAATTCCAAGGCACCGGCGCGTCCCTCCCAAGTCCCGCGGGCGTTGAAGAAACGTCCGCGCCAAGCCATGGCCAAACGGGAGTTCTCCACATCAAACGCGTAGTGCACGAGGTCGCTGGTTCCCACGGCGACCACCCGCGGGCTGAGGCCTTTCATGAAGACCCCCACGAGCTTCGGAGCCATGTCTGGAGGGACCTCCACTTCAAAAGCGCTGTCCGCCACGTTCATCCCGACCGGCAATTGCATGGCGTCCCCCATGTCCAGGTAGTTCCAGATCGCGTCGATTTGCGCGATCACGCTTCCATCGAGCACGTCCGGCAAGGGGCTCTTTCCATCGATCCAGAAAAGCGGCATGCGCGAGTTCATGCCGAGGGCCACCGGGTCTTCTAGCAGCTTGCGAAACCAAGGGTATTGGATGCGGCCGGTCATGTCCCCCAAGTCCACGGCGTTGATGCCAAGGGACGGGTAGCCGTTGAACTCATGGCATTGAATGCAGCCGAAGCCTTGGGTGCCCACCAAGCGTCGGCCCGCAGCGACGGAATGCAGGGTGGAGGGCGAAGGCACAGGGGGCGCGTCCAGAGCATCCGCGGCGACCAGAGAGCCTTCGAGGGCTTCCATTTGGTTCCCGTCGAACTGCGGCATGCGCGTTAGCAAACCGGGCCGAGCCGTGGCGCCTTTTTGCAGAACCCCGTGCAGCCAACTGCGCTGCAACTTTGAACCTGCCGCATCCAGTCGCGGAGGCAAGCGTCCTTCTTCGCCCAAGTCCACTCCAGGTTTGGAGGCGAAGTAGTCTCCGCGGTCCGGGTGGGGCCCGCCGATCTCGTCCCGGCGATGGCAAGCGTAGCAACGGTTGCGCGCCAGGTCAGCGGTCACGCGCTCAGCCGCCGTTTGCCTAGGCAACTCCTGCAAGTTGGCGAGGAATTCAGAGACCGCCGCGCGCTGTCCGGCACTCCAACCATACTGCGGCACACCGCTCGGAACCTGCTCAGACAGGCAGCCCCGGGTGGGATCGCAGTCCGCCAGGGGCCCGGCGAATTCTAGATTGGACGGCTCATGGCACTGAACGCACCCGAGCTCTCGGAAGCGCTTCTCGCCGCGCAAGGCGCGCGCTGCGTCTACCTTGAACTCTTGGGCGTCAGCAATGCGCAGGGGTAAACTGAGGTGCACCAGGTCGTCCCCGCGCAGTGGGCGCTCCTCCAATCCTGGCGGAGTCCAGTGCACCAGCAATTCGTGACCGCCGCTGGCCTCGAAGTAGGTGATGCGAATGCTATGCGTCCCCGCCTCGAGTTCCACAGAACCTTCCTCGGACACGACCGCGTGGAAGCCTCCGTTGTTCACGACCTCTTCGCCGTCCACGTAGATCCAGGACCCGTCATCGGATTCCGTGCGGAAGCCATAAGTGCCCGCTTCCTCGACGATCAAGCTGCCCGTGAATTCAAAAGCGAAGTTCTGCCCGCGGTGCTTGAGGTCCACCAGTTTGGTTGGATCCTCCAAGGGCTCGAAAGCACCTCTCAACACTCCAGTCCGTGCCGGGAGCAGGCCATCAAACTCCAGCACACCCCCGGGGAATTGCGCTTCGTAATAGGAGTAGCGCAAGCCGGGGGAAGCGCTGAGAGGTTTGCCGAGGGCTTGAGCGCGCAACAGGTACGCCGCGATGTTTTGGGCTTCGCGGTCCGTGAGGTTCATGTTCGGCATCTCGCCCGAGGGCCGCACCGCCAGTGGATCGAGCAGGAAGCTCGCGAGAGCCGCAACCGTCGTGCGCGACTCCAATCCATCCAAGGAGACCTGCGGCGGATCCAGTGTTCCGTCCGGCACGTAGCGATCCTCGTCAACGGGAGCCGCCTCAACCGGCAACAGGGACTTGGCCAAATCAAAGGGTTGCGCCAGGTCCTCCAGGCTTTCTTGCGGCCCATGGCAAGCGATGCAACCCACCTGATGGAACAGCTGACGGCCCGCTTCGAAGACCCCGTCCGTGGCGCCGAAGGCTTCGCGCTTGGGGGGATCGCCGAGGGAAACCAGGTAATGGGTCAGGTCCTCGATGGATGCTTTGCGCGCGCTTGCGTCGAGACCGGCCAGGACATCCGGCATGCGCGTTCCAGGTTTGACGGCCTGGGGCGCCTCCAGGAATTCAGCGATGGAGCGCGCGCTGCGACGGGTGCCGACTGAACTCAACAGAGGCGCGGCCTTCGGCCGAAAGCGTTGGGCTGAATCCCCCTCTGCCCCGTGACAGTTCAGGCAACCGAGCTCGACGACCAACGCTTCCGCTTGCGGCACGACGCCGGGCGAAGGCAAGTGAACATGACCCGCGTCGCCCATCGGAAGCAACGCGCACAAGGACAGCACAGGAAGGGTCAGGATCAATGAATTGGCCGGGGGCTGGAGCCGCAAGAGAACTGCAGGAATTCCTGCAAACGCAGCCTATCGAAAGCCCCAGGGGCGGGTCAAAGGCCGCGCACCATCCTCTTACGGAATTGCAGGAGACGCCAGGGGCCTAGCCGGTGCTATCTTGATTCCATGACTCTTCTGGCCGCCTTCGACCCACTGCGTGCTGGGCGATCCTCTGTGTTTCTTGCCTGCCTAGCCCTCTCGAGCCCGCAACTCTGTGCTCAACATGGGGGTGACCTTGTGCAAGGTCCGCACCCGGTCCCCGTGGACGAGTTTCATCCGGACGAGACGCACCCGAGCCCCGCTTATGGCGGCGAAGCCGTGGTGCACCTCGCCGGCAGCTTGAATGGCTTGAACGCCGCCCTAGATGGATCCGCGGCCGCCACTTGGATTCGCCACGAGGTGCACGACCAGCTGCTCTTCACCGACTGGGAAAGCTGGGAAGACCGCCCGAGTTTGGCCCTCAGTTTCCAAGAAGAGGATCAGCTCATCTTGCAGCCGGAGGCCGCTGCCAAGTACGCGCAAGCGGTCACCGTTGGACCCGAAGACAACCGGCGCACCATTCTTTACGGCTTGGTCCTGCAAGGGCCCGAGGGGTATCGCGTGACCGGTTCCTCGCCCAAGGGCTTGCTGCAAGCGGGGGAAAGCTTGCAAGTCGCTTTGGAAGACGTCCAATCCCTCGAGCGAGGAACGGTCACCACCTACACGCTGCCCGACGATCGGCGTTGGCACGACGGCCATCTGTTCGATGCCCAAGACGTCCTGTTTAGTTGGGAGATCTATCAGAATCCCCACGTGAGCGCGGCCCGCGCCCGAACTCAATACGAGCAGATCTTGGTGGGCGAAGCGGTCGACGCCACCACCATTCGTTTCGTATTCGAACGGCAGTACTTTCAAGCGAGGCGCGTTCCCGGCGAGCTCTGCATTCTTCCGCGCCATCTCTATGACCTCAACGACCCGGACAACCGTTCCTACGATCCGGAAACTCATGCGCGCTTCGAGGCCTTGCATGGTTCGAACCACGAGTTCAGCGTGGAAGAACTCGGGACCTACATCAATGACAACCCCCACAACACCGCTTGGGTGGGTCTGGGTCCCTACCGCATCGTGCAATGGGAAGACCGCGCGATCGTCGCGGAACGCTTCGAAGACTATCACGACCCAGCCAACGGCGGCTACCTCGATCGCATCGTTTGGCGCAACATCCCCGATGACAACACGGCCTTCAACGCCCTGATCAACGGCGAGCTGGACTACTTCGATCGGGTCAAGTCCGAGGACTACTTCTTCGGAGCCACCGAGAGCGCGGCCTTCACGGAGAACTTCTACAAGGGTCACGCCTACACGGGGATCTACAGCTTCACGGCCATGAACATGTGGCGGCCCAAGCTCGCGGACCTGGAAGTGCGCAAGGCCCTGGACATGGCCTTCAACTGGGAACGCTTCCTACGCACGCAGTACAACAACTTGGGCATTCGGGTCAGCGGCCCGTTCAACTACTTCGGGCCCGGCTACAACCGCGAGCTCGAACTGCTGCCACACGACCCGGAACTCGCCAAACTCACCCTCAGCGAAGCGGGTTGGTACGACCGCGATGGGGACGATGTGATCGATAAGGATGGCGTCCCCATGGAGCTCGACTACCTCTACCAAAGCGGCAACCTCGCTTCCCAAGCCTTTGGTTTGCGCTTGCAGCAAGAGCTGGAACCCCTGGGAGTCAAGATCCAACTCAGCGAGCTCGAATGGGGCGCCTTCATTCAGCGCTTGGTGGGACGCAATTTCGACTTGGCCAATTTGGGCTGGTCTCCCGTGCTCGAGAGCGATCCGGACAGTCTTTGGCACTCACGACAAGGGGCCCCCGAGGTGCGCGGCAAAAACGTGAGCGGCGTGGTGGACGGCGAGATCGACCGCTTGATCGCCAAGGGGCAGCAGGAGCTGGAACCGGCCCTTCGCGGGAAGATTTGGCAAGCCATTCACCGGCGTTTGCACGAGGACATTCACCCCTATCTGTTTGGGATCAACACACCGCGCAAGTTTGCGATGAACAAGCGGCTGCGCGGGCTGCAGAGCTTTCGCATCGCACCGGGGTACGCGATCCGGCGTTGGTACTATGGGGCTGGCACGCCCGGCACGCGAGCTACCCGCGCGAAGTGATTCGAAAGCGCGCCGACTCGATCCAGCGGTGACCGCTGCGGGCCTGCCAGCAAGCGGGGGAGCTGAGCTGCAAGGTGAAGACGCGTTTGCGCAGTGCGGCGAGCACGGCTTCCAGCTCCAACTCAAACAGGTTCCCGCCCAGGCAAGCGTGACGTCCCTTGCCAAAGCTGAGGTGCATGCCGCGCGTCCGTTCCAGCCGAAACTCGTCCGGGGCCTCGAACTGCTCCTCGTCCCGATTGGCAGAGGCCAGCAACAGGAAGACGCTCTGGTCTTTTTTCAGCAGCTGTCCCTTCCACTCAAAGTCTTCAAGGACCGTGCGTGCCACGAATTGAGCCGGTGAGTCGAAACGCAAGCACTCTTCCACCGCCGGTCGCAAGAGCTGCTCATCCGCACACAGCAACTGCCATTGCTCGGGTGCTCGAGCGAAAGCGTGCAGGGCGTTGGCAATGCCCGTGTCCACGTTTTGGACCCCATCCGCGTAGAGCAGGAGCAAGCTGTCGATGGCCACGGCCTCCGTCAGAGTGCCTGCCTGGATCGCCCCTTGAAAGTCGCGGAGCAAACCGCGCGCGCCCGACTCGAGCAGCAAGGACTGCCCCCACTGCCGAAATTCGGAGAGAGAGGAATCAATTTCTCCCCGCAAGTCCGCGCTCGGAATCTTGGTGAAGAGGTAGAAAAAGTGATCGCTCCAACGGGCGAGTCGCGCTTCGTCAGGCAGCCCCAAAAGGGAGCGCGTCGCACCCCGGGCCAGAGGAGTTGCGAAATCCCCCATCACTTCAAACTCCTCGCCGAGAGCAGCGAGACCTTCCGCAACGAATGCGAAAAGCTGTGGAGCCCAAGCGCGCACTCGTCGTTGAAAGAGGGAAGCGAGGGCGCCCCGTTGTGCGCGATGCTCCGGCCCGTCCATGAAGGGCAGGATGTTGGCGGCGAGGTTGGCGCAGGGGTAGCGGCCCGCCTTGCTACCGTGCAAGGTGGAGAAGCGGGACGGCCGGTTTCCTAGGCGCTCATGCCCCAGGGCCTCCAACACATCTGCGTAGCGCGCAAGGACCCAATACCCATGGGGCGACCGATAGAGCGGCGCTTGCGCGCGTAGTCGCTGGTAGTGCGGGTAGGGATCCGCGAGGAAAGAGGCCTCTTCGAAGGGGAACAAGTTGCAGCCGGCTTCAGGGGCGAGCAACCCCGCCGGATGCCCGGCTCCCGCAGCAGGCGACGACTGGAGGGACAAATGCTCGCGCACCCGCTTAAACATGGTAGGTCTGAAGCGCTCGCTCGATGCCTTCTTCGTTTCCGGCCAGATGCTCGCGAATCAAGGCTCGCTGTTTCTCTGTAATGTCCACGCCCGCTGCCAAGCGCGCCAGCACATCGGTGTTGTAGAAGCGCAAGGCCGCCGACAACACGAAGAGTTCATCCACCAAGTCCGCCGTGGTGCTTGGAGAACAAATGTCCGCGATGTTGTCCGACGCCAAACGCACCTTGACCCCCGCCGCAAGCAGTTCCAACACCCGCGGAATCGAGTTGTAGGTGGGCGTATTGATCGGGCGCATCTGACGCATTCCGAGCGCCGCGGACGGGCAGCAGATCAATCCAATGTTGCACTCGAGCAAACCCTCCACCAGGGCCTCAAAGCGCGGCTCGTCGTAGGTCGAAGGAGAAATCATGTGAATCACCCAAAGCAAAGGATCATCCCGACTGCAATCGGGCCCGCCGTAACGACGCACGGCTTCTATCACTTGTTCAGTACCGGTCTCCCGGGGATCGTTGCGTTGGTCCGTATGGAAGTGAACCATCTTCCCGTGTTCGCAGGAGAGTGCGAGCACCCTTCGGCAGTGCTCCATGAACCCGATGTTGCCGGGATAGTCCACGCGGTCGTCCGCTTCGGGCAAGGCCCCCAGGAAGTTCGCGATCTGGGCGCCCTCGCAATAGAGTTCCCACTGCTCGGGCTTGTCTTCGCTGAATCCGAGGGGCGTGTAGCTGGCCGCTCGCAGGTCGATTTGCGTGGCGTACTCTTCGCGCAGGCGCAGCATGAGCTTGAGCCCATTCAACTGCACACGGTCGCTGGTCACATCGACCATGGTGTCCGCGCGGCGCGTGCCCAACTCGATCATGGTTTCGATGACCGAACGCAAGCGCCGCTCTAGGTCTTCTGGTTCATAACCAGGCCCCGCGTGGATGTTCGCGATCAGCGCGTGCTTGCGGTGCAGCGAGATGTGATCGGTGGCGGCGAGGGACAGCTGCGCTGTCGCGAAGTACTTGTCGTCAAAAGTCCCCGCCCTGTCGAGATGCAGGTGAGAGTTGAACATGCCCCCAAGGTCATGGATCTTGGTACGCAGTTGCTCAAAATACGGGGATCGGGCTTGGACACTAAACATGCTAAAAGGCGAATAGGTTGCAGGTCAGAGTCCCGGGGGGCCCGTAGTCTAGCCAACTCCAATCGAGACCATCCTCCAAGAAAGCAATCTTTAACGTTTCGAGTCGGAATGGCTTGTGGGACACGATTCGGAGCTGTGCGTGCCACTCTTGACCCGGCGCCAACACCTGATCTAGGGCGCAGGTCATCGGCGCTTGAATACGCACTTTCCCCTGATGGTTTTCCCAACGGGCCGCCAGGCTAAGACCATCCATTGGGGAGAGGGAACGCTTCCCAACGTTCTTGACAACCACGTTGAGAGTGTGCGCCCTATCCGTCTTTAGCAAGCGAGGTGGCCGCTGCTCCATACGCATTTGCACTGTCGGGCGGATGGGTGAAGCGGCCTGCGGAGAGGGCTCCTGGGAGTGCAGCCATTGCTTCACAAGAAATGCCTGGAGCCGTTCTTGAAACTCCTGCAAAGCATAGTCGTTGTGTCCACCATGCCAGTCGAACAGGCCGAAGCGTCCCCCGTAGTGGCGCGCCAATCCCATCGCAATGCGTGGCATCTGACGGAGCGGGTTGGGGATCCACTCCCGCGAGAAGATCAGCGCGTGATGGCCGCAGAGGTTGAACTCGGGGAAGTAGTCGTGGCCAATGAAGAGCTGCAGTTCGCGGCCCTGCTCCGTGAGAATCTTCGCCACGCGCTCCATCAAGTGCGCCCCGTCACAGAAACCACCGAGAACGAGCGGGCCCAGCGGTTGGATGCGTTCGATCTCTGCAGCGTAGACACGACAGAGACGATCGATCTCACGCAGATTGCGCGCTTGCAGCTCGTACAGGGTGCGATACGCCACCACGCGAAATTGGTGAATGGGCAAGACGGCGCGATACTCGCTTTGCCCGTTGCAGCCCCAGAAGAGATGGGTTCGACCCTCGCTAGCTTCCTCGGGCGCGGGGCCCAGGATTCCGTAGGCGCCGGGAAACGCAGGGGCACCCGGCCACGTTTGCAGGATGCGCCGGATCTGCTTGGCCACCTCCGGATCCAGGTCCAGCTCGCGCGTTTCCTGACTTGCGCTGCGTGCGGATTCCTTCGTTGCCTCCAGCAGAGCAGCCAACTTGCGCACCGTGGCGTTCTCGAAGAAGTCGACCGCCTCCATGCTGACTTGTAGATCTCGCTCCAAGGCGGCCAGCAAGGACGTGGCGCTTAGGGAGTCTCCCCCACTTTCGAAGTAGTCGTCGTCCAGTCCCAACTCGTCCACGTCAAGGTTTTGCTTGCAGAGGTCGAGCACGCGGCCCTGCAACTTGCTCGGGGCCTCCGAGTTGTTGCTCGCGGCCGACAACTCGCGAGCGCATTCCATGGATGCGAGTCGATGACGTTGCAGTTTGCCGTTTTGATTGCGTGGCAAGGCCTCAAGGAAGATCACTCGCCGTGGGACCTTGTAGGGCGCGAGCAGCGCTTCGATTCGGGCCTGGACGGTTTGCTTGTCCAGGGAAGCGCTGGCCAACACGAGGGCCAATCCCACTTCCTGGCCCAAGCTGGCGTGGGGGAAGGCAAAGCCAGCGGCGTCGGAAACCTCGGGCCAAGAGGAGCAAAGTTCATCGAGTTCAAGCGGCGAGAACTTCTGCCCCCCGCGGTTGATCTGTTCCCCGATCCGGCCGCATAGGAAGAGATACCCGTCCTCGTCCAGCGAGCCCAGGTCCCCCGTACGAAACCACTCCCCGTCCCAATCCCCTTCGTCTTCGTCTTCGCATCCGACGAGGTAGCCGCGGAAGAGCCGCGGGCCGCGGACCCAGACTTCGCCGTTTGCGCGCTGTCCTTGCGCTGGAGTAGCGTTCCGAATCTCTAGTTCGATGCCGCTGGGGACACCCACGGAGCCAAGTTTGCGCGCCCTCGGTGGCAATGGATTCGAAGTGATGACCCCGGCCGTCTCGGACATGCCGTACATCTCGATGACCGGCACCCCGAAGCGCACTTCGAGGCGTTCGAGCAAGTCAGCCGTGAGCGGAGCAGACACCGAGCGCAAGAAGCGCAGGTCGGGCAAGGGGAGCGAGTGCTCCACGCGCAACAAGTTGTTCAGCATCGCGGGGGCTCCCTGAATCCACGTTACCTGCTCCTGCGCAGCAAGCTGCAGTGCGCGCTCTGGTATCTTCGGATCGGCGAACACGACCTTGCCCCCCGAAAGCAGGGGCACCAGAAACTGATCGAGGAACCCGCCGATATGCATCATGGGCAGGAAGTTTAGGCAAGCGTCCGAAACCCCAAGCTGCATGGACTCGATGATTTCCGTGGCTGCGTCGATCAGCTGTTGCAGGCGCAGGGGCACTGGCTTCGGTCTCCCGGTTGTGCCCGAGCTCAAGAGGATCAAGCAACAGTCCTCGTCGTGCTGGCGTTGGAGATTTTCGGCGCCGTAAAGCAACTCGCTGCAAAGATCCTGCTCCTGCAGTTTGATCCTGAGCACGCGAACCGGCAATTCTTCGAGGACCCCACGCAAACAGCCTGCCCGCTCGACGAGCACAACCTGAATCTCAAGATCCTGCAACACCTCGCGAACCTCCGCAGCCTTCCAGGCCGGGTTCAAGGGTACGCAAACAGCTCCGCGTGCAATCAGCGCTAGGGTAGTCAACCCCGACAGGAACGGATCCGCGATCACGGTCGCCACACGCACACCTGCATACTCCTTCCAAACGCTTTCTGCCCCCAAGGCTTCCAGCACTTGGTCCGCGCCCCATACACCGCCCGTCCAATGAATACGGGCCCGACTGAAGAGCGCGCTGCTCGTCAGAAGGGCATCGATTGGGGAGCGATGGCCCGCAGCCCGCTGCTCAGGCTTGCTGTCGGAGTCGTGCATGGAACCCAACGGCGGAGGTCTCGGGGGTGAATCTCAAGGTGAGTTGCGGCAGGCTTTCCAATGCCGGCTCGATGCAGCCTACGTCCCTTCGCTACACTCCGGCAAATGCAATCACGAGCCCTGCGTCGATCCCTCATTCTTTTTTGCTTAGCGCTGCTCTTCATGGGCGCTATCGAGATTGGATTGCGTCTGTTCCCCAACACCCTGAATCCGCGCATGGGGAACGTGGTCTATTCCCGTTATGGCGAGTTCCCGGGGGGCATCTACTACCGGGAGCCGCACTCTGGCATTCGCCTCATGAAGCGCGATCATCGAGACACGCTGTACTTCAATGGGTATCGCTGGGAGCACCAAACGGACAGCTTCGGTTTTCGCAATCCTGTCGACGTGAAGTCCAAGGACGTCCTGCTGCTGGGTGGATCCCTCGTCTATGGCCATGGGGTGTCCGCGCAAGATGTCGTGTCCGAGCGCCTGCGAGTGATGGGGGTGGATGCCTACAACATGGCGCGCCAAGGGGATGGGCTGCACTCGTCCTACGTGCTCTTCCGAACCTTCCTGGAAGAGTTCGCGCCCAAGCGAGTCGTCCTGTTCGCCTTCAACAACGACCTAGCGGATCTGATGGAGCATCCAGCCTACGCGGCCCTTGGCGCGGACAACCCGCCGCCGGAGCTGCTTGAGTACGACTACAGGAAAGTACGTCAGGGAATTTTTTCGGGCGACACGACGCAGCACTCATTCGGCCGGCGCATCCGCTATCACACCCTCGCCTTTCGTTTTTGGCGCGCAATGGGCAAGGAGATCGAAGCCCGCTTGGCTGCCCCCGCTCCGGGGGCAAACGACACGGGCGCGATCCCAGCGCCCCCCTACTTGCAGCCCCTGCTCGATCCGCGCGCTTTGGAAACGGGTCGCAACTACTACCGGCATGTGCTCGCCGACATGGCAACGCGCTGCGCCCAACGCAACATCGAGTTCTCCATCGTGCACCTGCACGCCTACCAGCCCGCAAGGAGTCGAGCGCACATGGATGCCGCCGCCGAGTTTGTGCAGCTCTTGCAGGCCACCTGCGAGCCCCTGGACATTCCCTTTCACGACACGACAACGCTCTTCGAAGGGCGCAGTGATTGCTTCTTGAAAGTAGACGGTCACTTCAACGCAGAAGGACACCGGGTCCTCGCGGAGTACCTCAAGCGCGAGGTGTTTGCAGGCGTCACAAGCAAGCAGCGAGAGAACGAGTCGAGCCGCTAGTCAGTTTCGCAGCCCCGTTGATTGCCGAATGCGATCGAGTCATCGTGGCCGATTGTCAATTGCCGGAAGCCCCCCCGATTGCTTGGTCGGCTTGCCTTCCGATTCCCTGGTTGGGTTGCAGAGGATCCAGTGACCAACCTCAGGCAACTTCGCAGCTCACTGACTCGGCAAACTCACACTCATCTGCTCCACGATCTCCGATCCATCGCCGCGCTTGAGCAGGAGCTCCAAGCACAGGGCCTCCCCGTGCCAATGAGCCGAAGAGTTGGCCCTGTCGATCACTCCAAAGAACTCGCCGTAGTCCGTGAAGTACTCGACCCTCACCCGCACGGACTCAGCTCCAGAGCAACATTCGAGAGCGATGCGTTCGCCACGAACTCCGAGGTACTCCGTTGCTGAATTCCTGCCACCCGTCTGCTCGTGTTTCGAAAGGGCGTACTCACGCTCTGGAACCAGCGCCCCGGCCACCGTTCGGACGCGTAGATCACGGCTCGCTTCCGTGCACAGGGCCCCATCAGGTGCATCCTTCAACTGCACCGCAGCGGGACCCCGGTTCAGATTCCAAGCGCCGAGGGAACTGCACGCGAGGGAACTGCACGCGAGGGAAAAGGCCATCATGCACAGGGCGCCCATCCACACAACCCAAGTGTTGACCTTCGCAGGCAAAGGCCCGCTGCGAGCCCCGCGACAACGGACGAGATCATGAAGAAATTTCATTGGCTGCTCCTGCATTCGCTGTGGTTACGCCCCGCAAGTTCTGAACTCCATGCATGCGTGATACCCCTGGTGTCTCGATCGTACAAGCACAAAGCACGAGGGAGCGCCCGGCCTCGCGATGCGCGCCAGGAAGCGCAGTTCGCCAGATTCTGATTCCACCGCGCGCCCCAAGACCTGGGCATGGTTTCGAAGTACAGCGAGCTGGAGTGTGCACAGAAGTTGGAGCTTCAAGGCAGTCGCTCATGCTGACCAGCGAGGGTTGGATTCTTGCGAGAGCGGGAGCCGGGGCTTGCGTACGACTTGCAACAACCGGCTGCCCAGGCAGCAAGATGGGCACCGCCGCAGAAGCGACAGTGCCCATTGAGCCGCTCGGTTCACGTCGAGGACGCTCCCGAGCTCAGGAGACAAGGATCAGGGAGTGTAGGTGATCGTCCAGCCGTTGCTGAAGTTGAAGCCACCACCACAGGGGCCGCCCATCGGATCGCGGTACCAGAACTGGAAGTTCGTGGGCGTTCCAACGTTGGCAACCGAACCGAAGCCCGCTCCCTGGAAGTTCGTGAAGCTGGTAGCACCCGCAACCGTGATCTGAACCTGGGAGCGCATGCTGCCACCGCCTGTGCACAACAGACCGTCACCGGCAAGGTTGGCGATCTGGTTGTTGCCACGAATGATCAGGCCCGGCTTAGCACCGGGGACGCCGGCGACATCCATCTGGAAGGTGTCGTTGGAGAAGCTGCCATCGCCGGAACCGGTGAGGGTAGCGCCCACACCGCCGCTGTTCGAGCAGCCTTCGCCAGGACCGCCAACGTTACCACAGGGGCAGCCCGCCCCTGAGCCGTCGCCGAAGCAGTAGGCGGAGCCACTGTTCACAACGACCGTAGGTGCGCGAATGGCCAATTCGAACTCGTTCGAGCCGTCGGGAATGTTCGGCAAGATCTCGATCGTGGTGACCACACCCGTGGTCGTGTCCCAAGTCCCGTAGACACCCGTGCCGCCGCCGGTGTAGATGGCTGCGTAGAGCTGGTTGTCCGTGGGATCGAAATCCATGCCCTGGGCGAAGTTAGCGGCAAGGTTCGTCGATCCCACAAAGGTACCGACGCCCGTCGTCTTGTCGATTGCCCAGAGGGCGTCGTTCGAAATGTCGTGGGCGTACATGTTGCCTGAGTTGTCGATGGCGATATCAACGATGAGGCCGATCGGGTTCCCGAGCGGCGTCATCCCCGAGAATGGCGCAACAAGCACGGCTACACCCGTGACCGGATTGATGGTGTGAAGGTCCACCGTGGACGAAAGGTAGAAGGTCTCGTTGGTGGGATCCACGGACAACCCGCTGGCAGTGTCCCCCGCCGCGATGCCGAAGCCCGTGATGACCGGGCCTGCGGTGTACAAGCCAGTGCTCACGCTGACGGACCCCAACTCCATGGTCGGGGTGTTGAACTGGTTGAACATGTACAGGGTGTTTCCTGCCGTATCGAAGTCCAACGCGAAGGTCTCGTAGCCGCTGAGAAGGGTGTCAGCGTCGATGACCGTCTGAACGAGCGGGGTTGTCGCATCAAAAGAAACCAGGCGGTCCGTACCGCGGAGGTCGAGGGCGTAAACTTCGCCCGCATTTGCGGCTGCGGAAGTCAAGACCAAGACCCCCAGTGCATAGCCAGTCGTAGAAACTCTCATGGTGATTTTTTGTTGAGTACTCGGGATTTGAAAAAGGCCCGCAAACAGCAAGTGGGCCTCAAGAGCCACCGACCGGCTCTCTAGCGAGGGGAGAGGATAGCTCCTCGGTGCGTCCGTCGTCGGTTGTCATTGGGCGGCGCATTTCAGTCTCTCCCCCACCCGTTAATACGAGTATCCACAGGATCTCGCAAGCACAATCCGAAGGGTAGAATCTGATTGAAGGGGGCCCGCGATGGCCCCGAGCTCTCTTGCCGCAGACAATGTTGCGCTTAGGTTTTCGCCTCCCCCGTTTCACTCTGACGGAGCCGGACTGAAGCCTGCTTCCTCTTGTTCCCGCATCCATGCAGCCCGCAAGTCTCCTTTGGACTCGAAACAACGACGTCCATTTCCCCTCCCCCTTCTTGCTCGCCAACTACCCTCCGAGCCCAAGGACAAGGAAGCCGCAATTTGCCCGAGGCTTGCACTCGATCCGAAACCAGCGAATGCGTTGGAATCCGGATGCAGGTACAGAGTCAGGCAAATCCCCATCACTTCCCCGCTCAACTCGGTGAGCGGAGAACCGTCTGCAGGAGTTGGACGGTGACTCGCTCATACTCTGGATTCTCGCTTAGCAAGGTTGCGTGCAGGCGTTCGACACGCGTCATTGCGCCTTCCGCCATTTCGAGTCGAGTGGCGATCGCTGCTTGGCTCTGACCACTCGCGTGACGTAGCAACCAGACCTGAATCACAGTCCAGGGGTGGACATTCATCTTGCCCCGACGGATCCGCCACGTGGGATTCATTGGCTTGCGCAGTGCGATCTCGTTCAGGATGGTCGCGGGGGAGGCGATCGGTATTCCTGGACGAGTTCCATCTGCCAGCTTCGTCTTGCGTCGCATCCACTCCCGAACACATTCGGGCGCGGACCCGACGAGATCGTCGAGTGGGTCGGGACCATGACCAGGATGTCGAACCCGACAATCGACAAGGTCCCTGTCGCGATCTGTCAGAGGTCTGCCGAACGTGGAACGGTAGGCGGGCCAATCAAAAGCGGTGCTCTCTGATTGTCGGCACGCCTCGTGTTCGACCCAGGCACGGCTGAGCCATGGAGGTCCCTGGTGCGTGGCATAGTGCACCGCACTGCCGTAGGGGTAATGTTCGGCGGATTGGACGAGCCTGGCCTGTGGAGCATTCTGATCAATGTATCGCACTAGCATCCGGCGGTAAGTCAGGCTCGCCACCGGCTTGGAGTGAAACCTCCCTCGGAATAGCGGCCCGTCTCGCCTTCTTCGACGATTGAACCAGCGAACGTACTCGTTCTGCACTCGCCGCATCCCTTCCGAGAGCAAGCCCTGTGGGCTTCGAACCAAGAGGTGGTAGTGGGTCGTGAGGACCGAGTAGGCGTGGACCTCGATCTCACGCCTTCGGATCGCCCGTGCGACCAAGGCCAGAAACCGGCGCACGTCTGCCCGCCCCTCGAAAACGGGTCGTCGTGCAATGCCGCGGTTCATGACGTGGTGCCACGTGTCCGGTCCGTCATTTCGGGGTGTCCGTGCCATACACCGATCTAGACGATCAAGCGGGGGAACGGCCTCGGACTTTTTCTGATGGGAGAGTGCCTGACTCGGTACGCCCTCCGCAAATCAAGGAAGCGTCAGTTCGCGCAAATCCAGGTCCGTTTCAAGGCCATCCCCCACGAGGACGGAGCGCTGCACGATGCGATCGAGATGGACGGAGATCGTGATGACGTACTGTCCCGGGGCGCACTTCATCGACCAGGATCCGTCCTCAGAACTCGATCTCATCGCGATGCAGCCGGAGTAGACCTCCGTCTGATCTCTACAAATCCGGATCCAACCGGAGTCCAGGTCTGCCCCCTTGAAGAGAATGCGCAGACCACTCGTGAAGGACGCGCAGGAACCCGGGACGAGTTGCCATGTTTCACCCGCCCGAACGCTGACGGTGCGAGTTCCCAGGACGACTCCACCTGCAGTTTCGATCACGTCGTACTGCCCCGCCGGAAGACAAAGGGTCCGCTCCGTGCCCACAGGAAAATCGAGCACCGTGGATCCGGAGAGCGTGACGACCTTGACCCGATCCACCCTGGCGCCACCTCCTGACTTGGGGGCTTGTACCTCGAGCCATCCTTTGCCGCGCAACTCGATCTCGCCCAAGTTCAGCTCTCCCCCCCCCAACCAACCGAGCCGTCCCGCGTCCACAAGATCGCCATCCAAGGTCGTCACGTCATAGGCCCACTCTCCACGATTGGGCAGCTGAATCGCGAATCGGCCGTCCACGGGAGTCGTCGCCGTCTCTAGCCGAACAGTAGAGCCCAGAGGATAGAAAGAGAGGAGGTGTGCTTCGTTGACCCGATCCACCTGAGTCACGACCCTTCCGGTCACATGGGTGCTTTGAGCGCGGTCGGTGGGAACTTGAATGAGGAGAGGCTTGGAATCCGCAAGTGAAACGCTTTCCCGGTGGACCACTAGCTTGGTCCCGAGATCGTAACTCACGGAGAGTTGGCCACGACTGGATCGCCAGGGGCCAACTTCAAACTTGCCATTCACCGTGCTCGTCAAGAGCCGCTCACCCTCGGACTCGATGCAGACGACCCAATAGCCGCCGGGGTAGGGAACCGGGGGATCCACACGGCCGGTGATCCTGCGCCCCTCTTTCAGATGGAGGATCCAATCCCCGTGCGAGACTTGCTGGCCCAGGGCCAGAGGCACCTCGGAGACCAATGGCTCATAACCTTCAAGGCGACAATGCACTTTTGCTGTTCCAGGCGAAAGGGAGTCCAGAGTGTAGCGGCCCTCCGAATCACTTTGGACCCAGCGAGCGCAGGGGTCGGACCAACGCCCCACACCAACATGAGTCCCCTCGAGCGCAATCCCGTTCTCATCCACAATGCGGCCGGAAAGCACCGACTCACGCTCTAGAGTCAAAAGGATGTTCTGCCAGTCCACCTGTCCCCCTTCGGATCCGATGGAGTTCGACGCGAAGCCCTCGTGCATCGATGACAAGCTGAACGCAGCCCGGGGAACACCATGGAAAGAGAAGGATCCGTCCGGGCCGGTCTCGGCTCGCATGGAGAGGTAGCGCTGCGCCCGTCGCCCAGGCAAGGCACCGGGACGCGCTCCCCCGGATCCGCCGAAGAGTCGCAGCAAGACCTCGGCACCTGGAATCCCCCTGGACTCCATGTCCACAACGCGGCCCGCGAGCAACGCTCCACCGCGCTTCAAAATGAATTGCACTTCGTAGGAGCGCTTCGCATTTAGGTTGGTCGGCAGCAGGGGCTGCGCCGCAGCAACCTCGAACCCGGGTGCGCGCGCGCAAAGGTCTCGACGAGCACTGAGCACGGCCTCAAAAGAGAAGACCCCGGACGTGTCCGCTCGAGCAACCTCCGAGACCTCCCGGGTCGAGCTGTAGTCCGAGACAAAAATGGCGGCACCGGGAACAGGCAAACCAGCTGCATCGACAACGGTTCCCGTGATGGTCACCAGATCTTGGAGCACGACAGAGACTTGTCTCACTTCGCCAGGTGCAATCGTGATCACCCGCATGGCGAGTCCTTCAATTCGCAACCAATAGTCTCCGGTTGGCAAGCCCGACCATGCCCCCCGGCCACGGGCGTCGGTCGAACGGCTCGCGAGCTCGGAGTCGAGTCGGCGCCCATCGTGGGGTCTCAAGTGCAGCTTGCGATTCGAGAGTGGGCGTCGGGATTGATCCAGACCCTCGGACTCCAGCACGACATCCAGCTCACCCGTTTCACGCGCTAGCGCCGAGTGGGTGCCGAGCACAGGCAAAGGGGAAAGCACGGGCACCTCGGATTCGCGCCCTTGGCAAAGCGGAACAGCTGGTAGCGACACAAGGGCCTTGCTCGAGTGAGCCGGTGCGACAGCCCCTTTTCTCACCAGAACCAGCGCTCCGTCTGAAGAGTACAAACTCGCCGTTCCCACCAAGACCATCAGCAGCGTGGCCAGTGAGACGAGCAGGCGGCTCGAGGTGGGTGCGTGGCCGATCTTTACCATGGCTGAAGCCGTCCCAGAAGCGCCTCAGGCCAAAGGCCGACGTCTGTTCCAAAGGACACCTCCGCGGCCTCGCTGCGGAGATCCCGCAATTTGGTGCCGTTCGTCCAAATCACCGGCAGCTTGAGCGGCTCCGCCTGCGAAGGCCCATCCGTCGAAAGAGCGTCGCACCGAAAGAGCAGGGTGCGTTCCATTAGGATCCGATCGGCAACTCCGAGGGAGTCGAACCGCAAGGTCTCGTAGGCTCCAATCGGTGTGTCGTGCTGCTCGTGTTTCGCGATTCGCCGATAAAACGTGAGCACGTAGGCCAGCTCGCCCCGGGGCCCCAGCGTCAGATCGACGACGGCGAATGGAAGTCTCTGCCCCTCTTCGTAGCACACAGCGAACTGGTAGTTCGGGTCCACCGCCGACCTCGTCTTGTAGGTGGTAAGCCGCGAGCTAGCCGGAGTCTCCCAACGGGAGGATCTCAGAAACTTGATGTAGAAGTCCTCGGTTCGCAGGGGCGCTAGAACTGCGCCCGGATCCGCTGGGCTGGTCGGCGGAGTCCCGTCCTGGTCGCGAACGGTGACTTGGTTTGTCGAAGACCGGAATCTGTATGCGGCGTCCAGGGTCAGAAGCGAGGACTCTGAGTGTCCGCTTTCCAACTGTAGGGTGAACGCAACAGCCGCGTTCCGCTTTGCATAGGTCGACGTGAGGAATCGGCCCCCGATCCCACCGGACGCCACATCCAAAACGCACGGCTCCATCTCAGAATGAAACAGCCCCAGTGCTTCGGCGTAAGATGGAGGCGCGCCGGTGAGTGTGCGCGTGACCCAGCTGTTCAGTGTTGCGACGTGATGGCTCGTGCATTCCTTCTGTTCCGGCACCAGGATCGCTTTGCGATGAAGCTGGACCGACAGGAACAGGGGGCCACGAAGAGCCTGCAAGTGTTCACACAACTCCAGCAGCGCACCTGGAACCTCCCCGCGATTCGCGCCTGCCTCTCGCGTCACTCCGGGTTCGAGGAGCGGAGTCCCTCCATGCGTTGAAGCCTCAGGCGTCGAGACTGAATGGACAGTCAGCAACGCGACACCGGCAAGCAACGGGCGGAAGTTCATGCTTGGGCACTCACATCGAATAGAGGAAAGGAACGATTCATCGGTAGCAATAAGGATCTGGTCTCGCGGGTCGCTATCTGTGGCACAGGCTCCTAGCTTCCGAAGCAGGGTGTCCCGTCGCAACTCGCGACAGAGATAGGAAACTCTGAGCCATCGGGAACCCACGAGCATGCATACCGCCCGCCCCCGCAAGAGCTTCTCCTGCAATAGAACAAGGCTACATTTTCGTTGATGGTTGTGTTGACGCACTCTGCCTCCGAAGTGGCTACAAAACAGCCTCCGGGATAGACATAGGGCCCCTGGGATTCCCCCTCCTCAGAACAAGCCGAGGATCCAAGGGGGACCCCACCCGCAGCGCAGGAGGCAGAACATCCAGCCCCGGCTGGGCCACTAGCGATATCGGCTTTTTCGCAGCAGTACCATTTGGGTTCTGGCTCAATCTCATCCGGCATGCCATGAATTTGGATGGAGAGAAGTGCGAGGATTCCGGCGACGAGTGTGAACTGCTTCTTCATGGTTTCGCTCTAATTCGGTGTTTGGATTCTCGCCCGGAACGCATCTGACAGGGGACTGGGCTCAGCCGTCGCCGCCTTCATTGCCCCTGGGTCATCGCCCTCAGCTTTGCCCAGGTCATGGAGCGGGGCCCCCGGGGGCCGATTGGAGGCAATCTCTTCCTACCCAAATCAAAGTGCCCCTCGGTCTAAAAATGAGCAGTAAATCACCACGAAACATTTCTCCCGGCCTCGATTGAGTCAATCCCTTGGCGTCCAATTCGGTGTGCGCGCCGGCGGGATACCGCCGCAACCCCGCGACGACAGCCTACAGGTCCAACCGCCCACGAACCGTTGCGCTAGCCAGGGCCTGCCTGGCGTACTCGCGCAAGGAATCGCGGACGAAGGAGTCGCGCAGCAACTCGACATGCCTCTCGTTGGTCAGATCAAGGGGACGTACCGCCGGCCATCTCTCGCCCAGCTTGACCAGGTAGTCACCCCGACTCCCCCGGAGGGGCCCAGAGATGCTGCCTGGAGCGGCGTCAAAGAAGAAGGATTCCGCGACGCCTTCACCGGCAACGAACTCCGTGAAGTCGGATTCTCCGAGTGCCTTTCGACAATCCCCAAAGCTTCTCTTGCTGCCTGCCATCCGGTACCACAAGGGACTCGGCGAGGTCCAGCAACCACCTCCAACAAGTGGAGGCGGTGGATCCCAGAACTCGCCGTGGGTTTGCCTCAGCTCGGACCAGTCCTCGGGGAACTTACGCAGTCGAGCCGCTAGCTGATTGGCCCGCTCGCGGGCTCTTCCCCAGCCATTCCGTTTCCAAGCGAAGGCATCCCAGTCAAAGGCGAGGATGGGCAGAAACTCGACTTGCACAGTTCCCAAGCCAAATTGCGCATTGGCCCTCGGCAGGTACTCTCTCAACTCCACGGGCAGCCCATCGCCGACGGCTGCTTTCAGTCGCCAGGGAAAGGATGCACGATAGGACTCATAGAGTTGGGCGTAGGCCAGCTCGGCTTCCCGATGGGCGCCGAATGCAAGGAGCGTTCCAGCGGCGTTGCGTCGCTCCCAACGGGAAAGCGCCTCGGCCCAGGGAAGCAGAACTCCTTCGCGCGCGAGCCGGCTCTTGGTCGCTTCCACGGTGGCGAGGAATCGTCGAGCGAACAGGAGTTCCTCTGAACTCACTGAGTGTTGAAGGGTCTCCCACAAGCTCGCGGTCTCCAACATCCGTGACGGACGACCATCGATCGGCGAAACTAGACGGCTCACCCACTCGGGTCGCTGGCGGACATCC
>CALCXM010000098.1 GCA_937905825.1 uncultured bacterium
TTTTCAACAGGCCAATTTTTGCTGCAAAGGTCCCTTTTTATGTGGCCACTAACACTTCAAGCCAGCAGTTGCACTCATAGCAGAAATAGGTGTCGTACTTTTCATGATAGACCCGCGCTATGCCGCACCCGGTACATGGCTCTGTGTCCATCCATCCAGGAATGACCTCTCCACTGATCCGGATCATACCGGTCACTACGTTCTCTGATATTCGCGAATGCATTTCCGTGTCGAATGATTGGGGCGATCAGGACTCGGGACTTGCCCCGAGCTCGGCTTCGCCTGATGGCGCTCGTCCACTCAGGCTACCACACGAGACCCGTCCGGTGACTCATTCCAAGGAGCAGGGTGGACAGGCAGACACCCGCCAGGAGCCACAACTGAAACCCTGCCCGCTCACTCCTGAGCACTCGCACCGCGAGGATGACGGCCATGACATTGGGGACGTACATCAGTGGCGAGGCTCCTATCTGATCGATCCACCAGGCGTTGAATGGGTTGGCGCAGTCATCGTTCGGAAGCAAGAGCAGGGGCGCGCAGCACACCAGTGCGAAACAGGCCTGGCGGCGATGTCCCAAGGCGTCCCATCCGGCCAACGCCAAGGTCATGGAGAACCCGCAAGCGGCGAGCAGCAAGTTCAATTGAAGGGTTGACCGCTTGTCCAACACGTCGAGGAGACCCACGCGAAACGGATAGAACGAGTGCAAGCTCGTCGTGCAAATGAATGAGAGAGCAAGCATTCCCCAGGTCAACAGGGCAGTGACGCGAGCCGTCTCACTCCGTGGCGTGTAGTTCGCGAAGGCCGAATGCACGACCAAGGGAAGGATGCAAGCCGAGCCCAGGCCAAAGAGGGGCCCGAACCACGCGGGAAACTGTTCCGCCCGTAGAACACCCCACACTCCCCTGAGGCTGAGCCCGACGACCAGGACAGCGAGGAAGCGGGTACCGAGGGTTGTGGCGAGGTCTATTCGTTTGATGCTTTCCATGTGTGCGAGTCGCAATGGTCTTCCAGGTGCTGTCGATGCTCAGTGGCCGGCCGCACTCCAAGTCATTCCATCGCCGGTCAAACGCTAAACCGATCACCAGAAAGGTCGAGAGTGATCATTGGGTCTACAGCGAGCCATACCTCTCCATCGACCCGTGACTTGGCATGCAGCCACTGACGACCATCCTTGGCCGTTTCAAGTTGGATTGTCGCCACATGCACCTCGGGGTGACCTCGATGACCTCTAATTTTAAGTCCTGCGCGTTCCATGGAATCCAAGTGGCCAGCTAACGGTTTGGCAGATCAACGGCAGTTCCCGACTCCATCTCTGCAGCGGCTTGCTGTCGGAGCACTTTGGCGCGTAGAGGAACGAATTGGTTCTCGCGCAGCTGCCGCCGGTACCCCAAAGAGACGACTCGGTGCCAGAGCCAGGAGACGGCACCAACTTGCACAACAAGCGGAAGCGGATCTCGGTAACTAAGCTTGAGGCCCGCGATCATGCGCTCCTGGGCGTCGTCGCCATCGAGCGGAACATCGACCCAGCAAGACGCGCAGCCATCATGGCAGAATTCTGCATGGAGCTTGACGCCGTGATCAGCGCGGGCACCTTGCTCGTAGACGCGTCTTGCGAGGGCAGAGTTCGGCGAAGGAACGTTCCGTGGCACGATGACCTGACGAGAGTTTCGACCATAGAAGTCCTCACGGAACACCCAACGCACCTTGGCGCACGGGGTAACTGCGCCCACAAAGGCAATGAGCTGGCTTTGTGCGTTGTCGAATGAGGGTAGGTCAGGCACGGGAGCGTCTAACGGTTCGGCCGATCGGCGCCTTCATTGGTCGGGGTGGTCACGCAATCGCTCCGCTTCAAGCAGCTCCGCCACAAAGCACGCGTCGCCGATCAAGAGGGTCGCCAGTGTCAGCGGGTGCGGTACGAACTCTTGACCATCCCACCAGGCGTTCGATCGCGGAGCAAGCAGACTTGCCGAGAATCCAGCCCGTTTCAGCCCCACGGCCTTGCAGACGGTTAGAACGGTGCGCACGAGGAGCTCGTCGAGGCGCCGTCCGACGCCGCCTTTCCAGCCCGGAATCGCGTCTAGGTCAGCGCCCACGGGGCCATCGCCGTCGCCCTTGGGAATCTGAGGGTTCCCGCCTGACAGCAGCTTCGGCTTGGACGCGGCACGTTGGACAGCTGCCTCGTGCTTTCCGTTTGGCGATGGTTTGGAACTCTTGTTGGGCATTCTTCTCGTTTGCCTATTCGGACTCCTAACGGTTGAGCGATTCACCAATGCCCACGCCGTGGCCTGCCTTTCGTGCCGGCTCGTTATGCACGTACGACCTGGGACAACCGAAGCAGGACAACCAGAAAGCCCACCCCGCTCCGGCAATGATCCATGAAGGAGTGTAGACACTGAATCGCTTCCCCGAGCGGTACGTCCGCATCGAAACCTCGTTCCAGAGGCGACCGAACCAGATTAGCGACAAAGCGAACAGACAGCCAAAGCTAGTCCAGACCACTGACTCGAGAGGATTGGAGTGTGAGCCGTCAGTGGCTCTGCGATAAACCACAAGTGCCGCGACTAGCAACGACGCGACTCGATTCACCTTGGTCTTCACGGCTTCGTAGCACGAGCGGTGGAATCACCGGCGGACCGCCGCGCCATCCGCTGCAGCGGATTGCTTGCGGGCTCCGAATGATCCGGCCAAACATGCAAGAAGTAGTAGATCGGCATTGCGAGGACGTTTCCAACGAAGATTACAACCGCCCACAACAGGCGCGTGTTCTGGTCCAGCTTGTCGTTCTTGATCGCGTGAACGACGTAGAACACAAGCAGACCTAGCGTCTCCAACATCGTGAACGCGTGCAGCACAAACATGGGCGCCATGGACCCAACAGTCGGCGGTGCGGAGCCGCCACCATTCACCCCGCCCATCACCGCACCCATCGCTGCTGAGAACACGATCGCAGAGAAACCAACCATGTAAACGATAGGCCAGGCAGTGGCTGCTCCCAGGAGGATCTTCATTGCTTTCGTCATTCTCATTGTTTGCCTTCTCTAACGACTCTGGCTATCAGCGGCCGAACTGGTCTTGCACGATTCTATCGCAAGCTTAGACGCGAGTGCTTTCAAGCGCGACTCCGGACAATTGAGCGATTCTCCACAGGAGCAATCCCCAAGAAACGAGCCAACCAATGGCCACTACGAGGAATGAGCAAGGAAGGAACGCCTCCCTCCTAGTAAGCGCTCGTCCCCGTCGCCACATGAAGAGGATACACCCTCTCGCACAACCGACCAGTGCCAACAGATGCCATCCGAGAAAGTAGAAGGCCCAGATCGAGCTTTCCACGTAGCCGTCGGGACGTACCGGTTCGCGCCAAGCCATGGACACCAAGAGGGCAGCTGGTGCCAGCAACCCCACGGGCACGAACGACCATGCTGTTGGGAGAGGGGGATTGTGCTCGAGAGCCCTCATCGCCTAACGACCTTGCCCTTCACCCGCCGCCAAAGACGCTATGGTGCAACGGTTGATTGGGCATTGAGTTCTTGTCGGCATTCGCATCCAGTCCCTGCGCGATCTTGAGGAGCATTCGGTCAATCCCGGTATAGCCAATACCGGCTCACCGTGCCGTCATCTCCAAAGGTGATGAAGAGCCATTCCGAATCGATCCTGATGACCCCTCTTTCCGGTCCCAGAGGGTAGGGGATATCGCATGCCTCCGCGCCGAAAGGAAAGTTCTCCTCGACGGGCATCCCGAGCAATTCAACGACTTGATGCGGGGCGAAGTGCCGGCCCTCGCACCGGCTGGTTCCGCGGCGCACTGGCAACTGCGCGCCTGGTCATCTGTGCGTGTCTATTCATCAGCACTCTCGCCGCCGCTCCCGCGCGGCTCGGAGGATGTGAACCGATTCAGCAGCTTCGAGCTACCGGAGAAGAACACCATAACGAGCAACGCAAACACAACTAGCGCCAGCGCATAGGGCCCGACAGGTAGAAGGACATACACCACCCCAACGAGAGCAAGTGCGACAGCGATGAAGGCGACGATCTTCATGTGGCGGATCTTGCGTCGCTGGCTAGGTGAGTACTCTTCGGAGTCGTTCATTGAACAGGGCGCCTAAAGTGTAGGACGATTGAGACGATCAGTGGGGCGCGGCCCTTCCGACTTCTAGCTCCACCCTCTTGCACCCGGGTCAGTGACCGCGGTCTTCGGGTCGTCCTCCGTGCCCGCCTGGCGCTTCCTTCACCGGCGAGCAGCGGGAGAGGCCGCTGCAACCGACCTTTGGGCCGCCCTCACTGACGCACATAGCGCAGGTGTGTCGCCGCTGGACCATGCACCACCTGGTCAATTCGAAATTGCGGCCCGGGCTCGCCTAGGTTCTCGAAGAGCCGCCTTCCCCCGGCGAACAACATGGGCGCCAAGGCGATCTCCAGTTCTTCAACGACACCCAGGGCTAGGTACTGCTGGATCACATCCGCTCCGCCTGCGATACGAATGTCCTGACTGCCTGCGGCGTCCCTAGCCAACTCAAGGGCACGCTCCGGTCCATCGTTGATGAAGGAAAAGGTCGTCCCACCGGGGCGCACCCAGGGCTCCCGCTTCTCACGGGTCAGAACGTAGACCGGCTTGTGAAACGGAGCCTCCTCTGGCCAGGCACGCTCGCCCTGTTCGAACATTCGCTTGCCCATGATGTTGGCGCCGATGCGCTCCGTGGTGCTACGGAGCATGTCGTTGATCTGACCGGTCTCGCCCCCCGGTCCGAACTTGTGGGTCTCGCGGAAGTACTCTTGATTGAGGATCCAGCCCATCAGCGACCCCCACTTGACACCCCAGTTCTTGTGCTCAGGCGTCTCCCAATTCTCCAGGGTCATTCCTTCCGGTGCCATGTAGCCATCGAGGCTCAGGCCAATGTTCACGAAGACTCGACTCATGACTCTCCTCTCGTAGTTTCGGATGTTGACTTGACGCCTGGAGCGATCAGCGCGCGGGTCTAAGCGCGCCCCGATCGCACGCTCCCGCACAACACATGGTTCGGACTTTAGAACACGTGCTACGCAATCAAACAAGCCTCCTCAGTTCGCCCTTGCGCTTGGCGACGTTCTTGTAGTCCCACTGGATCTCGATCGACTTCATGCACCAGCGGGCAAGATCTTCCTCACTGACCTCACCTACTGCTGAATAGACAATCGACGCGTCCTTAAACTTACCCGTCCCTGGCTTCAGCGTCTCCTCACCAAAGTCGGCCCCACTCCAAAACATGAGCCGCAGACCCGCCTTCAGTTTGCTGTAGCCGACAGTCGGATTGTCCTTGAGGAACCAGACGGGATGCCGGTGCCAAATCTTGCTTTGCGCCTCCGGTAGATGCTTGTCGATCTGTGCTGCGAGAAGCTCGCAGATCGCCCGATCTCCTTCCTTCTGATCTGCGTTGAAAGCTTCGATGTCAGGATGCATTTGATGTTGTTCTAACCTTGATGAGTTTGCCCCGGGTCCCGGGAGATTGGCTGTGGTCGGGACACGGTCGTCCCTCCGCGCCTGATGGTCATGAGTCCAGCGACTTGCGGCATGCGAATCCAGGGAACGGTTCGAAGAGTCCCTCGTACACGGCAGTCGTCCCAGGACCCAGGACTTCCCCGAGAAGGCCAGCGGCGGACACCTCTACTGATGATGCCAAGGTCTACCCCGCCGACGCCAGGCTCTGGAAGTTGGAAGAGATGTGATCTTCGAGCCCTGTGGGTTTTGTTCCTGCGGCGCAGCACGCTGCGCACACGTAGAACAAAGCTCCCGTACTCGAACACCGCGCAAAGAACAAGTCTTGCGCGAGACAACGGTCGCAATCTCCGGCGCATACAACCCCTCTAATCATGCGCACAGTGCCCGGGCCGATCAGCGGCCAGCCTCGGGTCTATCCGACTGACTGGCCTTGTTCGACGTGCTAACTGCCCGGTCATCCGGGTCCACCCCTGGCGCACACCCCCACAACAACGGAAACCACCAACACCATGAGGGCCTTCGGCCAAACCGATCGGTGAAGCCAAGCATCGGGATTCCTGCGCCCATGAGTGAAGAGCATCATCGCACCAGCAAGAAGGACAACGATCGCCCCGGCCAGGTACGGCCACACAAGATCGAAGGCCGACCCTCCACCAACGACGGTCACGAAGAGAGAGAGCACCAAAACACCTGCTGCTATGAGAGCGAGCCCTATCATTAGCGCGGCGAGTTGCATGGTCTGTCTAACGGTTGGGGGAATCAGCGGGATCGGCAAAGCCAACAGCCGTCTGCATTGCCTTGCTGGGCAGCATCACGATGGTCATTTCCATACTTCACACTCGGGGTGCAGTTCCATGAACTGTTGAATCTGACCTGAGGGGACTTCAGTGCCTGCGACACTGAGCAAGCGAAGATTCCCCAAGCTCATGATGGGGTCGATGCTCCCAATAGGGCTGTGCGCGAGGTAAAGACGTTCAAGCCGGTCAAGGTATCTAAGTGGACTGATGTCGAGGGAGCTAGCCTGTGAACAGGTGATGTCGAGTGATCGCAGAAAAGGTAAGTCGGCGAGAGGCTGCAGTGAGGTGAAGCAACCGAAGTCGGCGAATAGCACCTCGAGAGCTTTGAGCTGTGAAATGCCATCAAGATCCTCAATGCGCGTGTTGCTGATGTTTAGAATGCGAAGCCGCTTGAGTCGCTGAATTGGGGCGAAGCTCGATAGTTGTGTGTCCTCGCAGTCGAGATAAGTGATGTCATCTGGTATTCGCTGGATTTCTGCATCTGGACTTCCCAGCGCCTCAACATCATAGCGAGTCACCTCAGAGAAGATCGGGTCTTCGAATTCGTTCATCTTATCTGGATACAACCGGACGGAATCATCACTGCGTCTGTCCAACGGTTGGGGCGATCAGCGGAGCGGCGAAACCCCGACCGTTGCAGCGCGTGCTTAGGAAACTCTACTAGCACGCGAGCCTCGAGGTCGTTGTGAAACAACCGAAGCATACGTACACGTGGATCACTCCGCAGTCGGCCAGATCAATTGAGTCACCGATAGAATCCAACTGTGCGTAGAAGGTCATGTCCGTCGAACAATCTGAGCAAGCAGGCCATTCGTCATCTTGAACCAAGTCAGGCATGCCACCTAGTTTGTGCCTCGTGCCCACCTCGGGCGGGGCGTACTCGTACCCGCAAACCTCTCGCGCTTCTGCCGACTGGGGATCGGCGACGAGACGTATCTCTGGAAAGGTCCTACCTAAGTCACTCATATGTCCGTCCAACAGCCGGGCTGATCAGCGTTGGTGGCGGAGCCGCCGTCCGACTGCATCAGTTGGTTGGCGTCTGTGTCATCGCCAGCGAGTTCCTGGACCTTGTCCCAATCGATGACTAGTGCTAAGAATCCGGGGTTTGCCTTCGAGATCTTGATCGCGCGTGCCTCTCGCAACGCAAGACCGAAGAGGATGCCTGCAGCAAGCGCCGCCACAAGGCTGTTGTCCCAGACAAATGCCAAGACAAGAAGTAGTGTGGGCACAATGAGCAGCCGTCCGTATTCTCCCCTCATTCCCTTGAAATAGCGGGAGAGTGCCCAATCCTCTCCGCGATGATCAAGAAGATATTGAGCGAGCTCCTTGGTCCTATTGACTTTGTTCATTGGTTGTACGCCTAACGGTTGGGCTGATGCAGACGGGTGTCGGCTTCGTCGACACCCGTCTGCATCCGCTTGTTATGCATTTCACATCCCGAGTTCATCGAAGAACACTTCCATTTCGGAGTCGATCGCGTCTGCAAGCGCCTTGGGAGCAAAAAATGCCACGTCGGCAACATCGGTATCGTCGGCGAACGCGGTGACGCGCAGTTTGGTCGCCGAGCCCGAGTGAACGATCTGGAATGAGAGCTCGGTCTCTTGGTCTAGCGCCAGTGATCCGACTGCATCCATCACCTGATCTACTTCAGCCTCTTCAAAACCCGAGTCGATCATGCCGGAGACTCTGATGAGGAAAGGTCGAACGTTCTCAATGTCGAAACTTGTGGATGACTCGTGGAATTCCTGAGCTACGCCATCCTGCGGAGGAGAGCAGGCACCAAGGCCCAAAGCCCATAAGAGCGAGAGAAGGAGTGGCTTAATCTGCATATCGGTGTTGGTGATCAGCGGTCGGGCAAAGCCCGATACGTTGCATTGGCCGGTTGGGCTGCGCCCCGCCTAGCACATAGGAGGTTGATCTCATCGTCTTTCCAATTCGGAAGCATCGACTTCCTGAGCGCGCATTTTGATGTGGCTCCAGGAGTACCACCAGTCTTCGCCATGGGAACGGATTGAGCGAACGCCCCCTCTAGAATCCTCGTAGGTGTACGCTGCAGGGGTACCATGGGAATCGGGGAAGAAGGGACCGAAGGGGGCTGTGTCGTTGGCCATGAACTTCAGGAAAACCTGGTCCTGGATGAACACGATTTTGTAAGGCAGCTCCGAGGCGTATTGACCTATCGGCGTGTTTCTCTGGGGGATAGGATCAGAGCACCCAGCAATGCCGCAGGTAGCAAGCGTGCAGAGCAGAAGCTCAGTGGTCTTCATGGTTCATGTTGATCCGCCTAATGTTGCAGCGGCTTGTTGGCCAGCGTGCTCACAGCGACCCCCGAATCACGACTATCGCCGCCAAGACTACTGCAACAGCAATGGCCAACGCTTGAGGCCACATCAGGACCTTGCCAATCACAAGCTTGAGGCTTTCAGGTTTCTGGCATCCGAGCAACAGGGGAACCGTGACAATAGCCGGAGCGGTGCCAACCAGAAGCGCAACCGCGACCGGCTCGAAGACCCGGGGGTTCGTGAGATCCAGAAATGCCATCATGGCGAGCCCAAAGAGATTCAGGGCCGTAAGAAACACCGTCGCCCATACAACGCCGATGTGGTCTGAGGAGTGATTCGTGTTCATGTAGTCATCGGTTCATGGACCCGTCTGCCCAACGGTTGGGCAGATCAGCGGCGGCGCGAATCGCCGACCGTTGCATTGGCTTGTTAGACGGCATCATCAGTACCGCAACTGTAGTGTCCGACTCCAAGCCGAAGACAATCCTCGACGGCATCTGGCTTGGGGGACGAATAGATTGACTGAATCAACATCGAGAGGCCTGTCAGGCCTTCAAACGTGAACTCGAAGCCGTGCCCATTCCAGGCCTCGCCGAGCATCCGGGCTTGAACCAAGCGTCGTCCGACAAACTGAGTGAAAGGTGCATGATGCTGCACCCCCTCCATCACCGCGTCCGTTGGTGCCGATCCAGCTTCGATCCCCAGATACTCCGATCCCACTCGGCCATGGATTACGAACGTCAAGTCCTCAAACACGAGCCAGACCTGGTTGTACTCCGGTTCCACGACCTGAACCAAGACATCCACAAGCATCCGGCCCTCGACTTCGGGGAGCGCCTTGCAAGCCTCGGCGATTAATCGTGGGTAGTCGTAGGAGTCCATTGTGTTTCACTGTGGCCGTCTAACGGGTGGGGCGTTCAGCGGCGGGGGGTAGCCCCGACCGTTGCAGCGCCTGGTTAGCTGCGTCCATTTTGAATCTGGAGCATGATGTGTGACAACTCAAATTGGCTCGCACCGTGTTCCCGGATCACGCCGTCACTATCTGCCACGGCCAGCTCAAAGCCCTCCTCAGCATCTTCCCAAAACAGGAGTGTTTCGCCAATTCGAGCGACGACAAATACAGACTCGATGTGCCCGGATCTGTCAATCGGGTGAGCACGAATCGGGACTGCGATCTTCTGGAACAGCTGCCGTTGCTCTTCAGAGCAACGGAGAAGTTGATCTGACGTAACCCTAGTGACATCACCGGTCGTAGCTGGTTTCCATGCGGTCATCTTGGTCGAGCTAACGTGTCTTATGCAGACCTGTATATCCGGGGGGATTGAGCCCATCGGGGATAGTGGGACCGGTTTGCTTTTGGGGGGTGTGACGTAACTTCATTGGCGAGTGGGCACTGCGGGTTCGGGCGAGGTGAGTGCGCGGGGTATACAGGTCTGTATATCACTGGGGTGGGAATCCAGCAAGTGAAGGGGGCTGGCGGCTAGTGCTTGGGGGAGCTGAGGGCTTTCATGGCGATCGTGTAGATGGTCGCCGAAAGGAAGAAGCCGACGAACCAGGCAAAGGTGTAGATCTGTTGGAAGATCTCGGGGGTGGAGTCGATGAAGCCGGCCTCTAGCAGGAAGCCGGGGATGTTGGGGAGCACTCCGAGGATGAGGGCGGTGATCGCGATCGGGTTGAAGCCCCCGGAGTACCAGTAGCAGCCTTTGCGCTGGTACAGACTCTCGAGGTCGATGTTGGTGCGGCGAATGAGGAAGTAGTCGGCGATGACGATGCCGCCGATGGGACCGAGCAGGGCGGAGTAGCCGATCAGCCAGGTGAAGATGTAACCGTCGGTGGACTCGATCAACTTCCAGGGGAGGATTACGGCGCCGATGGCGGCGGTGATGAAGCCGCCTATGCGGAAGGTCGCTTTGCGCGGCGCGAGGTTCATGATCGCGTTGGCCGGGGAGACGACGTTGGCGGCGATGTTGGTGGAGAGGGTCGCGATGGTCAGGGCGACGAGGGCCAACATGACGCCGAAGCCACCGCCCATGCGACCGGCGAGTACCGTGGGGTCGGGGATGGCTTCGCCGTAGATCGTGACCGTGGCGGAAGTGACCGCGACGCCGATGAAGGCGAAGAGGGTCATGAAGAGCGGCAGGCCAAGGGCTTGACCGAGGGCTTGGTCCTTTTGGGTTTTGGCGTAGCGTGTGAAGTCGGGGATATTGAGGGAGAGCGTGGCCCAGAAGCCGACCATGCCGGTGAGGCCGGGCAGGAAGAACTTCATGAACTGGCCTTCTTTCTCGCCGCCGACATCAAAAGCCGAGGGCGCGGAGAGCATGGGGCCGAAGCCGTCGGCTTTGATGTAGGCCCAGGCGAGCAGGGCCAAGCCCATGAGGATCAGGAACGGTGCGGCCCAGGTCTCTAGCAGTTTGATTGAGTCGATGCCGCGGTAGATGATCACCAGCTGCAGGAACAGGAAGAGCAGGAAGCAACCGAGCTCCGGCACGTTGATGCCGAGCCACGGAATGTCTTCGCCTCCTAGGGGCGCGCCTTGGATGGCCCCGATCAGTTGGTAGATCGCGGAACCACCGATGGCGGTTTGGATGCCGAACCAACCGCAAGCGACAAGGCCGCGCAGGATGGAAGGGACGTTGGCGCCTAGGATGCCGAAGCTGGCGCGGCTAAGGACCGGGAAGGGCACGCCGAGTTTGGTGCCCGCGTGGCCGTTCAAGATCATCGGAACGAGCACGATGAGGTTGCCGAGCAGGACGGTCCCCACCGCTTGCCACCAGTTCATGCCGAGGCTGATCAGGCCGCCCGCCAACATGTAGGTCGGCACGCAAACCACCATGCCGATCCAAAGGGAGGCCATGTTGATCACCGACCAGTTGCGTCCTTCGGGGGATGTCGGTGCCAGGTCCTCGTTGATCAGGGACGCATCGGGATTCTTGAGCATGGGTGTCCTCGGGTTTCGGGTTGGACGGCTAACCTACGAAATTCGAGCGCGGGCTTCCCCTTGAACCTGGGGTTGCTCAAATAGGAACCATGAAAGACCCGTTCCTTAGCGCAGCCATCGATGAAGCTCGTCTCGGTTCCCAAGAGGGCGGCATCCCGATCGGGTCCGTGCTCGTGCTCGACGGGGAGATCGTGGGGCGCGGACACAACCGGCGCGTGCAACGGGGCTCGCCGATCTTGCACGCGGAGATGGACTGCTTTGAGAACGCCGGGCGTTTGCGGGCGGAGGAGTATCGGCGCTGCGTGCTGTACTCGACTCTCTCGCCTTGCGACATGTGCAGCGGGGCCTCCCTGCTGTATCAGGTTCCGCACATCATTGTCGGCGAGAACAAGACGTTCCAAGGTCCCGAGGAGTACGTGCGGTCACGGGGAGTGAAGCTGGAGATCGTTCAGGATGCGGAGTGCATCGAGCTCATGCGCGCGTTCATCGCGGAACATGCGGAGCTCTGGAACGAGGACATCGGCGAGGTGGAGTGAGGACGCTCTACCTCGCAGCCAAGAGGGCCTTCAACGCGGTGTAGCGCGAGCGGGAGACAGGCAGCCACTTCTTGTCCGTCACTTGCACGCGGCCCGTTCCACCGGATTGGCGTTCGAGGGCGCGCACCTGCGACAACGCAACGATTGCGGAACGATGAATGCGCCTGAATCGAACCGGATCCAAGCAGCGCTCCAAATGGCCCATGGAATCGCGCATCAAGAACTCCCCGTGGACGGAATGCAGCATGACGTACTGGTCAGCAGCCTCGACCCACAGGAGGTCCTTGGTTTCCACGTAGTCGATGTGACCTTCGCGGGTGATCTGCAAGCGATCCGTGGGCCCACCCCCGGCGCTCTGCTCTTCGGCGATGGTGTTGCCGTACTCGGTGGCCACGTCGATCTCCGGGGCTGGCTGCGTCGCTGAGCCTGCACGCACGCGTTCCTTTGCGCGCTCCAAAGCCCGGGCGAAACGCTCGTCATCAAAAGGCTTGAGCAGGTAGTCCGCGGCGCTCTTGTCGAAGGCTTGCACCGCAAAGCGATCGAAAGCGGTAGCGAAGACGATCACCGGCAGCTGATCCTCTTCCAACTCGTTCAGCACATCGAAACCGGTCATGCCCGGCATTTGAATGTCGAGAAACAGGATCTGGGGCTGGTGCTCGCGAACGGCTGCGATGACTTGCATGCCATTGGCGCACTCCGCCAGGATTTGCATCTGCGGGTCCTGCTCGAGCAAGACGCGCAAACTCATGCGCCCCATGGGCTCGTCGTCGGCGAAGGCAACCGTGTATGTAGCGTTCGAATCAGGCATTGGGCTGCTCCGTCAGTGGTGCTTCGTGGAAGGGCAAGGTCACGCGCACGCGAGCTCCCCCGCTCTCGACGTTGTCGAGTTCAAACTCTTGTGATTGTGCGTAGAGCGCCAGTAGCCGCCCACGGGTGTTTTCCAAACCGATGCTGCGGCGTTCGGTGTTCGGAAGGGCCTCGCCGCGGTCGAGTAGGACCGCCGGAAATCCATTGCCGCTGTCGCTCACTTCCACTTCGAGGGAAGGTCCACGGCGCCTCGCGCGCACACTCACGCGGCCGCCTTCGGGCAAGTCAGAGATGCCGTGCCGTACAGCGTTTTCCACCAGGGGCAAGAGCAAGAGGGCGGGCACCAGGGCGGACCCCACGTCGTCGGCCAAGTCGATTTCGACTTCCAAACGTTCACCTAGACGAATGCGTTCGATGTCGAGATAACGCTTGGCGATCTCAATCTCGCGGCTGAGTTCGACCTCTTCCCGATCCCCGTGATCCAGGGTCGCGCGCAACAGTTCGCCGATCGCGGCCAAGGTCTTGAGCGCTGTCTGATCTTGACCCGCACGCACCAGGCCTCCGACCGAGTGCAAGGCATTGAACAGGAAGTGCGGGTTCAGCTGACTCGTCAGGCTATCGAGTTGGGCCCGTGCCAACTGCGCCCGCAAGCGTTCGGTGCGCAGTTCCAGGTCCACCGCTTGGCGTTCCTTGTCGCGCGAATCGAGGAACGAGCGCGCGCCGCCCACCATGATCATGATGACCCAATAGATCAACGTGGCGAGGATCCAGCGGAACTGCCAAAAGGGCGAAGACAGGTTGACCTCTCCATCAAAACGTCCACCGCCACGACCGAAGCGATCTCCGCCGCGCCCCGGAGGACGACTGCCTTCGCGCTCGCGACCCGGTCCGCCGGCCGGTCGGCGATCCCAACCTTGAGGACGACGAGACCAGGCCTCTTCACCTGGCACGCCCTCGGTTTCCGGTCCGTCCACCACGCGCCCCCGCGGGTCGGGCCGCAAGGCGTGATCAAGTTGGATGAACCCATATCCCACCGCTCCCGACACGGGCAATTGAATCAACAACAACAGGAGCCAAGAACCCCAACGGACCAAGATCCAACGGGACAAAGCCGCGATCGGCCAAGCCACCAGAGCCCACACGCTCCAGCGAATCAGCTCCGGCTGCAAGAGCTCCCAGCGACTGATGTCCACGTCCGGCGACTCCGCCAATTCGAAGCGCGGGGCGGCCATGCCGAGACTCACCACGAACACGACCAGGGCGACCACGAAGATGCGTCCCCACCGGGATCGCAGAAGCCGTTCGAAGGCCGGTGCTTGTGCAGCGGTTTGCGTTGGGGTCGCGCTCACGTCAAATCCACTCTTGGTTGGTCACGGTTAATTCGCTCTGTGTCGTTCCGGTGTGGGGCGTCGCCGCCGGTTCGAAGAGCAGGATGCTGGCGCCGGTCGGCGCGTAGGGATTGTGCTCCACGCCGCGCGGCACGACGATCATCTCGCCCTTCTCAAGCGCGACCTCACGATCACGAAAACGCATGATGAGACTGCCTTCGAGCACCAGGAACAGCTCGTCCTCGTTCGCATGGCTGTGCCAGACAAACTCACCCTCGAGGTGCGCCAACTTGACCTCTTGGCCGTTCAAAGCACCGACGATCTTCGGGGTCCAAGTCTCTTGGAAGAGGCTCAGCTTGTGGGCGAGATTGACCTTGTCCACGCTGCGCTTAGTGGCCCGCCGGGGAAACCGGAAGTCCAGATTGAGCCCAGCTGCCGAAACCGCCGGCCATGTCGACCAGGCCTTCGCGACCGTGGTACTCCATCAGGCTTGCGGCGATCAAGGAACGGTAACCACCCTGGCATTGCAGGATGACGCGGCCTTCTGCGGGGATCTCGTGCTTGCGGGCTTCGAGCTCTGTCAGCGGTACATTCGGCGCGCTGCCGATGCGGCCGGCCTGCCACTCTTGGGGCTGACGCACATCGATCAGGCAAGGCGCCGGGTCCCCATCGAGTTCCTTGGCGAGGGCCGTATGGTCGACCCGCTCGGTGCTGGTCAGCTCCTGGGCGTGACTGGAGAGGCTGACGAAACCGCCCGCAAGGTGCCCCTTCAGGTCCGAGAACCCGAGTTGTTGCAGGACCTGCACCACCACGGCGTTTTGCGCCGGGTCGGAGATCAGCAGCCAAGCTTGCTTAGGATCCAAAAGAGCGCCGGCCCAGTTCGGGAAGCCTTGGCTCAGGCCGATGAAGATCGAGCCCCGCAGGTGAGAGGCCGCCCAATCGGGCCCGCTACGCACATCGAGCACCCGGGCGCCCCCTTCTTTCAGGGACAGAAACGTGGGGATATCGAGGGCTGGGCAGAATTCGTCGGTCATGGGGCGCGTGGCGGAAAGGGGTAGGGTTCGTGACGGCGGCGAGTATACCTCCAGGAATGTCTCCACAGAGGGCTCGGAGGCTCAAGAGCGGCTGGCCAGATGTCGAAACAACCCCTGTGCCCCCCCGCTATCTGGCGTGAAACGGCCCATATCGACCATGCTCCCCCCCGTCACGCCCCCCCACACCACGCCAATTGTGCCCCCTGAGTTGGGCAACAGCTCGCCTGGAAACCTGGAGGAGCTGCCTTGGACGGGCATTACGGTGATGATTGCGGTGATGAGCCTGCTCATGTTCATGGCCGTGCCGATGGCCGGGCCGACGGAAGCGGATCGCGCGCATGCACAGTTCGAGCGCGAGTCCTTCGTCGCGTTGGAACAGCTGCGCACGGCAATCAACGACTACCAAGGGGACCACGGGGCTTGGCCCGGGCAGACGGCTGCATCGATCCACTCCCTGGCACCGGCGGTGTACGACGCCTACGCGCTCACTCAGCAACTTCAACTGAACACGGATCTGGCGGGCGTGGTGCTTCCAAGTGGAGGCGACAGCCATCCCTTTGGCCCGTACCTGCCGAACGGAATCCCCAGCAACCCGAGCAACGGGCACAACGAGATCCTGCTCGTCCAGCCGAACGAGCCCTCCCACCCCATCGACGAGCGTGGGTATGGTTGGATCTACAATCCGCTCAGCGGGGAAATTCGTCCCGCGCTTCAGCCCTCGAACAAGCGCACGTAAGCCACTCAAGCATGTCGCCATCCAACTCCAAGCGCTCCAAGTTCGAGCTCACCATCACCCACATGCTCAGCTTCTTGGGTTTGGTGGCCGTAATTTCTTGCGTGGCGATTCCGATGTTCTTCTCGCAACCGAGGATCACGCTCGACAACGCGACGCTGCTCTTCGCAAAGGACTTGCGCTTCGCTCAAAACGAGGCCGTGCTCGCGGGACAGACGACTTCGCTGACGCTCGACGAAAACCATGACGGGTACGCGCTGCGCTACTCTTCGGGGACTCCAGTTCCCAATCCCGTGGGCGGCGGAAACCTAGCGAGGGTCTACTCCTTCGACGCCATCTTCCGCGGAGTGCAAATTGAGGCGCTCGATGAGGGGAGTAGGACCATCAAGTTCGATCGCAACGGCTTCACCTTAAACTCCGGTGCCTATCGCTTGAGCTACGAGGGTGGCACGCGCTCCGTCGAAATCGACAAGGTCAGCGGGAAGATCAGCATCGACGGGCTCGAGCGCGACTGGAACGACAACGGGCTCTAGAGCCACTGAGCCCTGAGCTGCGTCCCTTGGACTGCTGTGCTCGAAACCTTGCGACCCCCCGGGCTTTTCCCCTGCGCGCGGCCCTCCAATCCAGAAGGCGGGTGAAACCAGCGGGCCTCAAATAGAAGGGAGCCGTCTCCAAAGGAGACGACTCCGCGCAGGTCCGCCGGATGCAGGCATCCAGCGACGGCCGAGGTCAGTGGCAGGAACCTTCCTCGGCGGCTCCGAGACCCTTCGGCAGGAGAGGACTCGAACAGCTCAGCGGTGAAGCTGAGCACCAGGCATTGGGCAACGCCTGGGCGCTGACCCCTTCGGCAGGAGAGTGGCCAGCACGGGAACAATCTAACACCGACTCCGCCAATCTGCCAATGAAGAGGTCATTGGAGCCTCCGTGCCCTCGACCGAGGGGCCTTTTGAGCATAGGCTAGCGCCCCGAAAACGCCTGAAATAGCGTTATAGCCCATAGTCTCGAATCCACTGGCCCCCAAGACGGGCCCACCCCGCAGCATGGCCCAGGTCAAAATCACCCCCCGCAGCGACGACTATTCCCGCTGGTATCAGGACGTCATCGCCTACGCCGAGCTCGCCGAACAGGCGGGCGTGGTCAAGGGCTGCATGGTCATCCGGCCCCACGGATTCGCGATCTGGGAGAAGATCCAAGCGGACATGGATGCGCGCTTTAAAGCGACGGGCCACAAGAACGCTTCGTTCCCCATGTTGATCCCCATGAGCTTCTTGGAGAAGGAAGCGGAGCACGTGGAAGGCTTCGCGCCGGAGCTGGCGATCGTGACCCACGCCGGTGGCAAGGAGCTGGAAGAGAAGTACTGCATCCGCCCGACCTCCGAGACCATCATCGGGCACTTCTTCTCGAAGTGGATCGACTCCTACCGCGACCTGCCCATGCTGCTCAACCAGTGGTGCAACGTCATGCGTTGGGAATTGCGCACGCGAATCTTCCTGCGCACGTCGGAGTTCCTCTGGCAAGAAGGCCACACGGCCCACGCCACCCACGAGGAGTCCAAGGAGGAAGTGCATCGCATGCTGCAGGTCTACGCGGACTTCTGCAAGGAGACCATGGCCATGCCCGTGGTGTGCGGGACGAAGTCAGCCCACGAGCGTTTCGCCGGTGCCCTCGACACCCTTTGCATCGAAGCCTACATGCAGGATGGCAAGGCTTTGCAGTCTGGCACGAGTCACGACCTGGGCCAAAACTTCGGCAAGGCCTTCGACGTCATGTTCCAGGATCAAGATGGCAAGCGCGACTACGTTTGGCAAACCTCCTGGGGCACGTCGACGCGCTTGGTGGGTGCCCTGATCATGGCGCACTCCGACGACGATGGTCTGGTGCTGCCCCCCAAGCTGGCGCCGATTCACGTGGCGATCGTTCCGATCTACCGCAAGGACGAAGAGAAGGAAGCGGTCGTGACCGAGGCCAAGCGCATCGCTGAAGAGCTGCGTGCGGACGGCTTGACCGTGGAAGTCGACGATCGCGAAGGCATCAAGCCCGGGGCCAAGTACTACGAGTGGGAGCGCAAAGGCGTGCCCCTGCGCTTGGAGATCGGCCCGCGCGACTTGGAGTCCAAGACCGTTATGTCCAAGCTGCGCGTGGCGGAGCTAGACGAACGCGGACGGCCCCAGAAGGTCGCCCTCCCGATCGAAGACATCGGTGTGCACGTGGGGCGTTTGCTCGACGAGTTCCAAGAGTTCTTGTACGAGCGCGCCCTCGCCCTGCGTGAAGAGAACACGGTCAGCATCGACAGCTGGGAGGAGTTTGTGGCGACCTTCGCCGACGGCAAGTCGAAGTTTGTCTACGCCCACTGGGACGGGACCGAAGCCACGGAGCTTGCGATCAAAGACGCGACGAAGGCCACCATTCGCTGCGTGCCCTTGCCCGGCCACGGCCCCGCGCCGGAACCCGGCAAGTGCATCAAGAGCGGTGAGCCAAGTGCCCAACGGGTGCTCTTCGCGCGCAACTACTAGCTGCTGCTTGTGACCCGCGGGCTGCGCTCGCGGGTCACAAGGCGCAGGTTCGGAAACCCGCGTAGATGTCCTTGCGATGGGGCGGGAAGAAGTTGCGGTAGGTGTTGTAGGCGAGGCTCGGTTGCGTCGCCCAACATCCGCCGCGCAGGACCTTGCGATCTCCAAACCAGGGAGCCGAGTACTCGCGGTAGGGATGGTCCACGATGTAGCCGGGGAAGGGATAGAAGTCCGACGCGGTCCATTCCCAAACGTTGCCGATCATCTGGCGACATCCGAACGCGCTGTCGCCCGCGGGGTGGTTCGCCACGTCCACCGGTCCGCCGAATTGCACGGCGAGATTCGCGAGCTCCTTGCTGGGAGCATCTGCGCCCCAGGCAAAACGGCGAGCGGCATTCGGGTCGGCGGGCGTCCCGCTGGCTGCGAGTTCCCACTCCGCCTCCGTGGGCAAGCGCCGTGAGGCCCACTTGCAGTAGGCATCCGCTTCGTACCAGGAAACATGGGACACGGGATGGGCTGCTTGGATCGCGACCAATTGGTCGAACTCAATGCGCACCCACAAGTCCGACACCTTACGCCAGTTGGCGGGCCCGGTCACCTTCTCGCGCTGCTTCCAAAGCCAACCGCCAGCGGTCCAATGCTCGCGACGTTCGTAGCCACCATCTTCGACAAAGGCCAGAAACTCTTTGCAGGTCACCGGGGCACGGGCCATGGCGAACTCTTCGATCTCGGTCGGGTGGGCCCACTTCTCGTTGTCGTAGACGAAGGACCCGTCGTCCTTGGCTCCGAGTAGGTAGCTGCCGCCCTGGAGGATCACGTCCCCGGGCAAGCTCCCGCCTGCCTCGCGAGTTTCTTGCAGGGCCCCATGGACGGATTCCGGCGCGGGCAGCCCGAGGGTTTGGCGCATGTAGGTGAACGCTTCCCCGTGCATGTCCTCGTGTTGGATCGCCAAGCGGTAGAGGTAGCTTTCCCGGGCGCTGGGCTCGCGATCAGCGAGCCGACCCTGAACGCGACGGAGCACCTCCTCCATGTAGTTGCGCGTCTCTTCGCGACCGGGGAAGGCCAGGCTCCAACGGTCGTCATGAGGCACATCAAAGGAATTGAACAGCTCGTGACCGTTTCCCATGAGAAGCTCGCCCCCGTCCAACTCCTGCAGCAGAAAGGCCTCGTAGAAGAACGCCACGTGTCCCAGCTCCCAAAGGAATGGGTTCACGTTCTCTTGCAAGGGCACGCTCAGCTGCGAGTCTGCCAGATCATCCACGAGCCCGAGCGTGCGGTCGTGGGATTGTTGAAGGGCACTCAAGAGTGCGGCGCGCTGGGAGGAGGTCCTGGTCATCCTGCATACAGTCTGACATAGACCGGCCGCTGGTTCGCGTTTCAACTTGGCCGGGACGCCCCATTGGGCCTGATTCCGATGGCCGCACGCGATGCTTATCGACTACTCTTTTGGCGTGCCACGCAACAACACGATGCTCCTGGTCCTGGCGATGATTTTCGCCTGCGGGCTGTCGTTTCTGGGCCGCTACGCCCAGGGCCGTGACTTGCACCTGCCCGGAACGGCGGGCTGGGTGACGATGGATGCGGACAGCCTCTATCACATGCGACGGGTGGATTTGTGCCTGGCTAATGGCGGGGAGGTCGCGGGGACGGACAGCTTCCTGAACTACCCCGAGGGCGCCGCGATTCCCTGGCCGCCGTACTACACATCGATCGCTTCCAAGCTGGTGGCGCCCTTTGTTTCGGTCTTGCCCGAGGAGCGCCAGGCCAGCATTGAAGAGGGCGTCGGGTCTTTGGCCCTCGTCTTCGGCGTGCTCACAACCCTCGTCGCAGTCTTGGCGGGAGCCATGCTCGCCGGCCGCGTTGGTGCCTTCGCGGCGGGGACGTATCACGCCCTGTGTCACATGTCGATCGCTTACAGCGTGCTCGGCAATGGGGACCACCACAGTTTTGTGTCGTTCATAAGTGGAGCGCTCCTGTTGATTCTCAGCTGGTTCTTAGCCGGGGAACGACTACGGGAAAGGCGCAATGCGGTGATCAGCGGTGTGCTCGCCGGCGTTCTGCTCGGCATCCTGATCGGTTCGTGGCTGGGGTCGATGGTGTTGCTCGTGGGGATCGAGTTGGTGCTCGCTTGTCTCATCTTTCGCAGCGCGCGTCACGAGTCCGAAGGGCTTGCCGTGTTCGGCCTTAGCTTTCACCTCGCCGCTCTCGTCACTCTATGGCCCGCCGTCGCTGCGAGTCCTTGGACCGAGATCGAACCGTGGATGCTCGTGAACCTCTCCTACTTCCATCCGGCGTTCCTAGTGATTGGCGCCTTGGTGTTCGCCCCGCTCCTGCGACTCAAAGCGGGCAGCCTTGGAATCAAACGGTATCCGTGGGTGGTGGGTGCGGTGCTCGGAGTTGTCGGGCTGGTCCTGATGTTCACGGACCTAGCCGTCGCCCGGGCACTGCGCGAAGGCTTTGACTGGGCCAGCAAGACGAATCGTTTCATGGCGGGGATCTCGGAGTCCCGTTCACTGTTTGCTGCGGGCGCCTCCCCCAGCGCGACCTATGAGTTGGGTGCGGGGCTTTGGCTGCTTCCACTGGCCATGCTGTTCGCGCTTCATCAGGTCATTCGCAAAGGGCTGCTGCCGGTCCTGCCTTGGTTGATCGCTGGAATGCTCGCGGCCCTGCAAGCCGCCCAACAGGCGCGCTTCGCCGAATCCCTGGCCTTGCCACTTGCCGTTCTGCTGGGCTGGGGCTTGGCGCGCGCTTGTGAATGGAAGAGCTTGCCCAAAGCCGCTGTGATTCCGGGGGCCATCCTGCTTGCGGCCTTGGCCAACGGAGGCAGCACCCTGAAGAGTTTCGAGCGCGCCCTCGGCGGCAAGCCAAGCGCCCAAGAGAGCGAACTGCCCGCCACCCTCGCCATGTTCCGCGCCAGCCGTTGGATCGCGGCGAACACGCCTGCCTCGCAAGACTACAGCGTGATGGCTGATTGGAGCGCCGGCCACCTGATCGAGTGGAGCGCCCAGCGCCCAAGCGTCGCGACGAACTTTGGTTCCTACGTTGGCGAGGACAGCTTCCGGGACCCCGCGCGCTTCTTCATGGAAGAAGACCCGCATGCAGCCGAAGCCCTGTTGCGCAAGCGCGGGTCCCGCTACGTCTTGTTGCCCAGCAACCTGCCCGACTACTTGAACTCCCTCGTCGAGCGTTCCCACCCCGAACGTCGCGATCGCTGGATTCAGTCGGGAACGGAAGGTCAAGTGACCAAAACCTGGTTCAACACCATGGGCGCGCGCCTGATGTTCGACGGCATGGTCTTCATGAACCCGGAAGCCCCCCAACTCGACTTCCTGCGCTTGGTCTACGTCTCCCCCATCGTCGACCCAACACGCTCCTTGCGCGATCCGCAAGACAAGAGCCCAGGCGCGTGGGTCTGGGAACAAGTCGAAGGCGCCCGCGTCACGCGAGAAGGAAAGCCCGGCGAAGAGCTGCACGTCGAAGTCCAACTCAGCTTCCCCCGAGCCCGCCGCAACATCACCTGGAGCGCCAGCGCCCTCGCCAACAACGCAGGCCTCGCCACCCTGCGCGTCCCCTACGCAACGACCACACCCAACGGTGAAGGCCAAATCACCGGCGCCTGGTGGTCCATGGGCGAACTACGCGGGCAATTGAAGTTGAGTGAGATCGACGTTCAAGCAGGGCGGGCTCTTTCCCTGAACGAATAAAGCGGCTCCATCACCTTGGCGCAGGTGAGGGAGCCGCTTTGAGTTCCTCGACGGTTCTTTGGGCCACTCCCTCTGCCGAACCTCATTGCTCGACTTCAAGGCCTAGCCCGCATGGCGGAGCGTCGACGCCCCCCCCCTTACATCTTGTAGGTCTCGTCCGTCGGGCGCAGGGGCCGGTGCATCCAAAGCGGGCGACGCAGGCCGCCGGGGCCGGGGGCCGGGCGGGTCTTCTTCTTCCACTCGAGGTACACGGCCCAGGACTTCTCTGTGTCGACTTGGACGTCGGCGAAGCGGTCGGTGTCGTGGGCGGCTTCGATGCGGACCTTTTGGTGCCAGCAATGCATGCCGCTCATGGGATCCGGTTGGGGCGGGAAGGTTAGGTTCTGGTTGACGCCGATCTCGTCCCACCAAACCTTGTCCTTGTCGCCGCCAGAGATCGGGCCTGCGCCGCCTTTTTGGCGGAAGAGGAAGCCGCTGCCTTCGCGCTCCAGCTTGACGAGCGAACTCGACATGGCGCTGCCACCGACCTCATCGAAGAGACGCCAACGGCCCGTGTGGTGCGAACAAGCGACGACGCCGGGGTGGATGCCCTCGGTGATCCAAACTCGCGGGACGAAGTAGCCGATCTGTGTGTTCACTCGCACGAGGCCGCCGTTTTCGAGGCCGAGTTTCTCCGCGTCCTGCGGGTGGACCCAGAGCGGATTGGTGTGCGAGATCTCCTGCAACCACTTCGCGTTGGCGGAGCGGGTGTGAATCAAGGTGGGCAAACGGAAGGTCGGCAAGAGCGCGCGGTCGCCCTTCTCGAAGTCCATCTCACGCCAGTGCACCTGACTGCGAATGTAGCCGGGGGTGGCGTGCTCGCCGAAGCCCCAGTCCTCCAAGGTTTGCGAGTAGAACTCCAGACGCTTGGAGGGCGTGCCCCAACCTGCGCAGCGACCGATGCCCTCGATCTCCACGCCGTCTTCCTCTTCGGTGCGCGGAGCTTCCGCGCGACGTTGACCTTTGTAGGGCACTTCGAAAGCACCGTACTTGCGCATGTACTCGAGGGGCGTGATGTCCTGGGCTCTCGCGGCTTCCGGGAGCCCGGGAACCGAATTGTCGAAGACGTCGCCCCAGTACTCGTCCATGGTTTGCGTCTCGCCTGGACGCGCTTTGGACTCGAAGTACTTCAGGATGCCGCGCTTGCCGTCGGGATCGATGGCCTTGGTCATGGCGATCCAAAGTTCCGCCTCTTCCCAAACTTCACCGGGGTTGTAGCCCAAGGTGGTCTGCGGGTTCTCGCCGTTCAAGCGCGCGTACTCGCGCAACACTGGCTGACGGAATCCGATCCAGTTGCCCGCGTGGGTTTCCTGGCTCATCACGTCGTGGCGTTCCGGCGCAAGTCCCACGGGAAGCACGTAATCGGCCCATTGAGCCGTTTCCGACCAAGTGGGCGAAAGGGCCACGTGGCAACCGACTTGATCCTCGTTCTCGAGCATCTCCACCCAACTGCAACCGTCCGGGTTCGTCCAGACCGGGTTGTAGACGCGGGTGAAGTACACGTCGAGCTTGTTGCCCTGGTCGCGCAAGAGGTGCGGCAGGATGAAGCTCATCTCGTAGTGCGCGATGGGCCATTCTTTCGGCCAGTGGCGCTCGTTCCAACGCTCGATGGGCGGAGGCATGAGCGGCGGCTTCGGAACGAACTTGTCCCAGTTGTTGGGCTGAATGCCGCCCTCGGTTCCCACGCTGCCCGAGAGCACGTGCAGGAACATCAAAGAGCGCGCCACTTGCCAACCACCCTCGTGACCGGCGGCGGTGTTGCGCCACAGATGGCTGGTGAAGGCGCTGCCCGCAGCGTGGATCTCGTCAGCCAACTTGCCGACGAAGTCCGGGGAGATCTTGCACTCCTGGGCCACGAACTCGGGGGTGTACTCCGCGTACATCTCGTTCAAGAGCTCGATGAAGCGTTCGAAGGTCCCGGGACCTTGCGCGTCGCGCTGGGCCAGGTACTCACGCCAGTTGGTCCAAGAGCGCACGAAGTCTTTGTCGAAGCGCTCGCTCAGCAACAGCTCGCGGGCCACGCCCAGGAGCATCGCGGACTCCGTCCCGGGCCAAGGGCTGATCCAATGATCCGCGTGAGTCGTCGTGTTCGACAGGCGCGTGTCCACCACCGCCACTCGCATGCCACGAGTCTTGTTCTCGATGATGCGCTGGGCGTGGGGATTGAAGTAGTGACCCGTCTCCAAGTGCGCGGAGAGCAGTAGCACGAACTTGGCCTTGGCGTAGTCCGGCGACGGGCGATCCCCGTGGAACCAAAGGGTGTAGCCCAAGCGCGCGCCCGCTGAACAAACGTTCGTATGGCTGTTGTGGCCGTCGATGCCCCAGGCCTGCAGCATGCGCAGGACAAAGTGGTCTTCTCCGGGCCGCCCCACGTGATAAACGACTTCGTCTTGGCGCTCTTCGTCGAAGGCCTTGCCGATGCGGCCGCCGATGTCGGCGATGGCCTCTTCCCAACTCACTTCCTCGAACTTGCCCGAGCCTCGTTTGCCGACGCGCTTCAATGGCTTCAGGATGCGGTCGCCATCTTTGATCTGGTTGATCGTCGCCGGGCCCTTGGCGCAGGTTCGTCCGCGGCTACCGGGGTGCACCGGGTTGCCTTCGAACTTCTCGATTTCGCCGGTCGCCTTGTTCACGAAGGAGAGCAAACCGCAGCCGCTTTCGCAGTTGAAACAGATCGTCGGGATGCAGCGGTAGTGCTTTTCCTCGCGCTTGGGCCAGGCCTTGGCGTCAAGTTCAACCCAGTCATCCCAGTGCTCGGGGGGCGGGCCCACTTCGAGTTCCCAGGGTGACTTGCGCGGTCCGGTGTTGTGGCTGGGTGGAGTCGTCATTGCAGGGAATCAGCTAATCGGCAGGGCCTGGGCGGCTTTCACAAAGGCGTCTTCAATCATTCGCAGTCCGCCGAGGGCGCACAAACCGGCGAGGGGCAAGCCCGCGCTAATGGGCGTGATCAACAAGGCAACAGGCAGGACAATGCCCAATGCGACTCCGCCAACCCAGTGCTGCTTGCGGAAGGGGCCATGCGTCAGGAGCCGGGAGACGCGCTCGTACTCACGTTCACGGTTCTTAGGTGCCAACTTGTCTTCAATCAAAGTGAAGCCGAGGTGCAGGGCCAAGAAGCCAATGAAGAAAGAGGTCAGGGTGCTCACCATGGGTGCGTCCCAATCGGCGAGGGGGGCCACCACTGCCAGGAAGGCCGAGCCGGCCAGACCCGCTTGAATGATCAAGTGAATCCAAAGGTGACGACGCATCCAGAGCACGCGCCCCTTGGCCTGTCCGAAGAGCCATGCGGTGTAGCATGCCGTGAAGCCACCGAAGAACACGATGGGCCCGGCGAAGGCAGTGGCGCTTGGTCCTTCCGAACTGAACAGGCTCCACCCGATCCACGCAGTCAGCAGGATGTGGTAGGCCAAGATCACGTAGGACCCCTTGGCGAGCCATGACTTCCAGTTAGGTCGGGTCAGGATCGTGAAGAAGCGTTCCGGGCGCTTGAGGTCGAAGATCAGAAGCAACAGGCAAATGCTGAGGGCGATGAACGAAGCGATCGCCGGCATCACGCCGATCTCGGCTCCTTTGCCATGCATCAGGTGCACGGCAAGAGCGACCGGGAAGATTCCGCCGGCCATCGACTTGGTGAACAGGTAGTCGGTGATCTTGCTACCCCACAAGGTCTTGCGCGGCACATCGTAGGTCGTGCGCGCCAAGTCCGGCTTGCCCTGGGCCTTGCGTTCGGCCGCCTCAAAGGCTTGGGCATCCATCTGGGCGCCACCCTGAGGATTCGACCAGATGTAGCCGCCGGACTTGTTGGTCAAGCCGGGCTCGATGCCGCTCTTCGAGACGTTTCGGTAGCGGACGTTTGGCTTGGTGCCGGCCTCTTCCTTGCGAACGCTGAGGTCGAACTCGCGGGTCATGCGCGAGACTACGCTCTCGTGGTCGTCGAAGTCGCCCGGGATGATCGCTTCCGTTGGGCAGACGACAGCGCAGGCCGGAGCCAATCCCACCTCGACCCGGTGTGCGCAGAAGTGGCACTTCTCAGCGGTTCCGGTTTGCTCGTTCAGGTAGAGCGCGTCGTAGGGGCAGCCGTGCATGCAGGCCTTGCAGCCGATGCAGAGGTCCTTGTCCAGGTCGACAATGCCGTTGTCCAGCTTGTCGAGGGCCGTGACCGGACAGATGTCCATGCACGGGGCGTCCGTGCACTGGTTGCAACGGAGGACTGCGAAACTGCGACGAACGTCAGGGAACTCGCCATCCTCGGTGTATTTCACCCAGGTGCGAAAGTCCCCGAGGGGCACGTCGTTCTCCGATTTGCAGGCGACAGTGCAGGCATGACAGCCAATGCACTGAGTGTGATCGATGACGAATCCGAGTTGCACGGGGGGAACTCCAAGGACGGGGAGAAGCTGGGACGGGGGGATCCTCGCTCGTCCGCGCCCTTCCGGCATCCGACTTCTCTAAAAAACTCAGGCTGCCCGAGTGAAAAGTGCTCTCGGAGGGACCGCCGATGGAGTTGGCGCCGCGTGGATCCCCATTTGCGTCACGAGCCCGGCGCCAGGGCGCACGACGTTGCCCCGCGCCAATCGCGGTTGGGAGAACCTCGCTTCCCGCGCAGATTCAGGCTCCCTGAGAGAGCAGAACCGCCACCAGACCCACCACGACGACCGCCAGAATAAGCAGCAGGATCTTGACCCAAGAGTAGGGCGCCTTGCCCACAACCTCGCCGGTCTGGCCATGGATCAAGACCGTGTAGACCTCTCCGCTAAATCTGTACTGAAGACTCCAGATAGGCAAGAGGATGTGTTTCCAGCGTACATCCGAGAGCGTGTTCTGCACGCGCAGGTTGGACTGGGTGTCCCCGGGCACGTCCGCGGAGCAACGCTGCCGCTGGATCTCAGCGATCTGTTTCTGGCCGAGGGCCCAGGCTGCTTCGAGGTCGATGCTGTACTCCTCCGCCCGCCAGCCAGCGAGGTAGCCGGGTTGGTAGGGCACCAGTCCGTTGAGTTGGAACTCCCCCAACTCGCGCACGAGATCACCGGGCTGGCCCTTGGCCCCCAGCACGAGGTGGTCGTTGTGACAGTCATCGCGCTGGCCCCAGGCGGGCCGCCAACGAGTCTTGCGCACTTGCCGGCTGCGGCGCACCGACTTGCCGTTCACTTGAGTCGTGTAGTGCTCCGTCACGTAATAGTAAGTGCCCGACTGCGCGGACCAGTCCGAGTGCACGCGAGCGTCGAAGGTCCAAAACGGCACGTAGATCCCGACGGCTTCAAAGCGCTTGACCTGTTTGAGAGCGTTGGGACGAAACCAAAGCCCCTGGATCCACTTGCGAAAGTTCTGCTCAACCTCCTGCTTGCCCACATCGAGGGGCACCAGGGATTCCGGCCGGATGGCGCGTCGATTGGCCTCTTGGGCGAGCACGTTGGCGGAACCGCAGTACACACAGCAGTCAGCGGTAGTGTGTCCTTCAAAGGAAACCCGCGCACCGCAGGTGTCGCATTCCGCCACGCGCAGATCGACCCCCAGACCACGCTCCGCACTCTCTGCATCCCCTAGGGCGCGCTCGACGATGGTCTCGTCCGATCGCAGGAGCTCCCGGCTGTTCCCGCAGAACGCGCAGGAGAGGCTGTCCGTGTCCGGGCTCCAGGTCATGGAGGCGCCGCACTGGTCGCAGGGGAACTCGTCGCTGGCCTGGGGCTCGGCCTCCCTTTCTGCCGCTTCAGCCTCGTAGGCGTCTTCCTCTTGATCCATGGAGCTCTTCGAATCTCTGCGTCCCTGGCGACTGAAGCCAGTTTCCTGGCGCCGGAATGAATAGGTCCGTATTCTGATGTACGCCCCGCGCTGCCCGCGCAGGGCAAGACGCGGGTCCGCACTAGCGAACTCCCTATTCACGAACAAAGCAAGTAGAGAACGCTCATGGGATTGATGAACTGGTTCAAGCGCGGTGTCGGCGAAATGATGGTGGCTCGCCCGGACGACGCCAAGTCACAGGTCGTTTGGAAGCACCCAGACCCCACCATTCCGATGATGTCCCAACTCACCGTGGAAGCGGATGAGGTCGGCGTCTTCTTCCGCGATGGCAAGATCGTCAAGACGATGGCTCCGGGGCGCACGACCCTCGACTCTTCGAACCTGCCATTCCTGTCCAACTTGGTGGACAGCTTCACGGGCGGCAACGTGCTCATCACCGAGGTGTTCTTTGTCACCTTGCGCGAGTTCACGGGCATCAAGTTCGGCGGACGCATCGGTCACGTGGAGGATCCGAAGAGCGGCATTCCCGTGGAGACTATGGTGCACGGCGAATTCTCCTTCCGCGTCACCGACCCGGAGAAGCTGATCGTCGGACTCGTCGGCATGGGACGCACCCAGTCGCACATGGTGCGCTCCTGGATGAAAGAACAAGTCTTGAAGGTCATTCGCGATCGCACGGCGGAATTGCTCGTCAAGAAAAAGTGGCCCCTGCTCGACGTAACGAGCGGCGCCTACACCGAAGAGATCGAAACAGAAGTTCTGGCAGGACTCACTCAACACGTGGAGTCCTATGGCCTGGCCATCGTGCGTCTCGGCAACTTCGTGGTGGGCATCGACGAAGAAGACGCCAAGAACCTCAAGCGCCTCTACACGGACGCGGCTTACTTGCGCACGGTCGGCGGCGTTGGCCAGTACCAACAGTTCGCAGCCGGCAAGGCGATGATGGGTGCTGGCGAAGGCATGGCCAAAGGTGGCGGAGAAGGCGGCGGCGGTGGGGCCGGTGGTCTGCTCGGTGGAGCGGGCCTTGGGGTCGGCTTCGGCATGGCGCAAATGCTCGTCAAAGATCACCAGGGGGGCGAGGTGCTCGCCCCTGCTGCTGCCGGCATCGTGTGCGGCCATTGCATGGCAAGCGTGCCCGCGGGTGCCTTCTGTTCCAGTTGCGGCAAGGCGTTGAAGGCCAAGGAAGAGCCCGCGCAATCCGCCGCCGGCTTCTGCTCAGGATGCGGCAGCCCGCTGACACCTGGCGCAGGTTTCTGCGGTCAATGCGGGATCAAGCGCGAAGGATAGAGCTTGCCCAGTCCCCTCAAATGCACCCACTGCGGGGCACCGCCCTTGGGCAACGAATCTCGCTTCTGCACGTACTGCGGAAGCGAGTTGTCGTTCCCGGAGGCAACGGTCCCTAGCCCATCCTCGCCGGCGGCCACCCTCGCGAGTCGCTTTGCCGCTCTGCGCGCTTATCCGACTTACGATGAGCTCTGCGCCTATGAACCCCCTAGCACGGCGGCGGCGGTCGGGCTCTACAGCCAGGCCATCGGAGGCGTGGTCTTCACGGTGATCGCCCTCGGAATGACCTTTGTCTTTGCTGCTGTTGGCGGGCCCATGGCCTTCGCCCCGCTGATCATGGTGTTGGCTGGTGTGTTCATTACCGCCACCGGGCTCAGCGCCGCATCCCGTTTTAGCGCGGCACCTCTGCGGACCTTTCCCGCCTCGGTCCAGGGCGAGCGCGTCAAGGTCAGCGGTGGCGGCAAGAACTCCTCCGCGCGCACAACGTACTTTGCGACCATCCAAGACGAAGCCAACCGGCGAGCCGAGTACCAAGCCTTCGAAACCGTTGCCTCCAAGGTTGTCCCCGGCGACATGGGCATCGCCTTCCTCAAGGGCAGTTACCTAATCGAGTTCATCGTCGTGCCGGTCTAGGAGCCTGTGCCACAGGAACAATGCCCCCTGGAACAATCTCCGCGGAAAGCAGGGCGCCGTCAAAGACGTCGGGATGATCCCCCCAGGGTATTGTGGCCCTAGACCCGACGTCCTTGACGGACACACCTTTACCTTTCCATCCGCGAGCACTGCGAGGAACACCTGCGTGGTTCTCAGTGGATAACCAAGGAGTCACACGACCAGCTGCGAGTGGGAAGCGTGAGCGGTTTTGATCCCCTCACTGAAGAGAAGTACGAGACCTGGCGCGCTGGGTTGCACTCAATTCTATGAATGCTGCGATGTTTACGTTGAGAGAGGCTCGCGGCCGGAAATTCCTCTCCGCGCGCGTTCTATCTAGTTACAAAACCGCACGCTTCTAGTCGCCAATTCGCTCGACTCGAATCGAGTCTCCGGCGCGGATTGTCCCGGTGGTGTGGACCACGCAAAGCATTCCACGACCGCGGCGGCCGACCTTGTTGGCTCGCAGGACCTTCTTGACTGCAGTCACCCCGTAACGCTGATGGAACTTGATGCATGGCATGTGCGGGGTGGCGGAAACCTCGAGCACCGCATCCCCCACGTGCAGCAAAGTTCCCGGGGGAAGGTTCCCCTCGGTCAGGTCCAAGTCGACCTGCAGGTTGTCGCCGGAAAGTGCGCAGCGCTCTTCATCCGTACCCGCCAAGGACTCGAGCACGTGAATGTTCACAAGCGAGACCTGGTTTTCATGCAACTCGCGCTCCTCATCAAACCAGCGGTCCCCTTCGACCCCCTTCCCGGCGACCACACGGATTTCCGGCATGACCCGTCGCGCCCCGGTGCCTTCACCGGGAGGGCGCAAGACGAGACGCCGAACGCTGCCTAGGTCCTTGGGAGAAGCGGGCAAACCCTTGAACCACCGGTCGAACCGCCAACTGAAGTCCACGGCCTGCCTCCTACTTCTGCAGCTCGCGCAGCTCGTTGAGGATGCGCGAGGCCTCGCCGGAGTCCAAGGAAGAGGTGGCCGCATCGACGCCTTCAGCGAGGGTCATGCAGCGCCCGCCCGTTTTCAGAATCAGGGCGGCACCAAGAATCGCGGCATTGCGCGCGGCACCAGGTTCCCCGGCCAGAACCATGGCGTTCAGCTCTCCAGCGGCGGCCACGAGGGCTGGATTGTCACCCGCCCCTTGCCCGGGAGGAGCCATGCTGAAGAGTGGCAGCTCGGGCTCCTTGTCCATTTGGAAGCCAAAGTCCTCCGGCTCCACCACCAGGGAAACGAGATGCTCCCCGGAGAGTTCGATGCCCCGCGTCCGCTTGCGCAGGTGGGGCGTGGTTCCGCCTTCGACCCCTTGAATCGCGGCGGCACGGGTGTGCCCGAGGCTTTGCATCACCTCGACCGCGACTCCGAGAACGGGGCCGTTCTGGGCGCCCACCACCACGGCGGCGCTGGAGGGAGCGATCAGTTTCTCGACCGTGGAGAGGGCGGTGCGCATGAAGACCCCTTCGCGCACCGAGCGCAAGCTCATGAGCACGGGCAACATCCCGCTGACCGAGAGGGCGCCAAAGCGACAGCGCGCGACCCAGTTCTCAGCCTCCTTCGGGTCCCAGGTAATGCCTGCCCCGAGATGCTCGAGGACATTGGCGGCGGTCAGGCCGCGGGAGGGCGGGACATTGCGGTCGGTCTGCAGCAGAACCCGCACCCCGGCACCCGCGGCGATCAATGAGGAGGCGACCTCCAGGGGCGGGGCCTGATCCGTTCCGCAGAGGGGCGGACAAACGCAGACCAAGCCCGGCATGCCCATGCAGGAAAGGTTGGCGTGATCACGGGCGGCGCTAGCGAAGCCGGCTATCTCATCGACCGTGCCACCTTTCGCCCGGATCGCCACTAGGAAGGCGGCGATGGTCGCATCCCCTTCGCGCCTCGAGAGAATCGAGTCGAAGGCGAGGTAGGCTTCCCGACGAGTGAGGTTGCGGGTCTCTTTTTGTCCAGGCGCAACGATGCGCAAGTAGTCCCGAAGACTCATGGAAATCCAAGTGGCGGACAGGAAGAACGGTCAGGCGGAATCGAGGGGGGTCTCGATCCCTCTCAAGGTATCAAGAGCCCGAGAGTATCAGGGCCCTGCGACGACGGCGAGGAACTCCCCCCCTTTGTGAGCTCAAACGGGCCTTCCCAGGGAGGTAGGGCGAGTTCAGCCCAATCCGAGCGGCCCAGCGGGGGGCACTCCGAGTATCTTGGGCGGGGATTGGCTCCGACCCTAGGACCACCTCTGTTTGGGCTCGATTGCCCCGAACGGCACCCAAATCGGACCCACCAAGCAAGCGATGAAACGGCAGATACTCAGCGCGCTCCTCCTCTCCACCGCGACCTTGGCGTCGGCGGATGTCGTGGAGCTTACCAACGGCACCCAGCACGACGGATTCTTCCTCGAGGACACGGGCAAGCAGATCCTGTTCCAAGTCCGCGGGGAATCGAAGCCTCGGCAGTTCAAGCACAGCCAAATCCTGAAGCTCGAGCTGACCTTTCCTCCGGAGGAAGAGCGCATCGCCGCGGACCCCAACTGGTCCAGCGAACGGGTGGCAGCCGCGGTCGAGCAGTACTTCCTACCAAGCGAAGCGGAAGACATCGACCTCGTGCGCTCCAAGCACTACATCATCCTCTCCACAGCATCCGGCGCAGACCGCATGGCCAAAGCCATCGAAGAGATCTACCGCGCCTTTCAGAAGACCTTTCCTTTCGAAGAACCCGAAGGGGAATCGCTGCTGCCGATCTACCTCTTGAAGGACCACGGTCAATACACGACCTGGTCCATGCGCTCGACAGGGTGGACCCGCGAAGCCGCCGCCGCATCCGCCGGTCATGCTTATCGCGATTACTTCGCCACTTACTTCACGGGCGGAGCGAATGCGACCATGTACCACGAAGCCGCGCACCAACTGGTCGGCAATCGCTTGCACCTGAACGGCGGAGGATCCTGGTTCCAAGAGGGCATGGCCGTCTACTTCGAAGACAAGTGGAAGAACAGCAAGCGCCTTTCCAGCGTGGCCGGTGGCATGATCAAGTCGGATCGCTACACACCGTTTCGCGAGCTGTTCGAAGTCAAGAGCCTGTTGCACTCCGGGGGCGATGACACGCGCGGCAGCATCGCCGGACAGCGCTACACACAATCCGGAACGATCATCCACTTCCTCGCCGAGGGCAGTCTGAAGGACAACTTCGGCAAGATGCTGGACGAACTGCGCCAGTATCGCCCGGCGCAAACAACGGGAACGGCTGGCAAACCCGAAGCCATGTGGGACACCATCTTCCGCAAGGCCTATGGCTTGAACATCGAGCAGGTTGAGGAACTGTGGAAAGCCTACTTCTAAGCATGGGTGGCGCGCGCCGTTGGATAGCAGCCTTTTGCCTCGCGGCTGGCCTCTGCGGAGTCGCGAGCACCGCAACCGGTCCGAGCCCGCCGCCGATTGGAGTCACGATCCTGTCCAAGGCTCTCGACCTTGAGTTTCAAACTCCAAAGGGCTGGCGCCTCGCGATCGAGTCCACGGAGAATCAACTGCTGCTCTACGGCCACGGCAAGAGGATCACGCCCCTCTTGCGCGTGCGGGTCTTCAATGGTGGACGCTCACCAATAGAACGCATGCCCGAGATGATCCGTGTCTTGGCGGATGCCGAGGCGCAAGTGAAGACCGTCTCTGCGGATCGCTGGCAACACGAAGGTCGTAGTTTTCAAACCGCTCGCGCCGTCGTGAAGGATGGGCCGGCCGAGTACATCGCCCTCTTCACCTTGGTTGATCAACCCAAGCGCGTGCAACACGGGTTTTGGCTCTACGGAAAAACCAAGGACGTGGAGAAGCATTGGCCAGCGATCCAAGCCTCCATCGCCAGCGCCAAGAGTATCGGAGTGATCGGCAGACCGGGAGCTGACGAGGAAGAAGAGGCTGAAGAGCCCGAGAGCGAGGCGCCGGATGTTTGGACCCACCCCAAGACGCGTCTGGCAATCAAGCAGTGGCCGGAAGAGTTCGCCCTGGATGAGTCCTCGAAGGACCAGTTCACGACTACGGGGCTGTTGCTGAAGCCCACGGATGATCGCGCGCATGCGAGCACTTCATTCCGGGTCAGCGCCTTGCTTGCGCAAGAGAAGGACGCGGCTGAAAAAGCTAGCGAGACACTCGCGGCCCGCCTGAAAGGGGACGCCAGCGCGCGCGGCTTCGCCACGGTCAGCGTACGGGTGGCGGGACTTCCCGCCTCGAAGAACCAGTGGAGCCAAGAAGCTCCCGATGGCCCATTCGTTCACGAGGTTTACTTCTTTCAGAAGGACACCACGCTCTACCAAGTCGAGTTCACTGCTGCCCAGGCCTGGGCCAGAACTCGTAGCCGGCGGACCCTCGTGCGCGACTTCATCGCTGGGATCCGGCTCTAGCACCTGCAGAGGCTTGCAACCGATCGCGGGCGGGGCGAGGGAAATTCCCTGGCGTCTCTCCCAAGGCGCCAGGGAAGCTCCAATAGCTTCTTCACCCTTCTAAACGGATGATGAGGCAATTCGTGTCGCCCCATGCCAGTAAAACTCGCTCTTACGTCAAGGAGCCAGCGCGAGTTCCGCTGCGAAGGAGTGCGCGCATTCCGGTGCTTACCGCGCCGGCGGGACCGCAGGAGCAATCGTGAGGATCACTTCTTTGCAGGCTTGGCCATCAGGGCTCGCGCCCCATCCACGAGCTGCCGCGCGACTTTCGAACGCTTTGAAAACGCCTCGACCCGTTCACTCGGGACGAGTTGTGTGACCTGGAATGGTTGGCGCCTGCTGCCATCAGGGCCCAGGTCCTTGGCGTGGAAACACGCATGAAATTCTCGCAGCTCCTTGATCAGAGGCGTCAATTCAACAGCGCTGCTCTCGCGCTCTTTCGAGTATTCCGGCAACTGGAGCATGGTCCCCAGGTCGTGCACCTCGAGCCCCCGAAGAACGACCCACTTCGACGTCTCTTGGTCCTTGTCGGCCACGGAGAGGACGGGCATCTCGCCTTCACCCCCTCCGCTAAGGATCTCAGGACTGAGCCCGGTGACGCCGTTTGCATTCAGGAAGAGCAACACCTCTTGCCCCGCCTTGTACTCGGTCCAACGACTCGCGCAGGCCCAGTTTCGGAAGCGCGCTACCTCCATGCGTTTCGACTTCCTTGCAGCAGGAGCGAGCTCTCCCTTGATCACGGAATCCACTTGGAGCACGAAGGTCGCCGCGCGGACTTCGACGATCGTGCCGTGAACCGTGAGCCCAGAACCCATCGCCATGTGTGCAAGGGTCAACGGGGTGTACCTGGGGGTGGATGAAGCACTGAGCCCCAGGCTCAGCAGCACGAGAATGGAGAGGGTTCGGATCAGTAAATACATGGTTTGGTGGGCCAGGGCGCGTCTCTCTGCTGGAGACGGCGGGGCAGCTGATTCCACAGCACAATCCTACGAGAACTCACGTTTTCCACCATCCCGCTCCCCCCAGGCACCAACGAGAAGAGGGCGGCCGAAGCCACCCTCTTGTGTGTCCGTCTGAAGCCTTGGGCAGGTCTACTTGTCGTCGTCGCCCTCTTCCTTGTCCTTGGGCTTGTCCTCGTCGTCCCCTTCCTCGTCCTCTTCTTCCTCTTCTTCCACCTTCTTGGTCTCGGGAGGGTTCTCGCCAGCGTCGAGCGCCTCTTCAGGAGCGATCTCCTTCTCGGGGCGAGGACGAATGTGAGCGAAGTAGAGTTCTTCTTCTTTGTCGTAGACCAACTGTCCGTCGACCACCGTGTATTGGACGAAGGTCTGGTAATGCAGAAGGTCTCCGTCCGTTACGATCAGGTCACAGTCCTTGCCGACCTCGAGGGTACCGACGCGGTCCGAGATGCCCATCATGCGCGCAGGTACCGTTGAGATCGAAGCCATCGCCAACTCTTCGGAGAGGCCTCCGCGGATGGCGAAACCGACCTCCACCGGGAGGTGCATGATGTCCTGACCAGCGATTCCGCCTAGGTCGACACCGTTCGAGCCGGGGATGATCGCCACTTGGACGCCAGCCTTGGTGAGGATGGCGGCGTTCTCGATGCTCGATCCACCTTCGGCAGAAAGGCGCTCGTCCTTGTCCCGCCGTTCACGGGCGGTCACGATCGCCATGGCCCCAGCGCGGCCCAACTCATCCGCGACAATCCAGCCTTCGCGGCAGCCGATGATGATCGGGCGGAAGCCGAACTCCTGGGCGAAGCGAGCGATGCCCAAGAGGCTCGCCCGGTCGGCAGCGCGGAAACGTGCGTAGGTCTCGCCGGTCAGCACCTCGAGGTAGGTTGAGTCGACGCCCTTCTTTTCGGGCTCGGCCAGTTCCTTGTCCTTCTTCACCTCCTCTTGCCAGGTGCGGTAGGCGTTGAGGTAATCGCGAGCGGCGCTCATTTTCTCGCGCGCGTCGCGGCGGCTCGATGAGGTCGTCCAAGACAAACTGGCGTAGGTCTTGTCAGACAAGACGATTCCGTCGAAGTCGTAGGGCAGGGGCTCCTCGTAACTCACGTAGCGCTTCAGCTTGACGGCGGAACGGCCCACTCCCGTGGTCGTGATCCCAGTCGAAAGGCCAAGGACCATGTTCTCCGAGAAGGGATCGACCGAGTCGCGGAAGTCCCCGTTCGTCCCGGGCAAGCCGCTTGAGTTGATCGCGACGATTCCAGGATAGACCCGCATTCCCTGGGCATCCAAGCTGCGCAGACGGAACTCGCGCTCTGCTTCGGGGATGCCCTTGAAGTAATCGCGGCCCGGGGCTTCGATGTCATAGCCGATCTTGACGATCTTGCCGTTCTTCGAGAGCAGGGAAGCTGAGCGCAACACGGTGCCGGTGCCCGTGTAGATGTCGGCGTTGTGAACCAGGAAATACTGGTCCTTGTCCTTTTCGGCAACCGGCTCGACTTCGTCCTCTTTCTTGTCCTTGTCCTTGTCGTCCTCGAAGGAGGCGGAGGCCTGAACCGGAAGAGTCAGGGCGAAGAGTGCCGTCAGGCCGATAGCCAGGCTTTTGCAGTTTTGGATTTGCTTCATCAGTTCAATTCTCCGAAGACGATTTCGCCTTCCAACATCACAGCCTGCACTTTGGTATCGGGCTCGAAGGGGTTCCCCTGGAAGAAGAGGATATTGGCGTCCTTGCCGGCGGTCAAACTGCCGACACGCCCCTCAACACCCAGCATCTCGGCGGGCTCTAGAGTCATAGCGCGCAGAGCCGTTTCGCGACTCAAGCCGGCACCGATCATCTCGCCGGTGTTGTGCAGCCAGTCCCTTTGATCAGACAATCTGTCCGAGCGCGGAATGAGCACGAGCTTCGCACCCGCTTCACTCACTTCGGCAGGCAGGTTGCGCAGACGACGGGTGTTCGGGTGGTTCGTCAGGATCGGTTCCATGACCACGCGGCATCCCAGTTCGCCGAGCTCCTTCTTCACGTAGAAGAGATTGAGTCGGCGAGTCACGGTAACCCGCAGGTCCCAGGAGATTTTCTCTTCGCCAAGCGCATCCAACAGGTGCAAGTAGTCACCGGCCGAGTCGATGCACATCAGCGCGCGCAACTCACCATTGCGCAGGTCTTGAAACGCCTTGGCATCCGGGTTCGGAGTCGGCGGCTCGTAGGGGCCCACGTCCGGGTCGTCCTTCTTGTCGTCGCCTTCCTTGTCGTCCTTCTTTTTCTTCTTGTCCTTCTTGGCCTTCTCGACAGCCTTCTCCCACTTGTCGCGGGCCTTCTTGTCGTCCTCGATGTACTTGTCCGCTTCCTCGAAGCCATTGCGAATCATCTTCTTGGAGGAGGAGTCGGAACGCAGGGTGATCTTCAGGTACGCGTCGTCAGAGAGCAGCATGTCCTCTGCGCTAGAGCCACGGGGCTTGATCGCCACGGCGCGTCCCGGAATCCCATTCCCCGGGGGATACAACCCCAAGGTGGTCACTCCCGTTTCAAGCACTTCGTCGTAATCCTCATGGGCGGGGTACAACTCCGCGAGGGCGCTGTTGCCCGGCTGTGAATCGTTGCCTCCCCGGCTGTCCATGCCGATGCGCGAGTAGGCATTCACGAGACCCGGCATGGCGACCGAGTTCGGTCCCATGTCGATCACCGGGATGCCCCGCTCGATCGCCAGGTCTTCACCGATCACCGCAATCTTGCCGTTCTCGACGAGGATCACTGCGTTGCGGATCGTGCCATCACTGACAGTTTCCGCCCGATCGACCTTGATGGCCAGGAGGTCCGGCATAGCCGGTGCGGGGGCGAGCAGCGGGCTCGCAACCAAGAGAAGTGTGTTCAGAATCATCGTTCTATCTTTCGCGTTCGAAAGCCGTTTGTCGGCTCAGAATCGTTGGTGCCCCTCCACATATTCGTACTCGCTTTGGCCGTCGATCCACACCCGCAGCACGTGGCTGCGGGGGTCGATCGGGTCCGCCGTATGAAGCACGATGTCCGCGTCTTTCCCGACCTCGAGGCTGCCGACACGGTCAGCGATCCCAAAGGTCGTCGCGGGGTGAATTGTCATGGCTCGCAATACCGTGTACGAGTCAGCTCCGAGGCGGGCCGTCATCGTGCCCTGGAGGAAGAACTCCTCCTGGGGGACGACACCCGAATCGGTGTTCAGTGAGAAATTCGGCACGCCGGCAGCGATGTACTCCGCGCCAGAGCCGTTGATGCGACCGTTTTGGCTGGACCGGAAGTCCATGGTTCGCGGTCCGTGGTTGACCGGCACGCCCCACTCAGCCAGGGCCTCAGCGGCCTTCCAGCCGTCGAAGGATCCGTGGCTGATGGTGCAGCGGGTCTTGTACTTGTTGTGCCACATGCGCGCTGTGTTCGTCACGCCGCGGGCACCTGCCGTGTGGATGAGCACCGGCAATTCGCGGCTCATGACCTTCATTAGATCCCTTAAGAAAGGATCCATGCGGCCTTGGCGAAGAGCCCCTAGGGCTCGGTCGCAGGTGTTGGAGAGCGTCCAACTCATGCCGCAACGGGAGTTGCCGAAGGCGAAGTTGCCGGCCCCTCGTTCCGGGTTGGAATCCTGGGCAACCTTCAGTCCTGCCACGCGCTGCACGACGGCGTCATCGAAGCGATCGCTCGACTTCGACTTGTAGAGCAGCCCAAAGCCGCCCATGTTCGTTCCGCTGCCTGGAATACCGAAGAGCGAGGTCACTCCCGCCGCGCAGGCGACGCGCATGGCCGGATTGTTCGGACGCATGGTCGAAACGGCCCGCAGGTCCGGGTTCACGGAGCGCACCATGTCGTTGATATCGCCCCAGCCCCCCGTATGAATGTGTGTGTGCAAATCGACCAGACCCGGTGCCGCCCAGGCGTTGGGGTAGTCGACACGCTTGACGGTCTCCGGGTACTCCTTGGGAGCCCCGACGTAGGCGATTTTCCCGCCTTCGATGAGGATCAGACCAGGGGTATGGATCTCGTCCTGGGCATTGATCGTCAGGACCTTGCCGCAGTGGATCGCGAGATCTTGGGCCACAAGTGTGGACCCAGCAACGAGCATGCTGGCGCACAAGAGGACTGCCTTTGGGAGCGTTACCATGAGCGCACCTCGGAATCCTCAGCGTTGTAAGCCAACTCGCCATCCACGAAGACCAACTGGACGCTGGTGCGCGGATCTGAGGGGTCGCCGGTCAACACGACCAGGTCCGCCTCCTTGCCGACCTCTAGGCTGCCAATTTTCTCCCCTTGGCCACAAACCACAGCGGGCACGATCGTGACACCGCGAACCGCCGCCATGTCTGAATTATCGAAGCCGTAGCGCACGCCCATGGCGGACTGCAGGGGCAGCTCTTCCTGGGGGATCACCGGCGCGTCCGTGTTGAACCCGATCAGCTTCACGCCCATTTTCTGGAAGCCCCAGGCGCTTCCTTCGGCGCGGCCATCTTGGGGAAAACGCGTCGGGCTCGTTGGCCACATCACTTCGCGCGGCCCCAGGATTGCTGGCACGCCGATCTCTTCGGCGATGCCACCTAGAAGCCAGGAGTCGAACGATCCGTGGTCGATGAAGACGGGGAATCCGAATTCCATGCGCAGGATGCGCAGGGTCGCGAGCACGACTTGGAAGTACTGGGTGTGTGTCGAGATGGAGATCTTCTGCGCGTTCAGGTCGCGGTAGACATCCAGGTTGATGTGGCGCTCCGGCGCCTCTGCGCCTTCGCCGCGCTCAAAGGCTTCCCAACGTTGCGCGTAGGCCTTGCCCTGTCGCAAAGAGTAGCGGATGTGATGATTCATCAACGTCCGTTGCATCCCGTAGCCCCAGCGCTTGGGGTTGTCCCCCTGAGCAACCTTGAGAGAGCCGGGATCGCGCACCAGCACGTCCTCAAATCCTCCATCAATGGTCTTCATCAACACGCCCTGACCACCGATGTTGGTGCCCGAGCCCGGAATGAAAAGGATCGTCGTGATGCCTGCGGCCAGGGGCCTCACCAAGTTCCTGTTGCCGGGGCGAGCGGTCGTGCTCACGCGCAGGCCAGGATTCACTTGGAAGACCATGTCGTTGTAGCCGCGCAACCCCCCCACATGACTGTGCAAGTCGATGAGCCCCGGCATGATCCAGGAAGAGCCCACATCGAGCTGCTTGTACTCCGCTGGAACGGAAAGCTCCGATGATCTGCCGATGGCCTCGATGCGGCCATCGTTCACCAGGAGAACCGCATGATCCAAGGTTTGCTCGCCGTCGAGTTCGCAGAGCAGCGCCTTGTCGCAGTGCAGCGCAAACTTGCCACCAGAGGGCACCTCGTCAGTGGCCCCGTTGCCAGCATTCGCCGCGCTCGCAAGCAGGGTAGCCCCGAAACCCAGGGCAATCCCCTTCCACACTTTCTCTACACTCGCGAGAACGAGTTGCGCAGAGTTGAGTGGACGGAGGGGGAAACTCATTACCAGCGCTGGCGCTCCATGCTCGTGTCGTAGACGGTTTTGCCTTCCGTGAAGATGCGTTCGACGCAGCTGCGCGGATCGACGGGATCGCCAGTCGTGATCAAGAGGTCGGCATGCTTGCCCACTTCGATGCTGCCCACCAGGTGATCGATGCCCGCTGTCTTGGCCGGGATGATCGTGAGACCGCGAATCGTCTGTAGCTCGCTGTCCTCGAACCCGTACTTCACCGCGATCGCCGCCTGCAAGGAGAGCTCCTCTTGGGGAATCACCGGGGAGTCGGTGTTGAATCCGATCATCTTCATGCCACGCTCTTGGTAGCCAGCGGCAACGCCTTGAATGCGCTCGGGGTTCGTGCCTGCCCAGCCCATCATGCCGGGGGTCGGAACATCCACGTTGCGCGGGCCCAGGATCGCGTTGACCCCAAGCTCGACGGCGCGCGGAGCGACGCGGTAGGCGTTGAAGGTTCCGTGGTCGATGAAGACGGGCAGCCCGAGCTCCTCGGCGACCATGGTCAAGGTCATGTTCGCGACCTGATAGATCTGAGTGTGGGTCGAGATCTGCGCTTCGTTGTTGTAGAGCGCGCGGATGACCTCGAACTGCAGGTCCCTCTTGGGGCGTTTGGTGCCCTTCTCTTGATCCTTTTCGAAGCGCTTGGCGTAAGCCACTCCACGCTCGAGGGTGTTGCGGGTGTTCCAGTTCATGAAGGAGCGGCCCGGATTGATCGTCCAGCGCTCGGGGTTGCCCGCCTGGGCCAGCTTCATGGATCCCGGATCGCGAATCAGCATGGATTCGTAATCCTCCAAGCCAATCTTGAGCAAGACTCCTTGGCCGCCAATGTTCGCGCCGGAACCGGGGATGAACAGGATCGTGGTGACCCCACCGGCGAGCCCCATCATCATCTTGCGGTCGCCGGGCCGGACGGACACCGAAGCGCGCACGCCAGGGTTCGTCAGGTACACCGTGTCATTGATGTCGAAGGTTCCGGCAATGTGGGCGTGCAGCTCGACCATGCCCGGGGAGACCCAACGATCGCCCACGTCCAGGACCTCGTACCCGATCGGGATCGGAGTTTCTGCCGCAGTGCCGACCGCTTCGATCAGGCCATCCTTGATCAGAATGACAGCTCCATCGATGAACTGTTGTCCCTCGAGCGGCACCGTCAGGGCCTTAGCAGTCTTGATCGCGAGTCCACGGCCACCGGGCACGCCGGGAGCGGCGAGCGGCGCTTTCATGGACGCGTTCTGAACGGCACTTTGGCCCGCAACCGCCACCTGAGAGGTAGCCATTGCCGGGGTGCTGAGAGCCAGAGCGGCGCCGAGCAGGAGGCTGACAGGAATGATTCGCTTCATCGATTGGGGGGCAGTCAACGCAGGGAGAATTGTTCGTTAGGGGCGATCTACTTCGCCGTCGTGGATGCGCTTGCCATCCACAAAGACCATTTGGACTTGAGTGCGCGGGTCGGCGGGGTCGCCGGTTACCACGAGAATATCAGCGTCTTTGCCCACTTCCAGGCTTCCGACGCGGTCGCCGATGCCCGCGGTCGTCGCGGGAATGATCGTAAGGCCACGGATCTGTTCAAGGTTGGAATCGTCCATTCCGTAGCGCACACCGATGGCCGCTTGCAAGAACAGTTCCTCCTGGGGAATGATCGGGGAGTCCGTGTTGAAGCCGATGTTCGTGTGCCCGCCGCGCTGGTACTCAGCGGCCATTCCCATGATCTTGCCGTCGGTCTCGAGGAAACCGTCGTAGGAGCGGATGATCGCGCGTGGTCCGAGGATGGCCGGGACTCCTAGCTCTTGGGCAAGGGGTGCTGCGCGGTAGCCGTCGAAGGAACCGTGGTCAATGAACACATCGAGACCCAGCTCTTGGCGCACCATCGTGATCGTCATCAAGACGACCTGATAGATCTGCGTGTGAGTCGAGACTTGGGCGCGCTTTTCATAGAGCGCCTGGAACACTTCCAGTTGGGGGTCGTGTTCCGGCTTGGCGCCCTTGTCCTCGCGCCAGGCTTCCCAACGCTTGGCGTAGGCGATGCCCCGGCGGAAGGTGTTCCGCGTGTTCCAGTTCATGAACGTGCGACCGGGTCCGATCGTCCAGCGTTCGGGGTTGCCCGCTTGGGCGAGCTTCAAGGAACCGGGGTTGCGGATTTCGTTCTGCTCGTAGCCACCAGGGCCCGTCTTGATCAGAACGCCCTGGCCGCCCATGTTCGATCCAGAGCCCGGAATGAAGAGGACGGAGGTCACGCCGCCACGGAAGGAGCGCTCGAGCAGCCTGTTCGACGCCACCGTCGAAGCGCTCGCGCGCAAGCCGGGGTTGGTCAGGTAGACCGTGTCGTTGATGTCGTTGGGGAAGAAGGGATTGGGAGTCCCCACGTGGCAGTGCAAACCAACCATCCCGGGAGCTAGCCAGGCTGCGCCGAGGTCGATGACCTCGAACCCTTCGGGAATCTGTAGCTCACCTTGGCGGCCGACCGCTTGGATCTTGCCGTCCTTCATGAGAAGCACAGCGTTGTCCACCACTTGAGTTCCTTCGTACTCGCAGACCAGGGCCTTGGCTGCAATCAGCGCAGTGCCCTGGGCCTCCGCGCCCCCAACAATCCCCGCCGAAACGCCCGCTCGGCCGCCAACCGCAAGGGCGGCGACAGTGAACAGGGCACCAAGAGCGCGGAGCTGAGAGGAGGGTTGTGGCATTCTGCTGTTGAGATCGACTCAGTTCCGGGGAACTAGTTGGTGAGCACTTCCTTGCCGTTGACCCAAACGCGTTGAACCCGGGTGCCTGGATCCATGGGGTTGCCGTCCAAGAGCAGCACGTCAGCATCGAGACCGCTGCGCAGAGTTCCGACGCGATCTTGAATGGACATCATGCGTGCAGCTCCAGAAGTCAGCGCGCGCACTGCGCCCGATGCGCTCATGCCTTGGCTGACCGCATAAGCAGCGATCTCAGGAAGTTGAGCCGCCCCTTCTTCTACGGCACTGTGGAACGCCACGTCGATGCCTGCGTTGGTCAGGTCTGCATAGCGGTTGCGGGTCTCCGTTCCACGCTTGGGATCGGAGTCCACCACCTGGTGACTGAGCAGAATGCCTCGCACGCGCCCGACGAGCTTGTCCTTCACCTTCCAAGCATCGGAAGCGCCCAGCAGAACAGGTTTCACGCCGTAGGCCTCAAAGGCAGCCACGCATGCCAGGATTTCGTCCTCACGCTCGACCTGGACCACGAAGGTTCCATGGCCCTCGAGGGCGGCGCGAACGGGCTCCAAGTCTTCGTCCACACGGGGAGCCTTCGGGCTTCCTTTCGGCGGCCGCTCGGTCTCCGCTTGTTCCTCGTAGGCCTGAGTGCGGCGAGCGACCACGATCTCTGTCGAGGTCTGGTCCGCCTCGAAGCTGACTTGCTTGTCGCCCGAGGAGATGCTTCCTTTCAGCTTGGCCTCCTCCGTCTTTGCACTGAGGCTGACGCGACCGTTCGTGCCCAAACCGTTGAGCTCGACTCCGTGCCCCACGCGTTGACCCTTCATCAGAATCAACTCAGAAGAGATCGCATCACAACGGACGCGAGCTTCAAGTCCACCGTCCGCAGCCTGGGTCACTTGCATGCGCAGACGAATGGCTTCGGCGCCTTCCTGCTCGACATTGGCAAGCCAACTGCCAGTGATGGGCTTGGGGGGGTCCTCGCCCTTTTTCTTCTTCTTCTTTTTCTCCTTCTTGTCGCCTTCGTCCTTCTTCTCGTCGTCGGCTTCCTCTTCCTTGCCCTCTTCCTTGGCCTCCTCTGCCTCGGCTTCAGGCTCGGGGGCAGGCGGGACGTAGGCGGCAAGTTCGGCCTCGTACTCTTCCCACTTCTCTTTGTAGCTCTTGCCCTTTTCGAGCAAGGCCAGCACGGCACGACCGGCATCCGGACGGCTGGCACTCAACCAAGAAACGTGCAGGGCGGCGGGATCGGAAATCACCATGGCCTCGACGTCCTCACCGGCCGGCTTGTAGGCCATGGCCGGTGCGCCCGAGTTGCTCGGCTTGCGCGGGGTCATGACCACCGTGGTCACGCCGGCCTGGGCCACGCGGCGGTCGGCAAAGTCTCCGGGCTCGACGATTTGAGCCATCTTGAAGCGCGTCGGCGGGACCTCGTTGGATCCCTCCAAGCCCAAGTGCCCGAGGGCATCGATCATGCCGGGCATGGCGGCGGTGCCGCGCACAACCGTGCAATTGTTCGGGTGAGCCACACGGCGTCCGACCTCGATGATGCGGCCTTCGTTCATTAGCAACTGACCGGGGCTCAGTACCTGTCCGTCGCCCACGTACAGGTGGTCAACTTCCAGGACAACCGGGCCACTGTTCTTTGCTTGGTGGGCGAGATCGCCATCCACCCAAGTTGCGATGACACTCGATCCACTGGCCAAGGGCTCACCGTTGAGGACGACGAAGTCGGCGTCCTTGCCGGTCCCCAAACTTCCCACGCGCTCGTGCACGCCGAGGGCCCGGGCGGCCCGGGAGGTGATTGCCGTCAAGGCATCTTCTGCGGACATGCCGCCACGGCGGGCAACGCTTGCGTGGAAGAGGAGGTCGCGTACGGAATGACCGCGGGGCTGTGCCAAGATGACGGGGACGCCAGCAGCACTCAAGGTCGCGGCCAGGTCTTGGTCAGGCCAGTTGGCCTCTTCGCCTTTGCCGTAGTCGAAGGGACGCGCGTTCGTTCGGGCACTGGAGTACACCACCACTCCGACACGCTTCGAGGCCTGGGCCAGCTCTTTGGCCATGGAGGCACTCGAGCTAGCTCCGTCGATCAGAAGGCGCAGGTCGTTCTCGCCAAAGAACTCGATCAAGGCGCGCACTTCGCTTTCGCTTTCAGCGCGCATACGCCATGGAAGACCCTGCTTGAGCAGAGCACTGAGGTCCGCCCCGGCGAACGGCCCGTACTCGATGTCGTTTTTGGGGTTGGCTGCAAGGGCCATCAACTCACGCAGAGCGATCATGGCGCCCATGGTCGTGCGCGGCAGCTGCGGACGCTCGACGCCCATGCCTTGGTCGACAGTCGCGGGCACCGGGGGTTCCCAGTAGCCGGGGGTGCGACGGGCGTCCGTGCTGATGGAACCGTGAATTGCGGCACTGCTAGAGAGCACGCGACCGGGACCCGCTGCGCCGCCCAACTTGACGACGGCCCCGTGGCCAGCGATCAATCGCCCTTGGCCCGGAGCGATGTACGCGGTGGTCACACCACCGGCGAGCAATGCTGAGTAGTTGCCGTAGCTATCAAAGTGATCCGCTGCCGAGAGACCGGGCTCTGCGGTTCGTTCGGATGCGCCGAAGCCGCCCAGTCCGCTCGAGATCGCGATCAAGCCGGGGATGATCGACGCATCGGGACCGTAATCCACCACCCGGACGCCGGGGGGCAGTGCACTGTCGTCGTTGCCCTCGCCCACACCGACGATCTTCCCGTTGTTGATCAGGATCACGCCGCCGCCGCGAATGACCCGATCGTCCTCCGCCACGTAAATCGTGCCGGCTCGCACGGCGATCAGGCCATCCTGATCTCCGCTCGGACCGGTCGTGGGACCGGTCAGCGCCAGGCTGAGTAGAAGTGTTGAGAGCATCGCTTAGTTCCCCTGCTTGTCGCCGTCGTGATCGTGGCCGTCACCTTCGTGATGCCCGTCCTTGTCGTCGTCGTGATCATGGCCGTCACCTTCCTCGTGCTCGCCCTTGTCTTTGTCCTTCTTGTTCTCGCCAGCGTCGATCTTTTCCTCTTCTTCCACGACGGGGTCGTCGTGCTTGTGGACCTCTTCGATCAGTTCAGCGGAGGAAGCGGTGTTGGCTGGCTGGGCGCCGGTCGAGAGGTGCTTCATGCGGGTGTCGGTTGCGCGGTCGTAGACCTCGTTGCCGTCCAAGAACACCTTCACGACGTGAGAGGTCACGCTCAGGGGGTCGCCGGAGAAGATCACCACGTTGCCGTCGCTGCCGGGCGCTATCGTTCCGATCCGTTTCTCTAGGCCCATGATCTTGGCCGGGATGGTCGTGACCGCAGCCATGGCCGCTTCGCGGGACATGCCCTGACCGATGCATAGGGCTGCCTGGTACCAGAGGGATTCAGCCGAACTGTTGCCGGACTGCAGAGCGAAGACAATGCCCTTCTCCGCATAGACGCCTGGGACAAAGGTCTCGGTCTCCTCGCCAGTGACCGGATCGCGCTCGGTCCATTTCATCGAGCCGGTCAGGATCACGGGCATCGCACTCTTCGCAATCAGGTCGGCGGCCTTCCAGCACTCCGGACCGAGCACCAACACGGTGCGCTTCGCAAAGCCGTTGTCGTTGGCCAGCTTGAGGGCAGTGTGGACGTCCGCGGGCTCGTCGCAGTAGAGATAGACGGGAACCTTGCCCTCGACCACTTCGAGCATCGGCAACTGCTTCTCGTCGATCTCCCAGCGCGGGACCATTTGGAGGTTCTCCACTTTCCAGGAGTTTCCGCCCATCGGACGACCCTTGACGCTGTCCTTGTCAGGCTCGCGCCCCTGGTAGAGAGCTTCGCGGGTGGCGTAGTCCTTGCCGTCCTTTTTCTCCTGGACCAGTTCCTCCAAGTACATGCGCAAGCCACCGAAAGCTTGGCGCAAGGCCAGGGCCTGGGTCGCGCGGGTTTTGCCACGCTTCGGAACCGCGGAGATCACGATGCCGGAGTCGGGACGCAAGGTCATGCGCTCGACAGTCAGACCATGGGGACGCACCACATAGCCGCGGCCCCCGACCACGCAGTCCTTGCCCTGCTGAACGTTGATCGTTGTGATGCCTGCGCGCAGGGCGTCTTCAAAGTAGAAGCTGACCGGGTCGATGGAGTCTTTCACGTTCAAGAAAGCCGCCACGTCGATGTTCTCGTTGGCGCGATCCATTCCGTTGTTGCTGAGACCTTCCACAAATCCGGGGAAGGCGACAGCGTTCGGGAACTCCTTCACTTCGGCGTCCCACGGGTACTTGATGTCTTTGCCGACAGCCGTGACGCGACCGCCTTCGATAACGATCGTGCCGTTCTCGATGGTCTCGCCCGTAAGGGTGATGACCTTGCCGGCTTTCACAACGACGTTGCCGTCGGTGTTCGTTTGTGCGGCAGTAGCCGCGATGCTGGCGGTGGCCAAGGAAGTCGCTACTGCGATCTGAGCCAGGGTTCGAAGTGTTTGATTCTTCATTTTGATTTCTACGTTTCTGGTTTGGTCCTGGTTCAGACCGGTTATCGGGGGTCCACGACGAGTTCGCCTTCGAGTACAACGCCTACGACACTCGATGTGAGCTCAAAGGGCGTTCCATTCCAAAGGACGAGGTCGCCGTCCTTTCCAACTTCGATGCTTCCCACGCGCCGGTCGATACCCATGATGCGTGCGGGAGAAATCGTCACGGCTTCAAGCGCCGCGTCGAAGGAAAGTCCGCCACTTCGGGCGAAGGCAGCTTGGTCGCCCAGGCTATGGCCGGGGGACGAATCGTTGTGTGCAGAGAGGGCGATCGGAACGCCCGCTCCATGAAGTTTGGCGGCACAGTCACGCGCATAGAACGCGTTGTCGAAGGTGCGACCATCGGAGGCGAAGGGGGGCAAGACGACCGCGGTGCCGGTGCGAGTGAGAAAGTCCAACTCGCGCCAAGCCTCTGCGCCGGCGTCGATGATCAGGCGCATCTTTGTCTTGCCTTCTTTTGCCATCTCCTCTTTCAAGAAGACAGCTGTGCGGATGTCCTGGGTGGCCCAGGCCTGTGCGAAAACCGGAACTTCGCCATTTAGGGCGGCCAGCAACTGCTCGACGCCGTCGAAGGCGCGATCTTTGTTGCCCTCGGCGTAGAGCGCGTCGTACATGCTCTTGCGCCAAACCCACTCCACTCCCATGCGCGTCGTTGGACGGCGGGAGTAGAAGTCCGTCGGGCGTCGGCGAGCGGGATGGTTCTTGCCACTCGGCTGGGAGCCGAAGGACCCACGCAAGGCGACGTCGGCCTTGACCGTGCGGGCTTCTAGGCTCGGCTCACCGCCGGTCTTCAAAGCGATCGAAAAGCCGCCGATGCAGTTGTTGTCGTAGGGGTTCGCAACGACCGTCGTGACACCGCTCTTCAGCTGGCGCCCCCAACTGCGGTCGAACAGATCCAAGCTGTCCGCCACGTGGTACTGGGCGGAAACTTCAGTGGTCTCCTCAACGGTCTGCATGTTCGTGTTGCGTGAACTTAGGTCCACCATGCCGGGAGTGATCGCGGCCACGTGCAGTTCGCCCTCTTTGCGCTCGCCGTTGGGCGCAACACCGATGGCAGAGATCTTGCCGTCGGTGATGACGACCATTCCGTTCTCGATCACATCTCCAGCGGCAGTGTAGATCCGATCCGCGAAGACCGTTGTCGCTTCCGCCGGCACGGGCATGGCGGCCAAACCGCCGCTGCCGAGCGCCAGACTCAATACAGTAAAGAGCATCACTTCGAACCTCCAAAGACTTGCTTGCCTTCGATGTAGACGGCTTTGATTGAGCTGCTGAGCGCAACGGGGTCTCCGCTCCACAGGACGATGTCCGCGTCCGAGCCGCGGGCTATTTTTCCGATGCGGTTGCCAGCGCCCACGATGTCCGCGGCGTCTCCGGTTAGCGCCTTGCGAGCCGAGTCCGCTGCGAGTCCTTGGCGGACGCACATGGCAGCGCCGAAGCGCAGGCTCGCGGGGTGACGTGCCGGGGAGTCCAATCCGAATCCGATTCGAACACCTGCGGCGGCTAGGGCGGCGACGGAACGGGCTCCGCGCTGGTTGTCCCCGACGTCGAAGGGGGTGCAGATCACGTCGAAGCCCGACTCCTTGATCGCTACCACGACGTCTTCGGCCCAGTAGGAGCCGTACATGGCGCCGCGCAGCTTGTACTTCTTGGCGAATGCGATCGCACGCATGGTTTCGGCGCGATCGTTGACGTCCATCAAGACGGGCAAGCTTCCGGCGACAGCGCGGGAGACCGCTCCTTTGGGATCGCTGAACTGAGCGTTCAACTCGCCAAGAGCTCCACTGTAGCTGGTTGGGAATTCGTTGTAGCTCAAGGCCGCGGAGGAAAGCCCCAGGGACAGTTGGGCGTTGGGCTTAACAATCACTCCGCCGGAAGTCTTGACCACGGCGGTCTGTCCGCCGATCAAGCGTGAGGAGCTGGGGCACAACACGATGGATGTGATGCCTGCCTCGAGGGCTTCGCGCAGTTCCGGGTGCTTGGGGTCGAAGGCAAAGCGGGCTTCCGCGTCGGGCATCACCGTTCGAGTGGTGTCGTTTAACTCACCACCAGCTCCGTCGTTGGAGTGCAGGGCGATCAACCCCGCGGAGAGAGCACCGTCGTGATCGACGATTCCTGCTCCGGCGGGGATTTCGAGGTCCTTGCCAACCTTGACGATGATTCCGTCCTGAACGAGAACGACCCCGTTCTCGAGGCTGGTTCCATTCCCCAGATAGACGATCTTGGCTTTGAAGGCGGTGAAGGCCGCGGCGTCACTGACAGCTTTCGATGCCGGAGAAACGCCCGCTTTGACCCCTTCGGATCCGGAAGGCGTTCCGGGCTGCGGAGTGGCCGTGAGCCCGGCAGAGACCGCGAGGAACGCGGCGAGGATGGTGTTGAACATCATGGTCGAAAGTCCGGGGATCAGTTCTTGTTCGATACCGCCAAGCGGCCGCCACAGAACACGTGTTCGATGTTGGTGCCGGGCATCAGGGGCATGCCGTCCAGCACGAGTAAGTCAGCGTCTTTACCGAGCTCGACCGTGCCGATGCTGCCGGCCATGTCGAAGGTGCGTGCCGCATCCACAGTCAAGGCGCGCAGGGCGACCTCAGGATCCAGGCCGTGTCCAATTGCCATTTGCGCCAGCAGAGGCAGGTCGCGGGTGGCGTCTTCGCCGCGGCCGCCAGTTCCGAGCAGGATGGGTACGCCTCGCGCTGCAAGGACGCCCGCCAGAGAGAGATCGTCGCTAGCAAACTCATCCTGCGCCGAGTTGCCGCGCAAGGCGGGCCACACGATGACGGGGATCTCTCGCTCAGCCAACTCCTTCGCGCTCGAGAGCGCCTCGGAGCCTCCAGCAATCACGAGACGCAGACGACCAAAGCTTTTTGTGCGCTCTAGCAGGTTGCGAATCTCAGAAGAGCGGTGCACTTCCACCACGAGGGGAATCTCCCCTTCCGCCACGCTGGCCAGGGCTGCCTTGCCATCGTCTTGCTTGGGCTGCTTGGGCTTGCGCGACTCCTTGTACTTCTTCTCTTTGAATTCCTTGCCCTTCTCCTCGGCCTCCTTCACGTCCTTGTCGCGACTCTTCTTGGCCTTCTTGTAGTCGCCTTCGAGCTTCTTGGTCTGCTCAGCGATCTCCTTGTTCCACTCGTCGAGCTTGTGCGCGTACTCGAGTTCAGCTTGGCGGTAAGCCGCTCCGCTTTCGAGCTTCGAGATCAGCTTGTCGATGGCGGAAACTCGATCGAAGACGTCGACGGGCTCGTCACCTGACAAGAACTGCAATGAGCCATCTGCACCGCGAACTAGGCGCGCGCCAGAGTCCACAGTCAATCCGACGCTCATCCCCAAGTTGGCGTCGGACAAGAGCACCGCGGTGCTCGGGTCGTCGAGTTCGGGATCCAAGCGGACGACAGCTCCCAAGCCACCGGTCGATCCGCGATAGCCGCCCTGCAATCGAGCTGTGGTCACTCCGGCTTCCAAGGCCTGCTGTCGCAGGAAGTCGCCTGAATACAAGTTGAGTGCATCCGAGACGCGGGCCTCCTCGTTCAGAGACTTGTCGTTCAGCACGTTGCTGTCGACACCAAGTGCGGACCAGGGATCCATGAAGGAGGCGCATACCACCTTGCCTTTGATCTCCGTCGCCCCTTCGGGAAGTGGGATCTCCGGGCTGATCAGGACGATCTCTCCTCCCCTCACTAGGACGGAAACATTTTCCAGGACCTTGCCCGGCCTGACGACCAGCTTTTCAGCACGCAGCACGTAGGTGGGGAGTTCAGCGCAAGCCTGATCCTCATCTTCGGTCACGAGCGGCGTGGTGCCGGCTAGGGAAGCCCACCCAAGAGTGGGTAGGTGTGTGACACAAGCCAGGCTTGCGAGGGCCAGAATGGTCGCTTGCGGCCTCATCCGAGTACTCCTAATCAGGGGGGGTCTGAGCGGTTCAGACCCTTCGAAATTCCGGCCCGAAGGCCAGGTTGGGGAATTTGCATTCGCAGTATCCGTGCGCGAATCGCTGATCGCACGATACATGGGGACGATCGGCGGAGAAAGGGTCTAACTTTCCGGTAATCCCTCATCTTGGCAGCTATAACGCGCTTATTACCCACAGTGGGAATCCCGTTTCAGGGGGTCTTGGCCCCCAACGCAAACAGGACCCAGATCACTTATTTCCAGTCGGTAACGAACTCTCTCCGATTTTTTGGAGGATCCCGCGTTCGGAGCCTCCCGCCTATCCGCTGGGCCTGTTCGTGCACGAACCTGCTCAACAATCTATGCATCCCCTGCTGCTCGAGCCCGACTATTGGCGCGTTCGCCTCCAGGCCCAGCAGGCCACTCGCCCTTTCCTTTTGATCACGCCCCGCCCGGACCTCTCGAGTGCTGGCTGCGAGATCCAGGAAATCCGCTTCCGAGCCTCTGATGGGCATCGTTTGTGGGGAATGATGGGGCGCTGCCCGATCTTAAATGGTCTGCAACCAGCCTCCATCAGCCTGAGAAAGTCCTCCCAACCACTCAAGATCGATAAAGAGCTGGTTCAGGCGGGCACGATTCAGTTTCTTGTGCAACTGCACGCTGGAAGAAGGCTCGAAGATCGGGTCATGGACGCCCTCAGAGTGGCGGAAGTGGCCGCTGCCATGCAGTATGTGGACAGATCACAGGTCCAGTTCGCCCTTGCCGGCTCCGCCTACGCCCCGGATGAGATCCGAATCGCCGAAGGTCTACGTTCGGGTGGATTTGTCTAGCCTTTAACCACCAGTTGGCCCGCCCAGTGGGCCATGTTCATCGCCGCGACCACCTCAGGTGGGGCGGCGATATCTATATACCAAGCATTATAATACCAGTGTCTATAATCCTGCGCCGTCGCTAGTAGCCGCCACCGTGAGCCTGCCCCGCGCCGACGATAGCGATAGACGCGGAGGCCCCGAGACGGGTGGCTCCAGCCTCCAACATGGCCTGGGCGCCGGCATTGTCCCGCACTCCGCCCGAGGCCTTAACCCCCATCGCAGGTCCGACAGTTCGGCGCATGAGGGCCACATCTTCAAGGGTCGCTCCGCCGCTTGAAAAACCCGTCGAAGTCTTCACGAAATCTGCCCCGGCGGCCTTCGCCAGGAGGCAGGCCCGGACCTTTTCCTCATCGGTCAGTAGACAGGTCTCGAGAATCACCTTCAAACGGGCGCCCATTCGGTGACAAACTTCGGCGAGTCCAGCGATGTCGCGTCGCACCAATTCGTCGTCCCCAGACTTCAGGGCGCCGACATTCAGCACCATGTCCACTTCGCAGGCTCCGTCCTCAATTGCGCGTCGCGCTTCGTAGGCCTTTACCTCGGGCAAGCAAGCGCCGAGGGGGAACCCAACCACCGTGCAAACGAGCACGCCGCTGCCTGCCAAGATCTCTGCGCAGCGCTTGACCCAGCCCCCATTCACGCAAACGCTGGCGAAGCGGTGAGTGATCGCCTCAGCGCAGATCTGGTCCACTTGATCGGCGCTGGCGTCCGGCTTCAGCAATGTGTGGTCAATCTTCGCGCCAAGGGTCGCGAGGGAACTCGCGTTGGCCCCGCGCACGGCCACGCGGCAGGCGCCGGCATCGATCACGCTGCGCACGTTCTCCGGGCAAACCTGCACGTGAATGGACGTGCAGCCGAGGTTTCCAAGGTCCGTCGCGTCCAAACCGCGTTCGACCAGCTGGGTTGCGACCTCGGTCAAGATACTCTCTAGGCGAGCTTCGTCGATGGCGCCGTTGTGCATTGGATTCTGTGATTGGAGCTCGAACTCGGGCTCTATTTGCGTTTGTTTCAGGTGCCGCCTGACTCGCTCAGGACCCGGCGGAGGGGCTTTTGTTCCTGGTTGCCGTAGCGCACTTCGATGGCTCGAATCTTGTCGACCCGGCGCGCATGGCGCTCCGCACCTTCAGGAGTGCTCAGGAAGACAGCTAGCACGCGCTGACAGGTTTCCGCCCCAAGCATGGGACCCCCAAGGCTCAGCACGTTGGCAAAGTTGTGCTCTCGGGCGTTCTTGGCAGTGCGTTCGTCGTAACACATGGCCGCCCGCGCACCGGGAACCTTGTTGGCGGCCATGCACGAACCGATCCCGGCGCCGTCTACGCACACACCAAGGTCCGCTTGGCCGCCGGCAACTGCTTCGGCCACGGCCCGCGCGTAGTCCGGGTAGTCGACTGCATTCGTGTCGTGGGTCCCAAGGTCAATCGCCACGTGGCCCAGGTCGCGCAGCCAACCCTTGACGAGCTCCTTGATCGGGAAGCCGCCGTGGTCGGCCCCGATAGCGACTCGTAGGCCGGCGCCGCTTTGCGGGCTAGCAGGGCGCAGCTGGATGCCACGCCGCCAGGCTTCCTCTTCTGCCAGGGCTGTTGGCCGAGCGCCCGGCAAGAACTCAAAATGGCCCCCATCGGGAGTCGCCGCCAAGTCCCGTTCGGTGATCAGCAAGGCGCCATGGGAGCCCGCTCCGAGGGGGAGCCCCGGCACGCTGGCCTGCGCTGGACGCTGCCCGCCGTCCACATCCACGTGGACTCCGGAAACCCGACCGTTGCCCGACGCAGCGCGGCCTTGGTTCAGCACGCGCTGAGCCACGCGGCGGACAATCTTTTGTATGCGGTCGGGATCCATGGGCCGCAGAGTCTAACCTCTTTGAATGATCAGTCTCTGGGATCGCGTACGAGAACTTCCCCTGGAGGTCGAGGGGTATCGGCTGCATGGCCTCGAGCTAAAAACCAACTCGGGCTATCGCCGCCTAACCAGCGAGATTTGCCTCGCTGGAGCGGGTCACGAGGGCCGGGGGGAAGAAGTCCTGTGGGATGGCGCGCTGCAAGAGGCTTTGCGGGAGCGAGGCGGCTACCTCGATCTTGCGGGGGAGTTCAGCATGCAGACCTTCAGCGAACGGCTCGACGGGCTGGAACTCTCTCCGGACCCTCCGCCCATCTTGGACTGGCTGCCCTACCGGCGCTGGGCCTTTGAGAGCGCGGCCCTCGACCTGGCCCTGCGCCAGAGCGGGATCTCCCTGGAAGAAGCCTTGGGCCGTGAATCTCACGCCCTGACCTTCGTGCTCTCCCTCGGCCCGCAGCGCATCGAAGACCTCGAAGAGCGCCGAGCGATTCACGGGGACCTACGCTTCAAGCTCGACGCCACCCCCGATTGGTCGCCCGAGTTCTGCGCACAACTAGCGCGCACCGCAGCCGTCGAAGTGGTCGACTTCAAGGGAGCCTACAAGGGAACCAGCGTGGACGTGGAACCGGACCTCGGTCTCTATCAACGGGTCTTGGACGCCATGCCCGAGGTGATTTGCGAGGACCCCCACGATCGCGAAGACATCCTTCAACTGCTCGAAGAGCGCGGGGCCAAAGTGGCCTGGGACGCCCCGGTTCACGACATCGCTGACTTGCAGAAGCTGCCAGCCAAGTCCGCCGCGCTCAACATCAAGCCCTCGCGCTTCGGCAGTTTAGCGCGACTCTCCGTGGCCTACGCCCAGTGTGAGGCTCAGGGTCTGCCCATGTATGGGGGTGGTCAGTTCGAGCTGGGCCACGGTCGCAAACAGATCCAGCGGCTTGCGTCCATCTTTCACCCGAAGGCCGCGAACGATGTGGCCCCGCGCGGTTATCACCAACTCGACACGGACGAAGAACGGCCCGCGAGCCCTTTGCCCAAGGGTTCCGCAGGGGTTGGCTTCTAAGGCCAGCTACTTCGCCGGGCTAGCGATCCAAGCTTTGAGTCTGGCGAGTTCCTCCCCGCTGGGTTGACTCTTGTTCGCAGGAGGCATGTGCTCATCGTCGTCCACGGGTGAACTCAGCACTTGCCAGATGCGACTCCCCTCTAGGTCGCCCGGAGTCCACACGGAGCCAAACTCGCTGCCCTTGAGCAGGCTCTCCATTGTGTGCATGGCCAGGTCGCCCCGTTGTTTGCGTTCCCCGTGACAGTGCATGCACAGCTCTTCCAAGATGGGCCGCACGCTTTCATAAGTCTCCTCAACCGGCGCCGATGTCGGCGGCTGCGCTACGGGTTCCGGCGGGGTTTCGCGCTCGGGACGCCCGAATAGAAAGTCCTCCCCATGGGTCAGGGTTCCACCCAGGTGCCCCGTGGGGAACAGCAACAGAACCGCAATCCATAGCAACGGCTCGTAGAACTTCGGCTTCTTGAACTCGGCCAACCCCATCAGAAGGGTCACGATGAGAAATGCCACACCGAAATTTTCGTGGAGTTCGACGGGATCCGGATAGCTCGCCGACTCGTGCAGCAACCAGCCGGTGAGCGCCGTCGGAAAGGTGCTCAGCAACAACAAGCAGACGAGTGGGCGGCGACAAGCCACCGGCTCCGTCGAGCCCTTGGCGAATCGGCCCCACAACTGAACCCATGCCAGGGCCACCAGCACGCCGATGGGCAAGTGCAACAGAATGGGATGAAGTCGGGGGAAGGCTTCTAGCAACTCGATGTCCTTGTTGGCTCACGATTTGGAGGACCGCGAGCGCCGCGCTGTCCGGAGAGGGGGGCACTCAGTATCGAATGGTCACGGAAGCCCGCTCAAGAGAACCTTGGAGAATCCCGGGCGGAGTGCGGGGGAAGTGGCTGCGCCCCTTGTTAAAGTCTCGCCATGGGGAGTGAATCGAAGATGGAGCGGGTCTTCCTCGGGTGGGACGAAATGCCCCTCGCGGCGGCGACGAACTGGTTGACGGAGCACATTGGGCCGGACCTCTCGAAGGTCGTTCTAGCCTTGCCGGGAGCGCGCAGCGGCCGCTTGCTGGAAGATGCCTTGGCACGAGTGCACGGCAAGCAACTGCGTGCGCCGCGCATCGTCACGGCGGGTGCTTTGAGTGATGAACTGCTCGAATTGTCGGGAGCGACCGCTGGACGTCTGGCGAGAACCTTGGCCTGGGCTGAGGGCTTGAAGTCCCTGGGCCCGATTCCGATTGGGCGCATCCTCGCGAACCCGCCCGAGCAGGACGACTTCGGCGGCTGGTGGCGCTTGGCCGAAGAGGTCCGAACCTTGTTTGGCGAAGTGGCCGCAGAGGGTCTCGACTTCCAAGCCGTCGCCGATGACGAAACTCTGCTGGACGACGGAGTCACGCGCGAAGGGGAGCGCCAGCGTTGGAAGGCGCTAGCCGCTGCTCAAGCTGCGATGAAGCTCGCCCTCGACAAGTGCGAGTTGAACGACCCGCACCTCGGTCGCAAGCAAGCCCTAGAGGAAAACAAACTCGCGGCGATCGAGCGCGTAGTGATGATCGGGGTGGTCGAGGCCAACGGGCTCTTGCGTCGCGCCCTCGACTTGACCCCCGCCCGATGCAGCGCACTCATCTTTGCGCCGCAAGAGTTGGAGCAGACCTTTGACGAGCTGGGATGTTTGATCCCCGCTGAGTGGGTGGGTCGCGACGGCTCGCTGCCTTTGGACAAGTGGCATGTGGCCGATCGCCCGGTGGAACAAGCGGTCCTCGCTCGGGATACGATCGCGGGTTGGAACGGGCGCTTCAGCGCGGAAGAGATCACGATCGGCTTGGGCAACACGGACGTCGGGCCCTTTGTCAGTCGGCGCCTGGACGAAGAGAACATCTATGGTCGGGATGCGGCTGGTCAGCCCTTGACCAGTTCCACCCCCGCAAGGCTCCTGGCGCAATTGGCGAAATTCTTGGAATCCAGGCGCTTCCTCGATTTTGCGGACCTCGTGCGGCAAGTGGACTTTGAGCGTGCCCTCTTGCGTGAGCTGGGAGAAGAGAACGACATCGATCCGGTCGCGACCTTGGACGCTTACTTCAACGGACACTACCCCGAAGAGGTCGACGGCTCCTGGTCCGCCGACTCCAGCGACGCGCGCGACAAGGCTTTGCGAAGCTCCATGGAAGCGGTCTGGAGGTGCTGCGAAGAATTGCTCGCTGGACTTTGGGACGGCTCCCCGAAGAAGCTGGGGAAAGCGGTGGCCCCATTGCGAGGCTTCCTGGAGACGATCTACGCCGGACACGAATTCGACTTGTCGAAGGAAGCAAGTCGAGAAGGCTTCGCGGCACTCAAAGCGATTGGCTCGGCACTCTCCGAGATCGAGACGTTGCCGAACGAAATGACTCCCAAGTGCGAGGCTTCGGTTGCCTTGAAGTTGCTCAACCGAACACTGCAAGCGGGGTACCTGCCCCCGGCCCCAGCGGATGGGGACAAGCCCATGATCGAGATGCTCGGTTGGTTGGAGTTGCCACTCGACAACGCGCCGGCGCTAGTGGTCGTTGGTTTTGAAGATGGGCACGTGCCCGAGTCCGTGCGCGGCGACGCGTACCTGCCCAACCAACTGAGACGCAGCCTAGGCATCTTGGACGACGAGAAGCGCATGGCCCGCGACCTGTACGCCAGCGAGCTTTTGGTGCATTCGCGGGAGGAGGTCGCGTTCATCACAGGACGACGCAGCGTGGACGGGGATCCGTTCTTGCCCAGCCGCATCGTGTTCCACTGTCCGCAAGAGGAAGTGGTCCCCCGTGTGCGCCGTTTCCTGCAGGGCACGCGTTCGGCGACGGAGAGCGTTAGCTCGGAAGCCACGAACTTTGTGCTGCCGGGCAATGCGGATGGCTTCCAACTGGAGAGCATCTCGGTCACAGACTTCCGCACGTACTTGAACTCTCCCTACGAATATTTCCTGCGCAGAGTGGTCAAGGTCGAGAGCCTGGACGATCGCGGTCGTGAGTTGGACGCGCGCTCCTTTGGCAACTTGGCGCACGAGGTGCTCGAGCGCTTTGGCCGTGACAAGCGCGTTCGCGACAAGGTCGAAGCCGAACCGATCGCGAAGTTCTTGCGCGGAGCCCTGCACGACCTCTCCGTTGAACTCTTTGGAGCTCGTCCACTGCCCGCGATTCAGTTGCAAGTCGACCAGCTCGAGCGGCGCTTGGTGGCCTTCGCTGAAAAACAAGCGGCACGCCGACATAGTGGCTGGCAGATACAAGAGGTGGAGTGGGCGCCCGAGGGAGGCAGCATCCCTTTCGATGTGGACGGCGAACCCGTGAAGCTGCGCGGACGCATAGACCGCATCGACTACCACGGGACCACAAAGGAGTGGGCGATCTGGGACTACAAGACGGGCAACTCGGTGAAGAATCCAGGAACCGCGCACCTCAGTCGCGATGGAGTCTGGCGGGACCTACAGCTCCCGCTCTATTGCTGGCTCGTCGAAGAACTGCTGGATGAAAAACAACCGCAACAACTCGGCTACGTCGCGATCTGTCAGGAAGTTCAGAACGTGGGCTTCCTTTCCTTTGCCGGCGCCAAGGGCAAGGTCGGGAAGTTCGACAACCTAGAGGACAGCTTGACCAGCGCCCACGAAGTAGCGAAGGACGTGGTACGCAGCATTCGCAAGGGCGACTTCTTCCATCGGGAGAGCTTCGACCCGAACGAAGAGGAACCCATCCTGCGCGCCATCGGTGGTCTGGGCCTCGTGGAAGAAGGCGAGGAGGAAACGGAATGAACCAGTCACCGCACTCATTGATCCTGGCCTCGGCGGGCACGGGCAAGACCTATCGGCTTTCGAATCGTTTCCTCGCCTTGCTGCTCAGCGGCGTGGAACCCGAACGCATCCTGGCCACAACCTTCACACGCAAGGCCGCCGGCGAGATTTTGGATCGCGTGCTCGAGCGGCTGATGCTCGCTGCGGAATCAGAAAAAGGTCGCGCTGACTTGGCTGCGGCCTTGGAGGCTCCCGAACTGACCCGCGAGCAGTGCCTGGAACTCTTGTGTCGCACGACTCGTCGCCTGGATGCGTTCCAAGTGCGCACGATCGACTCCTTTTTCGTGCACCTCTCCAAGCTCTTCGCCCTGGACCTCAAGTTGCCCCCGGGCTGGACCATCACGGATGAGCGCGTGGACGATCGCGTTCAGTCGGAAGCCCTGCAACAAGTTTTGGCGGATGAGTCCAAGGAGACCCTCGCTGTTTTGATCCGGGAGCTCACCAAGGGCAATGCCGGACGCGGTGTGCATCGCGCGCTGCTTAACCAGGTCGCTAAATTGCGCGGCATCTACCTGGAAGCTTCCGAGGATGCCTGGGATTCCTTTGCGGTTGGCGAAGACGTTAGCGATGGGGAGTTCGAGGGCGCCTGTGCCGAAGTTGCACTCGCCGATGTGCCCGTGGGCAAGACCGGCAAGCCCAATGGGAACTGGGTCAAGGCGCGCGACAGCTTCGTGCAGCATGCGCGCTCGGGGAACTGGGAAACCCTCGTCACCGGCGGCATTGGGGCCAAGCTGCTGGCGGGCCAACCCTACTACAACTTTGAGATTCCCGAGGAGATGGCCAGCGCTATGGGGCCAATCCTATTGCGCACATCTCACACGATCCTGCGCGAAGCCCAAGCGAGAAACCTCGCGGCCCACGGTTTCCTCGACACCTTCGAGGAAGCTTATCAAGCGAAGAAGCGCGAGCAGGGAGCCTACGGCTTCGCGGACCTGCCCCACGCCTTTGCGCCGCACACAGCCAAGGCTCTGCCCATCGACGAGCGCGAGTTGGACCTTTGGTTTCGCCTCGACGGTCGCATCGACCACCTCTTGCTCGACGAGTTCCAGGACACGTCGCCGGTGCAGTGGCGCATCTTGGCGCCCATCGCCGAACAGATCACCGCCGAGGGAGATGGCGAGCGCAGCTTCTTCTGCGTGGGCGACGTCAAGCAGTCCATCTACTCCTTCCGGCAAGCGGAGCCTCGCCTCCTGCGCGACTTGCACAAGCTGCTGCCTGGACTCGACGCGGACTGCGTCGAGCGCATGAACAAGAGCTACCGCTCCTCCCAGGCGATCCTGGACACCGTCAACCAAGCCTTCGGCGAACTGGCGTCGAGCCCGCTGTTCGCTGGAGAGGAGCACACACCCCATCGCAAGGCCTGCGAGGCCTTCGCGGCGGACTTCGATGTGCACGAGGCGGCCAAAGACCTCCCGGGGGTCGCGAACATGGTTCAAGTTCGCGAGGGAGTCGACAAAGAAGTCGCCCTCATCGAGCGCATCGTGGAGCGGGTCCTGGACATCCTTTCGGATGCACCTGGAGCGAACGTCGGCATCCTGATGCGCACGCGCAAACCGATTCCAAAAATCATCAACCAACTGGGCTTGCGCGGCATCGAGGCGAGCGGCGAAGGCGGCAACGTGTTGACCGATGCCCGCAGCGTTTTGGTGTTTCTCTCCTTGCTGCAGCTCACCGATTTCCCCGACGACAGTGCCGCTGCCTTTCACCTGGCGGAGTCGCCTTTCGCGCAAGCGCTAGGTTTGAAGGGCAAGCCCAGCAAGGCAGCCCGCCGGCAGTTGTCACGGGATTTGCGCGCTTCCCTGGCGGAGCTCGGGCTAGCGGGTCTCGTTTCCAAGTATGCACAACAGGTGGCGCACGACGAGGCCTGGAGCGCCTGGGACAAGGCGCGTTTCGCCCAGCTCTTGGACCTGGCCTACATCTTCGAGCGCGGGACGGAACCTAGGCCCTCCGCTTTCGTCGATCACGTGCGCAAGTGCTGCGTGGAGGTCCCCGGCGGAGCGCGGGTTCGAGTGATGACCATTCACGCGTCCAAGGGTCTGGAGTTCGACGCGGTGATTTTGCCGCAACTCGACAGTAAGTTCGTTTCCCGACCCGCCGACGTTTTGGTGGATCGCCCACGGGCCGAGCAGTTGATTCAAGGGGCCACGCTTTCCATCAAGAAGGCCCTGCTGCCGATCTCGGTTCGGTTCCGCGAACTCTACGACGATCAGACGGCGCGCTCCATGGGCGATGACCTATGCGTGCTCTACGTTGCAATGACGCGGGCAGCCCGGCGACTCGACATGATCGTCGCTCATCCCGTGGAGAAGAAGTCTGCGGGACAACCCACGGTGGCGGATCACTTGCGACAAGCTCTCGCGGTCGAGGCTTCCGAAGTTGGCGAGGACGGGCTGCTCTGGTCGCACGCCCTGGGCGCGGATTGGAGTGAAGGCCTGGCCGCTGAGCAAGCCCCAGTTCCCGCAGCGCAGCCGAAGGCCTTGTCCTTCGCAGGCACCCAAGGCACCCGCAACTTCTCCAGGCGCTCGGCGTCACGGGAAGAGGGCGGCGGGAAACGCACAGTGACCGACGCGATCAAGCCCCAGGGAGCCGCGGACCAGGGCACCTTGGTGCACGGGCTGCTGGAGACGCTTGTGTGGTCCGAAGACTTTGATGCGGCCAGTGCCCTCGAGAACAAGTCGAGCCGACAGGCGAAACCGGAGGAGGTGCAGCAAGCCCACAAAGTGATTCAAGCAGCACTGGCCTCTCCGGAAATCGCGCTTGCCCTCTCCAAAAATGGCTGTGGCGCGCCCGCCGGAACGGAACTGGAGGTGCTGAACGAAGCCCCCTTCTCCTTGTTGCGCGAGGGCGAGCTGTGGAGCGGTGCCATCGACCGGCTCGTTCTAGCGCGATCCGCCGGCCAGGTGGTTTGGGCGCAAATCATCGACTTCAAAAGCGACAGCCCGGGACCGGAAGGCCTCGATGGACTCGTGGAACGCTACCGGCCGCAACTTCGTTGCTACGCGGAGATCGTCGCGGAGCTGTACGACTTGGCTCCCGACGCCCTGAGCGTTCAACTGCTCTTCCTGAGGGCCGGAGCCGTGTGCAGTTTGAGCTAACTCTTGGGCTGGCGTGTTAGCCTGAAGCCCATGAAATTGCTCCGACTAGCTGCTACGAGTCTCCCCGCCGTTCTATTGTCCTGCGCCCTCCACCCGGGGGCCGCGAATTCTGAGCCCACGGGAGCAGCCACGCCCCCTCCGACTCAGGACGAAGCCCCCATTCGGTTCGGGGACGCGCCTCAACTTGCATACACCCAGGACTTCTTCCCTGGTGCGCAGCACGACCCGGCGATCACCACCCCGGACGCCATCCTCGGCCAAACCCACGGGTCGCGTTTGGCGCACCATTCGGAAGTGCTGCAAGCCTTCCGTCTTTGGGCCGAGCAGTCGGAGCGAGTGACGATTCAGACCATTGGGAAGACTCATGAAGGTCGCGAGCTGATTATCGCCGTGATCACCACTCCCGAAAACCAAGCGCGCATCGACGAGCTAAAGTCCAACAATGCGAAGCTCGCAAACCCCGCTGGGTTGACGGAGCTGAGTGCGGGGCAACTGATCCAGTCCTCCCCCGCCGTGGCGTGGATGGGGTACTCGATTCACGGGGATGAGCTCTCTGGAACCGACGCATCGTTAGCGGTCGGCTATCACTTGATCGCAGATCAGAGCCCAGCAACTCTTGCGCTCTTGAAAGACGTGGTGGTGGTCATCGATCCGTGCCTCAACCCCGACGGTCGCGAACGGATCATCGGCATGGTGGAACAGTCCGCCGGCTACACGCCCAACCTGAACTACAGTTCGATGCACCGGGGGCGCTGGCCCTATGGGCGGGGCAATCACTACCTGTTCGACATGAACCGGGACTGGATGGGTGGCACCCAACCGGAAACTCGCGCCCGTTGGCGCGCGGCTCAGGAGTGGAATCCTCAGCTCTTCGTCGATGCCCATGAGATGAGCGGACTCGATACCTTCCTCTTCTATCCCAAGGCCAATCCGATCCATCCCAACATTCCGAAGGAGCACCAGGACTGGATGAAGGTCTTCGCGGCGGGAGCGTCCAAGGCCTTTGACGAAAAGGGCTGGGGCTACTACACGCGCGAGTGGGCGGACGGTTGGGCGCCCTTCTACTCAGACTCGTGGGGAGCTTTGATCGGCGCCATCGGCATCCTGTACGAGCAGGCCGGAACCCAGGGCTTCCAACTGCGTCGGGCCTCCGGCGAAGTCTTGACCTACAGGGAAGCGGTTCATCATCAAGTTCAGGCGAGCTTCGCGAACTTGACCACGCTCCAGGAGAATCGCGTCCGCTTGATGGAGGACTACCTGGCCGGGAAGCGCCGCAACATCGCAGACAGCACTCCTGGCAACGACGAGTGGTTCGCGGTGATCCCCGAAGACGCCAGCCGCATGCAACGCTTGGTCAAACTGCTCGACGGACAGGGCATCGAGTACTTTCATAATGGTTCCGAGCTAACCATGGGCAGCGCCCAAGGTGCGCGCGGAGCGAGTGCCGAGACCCTGACGGTGCCCGCCGGTAGCTTGCTGGTTCCCGCGCGCCAGGCCAGCCAGCCCTTGCTGCGCGCGTACTTTGACTTTGACGCTCGCATCGACTCGAAGACCCTGAAGGAGGAGCGCGAGCAGCTGGAGCGCGAGAACAGCTCGAAGATGTACGACATGACCGCCTGGTCCTTGCCGCACGCCTACGACATCAATGCTTGGTGGGGAAAGTTTGACGGCAACTCCGGGGACATCAAGCCGGGCTTCAAAGCGCCAAGCGCCCCTGGTCTGCAACAGGGACCCGCTACCCAGAGCGAAGTCTACGCCTGGGTGGTCGACGGCCATGATGACAGCGCCGTCGCCTTTGCAGCACGCGCCATGGAAGCGGGCTTGCAAATCAATGTCTCCGATCGCCAGTTCGAAACGGGTGCGACCACCTGGGCGCGCGGGTCGATCTTGATCCGGCGCGGGGAACAGGGTTTCCCAGTCGCAAAGGTCGAAGAGCTGATTCACGCAGCGGCGCTCGCCTCCAGTGGCAGCGTGCACCGGGTGCACTCCGGGCGTGCGCCGGGGGATGGGCCTGACTTGGGCGGCGGACACTTCCACTTGCTGTCGCGTCCGCGCATCGCACTCTTGGCCAACGCTCCCGTTTCCTCAGACACCTACGGGCACCTCTGGCATCAACTCGACGTGGAACTTGGCGTGCCCTTCACGATCCTCGACGCGCAACAGTTCGGTGGCGCGGACCTGCGTCGCTACAACGTGCTGATTCTGCCCCCCGGGAACCTGCGAGGGTTGCTCGAGGAGCATGGCGAGGACTTGGATAGCTGGGTCCGTTCCGGTGGAACTCTGATCGCTGCCGGGTCCAGCGCCGCCCTCTTGGCCGCCGGTGAGAAGTCACTTTCAGCGGTCCAGCTGCGACGGAACTCCCTGGAGCAGCTGGAGGAGTTCGATCGAGCGGTAGCCCGCGAGCGTGCATCCCTCAACATCGTCATCGACCAACAGTTGCTCTGGGAAGGGCCCACGCAAACCGAGGGGGAAGCCAAGCCCGAAGCCTCGAAGGTCGCCTCCGAGAACGAGGTACCGATCAAGGAACGCGACGCTTGGATGCAACGCTTCTCGCCCTCGGGGGCCAATCTCCTGGCGGAGGTCGATCAACATCACTGGCTGACCAGTGGCTGTGGCGCCCGCATGCCGATTGCTTTCAGCGGATCCTACGTGTACCTGACCAAAGATCCCGTGCAGACAGCGGTGCGCTTTACGCCGGCGAAGGACCTACGCCTGGCCGGTCTGCTCTGGCCGGAGGCTCGCGAGCGGATCGCGAACAGCGCCTACCTCACCCGTGAGCGCAAGGGCAACGGTCAGATCGTCCTGTTCGCGGGAGTGCCCGCTTTCCGTGGCTATCACGTGGGGACGGCTCGCCTGTTCTCGAACGCGGTGGTCTATGGCCCAGGCCTCGGATCGAATCAAGCGCTCGGTTGGTAGAGCCTGCGGAGCATCGGGGAGGAGCCGGGATTCGGGACGGGGCCGCGTCTACCAAGCCCCAGGGCTGGAGGAAGGCGGCCTGGCTCGTCGCCTGTCTCGGTCTCTTGCTCCTCGCTCAGCTTCGCATCTCCTTAGCGCCGACTTGGAGTTGGGATTTGATCGCCTACGTGGCCTGTGTGCACGAAGCCAGGGGCGAGGCCGTCGAGGAAATTCATCAAGCGACCTTTGCTGAGCTCGGGCTCGCCGCTCCGGCGGAAGTCTTCGAACGTCTGACCGGCGGTGACTCGCAGGAAGATGGTCAACGACAGTATCGGAGCGCTGTCCACCAATCGCCAAAGTCCTTGAAGGCCCAGCTCGGGTTTTACCGGGGCAGGTGGTTGTACCACCGGCTACTGGACGGCTTGAGCCAATCAGGAACGAATCCCTTCGAGGTCGCCTTCGGGGTATCGCGGGTGGCGGGCGCGCTTCTAGCTCTCTTGCTTTGGATTTGGTTGGCCCGTTCGATGCATCCAATTCCAGCACTGGCCTGCGCCTGGTTCGCGATGGAAGCCACGGGCAGTTTTCAGACAGCAGCCAACGCCTCACCCGATTCTCTTGCGACGTTGCTCTTGATCGGGGGAGCCTTCGCTCTTGTGCGGTCTAGCAACAGCTGGATGGCGTGGCCTTTGATGCTCGCTGCCTTGGGGACCCGTGTGGACCACGCGCTCTTCGTGGTTCCCATGTTGCTTTGGATGGCCTGCGTGGGATTCGGCGAGCTTCGACGCCTCACGTTCCCGGGGCTCGCTGTGGCCCTCGCGCTCTGCGCAGCGGTGATCTGCGCGTGCACTTTCGGACAGGACACCTACAGCTGGTGGACGGTTCATCGCCATACCTTCCACGGCTACATGACCTTTCCAACCGATCAAACGCCGCCCGCTGACATCGCGTCGGCGCTTCTCTACAGCTTGCGCTCTCTGCCCAAGTTCGCCGGCGGGCAAGCGCTCTTCTTCTGCTGCATCCCACTAGCCGGGATTTGGCTGGCCCGGCGGAAGCCCGCGGGCCAACGGATTGACGGGTTGTGCGTCCTGGCCTTGGTGGGAATCTTCACCCACTTCACCCTGTTTCCCGTGCTCTGGCCGCGCTTGATGGGGCCCTATTGGCTGCTCGGGTGGCTGGGCTTTGCTGACCACATTTGGCCGCGCAAGCCCGCCGTTCCTAGCTAAGCCGTCTCGCAGGCGATCAGCCCAGGTCGGACCAAGCCTCGCCGTAGTCGTGGGTGATCTCTTCGCCTGCCTTGATGCCGCGCAGGGCGATCAGGCGCTCACCATCGAAGTTAGCGTTGGCCTTCTTGCTGTGGTTCACGTAGCGGGTCTCGTTCACGCCGTCGATGCCGTACTCGGTCTCCTCGTCTTCGTCGTAGATCCAGAGCACGTGATCCCCGTCGTCCTTCATGGAGGTGACCTTTTCGCCCACGTAGTAGCCGACTGTGCTGCCCTTGCGCAGGGCTTTCTTCGCGAACAAGCCCAACCCGTGGATGCCGCTTTCGCGGACCTCGGCGCGTTCATTGTCGAACACGGGGAGGGTGGGCTGCTTCTTCTTGGCCTTGCCCTTCGCGGGCTTCCGGGGAGTGATGTTCTTTAGCATTTTCGGGGGAGAGTTCCTGGGTGTCCTTAAGTGGCCTGGGAGTCTGTCATTCAAGCCCGACAGTTGGAAGACACAGCGCCGGACATTATTCTGTTGGTTATGAAAGTGAAACTAGTCCACACCATGATCCGAGTCAAAGATCTAGATGCCACGCTCGAGTTCTACACAGGCTTCCTCGGGTTGCGCGAGACCCGACGTCATGCGATCGGCGATGAAGCGACCTTGGTTTTCCTGACCGACGAGGCGGGCAACTACCACATCGAACTCACTCACAACCACGATGACCGGGACTATGAGCTGGGCAATCAGTTCGGCCACTTGGCCTTCGTGGTGGACGATCTGGCACCGGTGATTGCGGAAGTGGAGAAGCGTGGCTGGTGGTCTCGGGCGAGCAAGCCCCAAGCCGGCTCCAAGTACATTTTCGTGCACGATCCCAACGGCTACGACATCGAGATTCTCGAAGCACGCAGGTAGGCCCGGGGTGTCCTCCCCGGGCAGGGACGCTATCTCCTTGATGGAGGCTAGAGTTCGGGCTTTGCGGCGGTTGCGAGCCGCCGCCAAAGCCAACGGGGCAAGACACGCGCCACTCGAAGTGACCAGGACATCTGCCAAGGGAAGTGGATCACCGGCTTGCCGCGTTCCAAACCTTCCACGCAAACCTTGGCGGCTCGTTCCACCTCCCATAAGAACGGCATGGGGAACTTGTTCTTGTCCGTCATCTCCGATCGCACGAAGCCCGGTTGGATGTCGATCACCCTCAAACCGGTTCCTTGCAGGTCCAGCTCCATGCTCTCTAAGAAGGACTGCAAGCCGGCCTTGGTGGCGGAGTAGGCCCCTGAACCCGGCATGCCTCGCAGCCCCGCGAGACTTGACGTTGCCGCGAGCGTCCCGTGTCCGCGGGGCAGCATGAGCTGCTTGCCCTCCACCAGAGTGGCCAAGGCCGCGGTGAAGTTGACGGCGACCACGTTCTCGACCTGCTCCCAGGTAAGCGCATCCCCCGGCAAGGCGCTTCCAACTCCCGCATTGGCGATGACCAAGTCAAAGCCGTTGACCCGTTCATCCCATTCGTGCAGGGCCGATCGTAGCCGCCCGTGATCGCGCACATCGAGCACGCAACCATCGGCGCAGCCCCCACTCGACCGAATCTCTTTCACCAACTCAACGAGGTGACCCTCGCGTCGGGCGGCGGCCACCACATGAGTTCCGCGCCGTGCAAGTTCGAGACAGAGGGCTTTGCCGATGCCGCTGGAGGCACCGGTGATGAAGGCGTTCTTGTAGGGACTCATGCTCGAAGGGGTGGCGGCCCTTGGAACTTAGACGATGGTCTGACTCCCCGTCTAGCTGGTCTGAGGATCCATCCGCCACCTTGAGCGCATTCAATGGGGGTAGGCAATTGCATTTCATTTGACAGCGTCCTCGATATTGGACCGACCCTCCCCTGTAAAAATAGGGCCAGTGGGGTCTGCCGTATGGATCTAGAGTCAAAACCGAGAACGGAAGGCCGGATTTACCCCTCGACAATCCAGCGCGCAAAGCGCGAATGCCGAAAGTTCATCCAGACTCTCGCCAGACTTCGCTCAAACAACCCGGCCCCGGCATGCACAACGCCAACTCCAAGCAACTGTACCTCTCCCAGGTCATCGGCGCCCTTAGCTACGCCTTCGACCTGACCGAGGGCCACCGGGCCGGCCATTGCTTGCGTAGCTGATGGATTGGAACCCACGTGGGAATGGAATTGGGCGTGCAAGGCACGCAGTTGACGGACCTCTACTACACCCTCTTGTTGAAGGACTCAGGGGGCAGCAACAAAGTGGGACGTCGCTTTCGATGCCACCTCATGGGAGTCACGACGGCCAAGGTTTGCTTGCGACTGGAACGATCCCCCAACTCGGCAATCCTCTCAACGCTCGCGCCGAAAACGGCCAAAGCACAGTCCAGGCTCAAGAACCGACTGGGTTGTTTCGCAGGCCAGGGTCGGCAGTGGGATAGCTCAGCCAGTGACATCGCTCACGCGCGCTCCGAGCGCGGTGCGCGCATCTCAGCCGAACTAGGATTTGATCAACAGGTCGCCGACGGGGTCTATTCTGTCGCCGAGAACTGGAACGGAACAGGCCGGCCCCAAGGTCTCGCTGCGGACAAGATCCCGCTCGCTTCGCGCCTTACCCACTTGGCTCAAATGGTGGACCTCTTTCATTCGAAGCTAGGACGGGAAGCGGCCCTCGGCGAGGTCCTTGCTCGCAATGGAACAACCTTGGACCCCCAGGTCGTGGCCGCCTTTGAGCAGGTCGCGCAACAGGAAGCCTTCTGGCAAGTGCTGGAATCGGAACAGTTGGAGGACCAAGTCGTGGCCCTCGAACCCGGTCTGGTTCAGGTGGAACTCACCGACGAACGCCTCGACTCGATCGCGGTGTCCTTCGCGAAAATCATCGATGCAAAAAGTCACTTCACCTCCGGCCACTCGGAACGGGTCGCCGAGACCGCGGCACAGATCGGCGAGAAACTCGGCCTCAGCGACTCGCGCCTGAAATGGATCTGGCGCGGGGCCCTGCTTCACGACATCGTCAAACTCGGGGTCAGCTCGTACATCTGGGACAAGCCCGGCAAGCTCAACGCGGACGAGTGGCGGCAGATTCGGCAGCACCCCACCTTCACAAAAGACCTGCTCTCGCGCATCAACCCGTTCCGCAGCATGGCGACGATCGCGGCCAACCACCACGAGAAGCTCGACGGTTCGGGCTACCCCATGGCGCTCACCGCTGAGAACATCGCCTTGGAGTCCCGCATCCTGACCATCTCCGACATCTACGACGCGTTGATCGTCGATCGGTCCTACCGGGATGGATTGCCCCGCGCGGAAGCCCTGGAGATCCTCTCGAGAATGGCTTCCGAGGGCGAGGTGGACCCTGCCTGCCTTGAGGCCTTGCTGGCCTGCATCGCGGATGAGGAACGGCAAGCAAACGTTGCCTAGCCGATCCTAAGGGCGGCATTTGTTGGTAGATCAGGGGCCCCAGAAGGCAACGGGCGGCCTTGCCCCAACTGCCCTTCAAAAAATAATTAGAGTGGGTGTCGATTGAGCGGCGACGACTCCGTCAGCCTATCGTTGGCGGCGGCGGCGCCGCCCGAATCACCTCAACCCTAGTTTTTGGCAGCTACACAAATGAAGTACCTCCTCCTGATCTACGCGTCCGAAGCCACCGAGCCCCAGCCCAACACCCCCGAGTTCGGCGAGATGCTGGAGGGCTACATGGCCTTCGGAAAGGAAGCCGAAGAAAAAGGCGTGATGCTGGGCGGCAACGCACTGACCCCCGTGGAAACCGCGAGCACCCTGCGCGTCCGAAACGGCAAGGTTCAAGTTAGCGACGGTCCCTTCGCGGAGACCAAGGAGCAACTCGGCGGCTACTATCTGCTCGATTGCAAAGACCTGGACCAGGCCCTCGATCTGGCGAGTCGCATCCCCGGTGCCGCTCACGGCTGTGTGGAAGTGCGCCCGATCGCCGTCTTTGACTGAGCAAGACTGACCTTGGCAGAACCATCTTCAGCTAGCTCGAACGACGCGATCACACGAATCGTGCGCGAAGGGTGGGGCCCCGTACTGGCGGTCCTGCTGCGCAGCATTCGTGACTTCGAGCTGGCGGAAGATGTTCTCGCCGAAGCGGTGCTGGCTGCCCTAGAGCGCTGGCCCGCGAACGGAGTTCCGAAACAACCCGAAGCCTGGTTGTTGCACGCCGCTCGGCGCCGAGCCATCGATCGCTGGCGCTCGCGGGACGCACAAATGCAGCGTGGCTTGCCAACGGAAGTCCTCGAGAGTCTGGAACATGAGGATCAGCAGCAAGCAGAGGATGAAATGATCCCGGACGAACGACTGCGCCTGATCTTCACCTGCTGCCACCCGGCCATCGCAGAGAATTCTCGGGTCGCTTTGACGCTCAACTCCCTCGGCGGTTTGACCACCGGCGAGATCGCCAAGGCCTTCTTGCTGCGCGAAGCCACCGTGGCGCAACGCTTGGTGCGCGCCAAGCGCAAGATCAAGATTGCGGGCATCGCCTACGAGGTCCCGGCGGCGCGCTTCTGGCCCGAACGGCTGGACTCCGTCCTGACTGTCCTCTACCTGATCTTCAATGAGGGCTACGCGTCCACTTCCGGCGCCCAATTGGTGCGCGACGATCTGTGCGCCGAAGCCATTCGCCTGGCGCGCTTGCTGCACCACTTGATCCCCGAGGATGCGGAGGCTCGGGGACTCCTGGCCTTGCTCCTCCTGCACGATTCGCGACGCCCCGCGCGTACCGCAGAGCAGGGCGAGTTCATCCCCTTGGAGCAGCAAGATCGCGGTCTGTGGAATCGCAGTCAAAGCGCTGAGGGAGAGCAGATCCTGTCCGCTGCCCTGCGCAAGCAAGAGCTTGGTCCGTATCAGGTTCAAGCGGCGGTCAGCGCCCTGCACAATGAAGCCAGCAGTTTCGCGGAGACCGATTGGAATCAGATCGCCCTCTTGTACGAGACCCTCTACCAACTGCAACCGACGCCGGTGGTCAAGCTCAACTCGATCGTCGCCCGCTCGATGATCGA
>CALCXM010000099.1 GCA_937905825.1 uncultured bacterium
CTAGCCCCGGAATCCTGGGGTGGCCCGCTGGGGAAGGGTTGTATCGAATCCCAAGCCATCGCTATTCGTCGGTCCGAGCCGCTATCGCCGGGGGAGAACGGATAGGATTCGCGGCACTTATGGCTGGCTACTTTCGATTCATCTGCACCGAACCCCGCTTCCTCGGCTTTGGGTTTCTGCTGACCTTCTTCTCCTCGTTTGGTCAAACGTTTTTCATCTCGCTCTTCGGGAAGGAGTTGCGCCTTGAGTTTGACCTGTCGCACACGACCTACGGGTTGACCTATTCCCTGGCGACCCTGTGCAGCGGCCTGACCATCATCTACTTAGGCAAAAAGCTCGACGGGGCTGACCTGCGCAAGTTCACCTTGCTGCTGTGCCTCGGGATGCTCATCGCTTGTCTGGGCATGGCTACAGCACAACACGTGGCAGTCTTGGCGCTGGCGATCTTCCTGCTGCGCCTGTGTGGGCAAGGACTGTTGGGACACACGGCGCTCACGAGCATGTCGCGCTACTTTGAGATCGGCCGCGGGAAGGCCTTGAGCGTTGCCGGACTCGGTTACCCGGCGGGGGAAGCGGTGCTTCCAGCGGCGGTGGTGCTCGCATTGGGCACGATTGGTTGGCGCGGGACCTGGGGCTTGGCTGGCTTGGCGGTGCTTGTCGTGCTCGTTCCGCTGGTGCTTTACCTGCTGAAGGGGCATGAAGAGCGTCATGCAGCGCACCTCCTGCGGGTAGCCGAGTCGGATGCGAAGTCGAGCACCCTCGGCAAACAAACCTCTTTGGGCAGGCAGTGGACCCAAGGGGAAGTACTACGTGACTTGCGCTTCTACCTTTACCTGCCCGGGGTGATGGCGCCTGGGTTCATCATGACCGGGATCTTCTTTCATCAAGGGCACTTGATCGAATCGAAGGGCTGGAGCGATCCGTTCTTCGCGGCCTGCTTCCTGGCCTTTGCCTCATTGCAAGTGCTCTCGAGCTTGGTGGCTGGCCCCTTGGTGGATCGCTTTGCTGCGACGCGCTTGATGCCCCTGTATCCTGCGCCCTTGGCCTTGAGCATGATCATCATTGCGAGCCTCTCCTCTCCCATGAGCGCGGCGCTTTTCATGGGGTGCTTTGGAGCTTGCGCGGGCTTGAGCGGCCCGATCGTGGGCGCCATGTGGGCCGAGGTTTATGGAACCCGGCACTTGGGCGCCGTGCGAGCGATGGCGACCGCGATCATGGTCTTCGGCACAGCGGGATCTCCGGTGCTGTTTGGCAAGCTTTTGGACATGGGCCTGCCCATCGAAAGCATCGGTTGGATCTGCGCTGTCTACGTCGCAACGGGCATGCTGCTCGCGCTGGTTGCCCTGCGCGTCCACCACAAGGCGACGGACGGAAGGCTCGGGAAGAGTTAGGAGCACGTATCGCGGTGGCTCGATAGAGCGTGAACGGTTACTCTGCGGAGACTCCTTGACCTCAAGAGATCCCCATGATGCTGCTGAAATCACTGGTTCCTGTCGCCCTCACCTTCTTCGCCACATCCACCGCAACGAGTGCCTTCGCGCTGCAAGGGGGCTATCAGTTGCCACCGCCCGAGGTCGTGGAGATCATCGACGCGGTTCCGAACCCGTCCTTGCGCTTTAGCCCGGACCAGCGCTGGACGTTGTCTTTGCAAGGCAGCGCCATGCCGAGCATCGCGGACATCTCACGGCCCATGCTGCGCATCGCGGGCATGCGCATCGACCCGCTGGCAAACGCGACCTACCGCACCAACTTCGATCGGGAGATCGTGCTCAGTGAACGGGGCTTGATGAAGCCCATGCATCCCCTCCCCATCGCGCGCGGTGCACGCATCGCGAGCGTCACGTGGTCCCAGGACTCCGAGCACTTTGCCTACGTGCTCGAGAGCGAGAACGGCTCGACTCTCTATGGCAGTTCCGTCGCGCAGATCAGCGCCGGTGGCAAGCCCCGCGTCCTGCTGCAAAACCTCGCGACCATCACCGGCGGTCCCCGTTGGATGCGCGACGGCAAGACACTGCTGTGTCAAACCATCCCAGAGAATCGTGGAGCAGAACCCGAACCGGCTCCCGTGCCCCTCGGCCCCAACGTGCAAGAAGCGGAAGGCGATACGTCGCCCTTGCGCACCTACCAGGATCTCTTGTCGAACGCGCACGACGAAGACCTCTTCGATCACTACGCCACCAGCCAAATGGTGATCGTCGACGTGGACTCGGGCCAACAGAGCAAGCTGGGCAAGCCTGGGATCTTCAGCGGCGCGAGCCTATCGCCGGATGGACAGCAACTGCTCGTGACCCGCGTGCATCGGCCCTACTCCTACATGATGCCTTGGTACCGCTTCCCACAAACCATCGCGGTTTGGAACATGCAGGGCCAGGAGCTCTTCACGGTGGCCGAGGTTCCCTTGGCGGAAGGCATTCCATTGGGCGGCGTGCGCCTCGGACCGCGCTCGGTTGAATGGAACCCGCAGCACCCCGCCAGCTTGCTGTGGGTGGAGGCTTTGGACGGAGGCGATCCCAAGCGCGAAGCCGAGCAGCGCGATCGCTGGCTGACCCTTGCGTCTCCCTACAAAGGCGAAGCGCAAGAGTTGATTCGCACGCGGCACCGCGCGGTTGGGATCTCATTCTTGGAAGACCCCAGCCTCTACATCACACAGGAGTACGATCGCGAGCGCCGCTGGACCCGCTCGCTCCTGCACAAAGTGAATGGCGAAGGGCCGGCGCGGGTTTTGGACGACCGCAGCTCTAGCGACCGTTATGGCGATCCTGGTTCGCTCGTGAGCCGCGAGGATCAGCGCGGCATTTCCCTGGTGCGCATGGATGGCGCCTTTGTGTACCGAACGGGCAGCGGCGCGTCGGACCAAGGCATGTTGCCCTTCTTGGATCGCCAGAACATCGAGACCTTGGAGACGGAACGGCTTTGGCGCTGCGAACCGGGCAACTATGAGTCGGTCAGCGCCTTGTTGGAGATTGGCGCGGGTCCTTTGCGTTTCATCACGCGCCACGAGACGCCGGACTCGCCACCCAATTATCGCGAACGCGACTTGGCCTCGGACAAATTTGTCGCCCAGAGCGCCTTCCAGCACCCGGCCCCGCAACTCCAGGGCATCCACAAGGAACTCGTCACCTACCAGCGCGCGGACGGCGTGCCGCTTTCCGCGACCTTGTACCTGCCCGCCAACTACGAGCCGGGCTCGCGCTTGCCTTTGCTCATTTGGGCCTACCCGATGGAGTTCTCCGATCCAAAGCTCGCTGGGCAAGTCACGTCGAGCCCCGCGCGCTTCACGCGCATCGGCGGCCTGTCCCATCTGGCGCTTTTGACACAGGGCTACGCGATCATGGATGGAGCCACCATGCCCGTCATCGGTGATCCGGAAACCATGAACGACACCTTCGTGGAGCAAATCGTCGCCGCCGCCCAAGCGGCGATCGACAAGGCGGTGGAGATGGGCGTGGCGGACCGCGATGCGGTGGTCGTCGGCGGCCACAGCTATGGCGCGTTCATGACCGCCAACCTCCTGGCCCACTGCGACCTATTCGTGACGGGCGTGGCGCGCAGCGGTGCCTACAACCGAACCTTGACTCCCTTTGGCTTTCAATCCGAGCGCCGAACCTTCTGGGAAGCACCGGACGCCTACTTCAATGTCTCGCCCTTCATGCACGCGCAAAAAATCAACGAGCCGCTGCTCATGATCCATGGGGAGATCGACAACAACTCGGGCACCTTCCCCTTGCAGTCGGAGCGTTTGTTCCAAGCGATCAAGGGCAACGGCGGCACAGCGCGCCTGGTGATGTTGCCCGGAGAGAGCCACGGGTACCGGGCCCGTGAGTCGGTCTTGCACGTGCACGCGGAAACCATCCAGTGGTTCGATCGCTTCCTCAAGACGACGGACCGTCCGGTGGAGGCCAGCGACCGCTGATCAGTTCCTCTGCGCACTTCCGCGTGACGCGCTCCAGGCACGACAGTTCGCTAGCTGGCGCGCCCTGAGCGACTTGGCCCCGCTGGCGACCTGAGTGGGTTGCCTGCGGGGCCAAGTCATTCAAAGTGTCATCAGGCGATGAGAAGGAGCGGAAGGCAACGCTTTGCGAAACCGGCTGCATCTGCGGATGCCCTCGCCCGCCCTATTGCAGAGTCTTCGCGTAATCCGCCAAGTGCTGACGCAACTCTGCGAGTTGTTGGGAGCTCAGGCGGCTCGCGCCTTTCTCGATCATCGTCATGAACCAGGCCTGCTCAGCGTCCGTCGCTGGACAGCCGATGTTTCCTTTGGGGCCATCGCTGGTCACGATGCGCTTGCCCGCAGGGTCGGTGATGACCATCCAAGGAATGCCACCTTCCTCGCTGCCGCGCAGGCGCTGCGCGAGAGCCTTGCCATTCAGGTCGCGATCCACGTCGATCTTGAGTTCGATGAAGTCCTGGCCGATCAGTCCAGCCACTTGCTTGTGCCCGAGGAACTCCTCGAGCTTGAAGCACCAGCCTCACCAAGGGGCGCCGAGGTGCACCAGGAGATTCTTCTGCTGCGCGAGCGCCTGTTGCTTCGCTTGCTTCCAAAGCGCCTCCGCATCCTTCTGGGGTATTTGGTGCGTCGCAAGGAACTGCCGCAAGCGATCGGGCCGCGCCACATCCGCGGCTAGATTTCCAAGCAGGGTCCCGTCCGCCGCAAGGACGCAAGCGGCCAGCCCGGTCTCCCCAGCCCGCCAACGCTTCGCCAACTCTGGTTCATTGGCGCGAGTCAGTCGCAGGACTTCGTACTCGTTGGTTGCCTGGGAGCGCAGGTCGCCCTTCAGCTGCCCGTCGACTCCCGCGCGATCTTGCGCGCTGCCCCACAGGACGAGCACTCGTTTGTTTTTCTTCGCGGCTCGCTTGAAGGAGGCGGGAACCGGTGAGTCGTATGGGGCAGGTTCCCCCAACAAGGCGATCACCGCACGCTCCAAATCCCCGTTCGCTAGGTCCGCCACGCGCAACTTTCCCGCGCGATCGATCAGGTAGTAGTCCGGGTAGGAATCGACGGCATAGGCCCGCTTGGTTGCGTCCTCCAAGTCGATGGCAACCGGGTAGTCGATGCCCTTGGCCTCCACGAAGGCCTGCATGCCCTCTGCATCCTTCGTGCTATGAATTCCGATGAGAACCAGACCCTGGTCCCCGTAGCGCGCGCGCAACTCCTTGAGTTTGGGCACGGCTTTTTTGCAAGGGCCTCACCAAACGCCCCAGAAGTCGAGAATCACCACCTTGCCGCGCAGGGCGCCCAGGTCCAAGGGTTTGTTGCCGGTGTTCATCCAGCCGCCAACCGCCAAGGCCGGAGGTGCCTGACCCTCGAGAACGTCCTTGGCAGAACTGCTGCCGTCGCGCTCCCGCCGAAAGTCGTCGCCCATGCCAAAGGCGCAAGTGGCCAGTGCTAGACCGAGAAGAAGAGTGCCCGTCCAATGTTTCATCATGCGTCCGCCATCCGGTTGAAGATCCTCGAGAGTCCAGAGCTTCTCATCGACCCATCGCGCGTGTCAAGCCGCGTGCAACGCAGCTAGCCCGGTCTGGCCGACTTACTTTGCGCCCAAGAGGTCACGCAAGGTCTTCAACAGAGTGGCTTGCAGGAAGGGCTTTTGCAGGAACACTTCGTCCCCGGTTGCTTGGGCGCTGTACCCGGACATGTAGACGATTTTTGTCTGGGGCCGGCACAAGCGAATCTGCTTCGCGAGCTCATCGCCACCCATGCCTGGCATCGACAGGTCCGTCAGCATCAAGTCGATTGCATCCCCGTGCTCTTTTGCAAGGGCCAGGGCAGCGGCTCCGCTGGAGGCCTCGAGCACCGTGAAGCCGTTGCGCAGGAGAACCGTTCGGGTCACGTTGCGCACGGCGTCTTGGTCGTCCACCAAGAGCACCGTGGCCTCGCTGCGTGCGACTTTTGAAGTAGGCTTCGCAAGCGGTGTGAGTTCGTGGACAGACGGCCCATCCTCCCCAAGGCAGGTGGATTGGAGCTCTGGCTCCCCCCGGGGACTCATGCGCGGTGTTTCCTGCTCCAGCCGCTCTTCAACCGTCACGCGCACCCGTTTCAATCCTTCTTCGGTCTGGGGGAGGTGAACCCCGATTGCGCAGAGCCTCGCGGGCCCCACCCTCGAACTCAAACGGCACTCGGTTCGCGCAACTGTCCGCCGGTCCGCAAGGGCCTCGAGCATGGCTTGCCAGGCGGGATAGAAAGCGGGCGGCCATTTGGCGGCCACCGTACCGAGCAAATCCTCGGGCGTCCTGCGCTCGAGCATCCGAACCGCAGCCATGTTGACAGAGATGATCCAGGCGAAAAGCTCCGGCTCGTGCTCATCCTCTGGATAGGTGCTGAAGTACTTGCGCAAGGCGACCATTGATTCGATGCCTTGAAATTGAATCCACTCGGCAACGCCTGAGAGATCAAACTCCCAGGCAGCGCACTCTTCAGAGACACTGGCCAGGGGGGCCTCATTCGGTGAGTCGGCCGCGCGCTGAAGCTCATCTCGGACGATGGAAGTCAGCTTCGAAAGATTGGAACGAAGAATGCACTCCCCCTGTGAAATGCCCTGGGCCACGAGATTTGCAATCCCCGCTTCCTCGCCCAAGACAAACAACACGGGAAGGTCAGCGGCAAGGCGTGCCAAAACCTCCAACGCTTCGTTCCCTGAAAAGTGTGGTAGATCTCCCGCTGCGAGAACGATGTCCCAGCCCTCGTTCGTCAGGGCCTGCTGGAATCCGTCCGAATCCGCGACGCAGGTGTGCACCACATCAAACCCGCCGCGCTGAAGCTCCAAGAGCAACTCGTCCGTGCTCTCCGAGGAGGCCTCGATCAGCAGCGTGCGCAGTGTTTTCCCCATACCCGTGCCTCCCACCTAGGGTCAAGCGAAGCGAACGAACACCTGGGAGAATCGTGGCGGCTAGACTAGATCCCAGGTGCCTACTTGAAGGGTACAGTAGCCCTGCGCAAACCGTCAAGATTGCCCGTGCGTCGCCGCATCTTTCAAAGTGCAACGAACCGCACGATTCTTGGGGCAAACTCCGGGGGGGCCGGGCCACGTTTGTGGGGAAGAGTGAACGGAACTTCAAAAGCTCCGCCGGGCCCGGATAGGTCCCGTTCGGAGTCTGTGGCAGAGCCATAAGCCCGGTGATTGTGGGCCTTTCGGTCCTGCCGGAGAGAGTCCCGCGGGAGCTGTGCCAGGACGCCCGCCCGACTTTGACTAGGAACTCCGCTCGATTCTCCAACAAAGTGCGGGCAAGCGGCCGCCGCCCGGGTCCCCCTAGTATGAACAGAACTCGACCTCGGCAGGATCTCGCGGGATTCCGCTCCTATTTGCCGCCGAGGCCAGCATTCGCAATCGAGAGGAAGGGCCAGTGACTCAATCTTTGGGACATCAAAACACGGAGATCCGTCTCCAGCGCAGGGCGCAAGCACTGGGGGAAGTCCCCTTGCTCGACTCGCCTAGGACCGCCGACTTGCAGGATGAAATGAGGGCGAATGCGCACAGGGAGGCCTTCTCTGCCGCCCGCCGCCAAAGAGTTTCTTTCGTGTTTGGACTCGTCGCCGCCGCACTTTTGTTGCTCGCGGTCCCTCAGTACTTCGCACTGCGAAAGTTGAACTTCGGCGACGTCCCCAGCGAAGTGGCCTTGTTGGACTCGGGCGGCCGAGTCTTGGACAGCGCAAGTCAGTTGCGCTCTGGAGATCCGAACGGAGCACACAAGCCCGCGCAGCCGCTCTACGTGGAAGTCTTCGTCGAGAACTCCGCGTTCCTCAGCGTGCACATGAGAACGAACGAGGGTTGGAGCGCACTGCCGGAGTACGACAGTGTGGAACTCCAGGGCGGGGAGGATGTGCTCATTCAGCTGCCCGAGCATGCTCCCCCGCTCTCGGTCTTGATCGTCAGCTCAGAGCGTCCGATCCCGGCGCAGGTGCTCGAGCAGAACCTCCGGCGCTTTGGATGGGAAGCACTTCCCGCCAGGCTCGGATGCTCCGTGGAGTTGCGCCGCGTGCTCGGGCCCGCTGAGCAAGGCGCCGCTAACGAGTAGCGGGTTGCAAGGTGCCCCCCAGCTCTTTCCAACCCCCAAGGCTTTCTGACTTGACCCTGATCTCGATCTGAGCGCCGTCGCGTAGAACGAGGAAGGACTTCTCAGCCCCCTTATGCTTGGAGAGTTGCAGCAGGACCCCGGAGTTCGGCTTCGAGCTGAACTCTTGTCCGTCTTCGCCGATGATGAGGTCCCCTGTGACAAATCCAATTTTGGCCAAGTCCCCGCTCGGGTCCGAAACGATGACGCGCAGAGCCCGAACATCCATCGCTTCAAACTCAACTTCAGCGCATGGTACGCGGATCTCCATTTGTTCCGAACCGGCCGTGAGCAAGTACTGTCCCGCCTTTAAGTCGTCCCAGGTTCCGTAGCCGTTCGCGTCCAAACGAGCGCTGAGCATGCTCCCGAACATCCGCTCCCCATGGGGATCGCTCAGGTACAAGTCCGTTCCAGGCTTGCCATCGGGCCAGTGCACACGCAGGGAGTACAGAGTCGGGATGCTCAACTGAACCGTGTTGTCACCGGCAAAGACCTCCAGCCTCACGGTCTGCAAACTGCTCGCACGCAGGAAGCTCTGACCGTCGCCCTTTGAGCTGGAGAGCAAGGACACGTCGTAGACACCCGGTTCGAGACCCTCGAGCACTTGCGTTCCATTCGCTGCGACCTTGCTGTTGCTCCTTCCCATGAACAGGCTGGCATAGGGATCGTCCCCCGTGCGCTTGGCACTGACACTGAGCCGACCTTCGTAGCCGCTGCCCTGGTAGCCAGCGACGGTCGCTGTGATCGTGCCTGGCTGAGAAAGGGTCACAGTCAACTGCGCTTGAGCGGGCGCCAGCTTTTCGGTTCGGCTGCCGTACTTGTCGTGGGTCAGACGCAGCTCGAACGTCTCCCCCATCCCCGACTTTCCCCAATACAGGTCTGCCAGTTCCTCCGATACGTGCACCAGGTACGTTCCATCGCGCTCTTCGATGGCCGCGGTCGTTCGGAAGCTGTAGCCGGTTTCTTTGTCGTGGGACAGGTTGAACTTGACGGCCGTCACGGATGCGCCCGCATCATCCAGCACACGAACCTTGAGGTAGCGGCTGCGATCCAAGGGTGGAATGTCCAAGTCCGCCCGCACAACACGGTCGACCACCTCCAAGATCACGTGGTGCAAGACCGGGAAACCCGGGGAACGCGAGAGCCCCACGGCGTAGCGTCCCTGATTGAGTTCTAGAAAGGTGTACTCGGATCCCGGTCGCACCGACTTGCCTGTCCCTGATTTCGCGAGCAGCTTCAAGTCCAACTCTTGTTCCGGTGCGAGTTCCATCAGGTGCACGTAGTAGGATTCCACGGGCGGATCTCCCTTCGCTGGGCGCAACACTCCGCGGATGCCGAGTCGCGCACGCAAGTCGAAGTGCAAGGGCTGGAACGGCGAGCTCGTGGCGAGGTAGACTTCCTGCGCCTCGGACGCCAGGCGAGCCTGCTCCACGCGCCCGTTGCCCTCCGCGTAGGCGGTCACCGTGTACTCCCCTGGAGCCAATAGCAGCACGGGTTCCTCGCAGGTCCACTTGTAGCGTTTCGCAGCGTAACGCCAGCCGACCTGCTTCACTTCCAGGGTAGCTTCCTCAACCACCGCGCCGTTCGGACCCGAGAGCGTCGTCGGGACCGAGAGCACGGGCATTCCCGTGAAGCTCACCTCGCTTCCGATGCTCACGTTGCGTGCATTCCCCGTAGCCTTCAGAAGGTACCCGGGCAAGTACGCGGACACGATCCACGTGCGCTCCGGCAAGCCTTCAAACTTGTAGGCGCCGTTCGCGTCCGTAGGCAGCTCTTGATTGGAAGCACGCTTCTCACGGAACGACTCCGCAGCCCTGCGCACCGCTTCTTCAAGAGTTCCCAGCTCTGGCGCGGCTCCCCCCTCAGGGGCGTGCATCGAAGAGCTCGTGTAGCTGGGGCTCACGACGAGCCGTATCAAAGCACCGGGCAGGGGATCACCGTTTTCAGCCAGCACTTTCCCCGTGATGGAGCCAGAGCCAACCTGCGCCATGTCGGAGTCGTTTTCGATTCCCGCCATCAAGTGCTGCAGCTCAGCGTCCGTCACCTCGAAGGCTTGCATCGAGGCTGGCAGCGCGCGGGCCGCGGAGCGCTCGCTGCCCGCGGGGGCCAGTGGTGGCCGTGATGTGGGCTGCGGGGTGGCTTCGCCGCTGCTTTGCGGGAGCAGCGCGCTGGCTGGCTTAGCTGCCGCTGATTCCTTTCCCGTCAAGAAGTGAGCGAGGCCTGCCCCCGCGATCAAACCCAAGAGCAGTCCTAGAAAGAAGCGGCCGTTGCTGGTGCCCATATCCGTCTCCTGTGATGTTCCCAATCCAACGCGAGTCGATGCGAATCGGGGCCACTTGGAATTGGGTCCAGTGGCCCGCGATCCCATCGTCTCCGATGCGCCGGGGAAGAACAGCGGAAAAGCCGCCAATCCGCTGGGTCTCTCGGGTTTGATCCCGGTAATCTAGGCGCCCTCACTCCGCTCAAGGCCCCCATTTGACCCATGTTTCGTAGCCTACTCATCGCAAACCGTGGCGAGGTCGCCGTCCGCGTCGCCCGCGCAGCCAAAGCCCTGGGAATCCGCTCCGTTGGAGTGGTCTCCGAGGCTGACCTCGGCGCCTCCTGGATCGAAGAACTCGATTCGGTTGTTTGCATCGGAGGCTCCGCACCCAAGGACTCGTACTTGCGCGTGGATCGCATCATCCAAGCTGCCTTGCAAAGCGAGTGCGCAGCGGTCCATCCGGGCTGGGGCTTTCTCGCGGAGAACTCGGTCTTCGCGGCATTGTGTGCGCAACACGGCTTGACCTTCGTCGGACCGGGTCCGGGCACCATGGAACGGCTCGGCTTGAAGATTCCGGCCAAGCGAGCCATGGGCGCGGCTGGGCTAAAGGGCATCCCCGGAAGTGATGGCCTGTTGGACACGGTAGAAGAAGCTCGCGCAGTGGCCGCGCGCATCGGGTACCCGGTCATCGTCAAAGCGGATGCGGGTGGCGGCGGTCGCGGCATGCGTCGCTGCTACAAAGAGAGTGAACTCGGCCAGGCCTGGTCGCAAGCTTCGGCGGAAGCAGAAGCTGCCTTTGGCAATGGCGCGCTCTACATGGAGAGCTACCTAACCGGCGGACGCCACATCGAGATTCAAATCCTGGCGGACGAGTACGGCCACGCGATTCACCTGGGGGACCGCGAGTGCTCGATTCAACGCAACCACCAGAAGTTGATCGAAGAGTCCCCTAGCCCAGCGCTAACGGCAAAAGAACGTGACGAGCTAGGTTTGCTGGCCGCAAGGGCCGCTGCTTCCATCGGCTACGCCGGTGCGGGAACAGTTGAGTTCTTGCGGGCCCCGAACGGCGAACTCTACTTCATGGAGATGAACGCGCGACTGCAGGTGGAGCATCCGGTGACCGAGATGGTTTCCGGGGTGGACCTCGTCGCCCATCAATTGCACATCGCCGCCAACGAGCCTCTGACGCTCAAGCAGGAGGACGTGAAACTCCAAGGCGCCTCGATCGAGTGCCGCATCAACGCGGAAGATCCGAGCCAAGGCTTCCGGCCCACCCCGGGTAAGTTGACGGCCTTCGAATTGCCCTGCGACGTGGGCCCCGGCACCCTGCGTATCGACACGCACCTGCGCGCCGGAGACGAAGTGCCTCCCTACTACGACTCGTTGATCGCGAAGGTCATCGCCCACGGTGAGACCCGCGATGCGGCCATCGAAACCATGCTCGCTTGCCTGAAAGGCGCGACCATCGAAGGCGTCAAAACAACCATCCCCCTGCACATCGCCGTCTTGCAAAGCAAAGAGTTCCAATCGGGCGAGTACGACACCGCCTCTATCCCCGGCTGGTCCCCTGCGGCCACGGCTTCCTGAATCCAATGGCTAAAGTTCCCCTGATGTCCATCGGATCGCCCTGTGACGCGGCGATCGACAACGCTTCCTTCCAGAAGAATCGCGAAGCCCTCGCGCTCAAGGAAAACCAACTCGACGAAGCCCGAGCTGCCGTGCACGCGGGCTGGGGCGAGAAGTACACAGAGCGAGTGCACGCCAAGGGCAAGCTCACCGCCCGCGAACGCATCGACCAACTCAAAGACGAGGGTACCGAGATCTTCGAGGTCGGCACCTTCGTCAACAAGGATCGCAAGTTCGGCAAGCTCGAATCCCCCGGCGCCGGAATCGTGACGGCCTTCACCAAGGTCGAAGGGCGTTGGACCATGGTCATCGCCAACGACAACACGGTGGCCTCCGGTTCCTGGTGGCCCTTGACCTCGGAGAAGATTCAACGGGGCCAAGAAATGGCCCTGCGCTTGCGATTGCCGGTGGTCTACTTGGTCGATTGCTCGGGACTGTTCTTGCCAGAGCAGTCCCGTTCCTTCCCGGGCCGCACGGGCGCTGGACACATCTTCAAGAAGAACAGCGATCTGGCCGCGGCGGGCGTGGCGCAAATCGCCGGCGTCTTTGGGGACTGCATCGCCGGCGGTGGCTACATGCCGATCATCTCCGATCGCGTGTACATGACCGAACAGGCCTACATGGTGATCGCCGGCGCCGCGCTGATCAAAGGCGCCAAGAGCCAGAGCCTCTCGAGCCTCGACATCGGCGGCCCGGAAGTGCACGTGCACCAATCCGGTTGCGCGGACGTTCGCGTGCCGGACGACGAAACCGCCATCCGCCACATTCGTGTGGAGATCAGCCGACTCGGTTCCTCCTCGGCACCCTTCTACCGGCACGGCGCGGATCCCGGCGATCCCTTCTTCCCCGCTCGCGAACTGTCGGGACTCTTCCCCACGGATCACCGCATGACCTACAACGCGGAAGAGGTCCTCGCGCGCCTGGTGGATCGCAGCCTCTTCTGGGAGATCCTGCCCGATCGCGGCAAGGAGATGATTGTCGGCGTCGGACGCGTGAATGGGCTCTACATGGGCTTCGTCGCGAACCGCCAAGGAATCATCGACGACACGGAACAGCGCGGCGGCAAGAAGGCGGCGGGCATCCTCTACAAGGAGGGCATCGCCAAGGTCTCGACCTTCAGCCGCGCCTGCGATGCGGACGGCATTCCGATCGTTTGGCTGCAAGACATCTCAGGCTTTGACATCGGCGTGGAAGCGGAGCGGCTCGGTTTGTTGGGTTACGGCTCTAGCTTGATCTACACCAACAGCACGAACCAAACGCCCATGTTCACGGTTCTCCTGCGCAAGGCTTCGGGTGCTGGCTACTACGCCATGGCAGGCCACCCCTACGAGCCGGTTGTGCAGCTCTCGACAACTTTGACCCGTCAATCGGTGATGGAAGGCCGGACCCTGGCGATCGCTGCCTTCAACACCAAGCTCAACGACGACTTCGAAATCGCTACAGACGATCCCGAGGAGCGCGCCGCCATCGAAGAGGGCATGCGCCAGACCGAGGAGCGCATCGAAGGCGACATGGATCCCTACAAGTCCGCCGCGCAAATGGACACGGACGAGATCGTGCGCTTCGACGAGTTGCGCAAGTGGATGGAACTCTTCGCCGAGTCCAGCTACCAGACCAGCGGTTACCGCCGCACCAAGAACCCGCGCATCTGGTCCCTGCACGACCTGGCCGCCCTTACCGAACCCCGCAGCTAGGGAACCTCTCCGATGCAAAGCACACTCGATCTCATTCTTCGCAAGCGGGAAGGCATCAGCGAACTCCGCGCGCCGGAAGTTGGGCTGTTCACCTGCGCTCTGAATAGCGGCGCCCTGCTGGGCCCTGGCCAACTCGCCGGGGTGATCCTGATCGCCGGCAAGAGCGTGGCATTGCGCGTCCCCCCGGGCGTGCACGGGCGCGTGTCCAACAAGCCGCGGCCGCGCACCCAAGCACCGGTTGGATATGGCGACGTGCTCTACGAACTGCTCCCGGTGGACGGGGCTGGCGCAGAGCAACTGCTCGACGAAGCTGCCGACAACGAATCAGGCTTGATCCTCAAGTCCAACCAGAGCGGGCGCTTCTACCACCGCCCTTCCCCGGACGAGCCCGCCTACGCCAACCCCGGGGACGAACTCGTCGACGGTCAAGCCATCGGCTTGCTGGAGATCATGAAGACCTTCAGCCAAATCACCTACTCCCCCGCCGGCGGCCTGCCCAGCCGCGCCAAGCTTGTGCGGTTTCTCACCACAGACGGCGGAGAGATTCGCGAAGGGGACGGCTTGATCGAAGTGGAACCGGCCTAGGAGCCTGCGAACCCGCAGTCGTCCTCAGAGAACGAAGAGAGCGCAAACCAAGGGTCAGGCGCTCGAACCGCAAGTGCCCGCAGCGAAGCCACAGCTGAGACTCCAGGTCGGGCGGCGAGGCAGCCGAGAAGGTCACATGGAGATCTCTGCGGGTACACTGATGGCCTCGCTCCTCGTGAGCACGGTCGGCCTGAGCTTGTTCATCTACGGCAAGAAGCAGGTTCGTTTCCCCCAACTCACTGCGGGGATCGTGCTGATGGCCTTCCCCTACGTCGTTAGTGGGGCTTGGCCCATCATGGGGATCGGAGGGGCCATCCTCCTGGCGCTGCATCTCGCCGTGCGCAGCGGCCTGTAGACACCGATGTCGTGCGAAGCGGTTTGCAGCAGCAAGCTCTCGACTGCCTCGTCGAGTGTTCGCTCCTCGCACTCGACCTACACGGGATGCGGCTAGAGGCCCGGCCGACGAAGCTCTCGAACACGTCGAGAAAAACCGCCTTGGCTTCCAAGCGTGGCCGCGAGTTGTCTTGGCCACAACTTGAACAAAAGGCGTATCCCGGGTCCTAAGCCAGCTAAGCGCCACAGTTCGGGCACCGATTGGAGGGCGAAGAAGGCATGGCGCAGGCTACCCCTTCCGGCGGGATCCTAGCAAGGCCGTGTCAATCTCCGTCGCGGGATCCGCCAAGCTGGTCTAAAGTGACACCCCCCCCAGTTCCATTCCACGTGCCCCCTCCGCCATGCTGCAGTCCTTCCTTCCCAAGTCCCTTTCCCTGGCTTCCGCCTGTCTAGCTTGCGCCTTGCTCGGCCCGACGGCCTCCGCGGACTTGACCTACTCGGACTTCAGCAATCCGTTTGGTGTGCAGTTTCTAGGGGGAGCCCACGTGACGTCAAATCAGTTGCGCCTCACGAACAATGCCGCCAATGAGAACGGGGCGGCTTGGTTCACCAGCAACCAGAAGGTCAGCACCTCATGGGTTGCGGAGTTTGACTTTCAACTGGTCGGTGGCCCCGGCGCGGACGGCTTCGCCTTCTTGATTCAGAATGACGCAACGAGTGCAATCGGCGGTACCGGTTGCCAGATGGGCTACCACGGGATCAGCAATAGCATCGCGATCGAGTTCGACACCTACAACAACGGCAGTGGTTGCGGCATCGGCACCGTCAACGACTTGGGAGCACCGCACGTCAGCGTGCACACCCAAGGGACCTCGCCGAACACCGTCGACGAAGCGGCCTCGATCGGAGCGACGACTCTGGTGCCCGCCTTTTCCGATGGCAACCAACACACCGCGCGCGTTCGCTACCTGCCGGGCACCCTCTTCATCTATGTGGACGACCTGCAGAATCCGGTTTTGACCGTTCCGTTGAATCTGCCCGCGACGATTACCTTGGCGGGTGATCGAGCCTGGGTCGGATTCACGGGTGCCACGGGCGGCTTGAGTGAGAGTCATGATGTCTCGCGCTTTCTCTTTGACGAGGACTCCACTGGAACTGGCTCGAACACGCCCCCCGTTCAACCGACGGTCACCGAGCCCGAACTCGACGGTCAGCTCGTCAACCCGGCAGACGTCCACATGGAGATGTCCCTGTTCGTCGACGCGGATCCCGGGGACCTGCACCTCTGCACGGACTACGAGATCTGGCGGACGGCGCCTCCCGAACGGGTTTGGATCACCGCTTGTATCGGTGGAGTGACCAAGCTCCACGCACACCTTGGTGACGGCGCCTTCGAAAATTCCCACGCGGGGCTCAGCGCGCTTCAGCCGGGAACCCAATACCAACTGCGTGTTCGCCATCGGGATGACAGTGGCGATTCGCTGACCGAATGGAGCGCCTGGGGTTACCGCAGCTTCGTTACCGGCTCCGCGTCAGATACCTTTCCGCTCGTGACCGAGGAAATCGTGGACCAACCGGCCCTGTCTTGGTCACCCACTGGCGGTGGATCTCCCGTGGTTCTGCCAGCTGCTGCAACCCCGGCTTCCCTAAGCCTCGACAACCCCATCCAAGGCCTCTTGCTTCAGATCAGCGGATTGGACGGCATCAGCAACAGCATCGTCAACCCGCCGGAACTCAGCGCACACACCGAAGTTCGTGTTCACATCAACGGTGGCAGCGCAGGACTGGTGCTGCCCGAAACCGACTTGGTGGTGTACGACCACGATTGCATCCGGCACCAAATTTTGCTTCCGGCCTTGAACGTCGCACCCCAAGCGGACGACTACTTTTGGGTGGCTGCCAGCGGAGCGACCTACAACGGAACCGGCGCCCAAACCTCCCCGGTGTTCAACAACCAAGCACGAGGCTTGGAGTTGCCCTGGGCCACGCAACAACCCGGCTACGAAGTCGAGGTGTTCGCTGAGGGTTTGAAGCTCCCAGTCAACATCGCCTTCATCCCCAACCCGGGGCCGGAACCCACGGCGCCCTTCTTCTACGTGACCGAACTCTACGGCGAGATCCGCGTGGTCAAGCGCGATGGCTCGGTCAGCACCTACGCCAGCGGCTTGCTCGACTTCAACCCGACCGGAGCCTTCCCCGGAAGTGGCGAGCAGGGCTTGGCCGGCATCGCTGTCGATCCCGGCACGGGGGATGTCTTCGTGAGCGTCCTGCACGACTCCGTTTCGAACCCCGGCACCCACTACCCCAAAGTGGTGCGCTTCACGAGCAACGACGGCGGACTGACCGCGGCGAGTCAATTAACGCTCTTGGACATGGTCGGCGAGTCCCAAGGACAGTCCCACCAGATCTCCAACATCACCTTGCATCCCGACGGCAAGCTCATCGTGCACATGGGCGATGGCTTCTCCTCGTCCACGGCCCAGAACCTCGATTCCTACCGGGGCAAGATTCTGCGCATGAACTTGGACGGTTCGCCGGTCACGAGCAACCCCTTCTACGACGCGGGCAACGGCATCAACTCCCGGGACTACATCTGGGCCTATGGGGTGCGCAATCCCTTTGGAGGAGCTTGGCGCGCCTTGGACGGATTGCAGTACACCGTGGAAAACGGACCCTCCATCGACCGCATTGGACAAGTCGTGCCCGGCCGCAACTTCGGCTGGGTCGGTTCGAACGCGAGCATGTTGACGCACGCCCTGTACCTCTGGGATCCGTCCCACGGCCCGGTGAACATCGCCTTCGTGCAGCCCGAAACCTTCGGCGGCAGCGGATTCCCCGCGGACAAGATGGACCACGCCTTCGTGTCCGAATCCGGTCCGACCTACGGCTCGGGAGGACAAGCTCTGGGCAAGCGCATCACGGAGTTCATCTTCGATTCTGCCGGAACGCTAACCGCCGGCCCCCTGCCCTTCCTCGAGTACGGCGGCCTCGGTCACGAAACGGCCGTGGGCCTCGCGGCGGGCCCCGACGGCCTCTACATGACCCCGCTCTATCGCGATTCGGGCAACAACCCGATCGCCGCGGGGGCCAAGATCTATCGCGTGTTCCGCACTCCCGGTTGGGACTGCAACGAAAACGGCATCGACGACGCTTGCGACATCGCCTCCGGTGTCGCGATGGACGCGAATGCCAACGGCTTGCCCGACTCCTGCGAATGCGGAGGCGTCAACTTCTGCGCCGCGACCGTCAACTCAACGGGCAGCCCGGCGACTCTCTCCTCGAATGGCCAGTGCGTGGTGAGCGCAAACCAGTTCGCCCTGACCGCCCAATCCGTCCCCGACGGACTCGGTGTGTTCTTCTTTGGTGCGGGCTTGATCAACGGCGGTCAAGGCCAGCCCTTCTTCAACGGTGTGCGTTGTGTGGGCCCTGCGGTGAGTCGCCTGCCCGTCGTGATGGCGAGCGGCGGCATGGTCAACTACCAAGTGGACCTGACCATCCCGCCGGCGACTCAGATCCAGCCGGGACAAACCTGGCACTTCCAGTACTGGTACCGGGACGTGGCCGGTGGCGGCGCCTTGGCCAATGTGTCCGAAGCGCTGACGGTCGCGTTCCAGTAGGGCGCCAGCTGCCCCGCGCTTGCGGCGGGGCAGGGCACGCTCTTCGGCGTGCGTCTCAGTCGTCCAATAGGAGACCGAGGAGCAGTATGTCGCAGGAGTCGACGCTCGTCCTCGTACGCGATTCACGCATCCTCACTTGACGTTTGTTTCTTCTTTGGCGCTTCGTTCGCTCCGTCAGGATCTCCTCCCTAGTGAGCGAGCGGGCGCGCAAAGCGGCGAACTCGCCAGCGTCCAGAAAGATCCCATCGCACTGTTGGCACACGTCAATCTCGATGCCCGGCGCCAGCGGGTGTTGCCTGGGGATCAAATCGATCGAACAGGTCGGGCAGGCAAGCACGCGCCCTTCTAAGGCGGGAACGGGAGTCACCTGGATCGCCGCCTCCCCTCCTCGGTATCCCTCGAACTGGCAACCAACAACAACTGCCAAGCCCAGGGCTTCCTACGGAAGCCGCTAACTTAAACCTGGCGGGTATTGGCTCCGGTTACTGGACCACCTCTCTGCCGGAGCAGGGAGTCACGGCGCAGGGCCTGGATCCTCTGTGACGACGGCCCGGCCACCTTCGGATTGCCCTGCCGGTCCATTCGTGAACCAAGCTCTAACCCGAGCGCTACAAGTCCTCGGATCGAGGCCATGAGTTCAAGTAGTCCTTGATACTCAAACCAGTCCTCTTCCAGTCGAATAGGCCAATAGCCAAGAGGACACCGCTGATAATGATCGCGATCTTGAACTGCTCTCGCCCAACCGCAGCTTTTCGCACCAGCCAATGTGCGGCGTACTCGTCACGCGACTCTTCGCCAAGGAGCAGAATCGGGAACTCTGAAATGACAGTCGATGGAGACCACTCATAAGTGCCCATTTCCCATGTGGGAGATAGGAATTCTCCAAGTACGAAGACAGGTGTTGGCAACGCGCTCACATCAATTTCGAACTTGTACTGAACCACAACTCGATCCCCATGTCGGGGCTTCAAGACCACCCTGCGAGGAAGCGACCCAACACTCCAAATGGGCACGCGAGGAGTCCATTCATGATGGAGGGTGCCGGACACAGGATTCCCACCAAACTCGGTCCCGCCTGACTCTCGGGTTCCCGCACCAAGCTGTTTCTGCAGCGCAAAGCTCGTGTAGTTGAACTTGCCCACCCCCCTCATTTTGGTTGTTGGCAACAGACCAAAGCCCACGGCTGTCCGTCCATCAGTAGGGAAGTGCACTCTGTAATTCTCCGCTCCACGCTCAGCAGCGAATGCGTTTGCTGCATCAACAACACAGACGGCCTCAAGGTGAGTCACACTGGTCCGGCTGTCGACGAAAATCCAGAGTCCCACTACAACTCCAAGCGCTGAAAGGAGGAGGGATGCTCCGCCATAGAAACTGGGTTCCTTAATGTCGTTCATACGGTCCATCGCTCATGCGTTGCAACTATTCGGCGCATCGGATCACTTCAACTCCTCAATGTGATGTCCGGGGCCAGAACCTGCAAGCGCAAGAGTCCCGGACCCACCCGGCGGCGAAGAGACGATATGCAAAGCAGACGACCTCCGCCAACCCAAAGGCCCACGGCCCCACCCGGCCGAGCTCGACCCTGGAGGAGAAGAGCTCCAAAGGGCCTACATCAACCTCCATACCCATCCGCCGAACCAACGAGCCCCCGATTTACCTCGCTTGCCCCCTCGCGGACACCGCCCTTCACCTCAATCGGTACGGAACGCGCTCTGAATTCGCCACATTCCAGCACCCTGCGGATGGATAGCTACACCTCCCCCACCGCAGGCATCAGCGCACTCGCGTCCTTGCTTCTCGTTAGCACCCCTCGAACTCAAACTCGGCCTGGGGTGGTGCGTGGGGTGGCGAGGGCTGGATCAAGGCGCTCGGCAATTCGAGATGGTCGAGAAGCTTGGCGACGGCTTCGACGCTCGCCTCTTCTGTTGAGTTGCGGGCCGCTATCCAGCGGCGCTCTGAACCACACTTCGCGCACCTCAAGGCATCGATGCGGA
>CALCXM010000100.1 GCA_937905825.1 uncultured bacterium
GGGGGGCTCCCCATCCAATCCGCTCGACTCGCCCCCTCCCCTCGACCCCAACTACGCTGCCCCATGCCCCACGTCGCCACCAGGATCAACCGCAAGCCCGCCGCGTCCTTCTTCATCGCCGGATTCGCAATCCTTGCCATGACTCTTAGCTCTTGTTCACCGGGCTCCGTGGAATCCGCAGCGCCTCAGCAAGGCGAACGGCTAAGACTTGAAGGCAGCAACTCGGATGCGTGGATCGTCCACATGGGAGAGCAAAGCCTCTTCACCATGTGGATCAGTCCGGACATCGAGACAGCCCCAGGCCAAGCCTTCCGCTTCCTCACGATGGTGGGTCACCTGCCGGGTTCCGCCCACCCCTTCTTCGGCCAACAAACCCAAGTCCAGGCGCGCACCGATCGCGAGATTTCTAGTAGCGACCAATCCGGCCTCTACTCCCTAAGCATCCGCCCCAATCCCGGCCTCATGTGGGGCGACGTGCAGAGCCAAGCGGACTGCCAGGTCGAACTCGAAGGATTCTTTTAAGGGCTGCGTGGTTGGACCGCCGCCGTCCGCCCCGAACTAGACCACTGGGAACAGGCCAGGACGCAGGGGGTGAACTTGACTCACTGCCTGCGCCAAGGCTTCCCACTCGGAGCTTGGAAAACTCTCGAGCAACTGCTTGGCACGCTCAGGATCGGCCGCAACCGGTTCGACCGGGCGCGGGTCAAGCTCTTGCCATTGCTCATCTAGCTCCTCTGATCCAACTCCGTACAAAGCCACCGTCGCCAGGCGCGTTCCCACCGGGGCAGGATCTCCCCAAACTTTGCAAGGAGGCTCTTCCCGCACGCAAAGCATCGGGTAGCTGCCGGCTCCCTTCGTCATGTCCGTGCGCACGGCAATCCATAGGGGCGTGCTCGAGACCACCAGGCCGGGATTGGCATCGCCGTGCAAGAAGTGCTCTCGGACGCGTCCCCAATAGATCAGATTCGGAATCAGGGCCATGGGCAAGGCGGCGAAGTACATCCAACTGACGGTGAACATCAAGATCACGGTCAAGACCAATGACCCGACCACGATCACCGGCCACTTGGGATAGCGCCGAGCCCAACGCCACAAGTTCACCCGCAAGTTTGCAGGACGGCCCGCGTTTGCGGTGTCATCTAGGGTCAGCGTACGTTGCGGGCCACGGTGCACTGCGCTGCGGCCTTCTCTTCCAAAACCCATCTCTAATGCTCGTCGATTCTTGCCTATGGTCGAGGAGCTCCGATGCCCCTACTGCCGAGGTAACCTAGCACTCTGAGGCTGCTGAGGGGAGGCGTTGCCCGGCGGAGACAGCGAGGATGCCTGGCTAGTCCCCGGCCCCATCCTTGTTCTAACGCTTCGATTGCGGCTCGATCTCGCCCTCATCCTCATCGAGATACTCGGCCGTATGGACGGTCACCCCAGCGTCTTCCCAGATCTTGGTCAGCGGGGCAGCGGCGGAGCGATCGATAAGAACCGAAAGACTCTCGCCGTCTTGATTCACAGAGATGGAATAGCACTGAAAGCAAATCATCACCTCGACGGTCTGCTCCCCCGACCTGGCGCGGATCGCGTGGCGAGGCAGAAAGCACAAGCCCTGCATTCCCTTGTTGGCCTCGACCCCCGCGTAAAGCACTGACACAATATCGTGTCGCACCGCGACATCACTCACGGTGGCCTGAGAGAGAACTGAAAACCCGTATAGCAATTCAGCCTCGGCCAGTCCCCCCTCTTCCCGTGAATTTGGGTAGGGATGAGTAGCGAAGATCTCGAACTCAGTGGCGGAGGCAAGGACCTCATGGGCAGCCACTGGAAATTTCTCCGGGACGGCCAAATCCGCGATGGAGGGCCCCGGGACAACTTTGCTGGAGTTTGCCTCCGGAGCCTTGCGGGTGTCTGCGCTGCAGGCAGCGAGTGCGATTAGGGCGAGTCGTAGGGCGGAGTTGTTCATGATTTGACGACAAGGCAGTGGGTACGACGCGCAGCCCGCTCACACGTAGGCGATTCGGGCGGCAACTCCAACGAGCGCCCCGAGTCATCGGCGGGCGGGGAAAGAAACTGCAGGCGCTAAGGGAACAAAGCACTCACGCGCTTCTTCAGCTTCTTGGCTTTTGTCGAAGCGAGCAGTGTCGTTTCAAGTTCACGGAAGCTGTAGTAGCGCACGTGGTTGATGCGCAGGCGCTTGTCCGCTTCGTCCATGATGTTAACGGCCTCCCCGATCGCCTGCGGACCCAGTGCGTCGTGCAGGCCGAAGAGCAGAGCCAAGACCGCGTCGCGATCCCCTGTGCCTGGTTTGGCGTCTCCGAGTCGACTGAGTTCCTTTTCGACCGACCTCCATTGAAAATCGCGACAGTGCGACAGCCATTTTGGTTTGCGCTTGGAGGTAGCGATGTGCTCGAGGACCACGAGCCCCGTGTAGTGAGCCCAGGCGTGATGGTCCTCTTGATTGGACTGGCTGCCCCACATGGCGATCACATGCCCCAGCTCGTGGCACAGTCCGTAGAACATGAACTGTCCCTTCGGCGTGGGCGAGTTCAGGGTCTGCGCGTCGATTACCGGAAAGTCGATTTCCGAATGGAAGGGGAACTGCGGTGCGAAGTGTGGCGGGCTCTTGATGGCCTCTTCCAAGTGCAGGCGAACCCGCAGCTTCTTGCCCGCTACCTTGCTGAACTCTTTGAAACCAAAGACCTCGTCGTAGGCGGCGAGCACGTCCTCGGTGATCAGGGCGAAGTGCTCCAGGTAGCTCACGGAGAGGCCGCCTTCCCCCAGCAGCAAGATGCGCTCACGGGAGAGCGCGACCCCGAGAGCCTCGGCGCGCGAAGCGTCCAGCTCGAGCAAACGGTTGCGCGCTGTGTTGAAGTCGTCAACGCGGTCGAGGTCCAGGGCTGCCCGGGCGCAAGCCTCCAGCGCCTCGACCAGACCCCCATCAGCCTTGATCTCGATCAACTTCTCAAAAGCGAGGGTCGCCTTTTTCGGCAGTCGCTCGGCCAACTCGGACTCCAACGTCGTCCCCGGCTTGCGCGCGTGCTTTGCGTTCACTTCAGCAATGGCCTGCGCGTAGGTCTCGCCAAGTTGAATGGACCGATCGGGGGCGCTAGCGACCGTCGCGAGCAGGACGAGGAGGGTGCTGAACATGGAGTTGTGGGGCTCGGGGTCAGAGAAGTTCAGAGGATAGAAGATTCGATGGAGCCCCGCCAATCCGAACGGACACGCCCCAGCCCCAGGGGCCCCGGACTCTCCGTGTCGACCCGCTCCAGGCAAGGCGGCTCGCCTGCTGGCGGCCCCTCGAAGGACCTCGTCCCTTCCATTGAGTCCTGCAGTCCCTGCTCCAGGCACCCACGCTGCCGCCCGCCCACCGATCGGCAAGCGCTCCCTGGCAAAGCTCCCGACATGTGGGTCGTCGCCGGGGCACTTGGGCCCTCTGGCCCCTAGGCGGGACGAGGTTCCACGGATAGGCTCTTCGCCGCTATGGCCGAACGCATTGTCTTTCAGGTGGAAAACCTGCACAAATTCTACGAGCAACGGGAGGTCCTCAAGGGCATCACGTTGGCCCTTCACGAGACCTCCAAGATTGGCCTAATCGGCGCGAACGGAGCGGGCAAGAGCACGCTCTTGCGCATCCTTGCTGGAGTGGACAAGGAGTTCGAGGGCATCGCGCGCACGAACGGGGAGGTCAGCGTCGGCTACTTGTCCCAAGAGCCGGAACTCGATCCGGACAAGGACGTGAAGGGCAACATCGACGTGGCCGTGAACCACTTGCGTGAGACGGAGGCGCGTTACTACGAAGTGATGGGGTTGATGGGCGAGGCCGAAGGCAAGGAACTCGACAAGCTCACGAAGGAGTTCGATCACCTGCAGCACGAGATGGACGTGAAGGAGATCTGGGACTTGGACCAGCACCTCGACCAAGCCATGCACGCCCTGCAAGTTCCCGAAGGAAGCCGAAGCGTGGACAAGCTCTCCGGTGGCGAGAAGCGCAGGGTGGGACTTTGCAAGTTGCTGCTCGAGCACCCGGACATGCTGCTGCTCGACGAGCCCACCAACCACCTCGATGCGGACTCGATCCTGTGGCTGGAGACACACCTTTTGGAGTACAAGGGTCTCGTTGTTCTGATCACCCACGACCGCTACTTCCTCGACAACGTGGTGAGTTGCATGCTGGAAGTCGCTGGCGGGTTGGCCACGGCCTACGCAGGCAACTACACCGCCTACTTGGAGTCGCAGCGCACGCGTCTCGACATCAAGCGCAAGCACGACGCCATCCGTGACAAGGAGCTCGAGAAGGAACTCGAGTGGATCCGGCGCACCCCGAAGGCGCAAACCAAGCAATCCAACTCACGCTTGAAGCGCTATCAGGAGCTGGCCGATCAGGTCAGCGCCGAAGAGCAAGTCCAATCGGTGGAGCTACGCATCCCCACGGGACCGCGCCTGGGCGACAAGGTGGTTCACGTGCGCGACCTCAAGAAGGGCTACGGGGACCGCGTGCTCTTCGAAGGTTTGACCTTTGATATCCCGCCCCAGGCCAAGCTCGGGGTGATCGGTGGCAATGGCCGGGGCAAGACCACGCTTCTGCGATTGATCCTCGGCGAAGAGCAGCCCGATGCGGGTTCCGTGGAAATCGGCTCCACCGTGGTGACCTCCGTTATCGAGCAGTCGCGGGATTCGCTCGATGACCACAAGACGGTCTTTGAGAACATCACCGAGGGCAACCTAATCCTGCCCTTCGGCCGCACCACCATGGATGCCCGCGCCTACGTCTCGCGCTTCAACTTCAAGGGCGAAGACCAAGCTCGCACGTTGGGCGAGTGCTCCGGTGGAATGCGCAACCGCGTGCTGCTCGCCAGAATGCTGCGCAAGCCAGCCAACCTCATCATCATGGACGAGCCGACCAACGACCTCGACCTAGAGACCTTGCGCGTGCTCGAGGAAGGCATCACGCACTACCCCGGCTGCATGATCATCGTGACCCACGACCGCTACTTCCTCGACAAGGTCGCCACGCACATCCTCGCTTTCGAAGAAGACGGCCACGTGGCCTTCCACCACGGAGACTTCCAGTCCTACAACCGCCACCGAGCCGAGGTGCTGAAGGAGAACGCGGGCACCCACCGCAAGTTCGCACGGCGCTAAGTCGGTACGGCGTCCCGGAAGCGGAGTGGGCTTGTGGGCTTGCCGGCAGATGGCCGTGAAGCTCGATGGACCCTAGAGGTCTGGCCGACAAGGGGCGGTTTCTCGATCGGGTTCCACGGATCGACT
>CALCXM010000101.1 GCA_937905825.1 uncultured bacterium
GGCGAGTGGCGTGCCGGCTGCATTCTGGAAGAAGCCGAAGAGGGCCTGACCTCAGATTCGCGCAAGCGCTACTCTCGGGCCCAGCGCGGAATGCATGCGCAGGCTGCCACTAACCCCACTGGCAACGACTCGACGAACAAGGGAGAACGCGAACGACAATGGACGAAGAACAAGGCTACATCGAAGTCACGGACGCGCGCGAGTTGCGAGAACTCCTCGGAGATGTGAACCCCCGAGCCGCCACGAAGGATCGTTCAGAGTTGCACCCCCTGCAGATCCGCTGGCTGCAATCCTCCCCCTTTTGCCTCGTGGCGACGGCCGACGCCCAGGGGGACTGTGACGTATCTCCCAAGGGCGATCCCGCTGGTTTCACCCATGTGTTGAGTCCAACACAGATCGCGGTGCCCGAACGCCCCGGGAATCGACGGGCGGACGGCTTTCGGAACGTGCTCGACAATCCCCACGTGGGTTTGATCTACCTGATCCCAGGACGCACGGAGACCCTGCGAATCAATGGGCGCGCCCGACTGCTGAGCGACGCTCCATTCTTCGACTCAATGGTGGTCAAGGGTCATCGGCCACAGCTTGCGCTCTTGGTCGATGTTGAGCAGGTCTTCTTCCATTGTTCCAAGGCCTTCATGCGCTCCAATCTTTGGAAGCACGAGGCTTGGCAGCCAGACGCCATGCCCCCCTACCCGGAGATTTCACAGGCTCTGCAGCCCAGTGGCAAAAGCCTCGAAGAGCTTCAAACCCATTACGGCGCTGCCTACGTCGAGGGACTCTACAAGCAGTAGCAAGGCGACAGCAGTAGCAAGGCGACAGGTTTCCCCGCCCGCAAGTCGGATGGCTGGCCTGCCTAGCTCGCCCTTCGCATCACGCGAAGGGCTCCCTGGCGCCACAGGATTTGGAGGCGCAGCAGCTAGAGGCCCGGCGCTTGGGCCAGGCTTAGGAAGCCAGAGGTAGCGTGAAGTAAAACGCGCTGCCCTGCCCAGATTCGTTGGGTTCTGCCCAGATGCGCCCGCCGTGCCACTCGACGATCTTGCGGCAGCTTGCGAGGCCAATGCCTGCCCCTTCAAACTTGCTCAACGCGTGAAGACGCGTCAGCGGGTTGAAGACTTGCTCGCAGTCCGCCTCCTCAATCCCGATGCCATTGTCCACCACTTGGAAAGTCCACTCGTCCTGGGTCTTCTCGCAGAGGAGTTTGATTTTGGGAGCCTCCTCTCCATGGAACTTGATGGCGTTCCCCACCAGGTTTTGCAGGAGTTGGGTCAAGCGGCTGCGGTCGCCACGCACGGTGGGAAGCTGCGAGACCGACACCTCGGCCTCCGCCTCCTTGCAGGGATCCGCGAGCAAAGCCAGGGCCTCTTCGATCACTTCGTTGAGGTCCACCGACTCCTGAGTCTCACACGCTCGACCCGCCCGGGCGAAGTCGAGCAGACCGTCGATCAAGCGCCCCATGCGAACGACGCCGGCATCGATTTGGCGCAGGCTTGAGCGCACGTCCTCGAGGTTGCCCGCCTCAATGTCCTCTTCCAAGAACCGCGCAAAGTTGCCGATCCCGCGCAGGGGTGCCTTGAGGTCGTGAGCCGCGAGTTGCGCAAAGTCTTGCAGCTCACGGTTCTTCTGCTCCAACAGGTTGCGCCCCTCAGAGAGTTCCAAGAAGATCTTCACCTTGCTCTTCAAGATCTCTGGATCGATCGGCTTGGTGAGGTAGTCGACCGCACCGGCCCCGTAGCCCTGGGACATGTGCTCGCTACTCACTCCGTGCGCTGTGAGAAAGATGATTGGTTGGTTCACGCTCCCGCTGTTCTCGCGGAGCAGGGACGCCACCTCGTAGCCATCCATGCCCGGCATTTGAACGTCGAGCAAGATCAGGGCGAAGCTGTGCACGAGGGCGAGGGAGAGCGCTTCATTGCCCGAGCTGGCTGAAATGATCTGCGCACGAAAGCCCGCCAGGAGGTGCTGCATGGCGAGCAGGTTTTCCTCCCGATCATCGACGACGAGGATTTTGGGGCGTTGGATGTCCATCATGGTTGCTAGCTCGTTGAGCCTGTGACTAAGGGCACTTCGGGAGTTCATCGACTCTTCGCACGCCAATCGTTCAGGCCAATTCAGGTTTGCGTCCGAGCTGAACCCCCGCCCGAATCACCCTGGCTGGGGGGCCTCCCCACGAGGCCATCAGGCATTGCCTCACATGCGGGCTGGAGAGCCCAAAAACAGGGATTCAAGCCTGGAAAATCCACTTTCGCATCCGCCCCAAGAGCGTATCGATGTCGACTGGATTGGAAAGATAGTCCGTGGCCCCGGCCGCGAGGCACTTGGAACGATCCTCCACCAGGGCCCGGGCAGTCAGAGCAATCACTGGGATATCCGCCGTCCGGGGATTGGCGCGGATCGATTGAATCGCCTCATAGCCATCCATCACGGGCATCATGATGTCCATCAGCACGAGGTCCACCGTCGAATCCTTGTCCAACACATCGAGTGCTTGTTGCCCATCGCTTGCCTGTGAAACACGCAGGCCGACAGCTTTGAACGCACGGGAGAGCGCGAAGCTATTGCGCATGTCATCGTCCACCACCAACACGTGCCGGTTGCGTAGGCGTTCCACAGGACTGAGCGGAGGCCGGCGAGTCTGGCCCCCGTGGGGTCCGGAATCTGCCTCAATGCTGACCAGCGAGCGCCGAACCTTCTCCCGCAGGAGTTCAAGCTCGCAGGCCTCCTCCACCACGACGCTGCAACCGAATTGTTCCAGTGCCTTCTGATCAGAGCCTTTCAGTGGCGCCGCCGAGTGAATGATGACCGGCGGCAACGGAGTCGCGTCGGCTTCCAAGCCGAGCATCATGTCAATCGCGTGCAAGGCGTCTCGTTCCAAGTTCACGACCAAGCAATCGTAGGAGCCGTTGACCAGCTTCTCGGCACCGACCTCACCGGACGCCGCCACATCCACAAGCAGGTCCGCTGTTCGCATCCTGGACGCGACCTCTTCCAGGGCAATGGGGTTCTCGTCGACAAGCAGTAGGCGCTGCAGACTGAAGCTCCGACAGGCCTCTATTTCGTCGATGGCAAGCGCTAGCGCGTTGAGCTCAACAGGCCGTTTCAAACAGCCATGGGCACCACGCCTGAAGCCTGGGTCATCCTCATCAACGACCACATGAACCGGAATGCGGCTGGTGCTTCTGTTGTGCTTTAGCTCGTGCAAGAGCTCGAGTCCATCCATGTCCGGCAGGCCTGGGTCCAAGAGAATGCCACTGGGCTCGAATTCCTGGGCCAGGCTCAAGGCCGAACGACCGTTGGCGCTGACCAAACTCTTGAATCCGCGCTGCTTGCAAGCCTCGACCGCAAGCGAGGCGAAGTCTGCGTTGTCCGCAATGATCAGCACAGAAGGCTCCCAAGATTCAAGGGTCGCGCGGTCGTCCTCGACGGAACTCGAAGTCGTTGCCAGCGGATCGGAATCCAGTTCGCAGACGCGCGGAGTCGGTTCCGGCTCCCATCCCGGATTCAGCGGGAGACATAGGGTAAAGGTGCACCCCTGGCCTTCCTCGCTCACCAGCTGAAGTTCGCCACCGAGCATCTCTGCGAACTCCCGCGAAATGGTGAGCCCCAAACCAGAGCCTCCATACTGCCGGCTCGTCGATCCGTCTGCCTGTTGGAAGGACTCGAAAATCGCCTGCTGTTTGTCCTTGGGAATGCCAATACCCGTGTCACTCACCGCGAACAGAACAACCTCAGAGCAGGACAGTTCCTCGCGCTGAAACAGCATCCCCTCCGGCGCCAACGCAACGCTCAAACGGACGGTTCCACTGCCAGTGAACTTCAAGCCGTTCGAGATTAGGTTGGTCAACACCTGTCCCACTCGTTGCGCATCCGTAGCAATCATCGGCGGACTGCTCGGGGCCACGTCAACCAGCAGTTCAATGCCCTTCTCGATCGCCATCGGAGCGTACTGGTCGCGCAGGCTATGAATCAGTTTCCGGATCTCCACGGACTCCACGTGAACGGTCATTTTGCCCGCCTCGATCTTGGAGAGATCCAGAATGTCGTTGATCAACCCCAGGAGGTCTTGCCCGCCCGTATGCACAACTCGAAGCGCCGCGACTTGCTCGGGTGTCAAGTTGCCGTCGATGTTGCCCGCTAGTGCCCCGGACAGGATCAACATGCTGTTCAACGGTGTCCGCAATTCGTGGGACATGTTGGCCAGGAACTGGGACTTGTAGGCACTAGCCTGAGCTAGCTCATCGGCGCGTTGGCGTAGCTCCAGCCCACTTTGCTCGAGTCGTTGCTTTTGAAGTTCCAAGACCTCCTGCTTCTCTTCCAACTCCTCGTTCGCGTGCTGCAGCTCGACACTTTGCTGCTGCAGGGACTCTTCCGAAATGCGCAACTTCGAGGTTTCGTTCGCGAGGCTTTGGTTGCTGGCGAGTAGCTCCTCTTCTCTGCTGCGTAGTTCGGCGGCCTGAGCCTGACTGGTCTGAAGCAAGCGTTGTTGCAAGGTCAAGGATTGGGCAACGCCCAGGGCCATCCAAATGCTCTCGGAAACGCGTCCCAAAAGTTGCAAGCAGCGCGGCTCAAAAACCGCGACGGTTCCGAGTTCAATCACACCTTTGATCTCTCCGTCTCGACTGAGGGGCCAAACCAGAATCTGGCGTGGTGGGATGCGGCCGAGACCAGAACAGATTTCAAGCTGATCCCCTCTGGGCTCTTCCAGAATCACAGGCACGCCGCTCAGGGCCACCTGCCCCACGACCCCTTCGCCCATCTTGAACTGCCGGATGATCGGCTGGTCGCTGTGCACCGCGTAGCTGCCCGATAGCTGCAGGCGCCCACCGTCTGTGACCACATAAAAGGCACCCACTTGAGCCCCCAGGATTTCTGCCAACTCAGTAATCACCGCAGAAGTGAGCCCCGCGGCATCCAGCTCCCCGCGGATGCATTCGCCCATTTGACTCTCTCCGCGGGCGAGCCAATCCTGCGCTTGTTGGCGGCTCTCGGCATCCCGCAAGCCGCGCACCATCAAGCTGAAACTTCGACTCAGTTCTCCAATCTCGTCGTCTCCTTCCGCCACTTGAATTTCCGACAGGTCCCCTTCAGCGACCCGCCGCGCCGCAGCGGAGAGCTGCCCGATCGGCTCGACGATTGGGCGCGTCACAAGCGATGCCACCAACGAGACGAACAGCACCGTGAGAATCAGCATGGCGGCCACGTAGTCGCGCAGGGCGTCCATGGTCGCGAAGGCTAGGTCTTCTTCGTACTCAACGAGGATTGCCCAATCCACTCCATCGATGTCCAAGGCCGAGTGGGTACCAAGCACGCGAGTGCCACTTGGTCCTGCGTAGACAGTCGCTGCCTCGCTTGGATCGACCTTCGATTGCCCGGTCCGGCACTCCTCGAGCCAAACGCGCGCCTGCCGGTGGTCGATGGAACGATTGAGGTACCTAGCCCCTCCATAATCCTCCGTAGCAAAACCAGCGTTCGGGCCGCGCGCTGTGATCGAAAGCGAGCGCAGCAGAACCTCATCTCGCTCCGCCGAGTAGCCCAGGAGATACTGGGTCATGCCTTGCTCGTCAAAGGAATGTGGCTGCAGGGCATAGTCGATCTGGTCGGGGGACACCTGAATCGCCAGCAAGCCGAGCAGCTCTCCATCCTCCCCGAGAACCTGGTCCACAAAGAATCCTGCAGGCTTCCCGCCGTCGGGAGCATAGTGCCCAAAGTCAGAAAACGATGGGCTGCCCGTGGTCAGCGTACGCCGACAAGCTTCTCCGACGCCGGTGTTGGACAGGACGCCGCTCAACAGGTTGCGTCCCAGGTCCTTCCCTTGGCTGACTGAGAACAGCACTCGGCCCTTGGGATCGATCAGCAACAGGTCGGAGTACTCTTGCAGCTGTGCAAACGTGCGAAGGTCGCGGCCCTTCTCATGGACCAGGGACTCCCACTCCGCGCCAGAAACGAACTCGTAGAGGGGCTCCCCGCTGCGCTTATAGCTCTCACGCAACTCCACTAGGAGCTCTGCCGTGGCTCGGCTTTTCGACTGCGTGGCGAGATCTCTCTGGCGTGATTGAAACCAGCGCTCGATGAACTCGGCCTTGCCCTTGGCGCGAACCTGAAGGAGCTCCTGTGCCGCCGTTTGCAGGCCGGTGCGGGCCAGGTCTGTACTGAAAGTAATCACCGCCACCAGCGGGAGGACGGCCCCGAGCACGGCCCCGATCATCAGCTTTCGATTCAAGCTCCAACCCGGCTTGGGCGGCGGACTCGTCTCGGCTGGCCTGGCTATGGGCGTGGTCTCGTCGGGGTTCATCGTGACTCTGGGGGGGAGTACGGAGGGCGGGGTGGGGATCTGAAGGGGCTATCGGCACCCTGTAGCCCGGCGGTAAACCCCACTAGGCCCTTAGCTTTCGCCGTCCCCCTCTGCGCTCCACATAGAGCGATTGCGGCCGCGCTCGGGGCCTTCCGGGCACCTCCGGAGAACACCCCATATGACCCCAATTCTACCGCTTTCTAGAAACGCCCTAAACCGGGCAAGCGGCGTTGGCGATAGCCAACCCTATGGGGTTGGTAGTACAGGAATCGGTACGGGCACCTGAAAAGCCCGAGAAGAAGGTGACCATTGGGTTGCTGGACGACTCGGCATTGGACCTGGCGTGGGTCCGTCGCCTCTTGAGCCGTCTGCCTGGCTGGGAGTTCGAGATCCTCGAATTCGTGGATCCAGAACAAGCGATCGAGACCCTGACCAAGCAAACCGTTGACTTGATCTTGACGGACTACCACATGGGCCAATGGAACGGCTTCGACGTGCTCGAGCGCCTGCGCGGCGAGGGCCAGGACGCTCCGGCAGTGCTATTGACCGGAGCCGATCTCGACACCCTTCCCCCGCCATCGCTCGCGGCCAATGTGTCGCATTTCCTGGCCAAGGACGGGCTCAGCGCGGCACAACTCACCACTTGCTTCGAGAGCTTGCTCGGTCCGGATGGGCCTCTGGTTTAGAGGGTGCCGGAGCTCAAGATCTGAAGCTGCTTGCGCCTTCCGGCACGAGCGTGTCGTGAGCGCGCGCACTGATCGGCAAGAGCCCCAGCAGTTCTTTGCCGTCCATCAGCACCGCTTCCTCTGCCAGGTTCACCGTAGGACAAATGTGCTTGGCGACGAGGTAGAGCTGCGTGCCGCGCGCAGGCACGGGCCCACTGGTCACAACCATCGGTAGGTGCTCCTCACTCGGAACCTGGGCCTCGTACTGGCTCGAACCGATGACGTAGGCGCAGGGGTGACCCGCTTCCGCAGCGATCGACTTCGAGCCGGCGTCGCAGGTGAAGCGATCCGTTCCTGGGTGACTGATGACCCGCGTGAAGACCACCGCGGCGGGTTGCAACCCGAGTTCAGGAATCTGTGACTCTGCGCGCCAGTCGTGGAAGACGACGGTCCCCGGGGAGACGCGGTGCTTGGTCATCGCGAGGTCCTTGAAGCCCGGAAAGGCGAGGGCGCAAAGAAAGCCAGGTGTGCCGCTCGTGATCAACTCCCGGGCGGGAACTCCAGCGGCCTCGAGACGTTGCAACAGGTCCATGACCTCCCGATAGCCCGCAAAGGCGGCGGCTTGTCGATCGTCCCGGTCCAATTCCGTGTGCTGGCCTTCGTAGTAGTGAACTCCGCGGAAGCGCGCTCCGGCGGCTTTGGCGACCTCCAGCACTCGGTCGTGGTCGCGAACATTCAGGCCCGTGCGCAGGTAGCCGAAGTCTACGTCGACGAAGATGCCCACGGCTTCCGACACCTCCTCAACGTGCTCAGGGTCTTCACTGATCACAGAGAAACGCGTCTCCGGGAAATCCACGGCCAAGCCCCCCAGGCGCTCCAAGGTCGGACCTATGGCCGGATGCGCCAAAAGCACATCGCCGCCCCGGGGATCGCTGGCGCGCATGGTCTCGGCCAAGGCTCTGGCCTCGCGGGCGGTCGCGCACTTGAACTGGCGAACTCCACGATCCACTAATTCGCACCAGATCCTGGGCGACTTGGTGGTCTTCACGTGAGGTCGCCAACTGTCCGGGCCCCCCACGCACTCGAGCACGCGTCGGATGTTGGCACGCACCTTTGCCATATCGATCACCAGGGCGGGACTGGTCAGGCGTCGCGTGATCGACTCATCAAGGACATAGTCGGAGAGGTCCAATCGGTCAAAGGCTTGCATGGGATTACAGTACCACGGTTGGAGACGATCACCACTTGGCGGATAAATCGGCCCAACCTTTCACGCTGTTCCCGGGCAGCTGAAATGGGTTGGCTTTGAGCACGGGCTCAACCTCCGCTCGAGCGGATTGCGCGCTGCCTGCCTTGCTCGGCGTCGGCCTATGGGGAATCCAAAACAGCCGCATGAGCTGCGCGCGTTCGGGGCATGTTCGTGCCGGGAATAGCGGGCGTTTGGACGACGAGCTAGCCTGCTCTATTCATGAGTCGATTTGGCAATAGTCCCAACTCGCTCTCTGGCGGTGCTTTGCGAAGCCTGGCCCCACAGGCGACCTTGTTGGTCGCCCTGGACGCCAGGATTTGCAAAGTGCCGCCAGATAGCGAGAACGAGGCGAAGCCGAGTGGTTTGGGGCTATTGCCGAATGGACTCATGAATAGAGCAGGCTAGATCGGCTCCCAAGGGGGCTTGCCTCGAAAGGCTTGCTCGTAGTAGTCGAGCAACTGCAATCCGGACGCCGCTTCCGGATCGATCACGACGGTGGCGTGCGGGTGCAACTGCAGGGCGGAGGCCGGCACCATGGCCGTCAAGGGTCCTTCGATCGCCTGAGCAATGGCTTTGGCCTTGCCAGCTCCGCGCGCCACCAGCACGAGATGGCGCGCCTCGAGGATCGTTCCGATTCCCTGGGTCACCGCGTGCTTGGGAACGGCGTCCACCTCGCCCCCGAAGAAGCGCGCATTGTCTTCCCGGGTTTGTCGGGTCAAGGTCTTCACGCGCGTGCGTGAGGCCAAGGAAGAAGAAGGTTCATTGAAACCAATGTGCCCGTCGGAGCCGATACCGAGCACCTGCAGATCCACGCCACCGGCGCCCTTGAGGGCCGCTTCGTAGCGGGCCGAACAAGTCTCCGGTTGGTTGCCGGACACATCTGGGCCCAGCAGCTGCTCGAGGGGCAGATCGATCTGGTCCACGAAGACCCGGCGGATGAAGGTCCGATAGAGCTGCGGGTGTTCGGGCGGCAGATCCAAGTACTCGTCCAAGAGACACGCGGTGGTGTTGGCGAAGGAGATCGCACCTGCGCGATGACGACGCACTAGCTCATCGTAGACCGGCTGGGGACTCGACCCAGTGGCGAGCCCGAGGGTTGGCCTCTCCATGCGTCCCAGCAACTGGACGATGACGTTGGCAACGATCGAGCCGAGCTCCTCTGCGTTCTTTGCGACGATGACTTCCATGGGGCCTCCTGGCTGGCCTGGAAGCCTACAGCCCAGGGCCCCCGAACCCTATCCTGCACCGGGGGAATTCCCCCGGTTGGCCCAGCGCCCGGTACCCCGTCGACGGGGAGTTACTGCTCGTCCAAAAGCACGCGCATGATGTCTGTCGCCAGCTCCTGCAGATTGGCGCTCTCCGTGTTGCACATCAGCGCGACCGCCAGGCCTTCGCGCGGGGCGACAAGCAAGTGCGTGCGCGTGCGACGCTGGGCCCCACCGTGGGAGACGAACAAGCGGCCAGCCCCTTCGGAAACGCTGAGCCCCAGGCTATAGCCCGTGCTGCGCCCCGCCGCAGTCTGCTGGGACACGAAGAGCAGGTTCTGCAGGGCTTCGTCAACAAAGTGCTCGTCACTGAGAGCTCCGCCAAAGCGGGCCATGTCCGAAACCGTCGACTGAAAGCCGCCAGCGGCGAGCTTCCAGGCCACGTTGGAATCCCCGGACTCGAACACCCGGCCATCCGCGGTGCGGCGATAGCCTTTCGTGCGTTGCTTGCGGGGGGCCCCGGGGTCATCCATTTCCAAGGTGGTCAGTTGGAGTGGCTCACTCACCAAGCGCCGCACTTCCCCTTGAAAGCCGAGCTCCGAGGAACGTTCAAGCGCGGCCCCCGCCAGAACGAATCCATGGGTGCTGTAGGAGAACGTGCTGCCCGGAGCATGAATCAATGGAGCCGAACGGAACATGTCGATCGCGCGCACCGCATCTCGAAAGGGGAACTCGACGCCGTAATCCACCCGTGTCACCACGGGCATGTGTTGGTAGTGGACGATGCCACCCAAATGGCCCAGCAGTTGGCGTGTCGTGACGACAAAGGGCTTCTTGGGAAACTCCGGGACCAACTCGCGGACGTCCGCATCGAGATCGAGCTTGCCCTCTAGAGCCAACTTGCCGGCCACGATCCCGGTCACGACCTTCGAAACGGATCCCCAGCGAAAGAGGGTTTCGCCGCCAACGGGAAGCTCCCCGCTCACGTCGCTCCAGCCCCAGGAACGGGCGTCGAAGAGCTCCCTGTCCACAGCCACGGCGAGAGCCAAACCCACCAATCCCTGCTCCGTCATGGCCTCCGCGACCTCGCGCTGAATCGGCAGCAACCAACCTTCGTCCAGGCCAGCGAGCACAACCTGGGTCGGAACTTCATCAGGCAGTTCCACCTCGAAGTGCAAGGCGTCAATCCAATCAGCCGCCGTGCGCGTCAGCTCCAAGGCAATCGGCAGGCCCTGGTAAGTAAGCCGAGCGTGGAGCTTGTTCTCGGAATCCGAGTCGTCCCCGGACTTGCCCCGGCTCAAGGACAGTTCAGACACGCTGCCGCCGAAGTCGCACTCGAGGGCCAGTCCCTCTGCGGCGGCAGGCCCGCGCAGCAAAGCCGGACCAAGCATGTCCGCGTCGAATCCGCCGCGCCAACTTCCGTCCTGCACCTGCTCCAAGCCGATGCGGACAGTGAGCGGTTGCGGATCAAAGGGAGCCGAGAATTCACCTTGCCAAGTCCCCGCGAATCCTTCTTGGAGGATTGCGGCGGGTCGTGCGGGGAACGCACTGCAGACCGAAGTCAGAACGAATCCAGCGAGCAGTGGTGCACAGAGCAGGAGGGCGGGAGCTTTCATGAATGATGGAGGATAGAAGAGAAGCAGGGAGTTGCTCGGAGGGCGCGGGGCGCGCTGGGCACTCTAGCGCTGAGCGTCCAGCACTATTCCCCACGGGAGCCAGAAGAAGCGTCCGTAGGGGGCGAGCATCGGTCGCTCACGGATCACATTCTGCGACGCGGGCCCCTGGCAGCACCAAGATCTCAGCAGCGCCCGCTCCCTTCGGAGCTCAACTCCCTGAGCAATTTCGACCTGGGACACGTAGGCTGGGAGTCATGGGACAACATCGACTTGGGTTTCTACTCTTCGCTGGGCTCTTTGGATGCGCGCTCGATGAAGCTGCGCCCGTCGCAGCGAGCGGCACTCAACCTCCGAACCTGGTGCTTTTCTTGGTGGATGATCTGGGCTGGCAAGACCTCAGTGTGCCCCTCGCCAGCGCCCCAACTCCCTTCAACCAGCGCTACCGAACGCCCAACGTCGAACGACTCGCACGCGAAGGGGTCACGTTCACGAACGCCTATGCAGCAGCGCCGGTTTGCACACCGACGCGCACGAGCATCATGACGGGCCAAGATCCGGCGCGCACGCACATCACCTACTGGACCTTGAACAAGGATGTGGATACCTCCACCGAGCATCCGACTCTTCAAGCGCCACCCTGGCAGATGAATGGCCTGAATGAGAACCAAGTCCTGTTGCCCGCTTTGCTCAAGCAAGCGGGATATCAGACGATTCACGTGGGCAAGGCCCACTTGGGGGCCCACGACACGTTTGCAGCGGACCCGCGAGACATCGGCTTTGACGTGAACATCGCGGGCCACGCCAGCGGAGCCCCGGCCAGCTACTACGGGCTGCACAACTTCAGTGCCGCTGGACGTCAAGGCGATCCGAATGGGAAGCCGACGGTTTGGGATGTGCCCGGCCTCGCGAAGCATCACGGGCAAGACATCTTCCTGACGGAGGCCTTGATCGAGGAGACCCTGCCTGCGATTGGAGCTGCGAAAAAAAACGGCAAGCCCTTCTTCCTCAACTTCTGCACCTACGCCGTGCACACGCCGATCATGGCCAATCAGAAGCTGCTGGAGCACTACCCGGACCTCGATGAACGGGAAGCTGCCTACGCCACTTTGGTGGAGAGCTATGACCTTGCTTTGGGCCGCTTGCTGGACGAGCTAGAGCGTTTGGGGGTCGCAGACAACACCGTCATCTGCTTCGCCTCCGACAATGGCGGGCTCTCCGCCTTGGCGCGCGGGGGCGAGAAGCACAGGCACAACGAGCCCCTGCGCAGTGGCAAGGGATCCGCTTACGAAGGCGGCCTGCGCGTACCCACGATCGTCCGTTGGCCCGGCACGGCGCAGGCCGGTACGAGAGTGTCGACGCCGATCATCAGTGCGGACTTGTTCAGCACGTTGCTGGCTGCGGCGGGCGCAGAGGTTCCCCCCTTGCCTCCGACCACAATCGATGGCGTGGACCTCACTCCGCTCTTGCAGGGCACCCGGGACACTTTCCCCGGTCGCGTTCTCGGTTGGCATCAACCCCATCAATGGGGCGCGAGCGGTCCGGGGATTGAACCCTTCACGGCGATCCGCGATGGCGATTGGAAGCTGATCTGGTGGCACGCACGGCGCAACTTTGAGCTGTACGACCTCTCCACGGATCTCGGGGAGCAACAGGATCAAGCGCAACAGATTCCCGGCAGGGTCATGCTGATGGCTGACGCTATGCAAACGTGGCTCGACGACCGGGCTGCACAAGTGTCCATCAGCAAGAAAACAGGCAAGCCGATCCTTGGACCCGGCAAGGTCGCCCGCGGTATGCATTGAACGCAAGAGGCTGCGCAAGGAGAGTCTCCGTTGCGCAGCCTGTGATTCTGTCCTAGCGGCTTTCGAGTGAAAGCTTCGCGACCCAAAGCAGGGAGCCCGTCGTCCTCATGCACCGGGACCTGACGCCTTAGAGCATCGAAATCAAGCGCTCCACGCAAGCCCGCACAAACTCCGGGTCCTCCGCGTGGGTTTCGCACTCCACCACCTCGATGCAGGCGGGTAGAGACTTCTTGAGCGCCGCAAAGAACGCCGCGTCGCTGGCTACATCCCGCAAGGGTCCACCTGGTGCGGCGTAGCTGCCCGTTCCGTCCGTCGGCAACATCATGACCGCCTTGCCCGTGGTGCTTTGCAAGCGCCGACCGATGTCTTCCGCCACGGAGACAAACTCCTCGCTGTTCAAGCGCGGAACAAACACCACCGGGTTGTGGAACACGTAGGTGTGGTCCTTCCAACGCTCCGGAACTTGGTTGGGCTCGACCAAGATCCCCAAGTGCTCCGAACCCCCAGGACACAGCAATTGGGGCAAGCCCAAAGAACCCGCCACGGTCAAGCGCTTGGGCCCACCGGCACGCAGTTCCCCGAACACGTCGTCCGAGATCTCGCCCATGGCATAGTCGAAGACCGCGCCGATCACGCCCTCCTCCATCATTTGCTCCATGGCGCGTCCACCGGAACCGATGGCGTGAAAGACGATGACCTCGTAGCCGTGCTCTTCAAAGACCTTCAAGGCGTGCATCGCGCCGCGTGTCAATACGCCGAGATTGGTCATGCCGATCAGGGGCTTGTCGCCACTCTCGTCGGGCATGGGAACCTCGACCTCCGCCATGCCGCGCACCGCGCCGGCAGCATTCGCAAGGATGCGTCGCGTCACGCGGTTCAGGCCCAAGATGTCTCCGACGGAGAACATCATGGTGATGTCCTTCGTGCCCACGTAGGGCCCCACATCCCCGGAGGCCGTCGTCGAGACCATCACCTTGGGGAATCCGTAAGGCATGCTGCGCATCACTTCGGTGCAAGCAGCGGTGCCCTGCAGTCCGCCGACTCCCAGCACTCCGTGCACTTCCCCTGCCGCGAATTTCTCTTTCATGAGAGCGATCGTACCGCGCACCATGACGGGCGCTGCGACCTCTCGGGTGGGACCCGCGAGCAACTCTTTGAGGGTCGAACCGCCGGCCTGCGCCAAGGCCTCGCGAGTCAAGTCCGCCTGCGCCTCCGGTTCCCCGATGACCCCCATGTCCATGACCAAGGCGCGGCAACCGTGGTGCTCCAATTGCTCCCTTAAGAACTGTGCTTCGGCCCCTTTGGTGTCGAGGGTCGCGAGGATGGCGATGGTTTTCGTCATGATCAGGATTTGGGCAAGGTCAAGGCGGCGAACTCTGCGGCGGTTTGGCTGACAGCCCGTTCGATGGGCAGGCGCTCCGTGGAGGACCCGGTCCAAAAGCCGTCGCAGGTCGTGTGATTGAGGATGTACTGAGCTTCCTCGGGGGTTTCCATGGCGGCCCCGTGGGCCACCAGCAGAACGTCGCTAGAGAGCGCGCGCAGGGCTTTGTTGGCTAACTCCGTGCGTTCGGCGGTGCCTTCGATGGACTCACCGGAATCGTAACCGGTCAAGCCGCCCTTCGTGGTGCCCGCGTGAAAGCAGAAGATGTCCGGTTGAGCTTCGCGCACCAGGTGTTCGCTGTCCTCCTGGTCGAAAGCCAATCCGATCGTGACCATGTCCATCTCCTTGGCCACGCGCAGAAAGTCCACCTCGTTTTGGAAGGTGATGCCGCTCTTGTTGAGCACCGAGTAGATCTGGCTATCCTTGTCCACGTAGCTGATCGAAGGCCCAATGTTGGAAACGGAAACCACCCCCATGGACTTCAACTCTTCGATCACGCGCACCATGTCCTTCAAGGGATCGTTGGCGTTCATGCAAGCGCAGACGAACGCGTCGCCCTTGAGGGCCGGCATGATGTCCTCACCTGTGTAGTTCAAGGTCTGCTGGTTCGAGTCCAGGATCGGCCAGAGCATCGCCATAGTGCCCATCCCGTTGGCGCGCAAGCGCGCACCGGAAAAGGTGTTGATGCAGTCCACGCCTGCGGATTCGAGCAACTTGGCGACCAGGCCGCTGCCGGCGCTGGCGATCCAGATCGGGTCCTGGCCGTCGCGCTTCGCGTGGAGCTTGCTGATGATTTCGGAACGGGAAGTGCGGGGAACGATCACGGCGCTTTGGGGGGTCGAGGGAGGACGAATCGGGCTGGGCAGCATACAGCATGGCCAACCGGAACACTTTGCTGCAAGCGCTCCAGCGAAGTGCTGCGGGACTTTCGCCAAGCTTGGTATGCTGGCCGCGCCTCCTCTTTTCCTTAGATTCTCCCCCAGGATCCCTGATGCGCCTGCTCCCCCTCCGGCTGTCTCTCTCCCTCCTTTTCCTTGCCCCCCTGGGAATCGCCAGCCCCCCCCTGGCCGCCCCAACCCAGCAAAGCCGTGAGCCAGCGCCCCTGGAACTCAAACGTGGTGATTCGATTTGCCTGTTGGGTGGAGTGCTCGCCGAGCGCATGCAGAATCACGGGTGGCTCGAGTGGCGACTCCAGCAGCGTTTCAAGGACTCCGAACTCTCGGTTCGCAACCTCGGCTTCGGTGGAGACGCCCTCTCGGTTCATCAACGCACCCACAACTTCGGCAAGTTCTCCGCGGATGGGATGGAGATGGAATTGCGCCACGAGCGCTTCGTCCCCTGGGACCGGTTCCTGCAACACTGCAAAGCAAACGTGATCCTGGCCTTCTTTGGCTACAACGAGTCCTTCGAGGGAGAGGCGGGACTCGATAGATACCGTGCCGACCTGGCGAGCTTCATCGATCACGTCCTAGCCGAGCGCTACGACGGCCATGCAGCTCCAGAACTACTGATCTTCTCGTCGATTCCGGAGGAGGACCTGGGAGACGCCAACATCCCCAACCCTCGAGCAGCCAACCAGCGCATCGCTTCCTACAACGCGGCTGCCGCAGAGGTCGCAAAATCCAAGGGAGTGCGCTTCGTGGATGTCTTCGCGGGCATGCAAGCGCAGTACGCCGCGGAAGTGGCGCCCCTAACAATCAATGGCATCCACCTGAACAACGCGGGCAATCGCGCCCTCGCTCAAGTGATTGAAACCGAGCTGTTTGGCGCCGCGCAACCGCGCGCCGAGGAGCCGAGTCTGCTCGAAGCAATCCGCAGGAAGAACCTCAAGTGGTTCAACCGCTACCAAGCGACGGACGGCTACAACGTCTACGGCGCGCGCTCACGCATGGTCTACCCCGGGAGTGTTGATGGAGTGCCCTACTCCAACTTTGACGTCCTGCAGCGCGAACTCGACCACATCGACGGATTGGTGGCCGAAGGGGACCGCGAGATCTGGGATCTCGCCAATGGCCGCGTGTACGAACAGGACCTCTCGGGCGTCTTGCCTTTGATGCCCGTCCAAACCAACAAGCGTGGCGATACGCAAAATGGCGAGCACCTGTACTTCGAGCCGCGCGACAGTTTGAAGCAAATCCAAGCAGCCAAGGGTCTGCAGGTCGAACTCTTCGCCGATGAGCTGCAGTTCCCCGAGTTGATCAACCCGGTGCAGATGGCCTTCGACACTCGCGGTCGATTGTGGGTCGCCACCTGGCAGACCTACCCGCACTGGATCCCCGGGCAGCCGATGAACGACAAGCTCATCATCCTCGAGGACACCGACGGAAACGGGCAAGCGGACAAACGCACGATCTTCGCGGACGACTTGCACAACCCCACGGGCTTCGAGTTTTGGAACGGTGGCGTGCTCGTGGCCAACGCCCCCAACCTGCTGTTCCTGCGGGACACGGATGGCGACGATCACTACGACGAACGCGAGATTCTGCTGCACGGACTCAGCTCTGCGGACACGCACCACGGCGCCAACAGCTTCGTGCTGGGCCCAGATGGCGCGATCTACTTCCAAGAGGGCACCTTCCATATGTCCCAGGTGGAGAGCATCTACGGACCGATTCGCAATCGCAACGGCTGCGTTTGGCGCTTCCATCCGCGCACTTGGGAAGTGGAACGCTACATCCCCTACAACTACGCCAACCCCCACGGCCACGTCTTCGACCGTTGGGGTCAGGACTTCATGACCGACGGTACTGGCAACGTGAATTACTACTCGTTGCCCTTCTCCGGCTTCCTGCCGCAACCCCTGAAGCACTCCCCGTACTTCGCCTTCTTCCCGCAGCGCAGTCGCCCCGCGGGTGGAACCGAGATCCTCTCGAGCCGCCACTTCCCCGAGGAGTACCAGAGCAACTACCTGATCGCCAACGTGATCGGCTTCCGCGGAATCTTCAACTACGAGATGAAGGAGGATTCGTCCGGCTTTGGAGCGGAGGAGCAGGAGCCCCTGGTGGAGAGTCCGGAGATGAACTTCCGGCCCGTGGACATCGAAGTCGGGCCGGACGGCGCCGTGTATTTCCTCGACTGGCACAACGCCTTGATCGGACACCTGCAGCACCACCTGCGCGACCCAAGCCGCGACGCGCGCCACGGCCGGGTGTATCGGGTGACCGCCAAGGGACGCGCTCTCTTGGATCCGGTTGCGATCGAAGGCGAGCCCACCACGAACCTCTTGGAGCTCTTGAAGTCCCCGGAGTACCGCGTGCGCTACCGGGCTCGCATCGAGTTGAGTGCGCACGACTCGGATGAGGTCCAGGCAGCCGTGACCCAGTGGGTCAAGGGCTTGGATTCAGCGCATCCAGATCACGATCACCACTTGCTGGAAGGGCTCTGGCTGCTGCAACAGCACAACCGCATGGACACGGATCTGCTGAACCGTGTCTCGCAATCGGAGGACTACCGCGCACGGGCGGCGGCCACGCGCGTCGTGCGTTATGGTCGCAAACTCTTGCCCGATGCCATCGAGCGCATCGCACAGAGCGCCGCAGACTCCCACCCACGGGTTCGCTTGGAGGCGGTGGTGGCCGCGAGCTTCTTCCGCGGTGCCAAGGCTGCCGACGCGGCCCTCGATGTGTTGCAACAGCCCACGGACAAGTTCCTCAACTACGCGCTCATCGAAACCATGCGCGCCCTCGAGCAGGACTGGAAGGCAGCCCTGCGCGCCGGCCAGCCGATCGCCGAAAGCAACCCCGCGGGAGTTGAGTTCCTGTTGACGCGAGTCGGGTCCGAGGACCTGCTGCATTTGCCGCGCATTCCGAAGGTCTGTCAGGCTCTTCTGACGCGCCCGGGGATTCCCGCTGAAGCACGCCTGGAAGCGGCCAGGCAACTGGCCGAGCTCGAGGCCAAGTCCATCGGAGAGACGGTCCTTGCCGCCATGCAGAAACTGGACACCGCTGGCGGCGCGCAAGTGGCGGAGGTCTTCGCGGACCTCACCGCCCTTGTACGAACACTGCGTGCGGAAGGCCAAGGCCCCGGGCGCGGCCTGTTGCTGCGACTTGCGGAGAACTCGGAGCGCAGCACTTCAGCATCCACCGGGTACGCACTGCTCGTCGAGCAGGACGGCTCCTCGAAGGCGGCTCGTAGGAGCGCCGGCGAAGACCCCAAACGACTGCTGGGGCTGCTGAACGCGATCCCCTTGATCGAGCCCGCGGACTTGCGCGTGGAGTTCCAGGAGGTCCTGCACCACTTGATGTTCAAGCCGCTCAGCGGAGCCGCCATGGCCGCGCCGGGAACTGGCTTGGAAGTCTCCTTCTACCTGCCGCCCCCGCCCGACGCACGCCGTGAAACCCTCGCAGGAATCACGGCTCAGGAAGAGCTTTGGGCGGACAGCTTCCGCATCGATCTTGCACCGGCTCTGGAGAGCGCTGCCTTTGGCATGGCCTTCCGTGGCATGCTGTTCGTTCCCGAAACCGGCAAGTACACCTTCAGCACGAGCTCTGACGACGGTTCCCGCCTCTACATCGGCGAACGCTGTGTGGTCGACAACGACGGCCCCCATGGAACCGTGAAGAAGTCGGGGAGCATCGAGCTCTCCGCGGGATCCCACCCGATCCTCGTCACCTTCTTCGATAGCGGCGGAGCGGAGTCCTTGGCCGTCAGCTGGAGTGGCCCTGGCTTCGCGGAGCAGCAGATTCCAGCGAAGGCCCTGGGCACCGGAGTCGGAACTCGACTGCAAGAAGCCGCCATTCAGTCCATGGCGAGCGTTCCCGATTTGAAAGGAACGCGACTCGCGGACGTCGCTGCCCTGCTCACGGCGGGAGCCCCCTGGGCCGCCACCCTGAACTTGATGAGCAGTGTCGAGCCCGGCAGCGTGGACCCCGCGCAATTGCAGGCCGTGCTGGCCTTGCTCCTGCCGCTGGCCTCGGACCTGCCCCTGCAAGAGCGCACCACCGCGTTCATGGATGAGAAGCTCGCCCACTGCAAGCTGCTCTCCACCCAACTGCCCGAACCCGCCCGCAGCGAACGCACCCGGGAACTGGACGGTCTGAGCGGAACGCGCATCGCCCTCGCGACGCTGCCGCACCAAATGCTCTACGACCTCGGCGAGTTCTGGGTCGAAGCGGGACGGCCGGTGACGATTGATTTCCGCAACAACGACTCCATGCCCCACAACCTGGTGATCACGATCCCCGGCGCCATGGAACAAATCGGCAAGGCGGCGGAAGCGCTCGGCGGAACGGGCGCGGCCAGCGGCACGCCCTACGTTCCCAATAGCCCCGCGGTCCTGTGGTCCACGGAGATGGTGCTTCCCGGGAAGACGATCAGCTTGACCTTCACGGCCCCAAGCGAACCGGGCGAACACCCCTACGTGTGCACCTACCCCGGTCACTGGCGCGTGATGAACGGCATCATGCACGTCGTTCCCGCCGGAACGGCCAAGACCGAACTCGCCCGGCGCGAAACGGTCACCCCCGACGTGGCCGCGCGGCAGTTCGTGCAAGACTGGACCTTCGAAGACTTGCAGTCGATCCTCGCCAAGGAATCCATGGCGTCCGCCTCCCCCGCCGCAGGTCGCGAAGTCTTCACCCAAGCCGGTTGCGTCAACTGTCACGCGGTCGGCTGCGACTGGCAATGGGCGGGCCCCGACCTGGCGGAAGTCAGCAAGAAGTACGAGCCCGGACAACTCTTGCAGCACGTGCTGGATCCATCCAAGGAGATCTTGGAGGACTATCAGTTCTTCATCTACGAAGTCTTGCAGCAACAAGACGTGATCGGACGGGTCGTGGAAGAAACCGACACCCATTTGGAGATCCTGCAGTCCCTGCTCGACCCCAGCAGCTTGATCACCTTGGCGAAGGACGAAATCATCGAACGCTTCGACACGGGGCTCTCCCCCATGCCGACGGGTTTGCTGGTCACCTTTACGAAGAAAGAAATCCGCGACCTCTTGAGCTACCTCACCGAGCCTGAAGGAGTTCGCGCGGACGCCGGCGTGCTGGAAGCCAGCTCGAAGGTGGCCTCAACCCCCGACGATCCCTGGATTGTCTTCGAGGGCGGCGCCGGACCTGGTCAAGGCAAGCACATCGTGCTGATCGCCGGGGACGAGGAGTACCGCTCTGAGGAAGCCCTGCCCATGTTGGCCCGGGTGCTCTCAGAACACCACGGATTCCGCTGCACGGTGCTCTTCTCGCAAGACGCGAAGAGCGGCCTGATCAACCCCGAGGAGCAAACTTACATCCCCGGCCTCGAAGCCTTGGATGACGCGGACATGGTGATCAGTTTCTTGCGCTTCCGCGAGTTGCCCGATGAGGACATGGCCCACTTCGTGAACTACGTCGAAGCGGGCAAGCCCATGCTCGGCATTCGCACGGCCACGCACGCCTTCTCCTACTCACGCAACGAGCAGAGCCCCTACGCCAAGTACCACTGGAGAAGCAGCACCTGGGACGGCGGCTTTGGTCGTCAAATCCTCGGGGAGACCTGGGTTGCGCACCACGGCCACCACGGCCAGGAAAGCACCCGCGGTCTGTTAGAAGCGGCCAACGCCATGCACCCGATCCTGCTCGGTGTCGACGACGTTTGGGGCCCGACCGACGTGTACGCTGTACGCGACTTGCCCGCGGATGCGCGCGTCTTGCTGCGGGGCCAAGTGCTGAGCGGCATGGCGCCCGATAGCGCGCCAGTCGCCGGCGCCAAGAACGAGCCCATGATGCCCATCGCTTGGGCCCGCGAGATCCTTGGCGAAAACGGGCGCACCCAACGGGTCGTCTGCTCCACCATTGGCTCCTCGACGGACTGCCTGAACGAGGACGTGCGCCGACTGTTCGTCAACGCCTGCTACTGGGGCATCGGCATTGAGAGTCAGATCAAGGCAGACTCTAGAGTCGACATCGTCGGCGAGTACAAGCCGACTCCCTTTGGTTTTGGAACCTACACAAAAGGTGTGCGCCCCAGGGACCACGCCTGCCAGTAGTCGACAGACATGCGGGTCGAGCCCTAACGGGTTCGATCCGTCTACTTGCTGCGGCGACTCTGCTTGGCCGCCAGCTTGACTTCCAGCGGCTTGCAGGTTCCGTCCGCGGCCACCGCGAGTGCGACCGAGGAGCGTCCCAGCTTCTCATGCCAGAGCTTGGCCGTGTACTCCCCCGGCGGCAAGCCGGGAATGGAGAAGGCGCCGTGCGCATCCGTCAAGGCGTAGAAGTTCGTGTCCACCACGCACAGGTAGGAACGCATCCACGAGTGGAAGTCGCAGGAGATCTGAATCGACTCCGCGCGCTCCATCACCGCTTCGTAGGAAGAGTGCCCCGGCAAGGTGCGGTTGAACGGTTTGTTTTTCCGCGAGAAGGTGTGCACGTTGTGCGGCACCGCGTCCGAGTTGCGGAAGGAGATGGTGGTCCCGGCGAGAACCACGACCACGTGCTGATCGAAGCGACACTGGATCTGATCGAGCACCACAGGCTCCTTGGGAACCCGCAGCTTCTGCCCTTCGACCTCGATGGTCACGAGCACGTTGGCAATGCCGCGATCCTCGTGAATCATCAGCTGCATGTTCTGTGCCGAAACCTTCGAGCCATCGCTGGTGCAACCCTTGGCCGCCGCTTCGGGGATCGTGAGGTCCTTCTTCGGTGGCAAACTGCCCTCAAAAACGACACGGCCCGTGGCCGTACCCTGCACCACATCACTCTTCACCGCAGGATCCTGAGGCGTCTCGTCCTGAGCGACCCGGAGCACCACATCGGGCGCGTACACCACAGTTGGATTGGAGAAAGCGAAGCCCGCGAGGGCCAAGAGCAGCAGGGGGGTGTGGTTCTTCATAGGAGTGTTGGTCCAAGTCTACACCCAAGCGCGCAAGGGCGACAGATCGACAGGAGATTGGCTCTCCTTCGCTTCGATCAACTGTTAGCCTGCGAGTCCCGTTTCTTGCGCCCCTTGATCGATGCGAACAGCCCCCCCCCCTTCTCCGTGCCCGCCTCCCTGTTCTTTGGCCTCCTTTGCAGTGGTCTAGCTCATAGCCAAAACGGCGATCACAAGGGGGAGGAACAGCCCCCCCTGCCCTTTGATCTGAAGATCCCTGCGGCGCCGGTCCTGAGCGTTGAAGAGGCCATGAAGAGCTTTCGCTTGGCTCCCGGGTTTGAGATGGAGATCGTGGCGAGTGAACCGCTGGTCTCCGATCCGGTTTGCATGGCCTTTGATGAGGACGGGCGCATTTGGGTGGCGGAGATGATCGCCTACATGCCGAACGTGGATGGGGAAGGTGAGACGCAACCGATCGGGCGCATCGCGGTGCTCGAAGACAGCGACGGGGACGGCAAAATGGACAGCCGCTCGACGTTCCTGGACGGGCTGGTGTTGCCGCGGGCGGTCTTGCCCTATCGCGAGGGCGCGCTGGTCATCACTCCCCCGGAACTCGCTTACCACCGGGACACGGACGGAGATGGCGTGGCGGATACGAAGGACGTGATCGCCACGGGCTTACCCGGCATTCACAGTCCCGAGCACGCCATCAACGGTTTGCGTTGGACATTCGACAACTGGATCCAGTGCTCCAACTACAACCTGCGCTTCAAGGAAACGCAGGAGGGTTGGATCACCGAACGCACCAGCGGCGGCGGCCAATGGGGCATCAGCTTGGACGAGGAGGGACGCGCCTACTTCAACACCAACTCCGATGGCTTGCGCGGGGACACGTTTTCCTCGCACTACGCCGTGCGCAACTCCAACTACGGCACGGCGAGCGGCATGAACGTTCGGGTGGCGAAGGAACAAGTGGTGTGGCCCGCTCGCATGACTCCCGGGGTCAACCGCGGGTACCAGGGGCCGATCCTGCGGGACGACTTCACTCTGGCGAATTTCACGGGAGCTTGCGGGCCGCTGATCTATTTGGGCGGGGCCTTCCCGCCGGAGTTTCACGGCAACGCGTTCATCGCGGAGCCCTGTGGCAACTTGGTGAAGCGCTTCAGCATGCACGACACGGACGGGCTGCGTTTCGAGGCTCGCAACGTGTACGGGGGCCGCGAATTCTTGAGCTCGACCGATGAGCGCTTTCGTCCCGTCAACATCTACGACGGCCCGGACGGCGCCATGTATGTGGTCGACATGTACCGGGGTTTGATCCAACACCGACTGTTCGTCACCTCTTGGTTGCGCGCTCAAGTGGAGGAGCGCGGATTGGCTTCGCCCGTGGGCATGGGACGCATTTGGCGGGTGAAGAGCTCGCCCATGGAATCGTTCGCGGCGCCGAAGTTGAGTGAGGCCTCCTGGACCGAATTGGCCGCCGCCTTGCACCACCCCAATGGTTGGTGGCGTCTGACGGCTCAACGCTTGATCGTTCAAGATGGCGCGGAAGATGCGGACGCCATCGCACTGACGCGCGCTGCGCTCTTGGAAGGCGCGACGGGCCTCGGCCGCATGCACGCCCTGTGGACCTTGCAAGGGCTGGAAGCCTTGGATCAAGAAGTCCTGCTCGTGGGCCTGGCGGACTCGGACGAACGCGTGGTGCGCGCGGCAATGCGTTGTGCGGAAGAAAAACTCTCTACCGGGGATCATGCTTTGTTGAAGCCCATTCAGGCTCGCGCACCCTTCGCCTCGCGCCGCCTGCAGAGGCAGATGTTCTTCTCCCTTGGGCACGCGCAAGCCGCGTCGACGGATCAACTGATGGCCGACTGGATGGTGGCCGACGCCGCGGACGCCGAGATGCGTTCTGCCGTTCTCTCCGGTCTTGGCCAGCGCGAGATGCCGTTCCTCGCGGACCTCTTCTCCCGTGCAGGCTGGTCCGAGGAGCAGCCCGGGCGCAAGGAACTGGTGCGCGACCTGGCGCTTTGCATCTCACGGGAACAACGGCACAGCTCCCTCGACAGCTTGTTGACCCTGATCGTCGAGACGGCCATGGCCGAGGACTTGGGCTTCATGCCCTTCATGGGTTGGCGCAGCAGCGCCATGGTGGAAGGCTTGCTCGCCGGCCGGCCCAAGGGCGGAAAGGGTCAGTCCTTGCCGATCTCCTTCGCGTCGGAACCGACCTCGATCATCGGCCTGCGCTGGCAGTCCGAGTTCAATGCCTGCGAGCCATTGCGCGAACTTCAGAAGTGGATCACCTGGCCCGGGGGCCCCAACGCAGTGCAAGACGACGTGCGCGCTTTGACCGATCAAGAGCAGTGGAGCTTCCACCGAGGACGCGAGATCTACACCGAGATTTGCGCCGCTTGCCACCAAAGCTCGGGCCGCGGTGCCGGCGGTCTTGCCCCTAGCCTGCGCTTCTCCCCTTGGCTGATGGAGGACAAGGCGACGCCGATTCGCATCCTGCTCGGCGGTTTGAACGGCGAGATCGAAGTGGACGGACAGACCTGGAACTTGGAGATGCCCGTGTACGACTCGAGCCCCGAGGATGTGGCCGCCGTCCTAACCTACGCCCGCCGCGAGTGGGGCCACGGCGCGGATCCGGTGACCGCCGATGAGGTACGCAAGGTCATCGAAGAGATGAAAACCCGCGATCACATGTGGACCGCAAAGGAACTGCAAGCCGCGCGGGCGAGCAAAGCATTGCAGAAGGACTGAGCCCGC
>CALCXM010000102.1 GCA_937905825.1 uncultured bacterium
GTTCGGCGGATGGGTATGCAGGTTTATGTAGGCCCTTTGGAGCTCTTACCCTCCGTTTTGCTTGTCGCCCAAGCGTTCGAGGATACCGAGAGCGTTCTCGTAGTCTTCCTTATCCGTGTACGAGCGAATGTCGCCGTAGGTGCGCCCACCGGTGTAGAAGTCCGTTGCTTGCAGGCTGTCCCAGTTGAACTTGACGGTTGTATCGCCGATCTTGGACTCGGTTTCTCCTGCGCCGACCTGGGTCGTCGAGTCCCGGTCGAGGCGCAGCGGGTCGCGCACGTAGACGGGCACATCATAGTCGTCCACCCGTCGCGGAGCCGTGAGAGCCTTGAGGGAGAGCGGTTCCCGGAACAGTTCCTTCTTGCCCGCGTACACCACGAGATCGCAAACATCAGCACTGATGGGCGCGACCAATCGGTAGCGCCCGCCGCCGGTCAAGCTGATGGGCGCGAGCGGTTCGTCCAAACCTTCGAGGAAGACGCGCAAGAGGTCAGAGTTTTGGCCGGTGACATCGACGCTGCCTTCGACTGCCATGAACGCAGGAGTCAACGGTACATCGAGCACCTGGTGATCGCGCATGGCCGTTTCGACCTGTTCGAGCCAAACCACTTGGGAGCGTCCAAAGTAGCCCGGTGCGTGGGCTCTAAGTTGGTAACCCTCTTCGCTCGGAATGCGGCCGCCGAATGTTGCCAGAGCTCCCGCTTTCTTTTCCCCTTGGAAGGTCAAGGTCGATTCTTCGATGGGTGCGCCAGAGAGCGCGTCCACAACCCGCACGGTGAGGGAAAGGTAGTTGGGGTCGTAGAGCAGGAAGCGCTCGAGGCCGTTGCGTCCGACCCATGCGGGCTCTTGCTCTCGAACGCTTTGTGAGTTTTCCTTGGCACGTTCCATGCAAGCTTTGAGGTCGACCAGACTGCGCCCCGCTTGGCCTCCGGGCGGTTGAAAGGCGTGTTCAAGCTGCTTGCAAACTTCCGCTGTGAAGTAGGGCATGCTCAAATCCGTGTTGACGAATGCTTCTTTCCCGCGACCCGCACTGAAAACTTGAAGATCGGCGAGTTTCTCGTTCACCGTGAGGCTGTTGTCCCCGATGCTTTGGGTTCCCGTGCGGCAGGCGTCGATCCACATGGCGGTGGACAGTTCCCCGCCAGCGGCACGCACTCTGGCTTGGCTATCATGCACCCAGCCCAAGAGTTCGTCGTAGGCTAAAGGAGAGCCCAGTCGCCCCGGCGCACCATCGATGCCGTCGAGCCAAGTAGATTCGGCCGTGGCCAATTCCTGCACAGAATTCGAGACGTATCCGTGACCGATCCAAGCCACGAGCAGTTGATTGCCGGGGGCGGACATGTCGGCGGTGATCTCAGCAATCTTTGCTTGGATGAGGTCGCTCTTGACTTGATCGCCTGTAAGCGCAATGACTTCGTCGAACCTCAGCTTGTTGAGGACCCGGGCGAGTTCCTTCACAGCCGGCTTGGCAGCCTTGAGAGCCACTTTTTCGAGCTTCGCCTTGTCCGTGCCGATCACGAGTGCCACCCGCCGTGCCGCCTGCTGGTCCGTTGCGTACCAACGGGTTTCGGCGGTCTCCACGTGGATTGGAACAAGAGGCGTGAAGCTCTTCGAAGGAGCTTGGGCAACCACGGTCGAATCCTCGGGATCGCCCGTCGCTGCAGAATTCACAGGAACCATCTGCTCTTCCCGATTTGCAAGCTCAGTGACCACGGGAGTCGCTGGCAGGGCCTCAGCAGATTCATTGGTCGCAGAATCCGCCGGGGAGGCGATTTCAGCGCTTTTCGCGGGTTCCACACTTGGATCGCCGCAGCTCTGAAGGGCCGTGAGGGAGAGAGCGAGAGCCAGGAGTGCGGCGGGGGATGTGTGACGCATGGGAGGGCTGAATTCGAGCGTGGGCTGGGAGTGATCTACAGTGCGCAAAGCACCGAGAACCCAACGCAGAATAGCGAATTTACTTTTTTACCGGTTGCGTTCGCGCTGGAGTCGTCCTGGCATGTCAGCAGGGCTTGGATTCGAGTTGTCGATTGAGCCCAGAATGCCCCTCCGTTCTTGGGCGAAGGGACGTCCAATCTTGCTTCGCCCGGTACCCGGTCGGTCACAGTCGGCGAAAATAGTGTTATCTAAGTGCTCGGACGGGAGCGCTCGGACAGGGATGATCTCCGTTGTCCGGGGACCACGAGGCACAGCCATCGAAACACTGCAGGCGGCAAGGAAATCAATGAGAGTCTACACCGACGAACGCATGCTTTTGCACGACGCCGGAGCGGCGCAACCCGAGCGACCAGCTCGGCTGAAGTGCATGTTGGACAGGCTGCAATCCGAGCCACTCCCTGGCGTCCAGCTGCACGGGACCCGTCTTGCCGAGTGGGCGGAAATCGAGCGCGTGCACGATGCGGATTACGTGCAGAAAATCCAATCCCTTTCAGGCCAGGTTGCGTCGCTTGATTGGGACACGAACATCGCGGAGCATTCCGTCCCAGCGGCGCGGCTCGCCGCAGGCGCTGGTCTCGAAGCCGTGGATGCGATCTTGAGTGGAGAGATCCTGCGTGCGTTTGCCTGGGTTCGGCCCCCCGGACACCATGCGGAGCGCGACCGCGCCATGGGCTATTGCATCTTCAATAACATCGCGATTGCGGCCGAGCACGCGCTTCAACATGACGACATCGAACGCGTCCTGATCGTCGATTGGGATGTGCACCATGGAAACGGAACGGCGCACATCTTCGACGAGCGCGCGGACGTGTTGGTCTTCAACTGCCATCAATCACCCTTGTATCCCGGCACAGGTCGAGCGGACGAACGCGGTAGCGGACCGGGCGAGGGCTTCACCATCAATGTCCCCCTCGCAGCCGGTTGTGGCGATCAGGAGTATGAAGCGGCCTTTCTCGAGCATCTGCTGCCCGCTGCTGCTGCCTTTCGCCCACAGCTCGTTTTGATCTCCGCAGGATTCGATGCGCACGAGCGCGACCCGCTTGGAAGCATGCAGGTGACCGATGCAGGGTTCGCGCGACTTGCGGGTCTAGTCCTGGATATTGCGAATCAGCACGCGCAAGGACGAGTGCTCGCGATGTTAGAAGGCGGGTATGACCTCGAGGGTCTGGCAGGCGGAGTTTGGGCGACCATGGGAGTTTTGCGGGAGGGTTGATGTTGCCCTATCTCGACTTTGCGCCCGCATGATTCATGCGCACGAAGTGAGTCGGATTACGGAGGCAGAGCTAGACGGAGAACACCCTGGGTATCAAGTGCTCAAATCGTTCGACGAAAGAGGAGGTCCTACCTGCTCCGATGGAAACCGATAGGACCTCCGACAACGTTTTGGCCGAGCGTTCTCGACGCTGGAGATTCGTCTGGGCGCAGCTTCGGTCTGCATAGGACGGGCGAATGCCGGGTCCCACGGTCTGCCATGGTCAGCGCCTTGGCGCGAGGGGCGGAAGCCCAGATTCCTATTACGGTTCCCAGGCTCGTTCCTGTTGCGGTTGGCCGACCGCGCGTTCCTGGCGGTGTTGTTGAAACCACCACCCCGGTTCACACGGTTCGCGGATGGGCGACGAGCCCCCGCACCTTCGGCCGGGCACTTCCCGACCGCAGGTGTTCAATACAAGCCCGGACGCGCGGGCTTTCGTGTTCCTCACTTGCACCCCGAGCAATTCTCGCTTTGCTCTTCAAAAGCCTACGCCGAATCCGGCGCAAGCTCTCCGGTCGGACACGTCTCAAGCGTGGATAGAGTCGCCAGCCGAGGAAGGGCAGGCCGTCCGAACTGCGGCCGAGCTGCATCGCCCGTTGCTTGGCTGCGAGCGACAACTCAGAGGAAAGGTACAAAACCAAACGTTCCCGCAACTCGCGCAACTCTTCCTTGCTGCGTCCATAGAGCACAAAATCGTCCATGTATCTCACGTATCCACGACACTTGAGGTTCTCGAAGACAAAGTGATCCAGGCGATTGAGAACTAGGTTTGCGCTCCATTGACTCGTCAGACTCCCAATCGGAAGCCCCTTGCCTGCTTGACCCCCAGCTTCAATCACGGATCGAAAGAGCGCCAGGATCTTTGGAGCCCGAACACAGCGTCCGACGGCGTCCATGACGACGTCGTGACGAATGCTGTCAAAGCAGGCTGCTATATCGAAGCGCTGAAACCACTCAAACTTGCGGATCATTTTTTGGGCGTGATCCAAGGCGGCGTGAGTCCCTTTGCCTTTACGGCAGGCAAAACTATGTGGAAGCATGTGGCGTTCGAATATTGGTTCCAGGGGTCCGATTAGAGCGTGGTGGACCACTCGATCGCGGAAGGGTGCTGCCGAGATAAGGCGTGTCTTCGGGTCATGAATGAGAAACTGCCGCGGAGCACCGGGGAGATAAGCGCTTGCAGTCAGATCCCTCTGGAGTCGCAATAAATTGGGCTCCAAACGCTCAAGAAAGCGCGCGACGCTAGCGCGCTTGAGCTTGCCCTTCGAAGCTCGTCGGGCGGCCTGACGCAGATTTTCGAAACGGACAACTTGTTCCCAAAGGTCCATCGCCAGCGTCACTCTTGGCCTCCACCGATCTCCTCACAACCCTTTCTTGCTTGCAAGTTCTGGCGCCAACCGTGAAGCATCCGACCCACTTCATCAAGCCCACGAACTGCAGCTTCAAAAGACCGATTCGACAGCGCCGAACGTCCTCGCGCGAAGCGAAACAGGTACCGCAAGCGCTCCAGTCCCAGGTTGGCTTCCTCCAAGAGCGCACTTCGGCCCCGCCGTCGATATCGAGCGCGGACGAGAATGGAGACTAGCTCCAGCGCCTCGTTCTCGACGCGGTGCGTCAGGGACATGCGCAATGCTTTTGGCCAACGTGCCGTCCGGTCTAAAATCCAGGCTGTGTGTTGTTCCCAAAGGGCCAGAACGAGTAGTTCATTCTCCGCGTCCCTCGGTCCCGCACCGGCGTTTTGAGGAATGGTGGCTTTCATGCTTCGACCTCCGTGGCAACTTCAGGGAGGCGTGGATTCGAGGAAGGTGGATCCAAGTCGGGTTGCGTGCCCGGCTGAGTGTTTGCACTCGCCCCTCGCAGCTTGGCCAATAGTGCTACTCCGTAGCGCTCGACCTTGCCCTTCCCGATGCCCTTCACTTCGCCAAGTGCCGTCGCGTTGTTTGGAAGGCGTTGAATGACAGCGACCAATTCCCGGTTTGTCATGACGACGTAGGGGGGGACGCCATCGGTCTTGGCTGTGTCGCTACGCCACTCGCGCAGCGTCTGGAAGAGCAGACGTTGGGCCTCGTCGAGCTCTTGCAACGGATCGGGCTTCGGGCTACGAGGCTTGGCTTGCTTGCACGAGCCGGCTGGCCCGCTGACAGGAATGGCCGCAACCCCGGGAGCTTGCGGAAGGGTGTGGGCCTTGCGTGGAGACATGTGATTGTTGGTTTCCTGAGCTTCGCTGTAGGCAACCAAACAAACCAGTCGGGGGACCCCTCCCGTGACGAAGAAGTGTTCTCGGATTTCGATTAACTCTCGCCCCGCGAGCAATTCGTCGAGCGGGCGATCGTCAAAGCCCCCGAGGACTTGTTCGAAACGGAGATTGAGAAGGCGGATACGCATGGATGCCGGGTTTGGAGAGAGGAACGTGGGATAAGCTCTCTCCCTCACCCCGCCCGCCCGCCACCGCCACAAGAAAACAAAAAGAATTTAGGGCTGGGGGGTCATCTTCCAAGTCCAAAGACACGGAAGTCTCACAGCGCTCCGCGCGCCTGCAGCAAAGCTGCTTGGCGGCTTTGCTTAGATCCAGTGCCCAATGAAACGCGGGGACCTTGGGGTGAAGTCGTAAAGCTAGAAGGGGAGATCCAGCGAGGGGCGGAAGCCCAGATTCCTACTACGGGCCCCAGGCTCGTCCCTGTTGCGGTAGGCCGACCGCGCGATCCAGGCGTTGCTGCCGACACCACCACCCCGGTACACACGGTTCGCGGAAGTTCCCTGCCTAAGCCCACTGCTAGTACCAACTCTATTGTCGTAGTCCAAATACCAGTCGCGGCACCACTCCCACACATTGCCATGAACATCAAAGAGTCCGAATGCGTTGGGCTTGAATGACCCCGATTCCACCGGGCCATGATCCCATGACTTGTCGAATATGGCGTTCCCGGAAGATAGCTCGGAGCCATAGGTAAATGCAGTGGTCGTCCCCGCCCGACATGCGAATTCCCACTGAGCTTCAGTTGGCAAGTCCAACCGTGCCTCCGTGCACCACTTGTCTACATCCATCCAGCTCACCGTTTCCACCGGAAGCTCGCTGGATCCTTCGAACTTGGAAGGAGAGCTGTCTAGCCCCGCGCTCCCGGCTACCTTCGACCATGCCCCTTGCGTGCACTCCGTCCGCGAAATCATGAACGGATCGAGCGTGACCCAGTTCTGTTTCTCGTCGTCGTCTCCCTCCTCATCTGAAGGGGACCCCATTTGAAAGCGCCCCCCGGGAACCAGCACAAACTCCAGGCCTGTCTTCCCATGCCGCCAGATTGACATCCAGTGTGACTGACCACCCGCTTGGAACCGTTCCACTCCCTTCAATTGGAACTTGGAGAGCTCCGTGCGCCACTTCGCCTTCGCCGCCTCAGCAAGGGACTCGACTTCCGCTTTCCCCAAGCGCGAATAGGCTGCTCGATCCTTGAAAACATCGACGTTGACCTTCGATTTCTCCTCGGCCGAGGCCAGGGCGAGCTCCAAGCGTCGAATCCGAGTTGAGTCCACACGCGGGAGACTGCGTGCGCGACCTAGATCGCGAGCGGCGGCTTCCAAGCGCTTCTCTGCGATGGCCGCCTCTGCCTTGTCCAGCGCGCGATTGGACTCGGCAATCTCTTCAGCCTCTTTCTTGGAGGCGGCCGCGAGGGCCGCATCCCGGGCAAGCCGCAAGTCTTCGGTGAGTTTGATGATCTCGTCCCGGTCCGCCCTTGGCAGGCGATTCGCTTTTTTCAATTGCGACTCTGCTACACCAAAGTCCCCCTCGGCAAGCGCACCTTGGGCACTGCTCAGCGCTTTCGAGGCTTCTTGTTCCCACGCAAGCTGGACCTTGATCATGCGTGCTCGCTGATTGCCAGTTGCCATCACGACGGCCTGGGCACAGAGAAACTCGGCGGTCTCGACTTCGAAGGAACCGGCTTCTATGGCATCGACAACTCGATCAAACGCGTCGGACGCTTGCCCCTTCGCCAAGAGTCGGCGAGTTTCGTCCACGCAGCGTCGCCAAGGCTCATACACGCGGTAGCTCGTCAATCCCTCCATGGCCGTCAGACCAAGATTGCGCGAGAGCAGCACATCAATGGGCAGTTCGAGACTCGGCTGAAGGTTGACGATTTCCAGGTAGGCCCGAAGCGCACCCAGGGGGTCGTCCTCTTCCTTCTCGAAGGCGATGCTTTCGTACTGTTGATAAAGCTCCCTTTCGAGGCGGCGAACCAGAGGGATGATGGTGTTCCGGTAACCGTCCGTCACGCTTGAGTCAGCGATGGCTTGGATGTAGGCCGAGCGGGCGAGTTCGCGCTCGCCGGCCGCGTGGTGTTCCTTGCCCCGAGCGAACGCGGCGCGGCAGGCGGGAGAGATGCTCTCCCGATCGATGCGGGCTTGCCATTCTGCCAACTGGGTGTCGTCGAGCTGGAGGATCCTGGCCTTCTGCAGGATTCCACGGGTTCGAGCCCAGTCGCCGTCATTCAGGGATTCCCGGAAGCTGACGCGAATCCAGTCCGCCACGATGATGTGCCGTTGATCTGCTAGGGAAGCTGGGTCGTACTCTAGGGCTTCCAGTCGATCGATCTGGCCCAAGGCTCGTTCGTGATCCTCAAAGCTATGCCAGTTCTCAGCGCTCACATTGAGCCAAGACGTGACCACTGGATGGATGCGGTCGTCCATGACCAGGCTTGGCTTCGCGAGCAAGTCGATCGCCCCATCCATGGTCTCCCGGGCGAGGCGATCGTCGCCAGCGCCCCGTTGCTCCCGGGCTTCAGTTTGGAGCTTGGAGGCCGCTTCCAATGCCACGGACAAATCGAGCTCCCGTTGCAACTTGGAGAATCGGTCTTGGGCGGAGTCCACCACGTTTTCCCCATCGCTGAGACGCTTGAGCGTGCCCCGAGCGATTTCGAAGTCCTTCTTGTTCGCGTAGCGCCGAACTCGATCGTAGATGTGCCAGTCGGTCAAGAAATCGTCTTCGCTGAGGCTGTCAAAGTCGAAGGCAAGATCGACGGAACCGATTCGCATCTCCGATTTGCCCGCACCCACCTGGGTCGTTGAGTCCAAGGAAAGCCGAAGTGGCTCGCGCACATACACCTCCACATCGTAGTCATCCACCCGACGCGGAGCCGTGAGTGCCTTGAGCGACAAGGGTTCTCTGAATAGCTCGCGGCTGCCTACGCTTACAACCAAATCGCATGCATCCGAGGTGATCGGAGTCTGCAGTCGGTAGCGCCCACCACCCGTCAGGGTGACTGGGACAATTGGGCTGTCGAGGCCCGCGAGGGAAACTCGGACTAAGTCTGAATTCCTGCCGACGATCTCCACGCTGCCCTCCACGGCGATGAATGCGCGAGTCAACGGGACGTCCAGGACCTGTCCGCTCTCCATGGCGGTCTCGACCTGCTCTACCCAAACCGTCTGGGAGTGACCGAAGTAGCCCGGAGCGTGAACTTGAAGCTGGTAGCCCTCCTCGCTGGGAATGCGTCCCCCGAAGGTGCCTAGGGCTCCAGCCTTCTTATCCCCTTGGAAGGTCAGCGTCGCGTCGTCGATGGGGCTCCCAGTGATCCCGTCCACCGCCCGCACGGTGAGCGAGAGGTACTTCGGGTCGTAGAGCAAGAACCGATCAAGTCCCTTGCGTCCAACCCAAGCAGGTTCTTGATCGCGCAACTTCTTGGAGCTTTCCAAGGCGCGGTCCAAGCTCGCTTTCAAGTCCACGAGGTTGCGTCCTGCCTGGCCACCTTGGGGTTGGAAGGCGCGCTCAATTTGCTTGCAGACTTCGGAGGTGAAGTAGGGGAGACCCAGGTCCGTGTTGACGAAGGCTTCCTTGCCGCGTCCAGCGCTAAAAAGCTGCAGGTCGGCGTACCTCTCATTCACGGTCAAGCTGTAGTCGCCGATGCTCTGTGTGCCCACCCGGCAAGCGTCGATCACCATAGCGGTGGTAAGTTCACCGCCAGCTTTGCGCACTCGGTCCTGGCTCTGGTGCACCCAACCCAAGAGGTCGTCGTAGACCAGCGGCGAAGCGAGGCGCCCGGGGGCGCCGTCCTGGCCGTCGAGCCAGAAGGAATCGTAAGTAGCGAGTTCTTGAACGGATTTGGACACGTAGCCGTGGCCCACCCATGCGACCAGCAGCTGATTGCCGGGGGCGGTCATATCTCTTGTGAGCAGTTCGATCTTGGACTCGATCAGATCTCCGCGAACGTCCATCCCGGTAAGCGAGATGACTTCGTCGTACTTCAAGCGCTTGAAGACTCGCTCTAATTCTCTCACCGCAGGTCCAGCGGCCTCGAGAGCGAAACCCCGTTCGGACTTGGCTTGGTTTGCACCAACGACGAGAGCGACGCGCCGCGGCGCTTGACGATCCGTCTCCCTCCAACGGGGCTCGACCGTCTCGATTTCGATCGGGAGCAAGGGGGTGAAGTCTTGGGTTGCCAGGGCTTCCGGTTTCGGTGCGGGCGAGGGCTCGGCGGGGGTAGGTTTGGCCAGCTCAGGCTCGGGGGCCGATTTCGCGGGCGGAATGCTCGTGGGCTCCGACTCTTCCGGTACAGGGAGAGCCGCCTTTCCGGGGGACAGCTCAAGATCGGGCCCAGACTCGGCCGCACTTGGTTCCGCGATCGTGGGAGGTTCCCCTCCAGAATCGCCGCAGCTAGTCAGGAGCGAGCAGGCGAAGGCTGTAGCCAAGGCGATGGCAATGGGCATGTGGCGCATGGGGCAGGGAGTCGAGCAGGGACCAGGGATCTCTTGTGGAGCGCGGAGCGGAGGCGAACCCACGTAGATTAGCGGATTTCTTGGGAGGGAGAGCGCGGGGTACGACTCTCTGGGGAGGATTCGGGTTCCCGGGCGGGGATGCGATTGCTTCATCTCCCCTGCCAGGTCCGGCCGCGAGAGAAAACGGGATCGGATTGGACGATGGAGGAAGAAACGGCGCTCTGGTGTTACAGCATAATCCTCACGGTCCCGCTTCATTCGCCAAGGAAGTAGGATCCGACGGAGCCCCAACCCAAATCATCCATGCTTTCCCTTCGTAACTGCGTGCCTTCCAGGGCCCTTCTGCTGATTCCAGTTCTCCTGCTCTCGGTTTGCTCGATTCCGGGCAATGCCCTGTCGGCGCAGAAATACAAGCTCGGCGTTCACACCGCCGGCGATATGGTCCATGTCTCCGCGCGGGGTGTTGGGGCGACGGAGTCGCAGGCGAAAAAGGAAGCTACAGCCGAAGCTCACAAGACCGCCATGGAGACTCGCATGGCCAAGGTGAACTCGGAGTTGGTGTCGATCAGCGACGAATCCTCCGACGGAACCTCGAACATCGAGTTTCACAAAGAGATCAAGGTGACAGCGGCTGGCGTCTTGAAGGGGGCCCGAGAGGTTGAAGTTCACCACCAGTCCGTGAGCGGAAAGCACCGGGTTCAGGTGACTCTGGAAATGCCCCGCGAGCGGTTGTTTCCCAGCTGGATGGTTCGCAAGGTGCTGCGGGAACCAGTTCCTCAAGCGGCCAAGAGCAGAGAGAAAGCATGGCGCCGCATGGAGCTTCGGGGTTTTGCAGTGAGGGCCCGCGAGGCAGGCGACGACATGGCGGTCGTCTATGCACTTCGGCAAGGCCTGCTCGTAGATCCGTGTGCAGACTACGCAATCGATTTGGCGCGGCACGCCGAAGATCTTGGGAACAGTAAGCGTGGCATCACGATCCTCGAGCGCGAGGTAGGCCGAATCGGCATGACGCCCCAGGACAAGGAGCGTGTTGAGGCCGAGTTGCTCAGGCTTCGGGGGATGCCAAAGTACAAGGAACTCCTGGATAGGCTGCGACGGGTGGTTGCTTACTCGACGCATGAGAATCTTAGGTTGGATGACACTCTCCTGAATGGGAGGGCAGATTCCCGAGATGGTGTGACGATCAAGGGCATCGTGCCAGCGAATCGAGCACTGCATGCCGCGGCTCTAGATTCGGAGGCGCTCATGACTCCGGCCAGTTGGGTACTAACACCGAAGGAAACTCAGGCGGATGGGCCGAGTCACAACTATTCCTATACGGTCAAAGCTACGAAGAAGGTGGGGGGCGAGGTCGTAGCCGACCCTGAACTGTTCGTCCCAGGGGAGGTGGTACTGATCTATCTCTCCCAAGCGCCGACATCTGGTCCGCCACCTTCACTCGGGAGTGGCCGGATCAATATACGGCTCTGTACCGCACGCGACCCCGATGCCCGGGAACTCAAACGATTCGAACAGTACGTGACGGATCTAGAAGCATGGCTGAGGAAGGACGGCAACACTGGGACCGTCGTGAGCTGGATGAACGTGATCAAAAAGTAGGAGCCTCTGACGAGGCACACCGGATCCAACGCCCCGAGTCGCGTTGGAGAAGACCGCGCGCCGCTGAAGGCACATGTGGGCTACGACGGGGCCTTAGTCCAGCGTCCGGCAACCACGTTGGCGCTGAACGGGCGACGGCCGAGCTCTGCTCAAGATCGACGCAGGCGAGACGTCGCGCCTGGAGCATCTCTGCAGGTACATCA
>CALCXM010000103.1 GCA_937905825.1 uncultured bacterium
CCTGGAGGGTGGTGCCGGGGTTGGCGGAGGCCCTTTGGATCTCTTACACTCTCAGGGGTCTTCAATGACTCCGATGGGACGTGGAAGCGACGGGACTCAGATACCGGGATAGTGAAGACTATCTCGCAGTGCCCTGGCGACCCAAGGGACTTTACCTATGACAAGATGACAGACACTTGGTTTGCCAGTGCATAGGCTCCTCCCTAGAAGTTCGTAGGCCGTGGCGTCCAAATACTCGACCGTCGTCCTTCGCCCATGATTTCGACGCTTCTCGGGGCGGAAGAGTGCGGCGATATTGACCGAATCACGGCCAGCCCCGGCCCTGCTGATGGCCGCCCTAGACTAGTGCGCAGGCACCAGGCAGATGTCGTCGCCTTCCTCAATGTGCGCATGGGGCGCCAGGAGTGTCCTGTCCAATTGCATTGAGCGCGGCAGTTGGCGTACCGAAGAGCCACACCCAAAGGTGTGGAATTTTCCACGCTAGAGACTGCAACACCTTGCAACAGGTCGCGTCAGCTTGCATTTCGTTGCAACAGCATGGCCGCGACGAGGCCAATGCAGTAGGGTGGCGCAAGTTCTCTAATCGTCACGGTTTGCACCTGACGTGTCACCAGCGGCCTACCGGCAATGGGGTTGCAGAGGTCGGAGGTTCGAATCGTCTCGCCTCGATCAAAATTGCTTTCTTAGCCAGGAGCGGGCTACGTTCGCAATCCGTAATGCGGACACGTTGCTGAACGCGACCTTGAACGAATTGCTCACGAGATAGTAGGGGGTTGCCTCAGTGGCAATGGGAGCGAACAGGTCAGACATTCGACTGCAACTCGCCATTCACGCCGGGCTGATGGGCGTGTCCGGACCGTCGAGCTCGTCTACCCCAAGGGTCACTGCAGAGGGGCGCCTTACCCTGACCGACGGTGGAGAGTTCTACCCTGGCGACCTGTCGGTTGTGGTTTGAGGGCTGGAGCGGCAGCTTCAGTCAATCAATCAATCGCTAGGGCAATGAGATGGGCACAACTGCGTGTCCAACAGGCAGTTGAACTGCGCCCGTAAGCACATCCCCGTTCGGTGCAGTCACTAGCCAGCGATAGTTGCCGTGGGGGATAGCGGGGAAGATCAGCCTGCCACTTACATCCGTCCTCGTCGAGGCCGGTACGGTCCGAAGCTTGCCCTGCTCGATCCATGCTTCGGCGGTCGTGTCAAAGTCAACGGCGATTAGTTCGATGCTGATTCCGGAGTGCGGCTGGCCGGACGCGCCCGTGATCTGAAAGGACAGATCCCCCAAACGACGAAGCTGAACGGTCGTTGTTGCCGAACTGTTGGTTGCCTCAATGTCGAGTTTCGTTTCCCAGACTCCGGGGCCGCGAAGCTTCACGCCATATTGGGCCTTGCCGAGGCTCTCAAACTCGACGCGGCCATCGGGTGCGCTCTCGCGCGGGAACGAGACATCCACGTTGCTGTTGCCGGGGGCATTCAGTCGGCACGTAATGCCGCCAAGTGGCACGTTGCCATCCATCAAGCGCAACTTGATTGCGTGCTTGGCTACGAACTCTAGTTCAATGGTGCTGTCAGCGCCTTTGCCAAGCTCCACAGGAATGCCCCAGAGATCGCCAATGTCGGCGTGCTGAAGACCCGCAAATGCGTTCATTGCTGGGGAACCACCGACGGTGCAGAGCCCTTCTTGATTGCTGACTGTGCGGCGCCACAGGGGGTATTCCGTTGCGTAGAGAGAGAGTGCTACGCCTGGGATGGGGTCACCATGCCTGTCAACCACGCGGAACACCGAGTCTTCGTTGTCGAAGGCGATGGTGGCGTAGGTTGTTTCGCCACTAACGACCTTGAGTAGAGTCGATCCGGAAACGTGGAACCCACTCTCAGACAGTTTCGCGAGGTAAGCGCCCGGTACGACATGGTCAAAAATGACCTCGTCGATTCCGATGTTCGACAGCACGTGACCGATGACCATCGAGTCCTCCCCACGGGCGTAGCTGTCCAGGAGAACGCTTGCGTTGATGGGCAGTTTGCCATCATAGGAATCGCGATCGACGTCAATGACAACCCGCCCTGTTCCAGTCATTGGATGTTCAACAATCCAATCTCGTCCGGTTGGTTTGGGAACGTCCAGTCCGTAAACCGAGAGGTTAGGCACCATTAACCATACGGTCTCTGTTGAAGTGCTCGCGCGTTCGAAGATGACGGTCCCCTTGTCATTGAGTGGGGCCTGTGCTGACTCAAATCCAGGGTGTCCAATTTTTGCGGAGTATTGGGTGGGATCTACGTCTGGCGGGAACAGGAATCGGATTTCGAGGTCACGAAGGCGAGAGAGCCTGATCGTTTTCAGGTCGAGGAGCTGCCCATCTTTAACCTGGGCCCATTGCTCGTGTGGTGAGTAACCGGGCGCGGATACGGAGAAGCAAATGCGTCCCGGGGGAAGACCGTTAAGCTGGAACTGTCCTCCTGGATCCACTTCTATCGGAGCGCCCCACTTCGCGATCGACTTCCAGTCGTCCTCAAAGAGAAGTTGAATCGCTGCGGCGGGGAGGGGCGCGCCGGTCTCGTCAGCCACGCGTCCTCGGGCGCTGTGGGGGGTCTGCAGAACGAGCTCTAGCTCGTTTGTTTCACCTTGAACGACGGTGATGACCTGAGGCTTCGACGGTGCGGAGAGAGAGGCTGCGGCGAGGATCTGAACCTCACCAATAGGTGCCTGATCGATGACGAACGAGCCATCTTTGGATCCGACGACACGTTTGCGAGCGACATTCTTGCTGGCCTCGGTGGGCCATAGAACCACTTCAAAATCGTTGACCGGGGAACCATTCGCAAGAACGCGACCCGTAATTTGAGCAGCATCGGAGAGCGTTAGGACGTGCAGGGCTGGTTCCTTCTCGGGGACATCGAACCCGGGAAGCGTAGAAGCCGAATAGCCCGGAGAACTCCCCCGAATAGATTGTATCGGTCCTTCCGGGCACGCTAGGCAGCGTATGAACCCATCCGCGCGAAGACGCAGGACCATCGTTCCGTAGTCATTGGGCGGCTCCCAGGAGAGTTCGACGGTCCCTTCGCTCAAGTACTTGTCGCTTTCATCGACGAGACCGAACCAGACTTCGTGTCCAATAGAGCTTTCGAAGTCAACGACGACCTTGTCTCCCGGCTTCGGAGTAGGGACAAACCGTCTTTGCGGGATGACGCTCAGCGTCCGCAGGCTGAACGAGTACCGATCTTCACCGGTCAGGGGAATGCGGAAGGGACCCCAAGTGAGAGAGTCTTCGTCGACCATTGTCTTGGCGATTGATTGACTGAAACTTCCGCTCCAGCCCTCAACTGCAACCGACAGTTCGCCAGGGTAGAACTCTCCGCCGTCGGTCAGGGTAAGGCGCCCCTCTGCGATAAAGCTCGGGGCGAGAGCAAGCTTGACAAGGGGGCGAGCTTTGCCCGTCCATGCCTTGGAAGTGTCTTCGCCGCGACGAGCCTGCAGAAAGGTCTCGCCTGGGAACGGCGAGAGGTTGGTGCGGCCTGCCCCGTCCGTCTCGTAGGAGCGCCGGAGAAACAATGCTATGAGCTGTTCAGGTTCAAGCGCAACCTGAATGGCCGTCGACGACGGAACGACTGCGAATGCGTCCACCGTGGCTCCTTGTGCCGGCGCGCCCGCCCCATCGACAACCTGTCCCGTCATTCTTGGCGAGGAGCTCATGACGACCCGCTCGCCGAAGGCCTGGGGCGAGGGGTCGGCCGCCAGCAGGATCGGCGTTGCTAGGTGATCGATATGTGTAGCCCAAATCACCGACGGCCGACCTTCCGAAGAAGCAGGTGGAGAGTGGAATGAAAACTCGCCACCGATACCGGAATCTGCCCAGACAGTGTTCTCTTCGAACCAACTCTCATCGATTGTCCAGTGCCCCAGTACAGACTCTGTGCTGAGGTGGAAGAGATCGGTCGAGTACGAGGTCCAAGAAAGGCGGGCGCCGGGGATGGGCTGATCGTCCTCGTCTACCAGGACGCCGGAGAATACCGCCTCGGGTATGACTACCCGCGCTTCGCGTTCAGCTGGCTGTGAAGTCGCTTCTGAGCTGGCGGCTTCGCTGGCGTTCCTGGCGGTACTTTCCAGTTCCAGTAGAACGGGATGAAGCGGCTCTACCTGAACTTGATCGATTTCTGCTGCGTGTGCGTCTTCCGAAAAAGTGAGATCAGTAACGGCGCTTGCATCATCACGGGAAAGCACGAAGGCGGCAAGGCTGCAAGCAATGATGAGGCCGCCAACAACTAGCGGCTTTCTTGACAGGAAGCCCATACCGGATCAGGGTAGTTTTTGGGGGCTCTGCGAGCTCTGCGCACGATTTGGTGGGGTAGCCCCTCCAACGCCGCCTCCAAGTGCATGTTGGACCGTGTGAGATGTTCGGCTGGAAACGATTGTTCCCAAGTGGTTGCCCTGGGCGCTCCCGCGGGCGAACAAGGCGGAGGTGAGAAGAAAAACCGTCGCCGTTGCCAGCAACGCAATCTTGGGGAGAGCACTCCCCCTATTCAGTCTTTGATAGGGCATGTCCTATCCTCCATGCTTGTTTGGGGAGACGGTCCTCGATCTTTGAGAAGACCCGACGGGACTCATCGGAAATCTCCCCGGGATGGCGTCTACCGGGATCGGTGCACATTTGGATATAGTACGCGATCGAGGCATGCCCCACGGGTAGGGCTTCTTCGACGAGCTTGGCTGATCGTAGCATTTCTGCGGAATCACCCACCTTCAGCGCTTGTTTGAACCAGCTCATCGCCGGGTCGCCACGACGATCGCGTGTTAGGGCCGCCGCGCGTAGCGCGTCGAGGGTCTTGCAGGTGTGATCAAGATCGTATTCAAGGTGCGCGATATTTTGCCATGCGTAGGAGAGCATCAATTCCGACGGCTTGCTCCTTACGACCCCCCAGAGCACTTCCAGGCCGCTCTGAGTCTGCCCTGCCTGGTGTAGCGCCATTCCAAGGCAGATTCTTGTTGATTCCCTAGGCACGAGCCGCAGCGAGGCCGTCGCCAACTGCACGGGTGAAGGGCGCCCGCCTGGAGTCGTTCGAACACATCTTGCTAGTAAGGAAGCGGCGTCTTCCGTCTGAATGTCCTGAGGGACTACGCTCAAACTGTTTTGTGCGCGAGTTTTGAGTGCTGTTTTGCCCGGGGTTTCAAATACCCGATCAGCTGAGATGTACCGCATGTGTTGCCCCTTCGCCTCTTCGTGCGCACTCACAGCGCGGCGAACTTCTTGAAGCAAGAGGTCCGCCACCTCAAACCTGTGGACGGCAACCAAGCGACGTTCCGCGCGCGTCAGGAGCGCCTCACGATCCCTCACAGGCGCCTCGCGCTGTGAGGGGACCACGAGCTTTGGTGCACGAAGGAGGTGGGAGCGTGGATCAAGAGCGATCTTCTCCAGGATCTCCCTAAGGAGCGGATCGAACAGTTTTCGGGTACTCATTCGTTTCCAGGCTCCTCGCGCGTTGCGTCCGGCTGTTGTTCGTACATCAAGAGGGCTTCAATGCCGGTATTCAGGTCCTGTCCGAGTGTCGTCCGGGTCCCCAGACCACGCGAGATGCATTCCTGCGTGGTCAATTGATCGCAGGCATACGCAAAGAAGATGACACGTGTGGATCTAGGCAAGCCATTGAACCGCCGTGCCGCAAGGCGGGATAAACCGGCTTCGACTCCAAGTAGCAGCATTGTTCTTGTGAAAAGTCCCACCGTGTGGTCTTCGACGATCTCGGCGGTCAAATCTGCGGACCTGTCCTCCAAGAGCAGATCGTTGATGGCCTCATCGACACGGTTGGCTAGCCAGTCCTGGCCCGTACGGTCAGCGCTGGGACGGTGGTAGCTCGTTCTTGCTATGGCATGCTCCAGAAGACGCGTGGTGTCAATTAGGAACGCCTGTGCTCGCAAGCGCTCCTCGCAGAGCGCCTCCAACTTGGCGAGATCCCAGTCCGAATCAAGGTCTAGGCGTCGCGGTGGTGAGTCAAGCCCAGAGGGGTTCGAGTCCGTAGCCGGTGGCCCTTTGCCTGGACGAGCAGGCGGGAAGATCTCAACGAAGTCTCCCTGGCCAGGAACGTCTTGGCTCGCTTCCGGAAAGTCTCGGTTCTCCTCCAACGCGGACCCTCCTCGGCGGTGTGTCGTCGGTCCGGGAATGCTCTGCGAACGTTACCCTGAGCCCATGGATGCTATGGCCGTTCAGAGGGGGCAACAAGGTTCGAACTCAGGGTTTTTTCTGGAAGCCGCGAGACTAGCCGCGTCCTCGTGCGTCTATGAGGATGTGAAGTGGCCCTCGCCATCCCCGGATCCGACCCCCGGGGGGAGACCTGTGACTGTGAGAAGGAGACGCTTGGAATGACCAAAGTTCCCTCCGGGACGAGAGATACTTTCTCCCAAGCTGGACTCAAACTTGCTTGCTGGACCGAATCGGCCCGTCCGGCGCTTCTGGAGTACACCAGACGCCGCTGGAGTTCGGTGCTCGATGCCCACTATGATGCGGAAGACGTTCTCCAGGACTGTCTTTCGACCGCGTGGAAGCTGAGGGAGGATCTCAGTCCACTTGATGTCGCTGCGCTATCACGTTGGATGAGACGAGTGATTCGCAATCGGGTGATTGAGCTTTCGCGGCGAATGGCCGTTCGTACTCCTATGGGTCCGGGTGCTACCGGAGCCGAGGCGAATGCAACCCATGGGGAGGGGTACGCCTTAGACTGGGTCTCTGATGTGCGGAGCCTTGACCTGGTCGAGTTTGCCATCCAGTTCGAGGATGCGAACCGCGCTGTCGCGAGCCTTAGAGGACTCACGAGGGACGAGCACAAATGCATGGTGCTCCATGACGTCATCGGGATACCGTGGTGCGACGTTGCCGTCGCTCTGAAGCGTTCCGTTGCCGGGGCAAAAATGCTGCGGCAACGGGCGCGGGCAAGACTCGGTCAGGGTGCCACTACTCTCAATGACTAGTCCTTCTCATGCGCGAGCCAAGCCGTCCAGACTTTAGCACAATAGGTTCGCTGCGGTACGAAGGTGTGCGTAGCGATGCGATCGGTGATTCGTTCACGAGTGGGGGCATCCGGAATCACCGAAGGCCAAACGAAATGGGGCGCCAGAACGGGAACGCAGACGTGATGTTCGCTGACGGGCTAAAGGTGGCGATGATGGTCGAGCGGCGTGAGGCTGACTTCACCTTCGATGCGAGCCACTGCGGAGATGTCCAAAAAAAAAGGCGCCAAGACCAAGACGATCATGATGCTCATGCTTCTAGAGGGGTGGATACCTACCAGGTGGTGAGAGCTGTTTCATCATCACATACTCATGCGGCTTTGCCGCCAAGAAACCAAGAAACCATGACTACCAACCAGCTAAGGATCAAGTTTGCCGTACCTCTTCTTCTCCTGGCCTTTGCGCCGAGTGTTCTAGCCGCGTCCTTTGAATCCGGAACACCGCCGGTTGATCCCCCGGTTCCGGCAGGTGAACCACAGATTTGCTGCGACGGTGGTGCGCAAAACGCGAAATGCGCCTATGAAGTCTTCAGCGCGGCGGGCACTTCCATTTCTACGGGAGAGCTGGATGATGGCGAGTGTTTGACACTTGGCCCTTCATTCGCTGGCTTCGCTACCTGTAAGTGCGATCACGCCTAGGCAGTCTTCTACCCCGCCCCTTGGGATCTATTCCGGGGGGCGGGGAGTCCATTGAAACTTCATCGCACCAAAAAATGAGACACGTGAGAAGGTCCCCGAAATGGTTGTTCGTTGTAGGCGCCTTGTTGTTGGGATTGTTCGTGGTGCTTCTGGCCACGAGAAGGCACAAAAGCGAGCCCCATGCACTCGGCAACCGCCCGACAGATGCTGGCGCAATCGCCGAGCAGGGAGAAGCAGGCGTGCTTGCGAGATCGCCGATCACGATTGGAGGTTCCACAAGCAGAACAGAGGGAGCTGATGGCGGTGAAACACTTTCCCCGGCCGAGGAGACGATAGAGCCCGAGCAACAGATCAACGAGGTTAAGGAGAAGAAACTCTCCGTGTTCGTTCGCGACTCGGATGCCGTCATCTCCGGCAAGGGCCGGACCGGCTTTGTTACTTTGAGCTTTCCTCTACTCGCACCAACGGAAGACAGAGTGCGGGAGTTCCTGGCGTTCGGAGTCGTTGAAGGACAAGAGCCATCCCTGATAGAGGCCCACGTCATCGCCACAGCCTCAGAGGTAAGGGACATGCCGCTTCTGCTCAATTACCACCTCTTTGACACCTTCGACCAAATCGTCGTAACCGTACCGCAGTGGTCAGAAGCTGAGAAGGCACGGATCGTGGTGTCCGTCTCCATGACGAACGAGAGAAGGACCCTGTCGTGCAGCAGCACTACTGGAATCCGGTGTAGTATCGTCGACTACACGAGCGTGGATCCTGATGGCTTTCTGATCAGAAGTCTCGCGCAGCTCGATCCAGGTGAGTCCAAAATCGTTCCGGTGGCAAGCGTCGGGCTGGTCTATCTGGAGTCGCATGTAGCGGTGGACAAAGATGAGCCAGAGTGAAGTAGCATGCTCCTGCGAAAGTGGAACAGCATGATCTTCTCGCGAACCTCATCCGTTCCAGTCGCCTCCACTTGCGCGTCCATGGAATTCGAT
>CALCXM010000104.1 GCA_937905825.1 uncultured bacterium
CGTCGGAGTTGAGGTCGCCCCAGGCCACGCCCATGCCGTTGCCGATGTCGCTGACCCCTTCCGCTTCGGCCACTTCTTCGAAGCGTCCATCGCCGCCGTTGCGGAACAGTTGATTGGTGCCGTAGTCGTTGGCCGCGTAGAGATCCACGTCTCCATCGCCGTCGTAATCGGCCGCTGCCGAGGCGTAGGTCCAAGAGGAACCGCGCAGGCCCAATTCGCCCGCCACGTCCTGGAAGCCCTTGCCCTTCAAGTTGCGCAGGAGCCCGTTCGGTGCCCCGTTGGTGGCTTCCATCCAAGAGTTGTTGTGTTCCGCTTCCACACGGCCATAGCCGCAGACGAACACGTCGAGCCAACCATCTTGGTCGTAGTCAAAAACGGTCAGGGAGTACGCGGCGAAGCGTTGGTGGTCGAGGCCGAAGCCCGCGCCCTGCTCCGTGAACTTGCCTTTGCCGTCGTTGACAAAGAGGCTGAGCGCCCGGCCCGCCGGCTCGCCCTTGGCGGTCTGCCAGCCAGTCTGTCCGACCATGAGGTCCTGGTCCCCGTCGTTGTCCACGTCGAAGAACACGGCCCCCGTGCCTTGATCCGGCTGCAGTAGCCCGCGACCCTGCGCTTCCTCTGAGTAGGTCCCGTCGTCCTTGGCGATGTACATGAAGTTGCGCCCGTCGCTGGGCACGAAAATGTCCCAGCGCCCGTCCCCATTCACGTCAGCGGCTGCCGCACCGTTGAAGGCGTAGCTCTTGTTGCCTTCCTGTCCAAAGCGAACACTCGTGTGCGCCAAACCCGTTGAGGTCGAGACGTCCGTGAACATGGTGCCGGCGCGGCTGTCGATCTTGAGGGACTCCAGGTCAAAGCGGTCGAGCACCCATTGGCCCTTCTCACGCACCGCGCGCCCATAACCCCAGGCGGCCAGGGAGGTCCAAGCACCGTCCGCGCGCATGCCGGTGATGTGGATGTAGAGTCGCAACTTGCCGTAGGCCTTGCGCCCTTGCCCGAACTCCGCGCCCTTGACTTTCCAAATGGCGCTGTCGACTCGCGCCCAAGGGCCGATCAAGTCGCGCAACCCGTCGAGGAAATCCGAACGGTTGCAAATCGCGCCCTGGCTGACCTCGTAGGTCGCGGATTGAACCCCGTTGTGCACCTGCTCAACGGAGACCACCGGCAGCCCGCCCATCGTCCGCCCAGCAAACTGCGGGGAGAGGAATTCCCGGGCTGCGCTGAAGTCCCGTCGTCGTAACTTGTCAGAGAAGGTCAGCAGCCGGTCTGCGGCCTCCTCCGTGGTGTCCTCGATGAACTCGAGCTGCGTGATCGGGTTCTCGGGATCCGCGATCGCGACGTTCGCGGGCAGTTCGACGAGCTCGGGCTCCTGGGAGCCGCTCAGGCTGGAGGGTTCCTCCGACCCGCAGCCCGCAGTCCCCAAGAGGATCAGCAGCAGAGGTCCGGCGACGCGCGGAAGAAGGTGGGGTGAACTGGATCGGAAATGCATGGGGCCCATTGAACTCTGGTGTGTGGTTCTGGCTATCCTGTGGCCGTGAAAGTCATAGCTGATATCTGCGTAATCCCCAACACCGGTGAGACCAGCGTGCGGGCAGAGGTGGCCCAGGCGCATCGCATCCTAGCGGATACTGGCCTGCCCGTGTTGCTCCATGGCTACGGCACGAACATCGAGGGAGACTACGACACGATCTTCGCGGCGCTGAAGCGAATCCACGAAACCTTGCACGCGGGCGGTGCGGCGCGCATTTCGACGACGATTCGACTGGGCAGCCGGGTGGACAAGGAGCAAAGCATCGCCGACAAGATCGCCGCGGTGAATGAGGAACTCGGCGGTTGATCGGCCTGCTTGAGATGGAGTCTAAGGTGCAGCTCGGAGTGGCCTGCTCCCTGCTCTCCCCGGTGGCCTGGTCCTTCGCGGTGATCCTCTTTCGCAAGAGCGGGGAACACGTCAGCCCCGTGGCCTTGAACCTCTTCAAGAACGTGATCGCCTCGATCTGCTTCGGCAGCCTGCTCTTGATCCTGGGGGAGCGGGCTCCGGACGGCATCGAATGGTTTCACTACGGGCTCTTGATCGTTAGCGGTCTGATCGGCGTGGGCTTGGCGGACCTGTTCTTTTTGATGTGCTTGAATCGCATCGGCGCCGGGCGTCAAGCGATCGTGAACACGGCTTACTCGCCGCCGATCATCCTGCTCAGCGCGATCTTTCTCGGCGAACGCATGAACGCTTGGCAGTTTCTCGGGGTTGCGATGATCATGACCGCCGTGATGCTCGTGGGCATGGGCCAGGGCAGCGCCACCACGAGCAAGGAAACTGTGCGATCCGGTGTGCTCTACGGGATCGGCGCTTGCCTGGCCCAGGCGGTTTCGATCGTGATGGTGAAGCCCTTCTTGGAGGACTGGCCGCTGATCTGGACGACCCACTGGCGGATGGTGGGGGGGCTGATCGCCACGGGCTTGATGGCCTACTTTGCAAAGCCCGGAAACTGCAACCTGTCGAGCCTGCTGACGGCCAAAGCCTTGAAGGTCGTGCTGCCCGCGACTCTGCTTGGCAGTTGTCTTTCCCTGCTGCTCTGGATGGCCGGCTTCAAGTTTGCGGACGCCTCCGTTTCCGCCGCGCTCGGCCAGACGTCGACCCTTTACACCTTCGTGCTCGCGGTGGTTTTCCTGGGCGAACCCGTGACAGGACGGCGCATGTTGGGGCTGATCACCGGCATGGCTGGCGTGGCGCTCGTGACGCTCCTGGGGTAGGGGCTTGCGTCACAGCATGCGGACCGTGAGGTGCCGAGCATCGGTCCCAGCACGGCCTGGAGTTCCGGACAACGGATCTCGGTGCGGAGCCCCCAGCGCTCGCAAGGGCTTTCGATAGGGCTTTTTTGATTCGCCAATGCCTACTCAAGTGCTAGACCTTGACAGTCGAAGCTTTAAATTAGGAAATGACGTTATGAGAGATTCAGATCGAAAAGTCACGAAAGGGCTCTGCGAGGTGGACTGCATCGACGGTCCGCGGGCATCTGAGGCGCGCGCAGGACTGCCTCCGGAGGTCGAGAGCCGGAAGGTGGCTGATGCCATGAAGGTGCTCGCCCACCCGGGGCGACTTCGGGTGTTGAGTGCGTTGCAGGGTCGCGAGCTGTGTGTATGCGACTTGGCGCACGTCTTGGGCATCTCGTTCTCCGGTACGTCGCAACAACTGAAGGAGCTTCGGCGACTCGGCGCGGTGGACTTCAGAGCAGAGGGCAAGCTCGCGTACTACCGGATTGGCGACCCATTTTGGCTTGGCCTCGCAGGCACCGTTGCGGAGAAGCTCAATGGTGCTCCGCCGAAGTAGTTGGGCAGTCGCGTGTGCTCTTGGCCTCGTTGCGTGCCAGGCGGTCAATCCCGGTCCAGACTATGATCGGGCCGTAGAAGAAATCCGCTCCGCCACCGGTGCCGAGCACGTTTTCCACCCCGACGCAGACTCGGTCGCGACGGAGAGAAGCGTGGCCGAACTTCTGGATGACGGCCTTGGGCTTTCAGAAGCTGTTGAACTCGGATTGCTCAACAACCCGAGGCTGCAGGCTGCGTTCAGGAATGTCGGCATGGCTCATGCCGACCGGGTGCAAGCGGGTCTACTCACGAACCCGTCACTCAGCGCGGTTCTTCGCTTTCCAACTTCTGGGGGCGCAGGTGAGTTCGAAGGAGGACTCTTCGGAAGCCTCCTCGACATTTGGTAAGTCCCCAAGCGCGAGCGGGTCGCGAATAGCGCTTTGCAGCGCCGGATTCTCGAGTTGGCACACCAAGCCGCGTTGCTTGCCGGTGACATCCGCCTTGCCTACGTGGAAACGACCGCCTCCGATCGGCTGCTAGGAATCGCCAAAGAGAACCAAGCGTCGGCCCAACGGCTCTTCGCGCTTGCTGAGTCTCGGCTCGAAGCTGCTGCGGGTACGGTTATCGACGTCAACTTGGCTCAGCTAGAGTTCTTGGTGACCGAGGTTGCGCTGCGCGACGCCGAGCTTGCAGCAGGGGAAGCGCGCCGCAAGTTGCTCTTGCTGCTCGGCCTTGATTCCAGAGACGCTCGACCTGTTTTGGTTGAGCTTTCCGATGAAGGTTCCTTTCCACTCTTGCCGTTGGAAGCGCTCGAGCAGCTCGCCCTCGTGCGACGGCTAGACGTTCGGGCTTCCGAGGAAGCTGTGCGACAAGCTACTGCGGAAGTGGAAAGGCAGGGCGGACTCAGCCTGCGAACCATTGATGTCGGCATCGCGGCCGAGAAAGACGGAGACTGGAGTCTCGGCCCCGGAATTCAAGTTGAGTTGCCACTGTTCGACCAGAATCAAGCCCAGGTTGCCAAAGCACGTGAGGCCCTTGCGCAGCGCGAGATGATTCTCGTCGCCGTCCGACTCTCGGTGATGCAAGAGGTGAACTCGGCACTGGCGCGAGCAGACGCGAGCTGGGATGCCCTCGCTATCTATCGCGAGCAAATCCTCACGCGCTCCGCGGATACGCTCGCCAAGGCTCGCGAGAGCTATCAACTGGGCAAGACGACGATTCTCCCTGCGCTCGAAGCCCAGCGCCAACTTCTAGCGGCCCGCAGCGCCTACGCCCAACGGCTGCTCCAGGCCGCAACGGCACTCTCTGACCTAGAGCGTGCAACGGGTACCCCGCGGGAAACACTCCTCACCAAACACTTGGAACAAGTCGGACGATAGACATGAAGCATCGACAGCTCATCGCTCTAGTCATCACGCTGATCGCCACTTGCGCAGGAGGCCTGCTCGGGTGTGGCGTGCGCTCGCCGGAAGCCTATTCAATCGAGATCTCCTCTACAGCCGGAGTCTGTACAAAGCACAGCATTGCGAACTGCCCCTTTTGTTCTCCCGCTGTGATCGAGACGATGGGCTTTTGTGCTGGGCACGGCGTTCCCGAAGCCGTTTGCACGAAGTGTCGGAGCGACCTCGAGGCAGCCTTCCGGGCAGAGAACGATTGGTGCAACGGGCATGGTCTTCCAGAGTCCCAATGCGAAGCGTGCAACCCGGGCGTTCTGGACAAGTGGAAGACCCCGGCGGCCGATGTAGCGAGCACGCAGCCTGCGTCGAGCTCCTGCGCCAAGCACGAGATCGAGCGCTGTCCGTTCTGTTCTCCTGCCGTGATCGAGGAGATGGGCTTTTGCACGGGACACGGTGTGCCCGAGGCCGTGTGCACGAACTGCCGCAAGGACCTCGAAGGGGCTTTCCGTAGTGAAGGGGACTGGTGCGCAGGGCACGGACTGCCCGAGTCACACTGCGAGGCCTGCAACCCTGGCACCCTGGACAAGTACAAGCCTTCGAAGGCTGCTCCGGCGAAGAAGACGGACGAGTGGGGCTTCGCGGTCTCGCCCGTGGAGACGCCCCGTGTGCGAACGCTCCCATCACTTACATGCTCGACCGCTTCAAGTGTCATCAAGCTCACTTCGGTAAGTGTGGTCGACAGAGTCGGGGTCGTCGTGGAACGGGTGCAGAGCGGGAAACTCCGCAAAGCTCTCGAGGCCCCCGCAACCGTGGCCTACGACTCCCGGTCCCACGCCCGATTGGCCCCTCGTGCAGCGGGCACCATCGTGGAGGTTCGCCGATACCTCGGTGACAGAGTGGAGGCTGGAGAGGTGCTCATCGTCCTGGATTGCGCAGCGCTCGGTGCTGCCAAGTCCGACCTCCTGCAAGCTGCGGCGCGCGTTGGCCTATGGGAGAAGAACAGCAAGCGCGAGGGAGTTCTGCTTGAAAAGGGCCTTTCGACCGCAAGAGAATCCCTGGAGGCAGACACTCACCTCATGGAAAGTCGCATCGCTTTGGCAACGGCAGAGCAACGGCTCGCAAACCTGGGTCTTTCGAGAGAGCAGATTGCGACCGTCCAAGGCAGCGGGGAGGCCTCTTCCCTTCTAAGCATCACGGCACCCTTCGCTGGGGTTGTCGTCGGACTCGACGTGGTGCTCGGTGAAATGGCCTCACCCGAGACCCCGGTCGTTGGCGTGGCAGACACTTCGCAAATGTGGGCCATCATGGATCTCGACCAGTCGGAGATTCGGCTCGTCGAGCGGGGCCAATTGGTCCTGCTCACGGTAGAGGGCTGGACGGGCGAAACCCTCGGAGGTCGCGTCACTTGGATAAGCAGTGAGGTCGACCGGCGCACGCGCACCGTGAAGGTACGAGCGGAGTTCGAAAACCTTGAAGGCATCCTGCGGGCCAACAGCTTTGGCACTGCCCGGATAGTGACTCGTGACGACGAGCAGGCGGTTCTCGTTCCCAAGAGCGCGGTGCAATGGGAAGGCTGCTGCAACGTGGCCTTTGAACAAATCTCTCCCACTGAATTCGCTCCCCGCAAGCTGCGTTTGGGATACGACACCGGAGACTACTACGAGGTCCTGGGGGGCCTGTCAGGAGGAGAAAACGTTGTCACCCAAGGCAGCTTCGTCCTCAAAACCGAGCTGCAGAAAGGCAGCATCGGCGCCGGCTGCTGTGAAGTGGACCATCTGAACAAGTAGTCGGGAGCCCATCGGATGTTTGACTTTATTGTTGGTTGGTCACTTCGGAATCGACTCGTCGTCCTTGTCCTATCCGCGCTTCTGGTTGCGGTTGGGCTACTGGCGCTTGGGCACCTGCCTATCGACGCGTTTCCGGACACGACTCCTGTGCAGGTGCAGGTCAACACCAATGCGCCTTCGCTCAGTCCAGTAGAGATCGAACAGCAGATAACGTTCCCTGTCGAGCAGGCCATCGGCGGCCTCCCGGGGCTCGTCGATGTGCGCTCCATCTCGAAGTTTGGCCTCTCCCAAGTCGTTGCCGTTTTCGAGGACAGCGTGGACATCTACTTCGCGCGCCAGCTAATCGGCGAACGCCTGCAGACGGTCAAACTTCCGGAAGGACTCGAGTCTCCGCAGATGGGGCCAGTCGCGACGGGGCTTGGTGAGGTCCTGCACTATGCGCTCCATAGTGAAACGGCCACCCTCACGGAGTTGACCACCTTGCACGATTGGGTGCTACGCCCGCAGCTGCTGACGGTTCCCGGCGTTGCCGAAGTCAACACCTGGGGCGGGCGGAAGCGGCAGTACCACGTTGTGGTTGAGCCCCTGCGGCTGCTCGCGTACGAGTTGACGCTCGACGATGTCATCCGCGCGCTTCGAGACAACAACGAGAACGTGGGAGGGGGCGTCATCGCCGCCGCTGGTGAGATGCACTTGGTGCACGGCATCGGAATCGCAAGGAGCATCCAGGAGCTCGAGGGCATCGTTGTCGCCGAGCATGGGGGCATCCCGGTTCGCATCCGTGACGTCGCTGAAGTGCGCGAGGGCCATCAGATTCGGCGGGGAGGGGTTACGGCGAACGGTACGGGCGAAATCGTGCTGGGCCTCGGGTTCATGCTCATGGGCGAAAACAGCCATGAGGTGACGAAGCGCTTGCGGGAGCGCCTGGAGGAAGCGAGCAAGAGCCTGCCAGACCACGTCCGCGTTGAAGTGCTCTACGACCGAACTGAACTGGTCGAGCGCGTCATCGGAACGGTTCGCAAGAATCTGCTCGAGGGTGCGCTGCTGGTCATCGCCGTGCTCTTCGTGTTCCTCGGCAACCTGCGCGCTGGCCTCATCGTGGCCTCGGCGATCCCGCTGGCGATGCTGTTCTCGTTCAGCGCAATGCTCCGATTCGGGATCTCGGCCAGCTTGCTGAGCCTTGGGGCCATCGACTTCGGGCTGGTCGTCGATAGCTCGGTCATCATCGTTGAGAATTGCGTGCGACGCCTAGCAAAGGAAGGCGGCACGCGCCCTGACCTCGACATCGTGCGCGACGCGACACTCGAGGTGCGCAAGCCGACGATGTTCGGCGAGCTGATCATTCTCATCGTCTACCTTCCCATCCTGCTTCTCGAAGGAGTTGAGGGACGCCTGTTCCGGCCGATGGCGCTGACCGTGATCTTCGCTCTAAGTGGCTCCCTGCTCTTCTCCCTGACGCTGATTCCCGTGCTAGCGAGCATCGGGCTCAAGAAGTTGAAGACCCATGGGCGCGAAAACATCCTGGTTCGGGCTGCACAATGGGTCTACCGCCCAGTCGTGCGTTGTGCGCTTCACTTTCCACGCACAGTCGTGCTGTTTGGCGCCGGTGTGCTCGTCCTGGGGGGCCTCCTCGCCTCCCAGCTCGGAACCACCTTCATTCCACGGCTCTACGAAGAGGCGCTGGCCATCAACACGGTGCGGCTATCCGGCGTGTCGCTTGATGAGTCCCTTCGGTACGGGTCGCAGTTAGAGCACCTCTTGAAGGACGAGTTCCCCAGCGAGGTCCGCAAGGTATGGAGCCGCACGGGGACGGCTCAAGTGGCGACCGACCCGATGGGGCTCGAGGTCACGGACGTGTTTATTATGCTAACCCCACGCGAACAATGGACCCGGGCGAGCACACAAGCTGAGCTAACCGCACAGATGCAAGCAGCGCTGCGCGATATGCCGGGGATGAGGGCCATCTTCACCCAGCCAATCGAGATGCGCGTGAACGAGATGACGGCTGGTATCCGCGCGGACCTTGGAGTCAAGGTCTTCGGGGACGACCTCGAAGTCCTGAAAGCCAAGGCGGCCGAAGTGCAGGAGGTCCTCGAGGGAATTCCGGGTGCAGCGGATGTGACCGCAGAGCAGATCACAGGGCAACCAATTCTTGAAGTCGAGGTCGACCGCGATGCCCTGTCGCGGCACGGGATCTCCGCCGCGCACGTGCTGAGCCTGGTCGAAGCGATCGGTGAGATCAAGGTAGGGGAAATCCGTGAGGAGCAACGCAGATTCGACCTCGTCGTGCGCCTGGATGACAAGTACCGCCAGGACCCCATGGCGGTCCGCAAGCTCCGCGTTCCCAGCGCTTCAGGCCAACGAATCCCGATCACTGAACTGGTGTCCTTTCGAGAGGTCGAGGGCCCATCGACCATCACACGGGAATGGCAAAAGCGCCGTGTGGTGGTGCAGGCCAACGTCGTGGGGCGCGACTTGGGCAGCTTCGTGGCAGAGGCGCAAGAGCGCATCGCAGCCGACGTGGAATTACCAGCCGGCTACTTCACCCGTTTGGGCGGTCAATTCGAGCACCTAGAGCGGGCCGGTCGCCGGATGATGATCATCGTGCCGGCAGCGCTGGCGGCGATTCTCTTCCTGCTCTACATGAGCACTCGGTCGGTTAGAGATGCTGCCATGATTGCGACCGGTGTGCCCTTCGCGGCCTTCGGCGGAGTCGTTGCGCTGTGGATGCGAGACATGCCATTCACCATCTCGGCGGGAGTCGGATTCGTGGCCGTGGCCGGTGTGTCGATGCTCAACGGGCTCGTGCTCGTGTCGACCATCCGGCGCAAGATCGACGAGGAAGGCCTAGGGCTCGAAGAAGCTGTCGAGGAAACGCGCTTGATTCGTCTGCGGCCCATCTTGATGACAGCCATGGTTGCAGCGCTCGGTTTCGTGCCGATGGCCCTCAATACGGGAGTTGGCGCTGAGGTTCAACGGCCCTTGGCGACAGTCGTTATCGGCGGGGTGATCGCAGACAACTTGCTGACTTTGATGGTCCTTCCGGCTCTCTACGCGTTGTTCGGGCGCCGGAATGTCCATGTTTCTGCTGAAGCTGCCAGCCCTGTTCTCGCGGAATAGGCCAACGTCGTGGGTAGAACGAGCGGCGCGCAGCCCGCATCGCTCGCCCGCAGTTCAGATTGGACCCGTGCCGGGACGCGCCTGCGGGTTATATTTCCAAGCCTCGTCGCCAACCTGATCCAGGGCTTTCCGTTGACCACTTCTATGCAGACATCTCTTTTGGCCCGACTTCTGACGGCAGCGATTTGCGTGCTCGGGACACTCGCTTCCTGCGGGGAGACCCCCGAGGGCGCAGCTCCGCCTTCCGCGCAGGGGGCCAACGCGTCCACAGCAAGCCAGGGAGCGAAGCCAGGGCTGGTTCCAGCCGTCAGCACGCCAACGCCCGCAGCTCCCGGCGCCCAACTGGCTTTCGAGCAGATCGTGCTGGACTTCGGCGAGGTCTGGGATGTGGCGAACATGGTGGGCTCCTTTCCCTTCAGGAATACGGGGGACGCGGCCCTGGTCTTCTCGGACATCAAGGCCAGCTGTGGCTGCACGAGCACCAAGCTGGATTCGATGACCTACGAGCCAGGTGCTGCCGACGAAATCGACGTGGTCTGGGATCCCAAGGGCTTTGGCCAACAGTCCAAGACGATCACCGTGCGCTCGAATTCCGCAAGCGGACCCATTCAAGTGCTGACCATTCGCGCCTCGATCAAGCCTTTCGCCCAGTTCAACGGCAGCGCGGTGCAGTTGGGAAACCTGCAACGGGGCGAGGAACATCGCCAGCGGTTAGAACTCACTTGCGTGGATCCCAACTTTCAGCTCCTGGAGCTCAAAGCGTCCAGCCCCTCCGTGCGCGTGGAGAGTTTGGGACCCCAAGCGAACGGTTCCCACGGGATTGAAGTGATCGTCGACCCGAGCGCGACATGGGGCATGCTCAACGCGGCCGTGACGGCACGCTTGCGAGGCACACTCAAGGACACGGGCGAGCAAGTGGAGCACGAAGCAGAGATGCGCATTCAAGCCTCGATCGTGCACCAGCTGACGGTGGAGCCTATGCTCTTTGCGGTCGGGCACGTCTTGCCCGGGCGTAGTTTTGAGCGAGTCGTGCGCCTCGAACAACTGGACGGCAAGCCCTTCCAAGTGACCAGCGCCAAAATGCTGCGGCCCGTGCCCGCCAGCATGCAAGTGGAGATTGAGCCCTACGAAATCAGCGGCAAGCCCGGGGTCCTCCTGCGCGTCAAAGGCTTGACCGGGGACTACATGGGATTGATCTCCGGGCAAGTGAGCTTCGAGACGGACATTCCCGGTGAGGGTCCCCACGTGCTTCCGGTGATGGGCATGATCCGCAACTAATGGATTCCAACCCTGCGCCGGTTTTTCCCGAGGACCGGCCCGTGCCGTGGATTCGCCGGGGCTTGGGGGCGGCGCTCTTGCCGCTCGGGCTGCTGTGCTTGTGGCTGGCTCACTTTCAACCGGAGCTGGTGGAGCAGCACTTCGCGAACGGCTTGTTCCCGCGGGTGCGTGATGGCTTGCGTGCCTTCTTCGGACTCTGGCCCTTCGACGGGGCCCAGGCCATCCTGATCTTGCTGGTGATCGCCGTGCCATTGAACCTCGTGCGCGGGCTGCTCGCTTGGTTGAAGCGCGAACGTAGCTTGGGCAACCTGCTCTTGCACGCCGTGACCCGGGTGCTGCACGGGGCTGGCGTGCTCTACGCCTTTTTCCTCCTCTCCTGGGGAATGAATCACGCGCGCTTGCCCTACGCTCGCATCGTCGGCTTGGAGCTCGCGGAGGTGTCGACTTCTGACCTGAGCCTCCTAACGAAGGGCCTGGTCGAGCGCTGCAACGAACTGCGCGAAGGGCTGCTGGAAAAGCAGTTGGAATTGTTCCCGGGAGCCAACGGAGCCGACCCGCGAGTGCTTGTGGGATACGAAGAGCTCGGCAAGGCAGTGCCCACCTTGGCGAGCGGCAGGCCCCTGGTGCGCCAGGCCTACTTGTCCCCGGGACTCTCGGCCCTGGGCATCTCCGGCATCTACTCGCCCTTCACCGCGGAGTCCCACGTGAACGTGGAGATGCCGCGCTGGCGTCACGGGTTTGTTTGCGCCCATGAGATCGCTCACTTCAAGGGCTTCGCGCGCGAGGATGAGGCCAACTTCATCGCTTGGCAGGTCTGCCGCGCCTCCGGCGATCCCGCCCTCGAGTACTCAGCCACCCTGACCGCGGCCTTGCACTGCCTGAAGGCCCTGGACCGCTCGGACTTCTTCCGCGGCGATATGCTACGGGATTCTTTCAGTGATGCAGTGCGAGCCGATTTGGACTGGAGCCGGAAATTCTGGCAGGAAAAGCGCACTCAGGCCACCAAGGTGGCGAAAGTGGCCAACGACACCTACCTGAAGTCCCAGGGCCAGCCGGCAGGTCGCCAAAGCTATGGTCGCATGGTGGAGCTCCTGATTGCAGAATGGAGGCAGGATCAGTCGAAGAGGGGAATGGCTGATCCTTCGAAGGACCTTTGATCCGCAACGAGTGCCATGTACCGAACTGCCTTGATCCTGCTCTTGACTGCCATGACCGGCGTCGCCGGTTGGTGGACCTTCAACAACCAGCAACACGTGCGCGACGCCGTGGAGCTGACCAAAAGTCGACAGGAAGTTCGGCAGGTGCGCCAGAAGCTTGAGGCGTCCGAGCAACAGGTCGTGGAGCAAGCGGCGGCGATCGAGATTCTCGAAGTGCGCTTGGCCTTGCTCAAGGTCGATCACCGAGTCGCGCGCATCGAGGTGGTGGACCAGGAGAAGAGCGCCGAGGATCCGGAAGTGGACGTGACCACCGTGCGCTTCATCGAGTTTGACCGCAACGGCAACCCGGTGGGGCCCGAGCAGTTGATCACGCTCGACGGCAAGCGGCTGTACTTGGAGACCCTGGTGATCAAGTTCGACGATGACTTCGTCGAAGCGGGGGAGTTCCTACGCGGCACGTCCTTGTGCTTGTTCAAGCGCATCTTCAGCGAGCGCGTCGCTCCCGTGGATGGAGTGGAGATCGATCAACCGGGTGCCCATCCCGCTCCTTATCAGGACGGCGACGGAGAAGACATCGCCTTCCAAGCGGAACTCTGGGACAAGTTCTGGGACTACGCGAACGACCCGGAGACCGCCGCTGCGAAAGGCGTGCGCGCGATCCACGGGGAGGCGCCTTTCATCGAGATGCGCGAGGGCAAGTCCTACAAAGTTGAGTTGCGCTCTTCTGGCGGCCTTTCGATTCAGGCCGAGTAAGGCACTGGCGCAGGCGCTTCGCTTAGGCGGACGCCGGAAGTGCGGGGCCCGGCTACCGAGGACTCAGCACCCACAGGGGGATGCGTCCCAAAGAGCGTTCCTCGCGCAGGTGAAAGAACTCCTGCGCGGCGTCGCGAATGCTCGCCGGGTTGTACTCCCCGTCTAACTTGAGGTCCTTCGCGCGCTTCTGAATGTGCCGGGGCAAAGTGCTGAACTCCACGCGATTGGAGAAGATCAAACGCTCCGAGGTCACCATCGCCAAGTACTCGAACAGCTTGCGATGGTCGGGCACGTGGGACTCGCTGCGCTCACTTCCCAGGAACAAGTAGGGGTAGGTGTTGATCAGCAGCACGCTCTCGAAGGCGCCGTCGAAGTACTCGATGCCCGTGGCCAACTTGGGCAAGGTCAGTTCTTCGAAGCGCGCGTTCACTAGCTTCAAATGCTTCGCCACCGCACGACTCGCGCGCAAGTCTGGCTCGTGAATGTCGATGCCCATGGCGCGCTTGCAGGTGGGGTGCTGGGCCGCCTCCAACACAAAGAACCCCTTGCAAGAGGACAAGTCGAGCAGGTCCCCGCGGGTGTCCGGATAGAGCCGCCGCAAGCGCCGGAAACGTCGCCACAATTTGAAGCTGGGCTTCAGCTTTCCCTTGCGCACGGAGTAATCCAAGTTGTGCGGATAGCTGTCGCCGATGTGCGCGGCGACTTCAGGGTCGAGTTCAGCGGTCATTCGGAGACGGAGGTGTGGCTCTCCTGATCCGCGCGGCCCAAGGCGCGCCACAGGGCGATTCCACCGAGAAGAGCAATGCCTGCGCAACTCGCGGTTTGCAGAGCAGTGCCAAAGAAATAGAGGCCCGTGGCCAACATCAGGCCATAGATCAAAGCAAGTCCGCCCAAGATACCGCAGAGGGCCGTGGTGGCGTCCTGACGAATCTGCACTTCGGGAGCGAGGGCGGCCACCGGGCCCCACCAGCCAGCGGGTTTGACACGACGATAGAACTCGACCAGGTCCTTGGGGTTGGGCTTCGGTCCAAGCAGCGTGGCCGGGATGGCGCAAGCGGAAGCGAAGGCGACGCCCACGAACAGTCGGCCTTCCGGGGTCAGCACACCGCCGGGGGAAAGCGGGCCGAGTCCCCAGTGGATCCCGAGGAAGTCCGGGTCGCTCAGGCAACCGGCGGCCAGGGCGCTGGCCAGCATCGCCACGATTTCCGAGTGAGCTCGGATGCGCCACCAGTGCCAGCGCAAGAGGTAGATCGGACCGACGCCGGCGAGGAAGGCCAGGAAGAATTGGAAGAGGTCGGAGATCGACTTGCTCGACATGGCGAGCAGGCCCGCCATGCAAAGCACCAAGACGCTCGCGATGCGCGCCACGAAGACGTAGTGCTTGGCTTCCCCGTCGGGCACGAAGAAGCGCCGGTAGATGTCGTTCACGAAGAACGAAGCCGCCAGATTCACGTGCGTGTCGATGGTGCTCATGAAGGCCGCGAGCAAGGAGGCGACCACCAGTCCCAAGAGCCCGGTCGGCAGGTAGCGCCGCATCATGACCACGTAGGCCAATTCACTATCGCTGCGCGCGATGGCCTGGCCCTGTTCGATGTACTGGTCCTTGGAAACGATCGCTTGCGCATGCCAATCTTCCGCGGACTCCGGCAAGACCAGGGAGACCACCTGCTCTCCAGCGCCGGGGACCTGAATCACGACTTCCTGTTTGGCTTCGCGCACTTCGCTGACGAGACCTTCGACGGGGGAGTTCACCTCTAGCTGCGGCAAGACCAAGAGCGAAGCCACGCCCACCAAGATCCAAGGCCAGGGACGCAAGGCGTAGTGGGTGACGTTGAACCACATGACGGCTAGGACACCCTGGCGCTCGTCCTTGGAAGCGGCGATGCGCTGCACGGTGGTTCCGCTGCCGTCCACGTTCTCCGCTGCCCACCAATAGAGACCTAGGTAGGCGATAGCTGCGGTAAAGGGGGCTGTCCAAAAGCTGCTGTCGAACAGAGAGCCTGCGCCCGGTGCGGGGAAGAAGCGCAGGGTGTCGTCGGTGAAGGGCGCCCCCGCGTCGGCCGCGGCCAGCACGGCCTCGCTGCCGCCCACGGCGTTCCACGAGAGCACGGCCAAGGCAATCGAACCGAACATGGCCATCACAAATTGCACCATGTCCGTCATGACGACGCCCCAGAATCCGGCGAGCAAGGAGTAGCTCAAGGCGATCAGGCAGCCGTAGAGCAGCGCCTCATTGCCGTTGATGTCGAACAGGACTTCCATGATCTTGCGAGCTGCCAGCAGCACCCAACAGAGGACCATCGTGTTCGTGCAGGCCGCATGCAACACGCCCAGGACCCCGCGCAACCACTTGGCGGAGGAGCCCCCGTAACGCAGCTCCGCGAGCTCCGCCTTGGTCATCATGCCGCCCCTTCGCCAACCGCGCGCGAACAGGAACACGGCCAACATGCCGCCACCGCAGTAGCACCACCAGATCCAGTTCTTCCAGATGCCGTGGTCCCGGACCCAGCCCGCGATGAGCAGGGGCGTGTCCGCGGCAAAGCTCGTGGCGACCATCGAGGTGCCCGCGATCCACCAGGGCAGGGTGCGCCCGGAGAGAAAGAATTCGTCCGCGTCCTTGTTGGCCCGTTTGGCGTAGAACACGCCGACCGCCAAGGCAAACACCACATAGGCGGCGACAATCAACCAATCGAGCGCTTGCAAGGCCATGGGCGCAGTGTAGCGGGGGAGAGGCCGCACTTCTCCACATCCTTTGGCTGATCCTGGGGCTCCTTTGCGGGAAGCTGGGGCTCCCCTGCCCGAACCCGAGGGCTGCATTCCCCAAAAGGGCCGCCCCACCGCCAGTGGAATCCCGCCCTGCGGTTGCTTCTTTCTCGCAGCTCGCAATAATCCGGGGTCCCATGCCGAAATTCCAACGTCACCTGTTCATCTGCACCCACGAGCGCGAGCCCCTCGACCCCAAGGGCAGTTGCATGCATCGGGGGTCCCTCGAACTCGCCAGCTCCTTCAAGAAGAAGCTCTACGACCAGGGCTTCAAGCGCGTCGTGCGAGCGAACAAAGCGGGCTGCCTCGATCAATGCGCCCGGGGCTGCGCGATCGTGGTCTACCCGGACAACGTTTGGTACGGGGGCGTGACCCTCGACGACGTGGACGAGATCATCGAAGAGCACATTCGTCACGGTCGCGTGGTGGCGCGTCTCGTGATCGCCGACGAGGACTTGACTGGCATCGACCCGAACAACCCCCCGCAGAACTAGCCGCCATGAAGACCAAACTCGACGAAGAGGAAAAAGGCCTGCTGCGCAAGATCCTGCGCGCCCAGGCCTATCGCCAAATGATGTCGGCCAACATGCGTGGCCACGGACTCAAGTACCTGTTCGATTCCCAGGGGCGGCTCGGTCTGGTGCAGGACATCCAGCATGTGTTGAACCAGGTGAATCGCGTGCAAGAGCTGTACACATCCATCGGCGGCGGCGACATTCGCCACGAGGCCTCCGTGCGCATGGAACGCATTCCCTACCCGACCACGCGCTTTGACTTGGCGACCTTCCTAGCCACCTCAGGGCCGGCGGAAAGTTTGGCGATGGAGACCTACACCAACTCGAAGTGGGAGGAATTCGCCCAGGTCGCTCGGGATGACTTGGCCTACGAACGGGAAGCCACCAAGCGCGGCACGAACTTCTTCCACGAGTTTGCCGCGGACAAATCACAAAGGCCCTTGGTCCGCCAAGTCTTGCACCGTTGGATGGCGATTTGTCTCTTGTCCCTCGGCCGGCCAGGAAGCGCGGGAGACCGGCGCGCCCTGGAGTTGGGCTTGCGCGACTCGAGCGTCTCGGACTCTTCCAAGGCCTACCTGGAAATGCTCGCACCAATGATGAAGCTGGCCGGACTCTCCAAAGAGAAACTGCGGGAAGCTGGGGTCCAGTTGCCCGAGTAGGCCGGGGGCTGCTTCCTTGCGAACCCGACGTTTCGCGGCCTACCTGTGGCGTTGGTGCATTAAGAATGCCCTTCTGGGCCCCTGGAACCATGGTTTTCAAGGTATCGTGGTGGATCTGTCGAAAGCCCGGCGATGAACTCCCGAGCGCACCCGACCTACAAAACGAAGTACCGCGTCTCCAACTGGCCGGAATACGACCAGGCCCTTGTCCAGCGCGGCGACCTTACCCTATGGATCTCTCCGGGGGCGGTTAAAGTGTGGAAGGCCAAGCCATCTGGGCGACGAGGCGCACCCTGCAAGTACTCGGACCTCGCCATCGAGACCGCGCTCACGGTTCGGTTGCTCTTCCACTTGCCTCTGCGGCAAACGGAGGGATTCTTGCGCTCGCTGTTCGAGCTGATGGGGCTCGCTCTCGACGTGCCGGACCACACCACGCTCTCGCGGAGGGGCTCCACCTTGAAGGTGAACCTCGGCGTGCTGCGATCCAAGAAGCCGATCCACCTGATCATCGACAGCTCCGGCTTGTCGATTGTCGGAGAAGGCGAATGGGCCGCTGGGAAGCACGGCGGTGGGGGAAGGCGCGGATGGCGAAAGCTTCATCTCGGCGTTGATGCCGACGGGAGAATCCAGACTCAGATCCTGACCAAGAGCAACGTCGATGACGTGACCACTGGGATCAAGATTATCAAGGCGACCAAGGGCAAGTTGAACCGAGTCACGGCTGACGCTGCCTACGACGCCGTGGGATTCTACGAAGCGGCTGGAGCAAGGGGAGCCCGCGTGGTCGTTCCACCGATTGCCAAGGCATCCGTCACTGGACGCGGGCAGCGGTCGGCTGAACGCGACCGGACGATTCGTAAGGTGGAGAAGCTCGGACGGAGGGAGTGGAAGAAGCGGTCTGGATACCATCGCCAGGGGACCGTGGAGAACGCCTTCTTTCGGTTTAAGGCCATCCTTGGAGGCAGGCTTCACGCCAGAGGTCTATCTGCGCAGAAGGCTGAGGTTGCAATCGGGTGCAAGATCCTGAATCGGCTGCTAGACTGCGGGCGGCCAAAGTCGGCCACCACCGCTCGCTGATTTTGAGAATGGTGGGGGACTTGTTGAACCAAATCGCAATGTGCACCAACGCCGGTCGTAGGCCGCCCAGTTGGTGACGCGGTAGCCGGCCTTGTGATTCGGATGGACTCGGGAATTCACGCCCTGTGATTTCGACCAATCGATTGCTGATGCTTGGAAACCGGTACTCCTGATACCCTGAGGGCCGCGATCTATACACCAACGCCTGCGCGAGTCTCAACGAGGCCCAATGCGGTCGATCATTGGCACACACGATGGGCTAAGTGAAGCATGACGAGCACGAAATGGTGAAACCAGACTACTTGATCGTTGGGACAGGACTAGCGGCACTGTCCTTTGCCTCCCTCATGGCGAAAGCGGGCAAGCGCGTCACCATGATCGAGGCCCACGAGTATCCCGGAGGATACGGACATACCTTCACTCTGAAGGAGCGGTACCGCTTTAACGCACAACTTCACTACGTGTGGAACTGCGGCCCTGATCAACCGATTGGACGCATTCTTACGCACCTCTCCCTCAGCGAGCAAGTGACGTTTGAACAGTTCGACCCGGACGGGTTCGACAGAATGCGAATGCCCGGATACGCGCTCGACATCCCGTATGACTACCAGGCCCTCATTGATCGCCTCTCGGGACTATTCCCGCAGAGCCGAGACAGCTTCGAAAAATTCATTGGCCTAGTGGACGCCACTGGCGAAGCAATCGCCGGTTTCGAACCTGATCTCCTATCGAATCTAAAACTGTCGAATCTCCTAAAAGGGTGCCGCCTTCTAAGGACCAGGAAAGCGACTCTGCAGGACGTTTTTGATCACTACAAACTGCCCAAGGAAGCCCAAACTCTCCTGGCCCTGCAATGGCCCGATTTCCTACTTCCGCCGGAGAAACTATCCTTCCTGGCATGGACCGCTCTTTTTCATGGCTATCACAAGGGAGCCTACTATCCGACTAGACACTTTGAGTACTTCGTGGATTCTCTCGTCCAGATCATTGAGGCGAACGGTGGCGAGATCCACTACAACGAACGCGTAGTTGACTTCATTCTCGAGGGCAACGCGGTCACCGGCGTGGTCACCGAAGGCGTGGGCCAGAAGAGCGGACAAAGCGAGTACCGCGGCGCCAACACAATCTGCAACATGGACCCTAAACGGGCGTCTGAGTTGATTGGTGTGGAAAAATTCTCAGCCAAGAAACGCAAGCAGCTAAGTTACGACTACTCGCCATCCAACTTTATGGCCTATGGCGCCGTGAAAGGGATCGACTTGCGCGATCATGGGTTCGGCAAGTCAAACCTCTTTCACACTGGTGAAGTCGATCTCAACCAGACCTTCCACAAGATGTACCACCTGGGAGACTACTCAAAACCCAGTTTCGCATTAACGGTACCAACGTTGATTACTGACGATCCAACGG
>CALCXM010000105.1 GCA_937905825.1 uncultured bacterium
GTTTGGAATTGCATCCCCGGATGAAGTTCGAGATCCGCCGGCAGGTCCGTGCGCGGAACGTCTTGCACCATCTCGTCGTTGCGCTCCCCATAGGCTTGGGTCGGAGGGATGCGCACCTTGAAGTCGTCGCCAGCCTGCTTGCCTTCAAGCACCGCTTCGAGGCCGGAGATCAGACCGCCGGTCCCATGCAGGTAGGCCATCGGGCCCCGTTCTTTGGAGCTGTCGATGACTTCGCCAGCATCATCGGTCAGCGTGTATTCGATGGAGGCGACGAGTTTCTTGGTGATCTTCACTGGAGTCTGCGGAGGATTTGGAGGGGAAAAACGAAGTTGAAGATTGTCGGGTGGACTCCCTCTCCTGAAAAGACTCCCCGCGGAGTTTCTGTGTCGATGGACCGAGTCGAGCCCTTTCTGCCCGCTTGCCAGCGGAGGCGCAGCGGCTGGCGCGCGGGTCCAGCTTCGTAGATGAAGGCCGACTGCAGAGCGACAACAGGGCTGCGGACCTGACGAAAGTGCTGGTGCTCGGCACATGGGCTGTGGCCGTGGCAATTCGATTGACCTATTCTCCGGCGATTCTCCGTTTTGATTGAGGGTCCGCGTTGGCCCGCGACAATACGCGGTTAGATGACAAACCAAGACAATCCCACGGGCGGCGATGCGGTGTTGGAGGGCTGGATAGCAGCGTTCCGGGGCCCGCTCGTGGGGTTGATCGCCTCCTGGGGGGCGGATTGGCGGGCGGCTGAGGAGCTGGCCCAGGACACTCTTGCGGAAGCCTGGGTGGGACGCGCTCGCTTTCAGGGCGAGTTGCAGGACCTCAGTGCGGCGGGTGCATGGCTTCGGGGCATCGCCTTTAACTTGCATCGGACGGCGAAGCGTGCGCAGGACCGGCATCGGTCGCGTTCGATTCACGAGACCGAAGTGCCCGCCGTTGAGGAGGCGCCGTCCGATGAACGGCAGGGCGCCCTGGCCCAGGCCTTTGAAATGCTGAACGCCAAGCACCAGAGCGTATTGCGCATGCACTACCTCGAAGAGACCAGTGCCCGCCAGGTGGCGGCGCTGCTCGGGACAAGTCCCAAGGCCGTGGAGAGCCGACTCTATCAAGCGCGCAAGGCCCTGCGAGTGGAACTGAACCGTGTGCAATCGATGACGACGAAGGAGGTGCGCTAATGACTGCCAATGAAAACAACGAACTCGTCTTGGAAGAGGAACTGCTCGGGTTGTTCGCCGCGCAGCGTCCGGATGCGAAGGAGTTCGAGGATGGGGTGCAGGCGCGCATCAAGGAGTTGGAAAAGGAGGGGAGCGCAAACGGGCAAGCGGATGCACCGCTGTTCATGCAGAAGGTAGCAGCACTCATCCCGATGGTCCCGATCGCTGAAACGCTCTTTGGCAAGGTGGGTGGCAAGCTGGTGGTCAGCAAGGGGCTGCCTGCAGTCATCGCTCTCCCCGCGATGATGATTCTCGCTGCGATCGGGGGCTTCGCTGCGAGTACACGGTCCATTCGCCGCACGACGCAAGGCAGTGCTCCAGTTTCCGCGAGTCGAGTGGGAGGCTGGAGTACCCACACCAACAGGGGGGGGGATCAGGAGCTCAAGCGCGGCGGGAATTTCGCCGTGGTTGTCCAAGGGGCCTCGCTGATTGGAATGCTCGCTGCCTTGGTGTTTGGCGGTGATGTCGCTCTCGATGTGGTCATCCTAGCCCTGCTGAGCTCGATGGTCGCTCTCGTGATCAGCATGCGCGGACTTGCCAAGCTGGGCCTGCTCGCCCGTGAGGAAGTCGCCATGCTCGGCACGCGGGTTCTTGTCCTGGCCTTTAGCGGTTGCGTGCTTCAGGTCCGCATGCTCCCCGTCTTTGTCGATCGCTCCTCCCTGGGTGCCGGCGCCACAGCGGTCGTCCTCTTGCTGGGCATTCTGGCCTGCCTTTTCACCGGGAACAAGCGGAAGAGCATTTGGCTGGCGATCCCCACCATCGCTTTCCTAGGGGTCTTCCTCAACGTATTCGGTCTCACGAACAGTTCGCCCGAGAGCTTGGCTTGGCAGTTGGAAGGCTGCGAACTGGACACGAACGGGATCAGTGACTGGGAAGAGGCTGGGCAGGTGTTTGAAGCTCTGCGGGCGGTGAATGCAAACATCCCAAGCCTAGCGCACGTGGCTGCCGAGCTTGAGACGGCGATCGAGGGGGATCCTGTCGACAACGTTTGGGCGTGGACCGCGGCAGCGCGCATGGGGCTGATCGATGGGCCGCATTGGGCCCGTGTGGTCGAGATCACCGAAGCAGGCGAGACGCTTGACAAGCTGGTCCGCGGGGAAGGGCGACTCAATCCGACGACGTACTACGAGTACATAATCCCTATGTTGTTGGCGACGCGCGAGCTGACAGAGGATCAGCACAAGAACGTGGTGGCCGCAGTCCAAGCCGCCTGGCCCGATGACATCGACCAAGACCCTCTCGGGAATGCGGCGATGTGCGTGCACCTGCTAGACCTGCTCGGGGAGCCAGAGCTTGTGGATGAACGGCAAGCTGAGGTCCATCAAATGCTTGAGCACCTTTGGGGCTCCCCCGAGCGCTGCTCCCTTTTTGCCGCAACGGGTGGTTTCGCCGCCTTTCCCCGCACTATCGGGTATTTCTCGTCCAAGGACTCGACCTGGGCGGCCATCGCGTTGATGGCCCGCGTGGGAGTTCCTGAGTCGATCGACCTGCGTGTGCTGCGCGACTACCTGCGCAGGGAGTCCACCGGGTTGTTCGCCGTTGCCTCGATCGATCCTTTCCAAGGCTTGCACCTCACGAGCCGCGCGAGCTTGCTGCGCCTGGAGCAAGAGATTGGTCTGCCGCAGCGCTCTTGGTTGAACGTCCTGCTTCACGAGCGGCTCTTGATCGCCTCGCTGCTGGTCGTGCTGCTCTGTCTCGTGGCGATTCGCATGACGCCGCTGGCTGTGGAAGAGTTCGTGGATCCCACCGATCCCGGGTGAGCGGCTCGCGCTTCTAGGCGAAACACATTGTGCACTTCGCGGTTGAAAGATCCGTCCTGCCACATGAACGCAAAATCGCGTGAGAACTGGGACGCGCGGGGTCTACCGACTTCCTATGGGAGGCGAGACCTGGCAACCGGGTGGATGTGATGCGGCTCGGGGCACTGATCGGTCGAGGATCCAAGTGGCACTCTGCGAGGCTCAGCTCAGGGCTGCTGTTCCAGGCTGAGTTGGGCGTCGACAAAGCCCTTCGCGGGCACTTCGATCGCCTGCGAGTCGCGTGAGAAGCCCCGACGATCGCCGCCATAGTGGTAAGAGGAAATGCGGTAGGAACCCGGCTCGACCGCTTGAATCTCAAAGCTTCCCGCGCTGGTGAAAACACTGCGCGTGGGATGGCCGGCTTCCTTGCTGGCGTCGATGGGGGCGAGTGTCACCACCAACTCGGAGGGCAAGTCCTGCCCATTGGCGAAGGTCACACGACCGGTCACGGTACCGCTTCCGCGCGCGCGCAAGTCGACTTCCGTTGTTCCAACCAGTTCCACGTTGACGGACTCGGTGAGCAAGTTGACGGTGGTGTTCCCCGACGTTTGGGTCCAGGAGACTTGGTACTCTCCCGCGCTCAGGTGTTCGAAGAGCGCTCGTCCTTCCCCATCCGTTCGAGCACGCCACTCGTGCTGCGCATGGGCTTCGCGGTCCATTGGATAAAGAGCGACGCCGGCGTTTGGAAGTGGGGTTCCGTCGCTTGCCTGCACCTGCACGCGAAGGCTGGCACCCGCGCCCATGCGCAGTTCGAGGTATGGCAGGCTGGCGTGGTGCGCGACGTTGAGCGGCCCGCTTTGGGTGAAGCACCAGTCCTCGTGCAAGGCAACCAAAGACATGCTCCCCGGTGGCAGGTCCTTCATCTCGAATTCACCCTCGGCGTTGGTGGTGGTCTTCAGGACCTCGATCCAATCGCGGGTGGCTTCGGAGAGCGGAACGCGTTCGGTAATGCGAAGGATACGCGCGCCGGAGATGGGCCGGCCCGTGGCCGCATCCAGCACGCGGCCTTGCACACTGGATCCGCGGAAGAGGCGGATCGTGACCTCCTCGGCTTCGGAAGCCGGCAGACTGACCACGTGAGGGTGGAGTCCGAGCGCATAGCCCTTGGCACTCACTTCGATTCCGATGACGGGGCCCGCGTCGAGCTCTTCCGCGTAGCAATCGAAGTGACCCTGGGTGTCGACAAAGTCCATGCCCTTTCCCCACTTGCTGCTGTAACCCCAAAGCCGCTCTTCTCCCTCTTCCAAGAGCGGATCCACGAAGCGAATGCGAAAGGATGAAATTGGCTCACCGCTCAAGCCATCCAGCACGCGGCCCTTGATCGTTCCGGCCGGGAGCATGTGGTGGATGTTGTTCTTGCTGTCGATCTGCACGTCCTCCACTTCGAGTCGGGCGTAGCCTTGCTTGGAGAAACCGATCCGGTAATTTGCGTTCTCCAGGTCGCTCAACAGGAAGTGGCCTTCGTCGTCCGTGTGAACCGAAGGCACCACTCCATCGCTTGAATCGAGATCGCCCCGTTCGCCATAAACCGTTGCGCCCGCAAGGGGCTTGCGGTCCGCACCGAACAGTCGACCACCGATTTCGTGACCCCGCCGGAGCACGAGCAGCAGGGGATCTCCCAACGCGCCTGCCTGAGGTAGAAGCGTTCCATCCGTTGGGGAGAAGCCACTGCGCGTGATCCAGAAGGGCAAGGTCTCCAACTTCAATCCGTGGAATTCAAAGGCTCCGTTTGTGTCGCTCCAACTGTTCACCTGCGGATAGACGCTAGGGGGATTGCCAATGCAAACGAAAGCGGCTTCGACGGGCTGGCCTTGTTCGTCCACGACCCGGCCGCGAAGGCTGCCAGCCGCGGTCAAGAGGACCAGAAGGCCCTCGCGGCATTCGCTCGCCCTTGGATGCAGGATCGTCTCCGCATAGCCTGATGCGTTCACGTACAGGTGATAGCGGTCCTTGCTAGGATCGTAGCCACCCAGTGCGAAGGCCCCCTCCGCGTCCGAGACGGTTTCGAGTGGATCGAAGATCTCAGAGGTGATGAGCGCGCCTTCGATGGGGGCGCCGGCCGCATCCACCACGTGTCCACGCAGGAGGAATTCGGGAACCAGCACGATGTCCGCCGCGCGCAACTTTCCGGTCTTGTACAGGGTGACAAACGTTTGTTGCCGTGCGTAGCCGTGGGCTTGCACTCGCAGTTGTGTCGAGTTGCGCTGGGAGCTCGAGGGCAACTCGTAGCGGCCCGCTTCATCGGTGTGGGCGGTTCGCTCGTAGGCTTGCACCTCGGCGCCCGCGATGGGCCGTCCCTCTGCGTCGATCACGCGACCGACGATGGTGATGTCCAGGGGCATGACCCTCACCTGCAGATCGTCAGGTGCCGCTTCTCCAGCGAAGATGCGAGCCTCTGCTTCCAGGCTGCGGATGTGAGTGCCTACGCCGCTGGCCACGATGTAGACCGAGTGCTCGGGAGCTTCCGTGGACCAGGCAAAGTGGCCTTGGCGATCGGAGGTGACGGTGCCTTCGCGCAACAAGGGCGCCCGGTCGTCGTATCCCGAGTGCATCCGGATGCGCACGGGGAGGCCAGTCATCGGTTTGTCGTCCGCGCCCCTCACCGTTCCCGCGAGGGTCCAGGTGCTGAGGGCTTCACGTTCAGGGTTTTCGGCGAAGCGGCTTGGCTGCAGTTCTGATTCGGACGCCAGCAGCCCTTGCTCGATCGTTGGCACCTGAGGCACGAGAGCGACATCCGTTTTCGCCAAGGGCTCCGGTTGCGATAGCGCAGCCTCTTCGGTCGGCGAGAAGAGCCCTGTGCTGAAGGCGATGATCAGAGCGGCTGCCGCGATCGCGATGAGTTTGTTCGACATGAAGAGTGCGCTGGTCCAGTACTTGATCGGTCCAAGTGAAGTGGATCCCGCGGGTCCCGGCAGCAACCGGCCCCAGGGGACGGGGCCCGCCAGGGGGACGAGGGCAGCCAGCAAGTTCGCCTGGCCCGCCTGTCCTTCGACGTCGAGCTGGGCACGCAGGCGTTCTAGTCCCCGTCGAATTTGCGTTCGCACGGTGTTCACCGGTTGCTTCAAGCGGGCGGCGATCTCCCGCGGAGGGAGCCCATCCAAGAAGCGCAGGGCGATCACCGTTCGATAGGGCTCGTCGAGTTCATCGAGGGCCACGAACATGCGTCGCGAGAGTTCCAACCGAGCACTGCTTTCATCCGTGGCTTCGATCGACTCCGGGCGCGCGGCCAGCTGTTCGCGGCGTGCGCGGCGCGCCTGTTCGCGTTTCCGTTGGCTGGCCAGCTTCTTGACGATACCCGCCAACCAAGCGCCCAGGGATACCGAGCGCGGTGGGCGGGAGGAACGCATGGCAGTGAGCCAAGCTTCCTGCACGACATCTTCACTGGCGTGCTGATCGTAGAGCAGACCTCGAGCGAGCCGGCGCAGGCGCCGAACTTCGCTTTCGAGTTCATCGGAGGGAGAGGAGTGCATGCTGTTGGGACCCATGAGATCTACCCGTCATGGTCACCGCTTAACGAATCGATTCAGAGCCATGGCAGCCGGGCTCGGGCTGCGCAGGCCCTGGCTGCCTTAACTCGCCGCTTCCGAATAGCTTACAGCTATTGAAAAAGAACGGCTTGCGGCCGGAAACACAGAGCCCGGTTTGCCTGGCGGTCCCGATGGAAGGATCCCTGAGGTTCGCCTTCATGATCCCGGGGCGGCTGCCGGGCCATTGAAACGTAGGTGAGTGCCTTCCCGGAATGGTCCTGCAGCAAGTCTGTGCCTCCCGTCGCTCGACCGATTGGAACGGGACTTTCCCGACTCCCAACCAGCACCCTCCAATTCGGATCATGGAATTGCTTAGCCGAACTCGCCGTCCTGTTCACGCCCTTGCGCTCCTTGAACTAGGTTCGGGGCTCGCTGGCGTAACTGAGAGAATCGTGGCCTTGCGCCCGAAGGGTTCGGTCGTACTGAGGCAGTGGACCACTTCCCTCGGCGTCGCCATTCACCCTGCTGGCCCCGGTCCTTGGATGCAGAGTGGCGATTTCAGCAACTTGATCCGCTCGAGCACTGACCCCCCGGGTGGATGGAGCGGAGCCCAATACCCCTTCCCCGGGGTTAGGCCGAGTCGCCTACCCCTTTGAGGTCATGGCTGGTGGAGATCGCCTCCCTGCGGTACTCTTCAACAAGGATGGATCGCGTACTCGCAACGCTTTCATTCCTACTCGCTGCTTCCCCGCTCTACTGAACAAACAGATTCCATGAATGCTCTGCATAGGATGCCACACCGCTCGCTGCGTTGGCTCGCCTCCGGTCTCGTGCTCACGACCCTCTTCTCCTGCTCCCTCTTTGGGCAGAGCCCGATTCACGGTTGGGGCATAGACAATCGCGGTCAGATTTCTGGGATCCCCAGCGGGGGATCGTTCATCCAGGTCGCTGCTGGCGAACAACATGGCCTGGCCTTGACCAGCGATGGTTCCATTGAAGCCTGGGGCCGGGACAACGAGGGGCAAGTTTCAAGCACACCCTCGGGCAATGGCTTCACCATGGTTGCGGGCGGTCGCTTGCACAGTCTGGCGCTGCGCAGCGACGGTTCCATCCAATCCTGGGGTGGAGACCCACACGGCCAGATATCCAACACGCCCACGGGGTCAGGATTCACTCGAATCGCTGCCGGGGCATGGCACTCGCTCGCGCTGCATGCCGACGGTTCGATCGTCTGCTGGGGAGGCGACATCAGCGATATAGGCGGATTTGGTGGGCAGGTCAGCCAGTCGCCCGCTGGGACTGGTTTCATTCATGTTGGTGCGGGGCGCACGAGCTCCTTCGCCTTGCGTTCGGACGGGTCCATCGTGGCTTGGGGATACGACAACTACAGCGTTGTTTCCGGCATTCCCACCGGAACTGGGTTTGTGGACGTGTCTGCTGGAGCTGTCCATGCCATGGCTCAGAGGGCCGACGGATCGCTCGTGTCGTGGGGATCCAACAGCTGCAATGTAGTCACCTTTACCCCCTTCGGACCCGGACCAACTCACGCAGCCGTGGGGATGGCTCACTCGGCCGCTATCCTCGCCAATGGCTCGGTTGCGTCCTGGGGTTGTGAGCAATGGAGTGGTGTGGTCTCCGACACCCCGCCGGGAGGGGGCTTCAGCAGTTTATCGGCGGGTGCCCAGTTCACCCTCGCTCTGCGCAACACAGACGGGGGGAACAGCTTCTGCTATGGGGACGAAACGGGCTGGTTATGCCCCTGCGGCGCCTATGGCAATGCGGGCCAAGGCTGCGCCAATTCCAGCGGCACCCATGGAGCGTCCCTTGAAGCCTTCGGCCAAGCGCAACTCTCCAATGACAGCTTCCGGCTTGTTGTTTCCGGAGTCCCCGGTAGCAAGCCGGGGTTGATCTTGCAGGGGAAGAATCAGTTGTTCAACGCTCTCGGAGTCCGCACGGGCGATGGTCTGTTGTGCGTCGGCGGAAACTCGTTGCGCTCTCAGGTGCAGATGACCGTGGCGGGGGCAACCACGTTCACTGACTTCCAGGGGAGCGGGTTTGGTGCGTCCGCCTATGGCCTTGCCATTCCGACGAACTACCAATTCTGGTATCGCGATTTGCAAAATTCATGCTCTGGAGCCGGCTTCAACTTTTCGAACGCTTGGATGGTGACGTGGACGCCGTGATGTGAGCGCGGTGAGGCTAGTGGAAACGTGTCTCTTCCCTGGCCCCAAGGGTTGTCCCTCCGTCCGCTCACTCAGTCGCTTCCAAGAAAACGTCGAGCAACCCGTCTTCCAAGGTGAACTTGCCCGTGTCCGCGTAGACGCTTCCCCAATCGTCAAAGGAAGTGCGGGTCAGCAATTTCCAGCCGGGAGTCGAGACGCCCAGGCGGGTGGGGACACTGTCCATGGAAACCATTGCCTGCCCACGTTCGTCCGTTGGAGCTTGAGGTTCGCCATCCAAGGTGAGGACGACTCCGGGCAAGCGCAAACGCTCTTCGCCGCTGGAGTCCCGGGACTGCCAAACGATGAAGCGTGCTCCAAAGCCCGGGCGTGAGTGGATCACGAGGGAACGGACTTGGTCTTCGCCAGTCGGTGGACTGAAGGCCCCGTCGCCGAGTTCCACCAAGCGATGGGTCTGCGACTCGAGCCTCACGGAGAACTTCAGCTCGGGCAGCAGGGGGGCCGACAGGAAGACTCGCTGAACCTGCTCACCCTCCGTGACTTGCTCCCCATCTCCACTGTCGAAGTAGCTGCGTTCGCTCATGATCACCGTGCCGTCGAGGCTGGCCGTCAGGATCAGCACGCCGCGCTCGGGGGGATTGATGAGCAAGACCCGAGTCCGGATGGTGGGGGCTGTGTCGTGCACGCGAATCACGAGGTCCGCGCCAGGCAGTTGTGCGATCGCTGGAGAAGGAGTCGTGCGCAGCAGGCCGCGACTCCACTTGGGCGTGCACAAGTAACTTCCGGGTGAGGGGAGTTCGAGCTCAGCGCGGCCTACACCTTCGCTCCAACTCAACATGCCATTCGAGAAGCGATCGGATCCATCCGGGGAAGTCCCATGAATACGCTGCAGGAACGCCCTTCCGTCCTTGCCGTCCAAGGCTTGCCCCGAGTCCGTCCGCACCTGAACGATCAACTTGCCCGATTCCAGCTTGGCGACACGCCGCGGGTGGATCTGCAGGTCTCCCCTGTGCGGAATTTGAATCTCAAAGGTCGCTGGTTCGTACTCCTTCGAGTTGAGCGTCAAGCGGTAGGGTCCGGGGTCCAGGGCTTGGAACTGAACCTTGGTTTGCGCGACCCCATTCTCGCGACTGGCCCGTTGTGTCCAGCTGCCCGTGGAGTCTTCAGCGAGGCTCTCGAGCTGCATGGACAAGCGCGGGGAATTGTAGAACTCGGTTGGCCACATGACTTGACAGGTCAACTGTCCGCGATCGAAGAGCGGCACATGCAAGGGAACCTCTCGATAGGGCTCCAAGGAATCCACGTGCACAAAACCGGAGGAGACTCCATCCCGCGAAAGCAGCAAGAAGGAGCTGGGCAGGGGCGTCTCGGCTTGCTCTGCCGTCAATTGGACGTAGGGGGTTTCGTTGACTTGAACAGAGACAGCGTTGCCCCAGTTGCCCAGGTTCTCCTCATTCTTCGGCGACCAGGGAGAGGGGCACTCGCGCACTCCGCCTTCGCCTAGCAACTCCAGGGGCGCGCGCCACACGGTCGCGATGTAGTCCTCGTGGGAACGGCCGCCCGCAGGTGCGAAGTCGAGCAAGACCCGGGGTCCCACTTCGACCTTCATGACTTGTTCGGGTGCCTGCTCCACATCCCAACGCAGACCTGCCCAGTTCTGCCCAAGGGTCACGAATCCGACAAGGCCCGAAGGCAAGTGCATCTCGGTGGTGAAGCGTCCCTCCTGATCGGTGATGACCCACTCGCTCTCCTCGTTGCTGAAGTAGCGGTAGGGGACCGAGAAGCCCCTCGAGTACACGCCCTCAACCGTTTGATCCGTATTGAGTTGCACCCAGCGTTTCAGGCGCAACGGGAAGAAGGCCAAGGGCTCCTGCGTTGCGGCGTTCAGCACCAAGGCCCGCACGGGGCTGAGTGCGCGGGGAGCAAGCGTGAGAGCGGTGGGATGCAAGAGATCCGTGCTGACCTGTCGCCACGGGAATTCCCAAGGCTGCAAGACCAAGCCCATTTCGATGGACGGAAAGCAACGCAGCAACGGGGACCCGTTCGCCTTGGCCAAGGTTTCGTCCAGATCCAGCAGACCCTCTTCATCCGTTGTCAACTCCGCGTTGACACCGATCATGTAGGAGTCCTCCGAACCCGTGGCGTCGCGCCGCCCAAGCATCACCCGAACACCGAACCCGGGGCGCGGAGTGACGCCGTCTTCATCCAGAATGAGCAGGGACCTGCGCAAGCTGGACTCTGCTGCAAGGGCGTCAGGACCTGCAACCGATTCCTCCGAAGCGCGCTGCTCGGCACGTTGAGTTGGCTGGACGATTGAGTCGGGCAGCGCACGCGCGCTTGTCTCTTGAGTTTGAGCTGGGCCCTCGGCGCTGAACTCAAGCGCTGCCTCCGACGGGTCATGGGGCGCGTCAGAACTCAACCAGAAGACGAGGGCGCCTGCGCTGCTGACGGCGAGGGCTGAAACGGCAAGACGAATTCGACCCATAGGGAACGCACGGAGAAGGGGTTGGGAGGACGCTCGCGATACGCGGAGCCCAGGCGACGCGAGCCGCCATCAGGCAGGTTCCTGGGGCCCGACGCCGAGCCCCATTTCACGAATGAAGTGTTTGTGGCTGGTTGCCTTGAAGATAGGGGAATTGCCATGGCAGCGCCTGGGTGCACAGACCCCTTTCCGTAAAGATCCGGTAGGGCACTTTGCGTGGCGATCCCTAGGGATCCAGAGAGGAAGGGGCTCGAGAAAGTTCATGGGTGCGCCGCACTACTCGACGCGCCGCACCCGGATGTTCAGCTCCTGCTCTTGCTTGTCCTCGAGGGTGACGTAGTGCGGCTCCGCGTTCCAAGAGACTCCGCTAGGGTAGTCGCGGTGGTAAGTATTCAGTCGGTAGGTTCCAGGCTCGAGGCCTGCGAAGGCGAACTGACCGTCTTTCGCGAGCGTGCCGTAGACCAGCCCCCGGACCTGGTCGCGCAAAGTGTGATCGGTTGCTTTCACGGGGGTGAGGCTGAAGGGGAACACCTCCGGCAAGGCGCCCGGGCAGCTCAGGGTGCCGACCAGAGACGCTTGACCGGGGGGCCGCAGGTCCTCTTCGCTTGTCTCACCTCGCTTGACCTTCAGGATGCGCGACAAAAGCCACGCGCTGCTTGTGCCTCCGTACTCGCCCGTGTGGCTGAGTCGAAGCGTTCCCTCCGGCAGCCCCTCGAAATGGTAGGAGCCATCGTCTTTGGTCTTGGCATTCCAAAGATGCGC
>CALCXM010000106.1 GCA_937905825.1 uncultured bacterium
GAGGCGGCCTGCCATGGACTGCGCAATCAGCGGAAAGGTTTTTGTGAGAAGCACAACAATCCGTGCACGGAAAGCTAGGGAGGCCGGATCTTGTGATCGATTGCGTTGCGGCCGCTAAGTGCGTTTGGCGGCTGCTATTGGGGGGGCGGGCATTCTTTGGCAAGGATTTCCGAGTTCTTGTCAACAGCTGAAGAGCCCGGTGACGCATGGGGGTGTCGTCCGCATTTATCCCCATTCGGGACTATACTTTACCCTCCCCCAGGATCCGGAGCGGAACCCCCCCGCGCCCCCGCCCAGCCGGCGGGCCCGAATCCATTTCCCGTCACAATCAACATCGCAAATGACCCCAATCATCCCTCCTCTCGCTGTCCGAGGCTTCGGCCTCCTTTCGGCGCTCGCCCTCGCTGCGACACCGGCCACCGCTCAACTCGCCGAATTCCACTCGATTCGCCCGTCAGATCACTCCATCCCTAATGATGTGTTCAGCAATCCCGTTGCGGGCTGCTTTCGAGTTTCGTCCATCAAGGATGTTGCCTACCTAAGCGGCAACACTCTAGTCCTCTGCAAAGAGCTAGGGGTGTTTTCCGATATAGAAGAGATCGCCACTGGCGTGACCGGTCTGGTGGTCCGCCGAGACGACGTGCTCGACCAAATCCTTGCTTTGGTCAACGGCGTGCCCCGCGTAATGCGGCAAGACGCGAGCACAGGTGCTTGGTCGGTGAATTCCATCCAGGGGGCGGTCGGCGCACAAGATCGCATGATCCCTGGAGATGTGGATGGGGACGGGAGTGATGACCTCGTCACCTACTCCAGCAACTCGGGCAACGTTGTCGGGCTCAAATTTCAGTCTCCGGGCTCCAACACAGTGAGCCAGTACTTCAGTCTCAGTGCTCCCAACAGTGTTCTTGACGTTGCCTGTCTAAACTGGAGCGGAGATTCCGATGCGGAGATCGCCATCCTCACAGGCGGTAAGATCGACATCTTTGATCAAGGGGGCGCGCAGTTGGCGACCTTCTCGTGTCCCAACGGCGCCGGTCATTTGACCACCTTCCGCAATGCCGGTGAGACGGAGGATCGTTTGGCTTGGTTCTGGGAAATCGGCACGAAGAATGTCGGAGCCAGCGTTGCCTGGAACAACGGGCAGGAGGGTCCCTATTTCCTTTCGAGCTATGGGCTCGGGGGTGTGGCCACCGGGGACTACAACGCAGATGGACTGACGGACCTTGTGCTCACCGCCCGCACGAAAGCCGAAGGGGTCATCCTCATGCAGGCTGACTGGTGGCACAAATCGAGTCCTGACTCGTTCACCGATACGTCCGGCGACAACCTCACCTTCGAATTGGACACCCAAGTCACGGGAAGCGCCCGTGTTTGTGCCGCTGTCCTCGCAGACGTCGACAATGATCAGGACCTGGACGTTGTACAGCCCGATCACTACGCCGACGAAGTTGCCGTGTTCATGAGCGGCGTCGTGTACGCGAAAGCCGTTCGGGGAGCGATTGAGCACAACGTGGTGTTCATTCACGGTTGGGACGAGTGGGGCGATCCCAACATGGAGGATCATGGGTTCTCTTTCGATGTCCAAGGCCCCAGCTACACGGTTCCACAGATTGGAACCCCCGAAGAACTTTGGGTCACCGTTTACGTTACGGACCCGGCCAGTGGGTGCTTTGTTCGGGATCAGCTCTCCACGAAAAAGTTTCCAGCCCAGTGGGGGTCAAGCTCCACAATCTGCCAGGCAGAGGTCGCTTTGAACATGCCGTGGCTCAGCAGGGACGACGGTAAGATTTACTGCATCGAGTGGCGCTGGGCCTCAGATCAGACCGGGGAGACTCGTTTCTATCCCTCGTATGTGGATCTGGCCGTGAACACGACATGGATAGCTCAGATGTGGGAGATGTCGTCAGACTTTGAACCGCTCAATACCGACGTCCCGGAAGAAGAAGCGAGTCAGGGCGGAGGCGGACAGATGCTGGCGGGCCCGGAGCCCACGCCGGTCTTCGGTCCCCAGCCCGTTTGCGGAACCGGTCGCGTGCCGGTGCCAGAGCCGCCGCCCCTCTAGGGGAACGAGCGGAACCCGAGCCCCATCACATGCATGGAGGCAAACTTCGGGTCCGTGAACGTTGTCTCGCGTTTCAAGTCTTCAATGGCCCCGGCAAGTGCTCTTGCCGGGGCCTCTCCGTTGAGCAGATGGTCTTGCAAGAAGGCCACTAGCTCGAGTGTTCCATCCACATCGAGATCATCCGGCGACAGGATTACCGCTTGGGCGCCGGCGGCGAGGAAGGCCCCGCCCAGGTGCGTGAGCCCATCTTCGCCCTTGCGGTTGCGACCCTTCTGGGCCCCGCAAACGGAAAGGATGACGATTGGGGGGACCTGCTCCAAGTTCTCAATGTCCACGCAGGAAACCCTTGTGGGGCCGCCTTCGCCTTCCGCGAAGAGCAGGCCTGCCGGTCGCGCGCGGTTGGGGTCCGACTCCCCGTGCATGAACAGGTGCAAGATCTTGGCTCCCGATCCCGCGGCCGCTTTCAAGTTCTCAAAAGTCGCAGCGCTCCCCAGCCAGGTCGCTACTTCCTGCGGTCGATCGGATCCGAGGCGCTTGAGTTGATCCTCGCTCAACACGATGGGGGCGAATTCTTGCTCGCGGCCCGCCGGGGTTGTGGGAGCGAGGAAGAGGGCGATGGGGGGCGGCGTCGCGCTTGGGGCGGCCGGCGTGCGATTCGCCAAGAGTTCACCCATCGGGACCGAGGGCAGGTAGGCGACGTCGAAGCGTTGCCCAAACAGCTGCTCTTCATCGAAGGGAAGCAGCTCGTAGGGGATGTAATCCGTGAGTCCCAGTCCCCCGATCGAAACCTCCGTCCAAGGGGTCATGTGCGCAAGGACTCGCTCAGGGATGACCTCCCGAGCGAGATCCCTTGCGAGGTTCTCGTAGGACTGTCCACGCTCACTGGAATAGAGCCCGTCGTTGAGGAACGGCTCGCGATGCTTTTCAATGGACCAAGCCCGGTCGAGCTCTTCGTGCCAAAGGTTCTCGGAGTCGAACCCGAAGGCATGCGTTTGAAGCGGCGAGGGGAGGTACACGAGGACTCCCCGGGACTCGCTGACGAGGGCTTGTCTGACCTTGTCCAAGCCGCCGTACTCGTAGCCTTCGAGACGGGCCATGGATCCGAGTGCTTGGGACTTGAGGATCCAGCCGAGGGCGCGTTCCAACCCGTCGGGTCCTTCTTCCGCTTTCAAGCACCGTTCGACAAGTTCGCTGATCAGGTCTCTTGGCGGTCCGTAGTGGAAGAAACCTGTTCCGCCGGGACGGGGCTCCAGCTCTTTGACCCGTTCAAACAGCTGCATCACGCAGGTTTCCAGTTCGTCCCGAGTCTGTTCGATGGGCGCAGTGCTCAGACGCGAACGCATGAGCCCGGCGATGCATGCGGGATCGGAAGGGGGGCGATCGCCGCTTTCGATCATCGCGTCAATCCCACGTTGCAGTTGATCGTAGGCAAGTTCCGCAGTCTTCCTCTGGTGCAGTCGTTCGAGCAGGATCGTTTTGTAGCCCATGGCGGTGATCGCCGCGTGCTTGTCGAGCAGTCCCGAGTCGAGCGCTACGTCTAGGTCGGGCACTCCCTGGCTCGCGAGGTCACTGTTCTCTCGGTAGAGCTCAGCCCGGGCGAGACCGCGCTGGTAGGTGAGATGGATGCGTGTGCCCTCCATCAGCCAGTTCGGGGGCTCATCGAGAATCTTGCTGAGGTAGCGGTTGGCGGCCTTCATGCGATTGAGCGTAAGGAACAGGGCGCCCCGACGCTGTGCGCTCGCGGATAGGCAGATCGAGCTCGCCGCTTGCTCGGCAAACTTTGCTTCCTCGCCCACGTGCTTTGCGGCATCGTCCGCGTTTCCGATCTTCATGTAGAGATCGGAAAGCACACCATGCAAGGTCGCCATGTGGCTGGCGTCGCCTTGGATCACCGGGGCCTGCAGGAATTCCAGGACCAGGGGCTCGATGGTCTCGATCGCCACGGTCGTGGACTCCATGTAGTAGAGATTGGCGAGGACGTTGGGCCGCTTGATGAGGGTGTCCCGGTACCTGTCCACCACATCGCGAAGGAGCTGCAGGGCTCCCTTGGGATCGGTGGGTGCGAGCAGATCCGCCAGGCCAGACGCTGCACTCAACGCGCCGGTTCCGACCCCCAACTTCTCGGACTCCTCGAGGCGAATGCGCATGAGGCGAGTTCGGTCATAGCCAGGCAGCAACGCGGCGAGGTCCATGCTTGGACTGTTGAGTCTGTAGCAGGCGTAGATGAGTCCCGTGTACTCCTCCATGGAGAGGCTGCGTGTGGCCCTGAGTGAGTTCAGTTCGTTGAAGATCTGAACGATGCCCGGGGCTGCGCTAGCTTCGCCCTTCCCGTGGCGCGTAAAAAGCGCCTCGACTTGCTCTCCCGGCGAGAGGGTCGGGGGCTCCTCCCGCGTGACTACTCGGAGACCGACCAGGCCGGCCAGGAGAGCCGCCGCTCCAACCGCTGCCCATCGGTGTCGAAGCAGACCACTTCGAACAGGACCGCTTCGGTCAGCTTCTCGATCTCCGCTTGATTGGGTCGCCATTCCGGGTCTTCTAGCTCTTCTACTGTGAACAGGCGCTCGCCTCTCGTTCCACCAGTATTGTCGTAGACCCGTAGCTCATAAAGCCCGCCATCGGGGATTTCTAATTCCCAGTGAATGTGACGGAAGTCCGCATTGTGACCTTGAGGGCCGAACTGGGCGGCAGATGTGGCGCCTTCGCCCGCTTCCTGGGTTTGTCCAAGGTGCGTGGCGCGCGGACCCCCGGGCTCCTCCTCGCCAAAACCTCCGTTCAGGACCACAGCCAATAGGATGGCGGCAGCGGCAGCAACGGCGGCGACGGATCGAAATCGCCAACGCCCACCCCCAGGCGTTGCCAATGGATGGGAGGCGGCAAGACTTTTCAGCACCTGGTCGACTTGTTCGTCCCCCGGGAATTCGTCCACTGCCATGGCTTCTCCTCGACCATCTCGACTTGCCGAGCGCGGTGATTCAGCCCTCGCCACCCCGCGCTCCGCCTCAGGCCGAGTTTGAGTTTGAGGGGTGCTGAATAGAGAGGGGAGCGCGAGTGCGCTGAGGCCCGCGGTGGGGGAGGTGTAACTATCCATCCGCATCAAGCCTGAATGGGGCCGGGTCCAGAGTGCGTGTCTTCCCAATTGAGGTGAAGAGGCGTGTCCGCGAGGGAGCAGGCGGGGTAAAGCGGGGGCTCATTGGTTCGACGGGGGAGGTATGGAGGTTGATGTAGGCCCTTTGGAGCTCCTATCCTCCAAGCGTGGAGTCGTGCGGAGCTTCAACGAGCTGCCCAGCCGCCACCATTGTGAGCCGCCTGCGGAAAAGATCGAACTTCTCGTCGTCTTTGAACCCCGCCACAAGCGCAGTAGAAGCATGGGACACGCACCCATGTGAGCCGGCGTCCACAACTCCCCTGAAGCCCAATCTGCTCGGTGCAGGTCACGGTCAAGGGGGCAAGCGGGCGGTCTGTTCGAAGGCTCCTTCTGTATGGGATGCCCAAGGCTCTAGGGGATGACCAAGGCGGCGAAGAGATTCTCGCACGAACATTCATCCGCGGTCCCTTTCCTCGCGACCAAGGGGAGAAATAAGGCCCCAATGTCGTTCTCAATTACCCATAAACACTGTTCCTCGAATGCATTCAAAAACCTCTTCTTCCCTCTCGAACGCGGTCCTGTGGCCCGCGCTGAGCGCCCTGCTTCTTCCCGGATTGAGTTCGGCGGCCGTGCAAGCCGAGTTCTCGACTCGCGGCTCACATACCTACGAACCCGCCCATGATTTTGTCCGGGTCAACGTGGGGGTCACCCTTCGATCCCCGATCAGCGGCCCGGCCAGCATCGAATTGACGGCGGACCGAGAGACGTCGTCTGTCAGCTACGGGGCCAACGCAGATTGCACGTTGGTGGACTCAAGTAGCTTGCCCACCACTTCGGTCACCCTGAATTTTCCGGCGGGATCGCCGGCCGGAACCACCGTCACTGCCACCGTTCATGTGTACGCGGACAGTGCAAGTCCCATCGCTGAAAGCGTAGAAGCCCTGCAACTGCGACTTCGGAATCCCGTTGGGGTCGCCCTGGGGGGGCAATATGTTCACATCGTTGAAGTGTCGGACGTGGACGACTTTGCCCTCGGCCTGGACATGTACGGCGTGGCAGGAGGAGCGGACTCCCTAGTGGTGGTCGACAAGAACAATGGGAAAACCCTGCGCCGCTCTGCCTGGGGGGCGAGGGGCGTCGCGCCCCTAACGGCCCTCGCCTTCCATCCTGGATCCGGCACCTATTATGGTGTTGCGAACGATGGATTCCGCTATCGGGCCCCAGCTGGCCTGCAATTCACCGTGGATGGGATGCGCAGCAGCGAGTTCGTCTCGGTGAACCCGGAGAGCGGGGACGCGACACCGCTTTTCGGACTGGGCGCAAGGGGCATCAACAGCCTCCATTGGGATTCTTCCGGTAGTCGCATGTTGGCCTGCGATGGCGAGCACGCGACCTTTTACCAGGTGGATGTCAGCGGAGCGACTGCGCCGTTGAACCTCGGTCAAGCGCTTCATGAGCGAATCGAGGGCATCACCGTTGCCCCTAGCATCTTCGCTTCAGGCCCGAACGCAATCTTTGGAGTGCGCGACTTCGCTCTCCATCAACCCGGCTCCCCGGCGCCTGCCGGGTTGATTGAGGTCGAATCGACCTTCGGCTCCTCGGATGAGTTGTGTTGGTTTTCGGAGGTGACGTCCTCCGCAGCGGATCAGGTCCTGGCAGCCCGTGCGATTGAGTACAACCCTCAAGCTGGAGAGTTCTATGTCTCCGTCTTCACGAAAGATTTTGAGTGGGAAATCTGGACCTACGACCACGGCGTCGTGGCCTCCCTCGGTCTGGACTACCTGGCTCCCGCTGCCCGCACTCCCGCTTTAGAATTTGCCGTGAGCGGACTTCACTTCGACGCCAACTCCGGCCGGCTCTTCGGAACCGAGTCGGGCACGAACCTGATGGTGGAGATCAATCCGTCCACGGGTACTGTGCAACGCCCCCAGGGTGGCACCACGACGGTAGACGACCTACGCGGCATGACCCGCGTTCAGGGAGCTTTGTATGGAGCGGACAATGGTCGCAAGGGGCTCGTGCGTCTTGACGACAAGACCGGCCTAGCCACGCCCGTAGGCACGAGCGGATTCCGGCTGCCGGACTTCGGCGGCAACGGTCTCGGCGACGAGGTGATGGAAGGCCTGGCTTACAGCGCGGCTGGTAATCTCTTGTACGGCCTTGCATCGGACGCTGGTTTTGGGGTCGTGACGACCATCTCTCAGACGACTGGAATCGCGACGCCCATCGGAGCTCCTGTGCCAGGCCAATTCAAGGGCTTGACCTACGTGCCGGTCAATCCGGCAGGTCTCTACGCCACTGACGTGTCCTTGACCTCAGGGGACCCGGACCTTTTGTTGCGCTACGACATTGGCTTGTCTAGCTGGACCATGGTGGGCAAGATCGAAACTGCTGGGGGGGCGGTCTTTGAGGGAACTCTAGGACTTGGCTTTGATAGTGCGTCCCTGACTCTCTACGGCTTGTCATCCTTCAGCGGGCTGTCCAGGCAAATCGCGATCTCCTTGGCCGGTGGTCCGAGCTCCACAGTCATCAGCTTCGCCGACAGCGGCGCGCAATTCTCTGAGTCCTTGGCATTCAACACGGCCACGGGCCGGCTGGACGCTGAGAACATGCACGGCCACCTGCTCGAGGTCGAACCGGCCACCGCGCAATGCAAGTCAATCGGTAGCTTCGGCCACGGCTTGGCAGGTAGAAGTGGAATCAACGCCATGGCGAATGTGAATGACGTTCTCTATGGGATCGACCGGACCGCTGAAACGCGGGATGTCCTGGTCGTCATCGACCGAGTCAGTGGGACAACCCAAAGCGTCACTCCTCTTCTGGTTCCTGGTGCCTTTAACCCCGGCGGAATTGACTGCTTGACCAACATCCGCGGCGTGCTTCACGGCGTGTACAACTCTGGGACGCCGGGGTTCTGGGAGCACCGGCTTGTTACCGTGGATCCCACGACGGGCACGGTTTCGCTGGTTGGTGTCCTCTCAGGCAATGCTCCTGGTCCGACGGATCGAGTCACTGGATTGGCTTGGGATGGCTCTCTACTTCTGGCTATGTCAACCGGCGACGTCTTCGGCACAACAGCGAACTACTTCTCGAATCTTTGGACCATCGATCCATCGAGTGCTGTCACAGATTTTGTCTTCGTCGACTTTCCGCTTGCCAGTGGAACGTCGCTGCGCAGCAACGGAGGAATGGCCTTTGACGGAACCCAGTTCTATGCGACGGTTGAAGCAGCCATTCCCGGCCAGCCGATCCTCGACCAGCTCATCCGATTCCCGGGAACGTTTGTGGCTTCTGGTCTCGTGGAGGCCGAGCTCTTGGGACGTCCGTCTCACACTTTGATGAAGGCCATCGCCTTCGTCGATACGCAGAAGTGCCCGCCCTTCGTGCGCGGGGACGGAAATGGGGACGGTTCCATCAACATCGCTGACACTACGTTCATGCTGAACCACCTGTTTAGTCCGCCGAGTCAACCGGTCCCCTCCCTGGACGCGCTCGACTACAATGACGACGGTGGGTTGAACCTCGCTGACGTGGTCTACTTGCTCAACTACCTGTTCGCAGCAGGTTCTCCGCCGCCCGCTCCTTTCGACGCTCCCGGTCAGGACCCAACCCCGGATGGGCTGGACTGCTAGGTAGGGTGCGATATCGCTTGGCCCCAAGGATCGACTTGAGGGCAGCTTCACGGGGGGCGTCGACGAGTACGGCGCCCCTCGGTGCTTTTGGCACACCAGAAACGGAATGGGGCCGCCAGCGAACCTGGCCGAGCCCCAGGACACCTATCCCGCGCCCTGATACGCGCGGATGCCCCCGTGCTTTCTAGATCCAATTCCTCGCCACTGACCCTTGGCACAACGCCCCGCAGGCTCTCCCATCCCATGTCGAGCACGAGTTGCGAGCCCACCTCACCTGCGGCATTCTC
>CALCXM010000107.1 GCA_937905825.1 uncultured bacterium
TACGTGGGCCCCAATGCCATGGCCGCTGATGGCTCGAAGGTCGAGAACGAGCTGACCATCGACCGCGACATCATCGTGTTGGCGAATCCGGAGATTGCTGACCTGCCCAACTGGGTGGTGGCCTTGGTGGCGGCCGGCGGACTGGCCGCTGCGCTTTCCACCGCGGCAGGTTTGTTGCTGGTCGTGTCTTCCGCGATCAGCCACGATTTGCTCAAGCGCGCCTTGATGCCGAACATCACCGAGAAGCAGGAGTTGCGGGCGGCGCGTTGTGCAGCGGCCGCCGCGGTGGTGGTGGCTGGCTACCTCGGCATCAACCCGCCGGGCTTCGTTGGGCAGGTGGTGGCTTTCGCCTTTGGTTTGGCCGCGTCCACTTTCTTCCCGGTCATCATCATGGGCATCTTCTCCAAGCGCATGAATCGCGAAGGTGCGGTGGCGGGAATGACCGCTGGACTCTTGTTCACCGCGTCGTACATCTTCTACTTCCGGTTCGTGGCGAATGCTCCGGAGGACTCCGCTAGTTGGTGGCTTGGTATCTCGCCGGAAGGTATCGGCGCCCTCGGCATGCTGCTGAACTTTGCCGTCGCTTGCGGCATCGGGTCCTGCTTCCCGCCTCCATCAGGACGCATCCAACAGCTCGTCGAGGAGATCCGCGTGCCGCGCGCGTCGGACGCTTCGGAAGCGCAGTAGGCCGCTCGGGCGCGCTTGGGTTCGCGCTCGAAATCCCCACGGGCGCCGGGTGGCAGGCCAGGGTGGACGGTCCGCTCCGATCGGACGCCCTACTTGGGCGGCGTCAGCACAGCCAGGGTGTTTGCGCCGCTCTCGATTTGAAAGCTGATGCCGTCCACGCCCTCACCAGGAAAGTTCAACTCGTACGTTCCCGGAGCCAGGGCGAGGTCCAAGGGCACTTCCAACATTCCGGCAAAGATCGGCAAGCGAAAGTCCTCCTCGATTCCTGGGCGCAGAAGATCGAGGGCCATGTTGAACTTCTGGGTGTAGCGATCGGTGGTGGAGGTCAGGAGCGAAAGTCGACCGAGTTGCGGCAATTGAAACGTCCCAAGATCCACCTGCTCGTAGCCTTCGACTCGCAGGGCTTGGTCGGGAGTCCAACCCAAGCCATGTTGCGGGAACACGGGAACGTACAACCCCGGGGGCAACGGCGGGGAGGCGAAGTAACCCTCTTGGTCGATGGAGAGCGGGACGTAGATGCGATCGTGCTTGCGCTGCAACACGAGGGTTTCACCCACAGCGGGTTGGCCCGAGGGCAAGAGAACCCGTCCGGTCACACGCGCGACCGCGGCTTCCCCTGGCTCGAGCACCAGGTCATCCACTTGCTCCTCGCGCAAGGTCATCGCTTCCAGGCGCGTTGGGAATCCGCGCCCAGCAGCGGGGTGGAAGAAAGCGAGTTCCGAGAGCGTTGATTGCTCGGGCGCGGGCAATGCGTAGGCCCCGTTCTCGTCCGTTTCGGCTTGCAGCCTGCGGTCTCTTTCCCTCGTTTCCACTCTCCAACCCGCCAGGGGTCGCCCGCTAGAGTCCAGCAAACGACCGTGAATGAGCCGAACCGGTCGCAGGACAGGGTTCCAGGTCTCCAGCTGACCGCAGGCTAGGGAGAGCTGGGAACGGGCTTCAAACAAGTCGGCCGCGTTGTTGTGGCTCTCGGCAAGAAGCGACACGGCGCCTGCCGGCAGGTCAGATAGCAGGAATTGGCCACGCGCGTCCACACGCACCATGAAACTCTGCAAGGTCTCCGCAGACGTCGCGCGCACGGTCGCGTCCCCGAGGGGGCCACCATCCGCCCGCAGCAGAACGCCGCGCACCGCGGCGCTGCGGCGCAGCTCGATGACACGGCCGCAGATCTCGTCTTTGATCAGGAGCAAGCGGCCTTGCCGTTGGGAGTAACCCTGCAGCTCAAGCCGCAGTTCCTGCTCCCCGGGCGCGAGGCCATCCAAGCGCAAGAGTCCCCAGGCGTCGGTGAGCGCCGGGGGGGTCGGCATCCACTCTTGATTCAAAACTCCCGAGGAGGCCAGGCGTGGGTTGCCAGGCGCGGGAGCCAAGTTCACGAGCACCCCGGCCAGGGGCAAGCCGGCATGGTCAACGACCTCCAGTCGCAAGCGAGCAGCACCTTGTTCCAAGACAAAGCACAGCTCCGCCCTTGGTGGGCTGTCGAGGGTGAGCACCTGGGACGGGGAGTGCTTGGGCGCCCGGGCCGCGATGCGCAGGGACCCGGAAGCCTCGCGCAGTTGCCGGGATAGCTCGTCGGGCAGGGGCATGTTGAAATTCCCCTTGGCATCTGCTTCGGCCCAAACTCGCCAAGGGGCGAGGTCCAGCCAAAGGGTGGCGAAGGGAATCGGGTGCCGGAAGCTGTCGACGATCTTGCCGTGCAGGTAGACCGGATCGGTCCCAGGCAGCACTTCCTTGAGAGCCCCGTGGGAGCCAGCGTCCCCGGGAATTCTCATTGGACTGACCAGGAGTCCGCCAACTGGAACTGCGCTTCGGGAGCTGACCAGTTGCCCCTGGGAATCTTCGGCGTGGACGGTGCGCTCGGCGAAGGGCAGCGGTGCGTCGGCCGAGAAGGTCCAAAGGGCGAGCAAGATGGACGCGCTGGAGATGATTAGGGCACACAGCACGTGAGCGAGGGGTACCGACTCATGCCGTGACCTTCCTGCGAGTGGTGGGCTATCGGCGAGCGATATCTTCAGTGGAGCTCGATGGGATCGATCGTCTACTGGCATGTGAGTTGTTCAATTGGGCGGGCGGCCAACGCTTCGATTGGACCGTTTTCCGGCGGAATGGGAGGGAGCCAATCGCGAAAACTTGGGGGTCCGCCCTGGACGGTTACAGGCCCGAAAACGGGACTGCCGAATTGAGCTGGAATGCAGCGGGATTCCCTTGATTTCACCTTTCGGGCTCGGGTGCCTCCGCTGGGACTCGACGGTTCCCGAATCGCTGTCCTAGAGAGTAGGATGTCGCCCCATGTCATCTGATGATCCCCAAACCGCGGCCAAACTAGCCCTCGCCATCCCGCTTCGACTCGGCCACATCTGCCTCGAAAAAGTGTGGGGAGGCCGAACCCTGGAGACCGTGCTCGGCATTGAGCTGGATACGGACGGGCCCGTGGGGGAGTCCTGGGAGTTGGTCGATCGCACGAATGAAAATTCGAGCGTGCGCGGCGGTCCCTTCGACGGTCGCCAGTTGCGAGACCTGATGGCGACGGATCGCGAGGCGTTGATGGGCAAGACCGCCGCGAACGTCGACGGCCGTTTTCCGATTCTGTTGAAGTACCTCTCCGCGACTCAGGCGTTGAGCGTGCAGGTGCACCCCGATGACCTGATCGCCAAGAAGCTCGGAGCTGGCGACAGCGGCAAGACCGAGTCTTGGTTCATCGTGCACGCGGAACCGGGCAGCCTGGTCTACTTAGGTTTGAAGTCCGGCGTGGACATGAAGGCCTTCTCAACGATCGCCGGCGGCCCGGGCATCGTCGACACCCTGGAAGCTTGGCCGGTCAAGGCCGGACAGTTCGTCCACGTTCCCGCTGGCGCTCTGCACGCGATCGGCGCGGGCATCACCTTGGTCGAAATTCAGCAAAACTCCGACGCGACCTATCGCTTGTACGATTGGGGTCGCCTCGGCATGGATGGTCAGCCGCGGGAAACACACCTCCAGCAGAGCTTGCTTTCCATTCGCTACGACTTGCCGATCGCAGGTCCCGCGGATCCCGTCCTCGAAACGGACGGCGGAGACAACCATCGGGCAACCCTGGTGGACAACGACTACTACCGACTCGATTTCCACGAGGTCAAAAGTCACGTGCAACTCGATACGGGGGGACTGGCCCAGGGCTTGGTGCTCTTCGAGGGGAGCGCGCGCCTGTTCCATGAGCATCACGAGGAGCCTTGGGTGCTTGAGCAAGGGGACACCTGGTTGATTCCGGCTGTCGTGGGCAGATATCGAATCGAGAGTACAGAGGGTGCCGCCAAGTTTCTCTTGGCCTACACCCAGGAATAAAAAATGGCGCAATCACGCAAGAAGCCCGTCGCCCTACGAGGGCGTGGGCAGCAGTCGAGCGAACCCGCGAAGACTTCCCGACGGGACAAACCCCCGATCAAGCGCAAGGGCGCAGCAGGCTCCAAGAAGCGCGCGGTCAAAAAGAAGACTGTACGTGGCCGCCGCGAGGTGGAGTCCGTTGAGGACGGCATACGCTTGAACAAGTTGCTGGCTGAACACGGCCTAGCTTCGCGTCGCAAGGCGGACGAGATCATTCTCGAAGGTCATGTGAGCGTTGACGGCGTACAAGTCTTCGAACTGGGCCTGAAGGTGAACCCGAGCCTGCAAAGGGTCGAGCTCAAGGGCGAACGGCTCGAGCCCAAGGACATGGAGCGCAAGCAGTACTACCTGCTGAACAAGCCGATTGGAGTGGTCTGCACCAACGAGCGCCGGGAGGCCAAGCCGAAGGCGATCGACTTGATCAACGACCGGGCCAAGGGACGCATCTACACGGTTGGTCGCTTGGATGAGGAGAGCAAGGGCTTGATCATCCTGACCAACGACGGCGAGTTCGCGAACCGCGTGATGCACCCTCGCTACGGCGTGTTGAAGACCTACATGGTCAAGCTGCGTGGCAAGATCACCGACGAGGGAGTGCAGAAGGTGCGCGAAGGGGTCTACCTCGCGGAAGGCAAGATGGGGCAGTCGCGCGTGTTGATCAAACGCCGTACCCGTGATACTTCGCAACTGGAGATCACCCTGCGCGAGGGCAAGAACCGGGAGATTCGTCGGGTGTTTCACTCGGTCGGGTACAAGGTGATGGAACTTCGTCGGGTCTCGATTGGCAACGTGAACGACCGCAAGTTGCGCGTCGGTTTCTGGCGCTTCCTAACTCCTGCAGAGGTTCAGGGCCTGATTCAGATCTCGCAAGGCGAGGAACCGGAGCCCACGAAACCGAGCGGCAAGAAGAAAAGCTCCCGCAAAGTGAGTCCCCGTCGTGGTCGAACTAGCTGATGGCCACTGAGTACTTCAAAGCGGGCGCGCGCATTACGGAGCACGCCTTGCGCAATGGCTTGCAGGTGCTCGTCGTGGAACGCCATGACGCCCCGACGGTGACGACCCTACTGTATTACCGAGTCGGAGCACGCAACGAGCGCTCCCAGGAAGCCGGCGTTAGCCACTTCCTCGAGCACATGATGTTCAAGGGGACGCAGCGCTACGGGAAAGGCCACGTGGACCTCGTGACCACTTGTTCGGGGGGCAGCAACAACGCTTGGACCTCCTACGATCACACCGCCTACTGGTTTGAGTTCGCCGCTGATCGTTGGGAGCAAGCTCTAGAGCTGGAAGCGGATCGCATGAAGGGTTTGCTGCTCGACCAGGACGAGTACGAGGCCGAGAAGGCTGTCGTCCTGGAAGAGATGTCCATGACCGAGGACGACCCCTGGCGAGAGTTGTCGAAGGAGGTCGGCGAGGCTTTGTTCCTCGGGCATCCTTATGGTCGTCCCGTGATCGGCTACAGCGACACATTGAAGGCTCTGGGCCCAGCGGACATGCGCGCCTACTTCGAGCGCTACTACCGTCCGGACAACGCAGTGCTCGTGGTCTGCGGCAACGTGACTCCCTCGGGCGCCATGAAGCTGGTCCGCAAGCACTTCGGATCGATCGAAGCCCCGAAGACTCCTGCCGGTGACCTCGGCTTCCGACGCGCCCCGACCGAGCCCGGGTCCGAGAAGCGTTTGGTCTGCCGTTGGGATGACGGTGCCAAACGACTTTGCATGGCTTGGCCGACGGTCCCGGTGGGCACCGATGAGGACTATGCTCTCGACCTGATCAGCGTGGTCCTGGCGACGGGCCGTGGCTCGCGTCTCTACCAACGGATCGTGAAGGAAGAAGGCCTCGGCATGAGCGTTTCCATCTCCAATGACACCCGCATCGAAGGGGGAGTCCTGTGGCTGATGAGTGAATGCGCCGGCGCGACGACTCCCGAGCAACTCGAAGCCGCTATCGAAGAAGAGATCGAACGAATTGCGACGGAACTGGTCCCCGCGAAGGAGCTCAAGCGCGCACGGGCCATGTTGCACGCCGCGGCAGCCCACGACAGCGAAACGGTGACAGACCTCGCCGAAGACATCGGTTCCTACGCGGTGGATGCGGATTGGCGCCTCGCCTTGGATAGCGATGAACGCTTGGCGGCCATCAAACCCTCGTTCCTGAGAGCGACCGCTCGCAAACTGCTCGGCCGATCCCGGCGAGTGACGGGCTGGTCGCTTCCCCATGAAGAATCAAACGCGGCGGTGAGCAAGTGAGTCGGCGATCCAATCAAGCATCGAGAACCAGTCGTGGGCGTTCGGTCCCCAAGCTCTCGATTCCGGTGGAGACCTTTCAGCTCTCCTGCGGCGCGACTTTGCGCGTCACTCAACGGGATGGAGCTCCGATCGCATCGATCGATGCTCATGTGCGTGGAGGCCCTTCGCTGGATCCCAAAGGCCTGGAGGGCACCGCGTACCTCACTGGTGGTTTGTGTGATCAAGGGACGAAGAATCACAACGCCGAGGAGATCGCGGAGCTGCTCGAGCCTAACGGTGGAGAGCTGCAAGGAGAGTCGAGCGGTCTAAGCGGTTCGATCGTGAGCAGCGCCTGGAAGGATCTGGCTGGCTTGATTTGCGAGATGCTGACTGAGCCCACCTTCCCCATCGCAGAAGTGCGTCGCCAGAAGGATCGGCTGCTTCAGAGGCTCAGCAACGATGCCGCCGACGCGCGCCAACAGGGGGCCCTTGCCTTCCGTCGCATGATCTATGGGAAGCATTGGCTTGGCCGGCCTTCCTACGGAACGATGGAAAGCGTCGCGCTCATCGAACCCAAGCATCTGCGCGCTCAGCACAAGAAACACTGGGTGGCCTCCCGCGGACTGATTGGTGTCTGCGGGGCAGCTGACCCTGGTGAAGTGCGCGACTACTTCGAGAGCCATCTAAAGAACTGGAAACCGGGTAAGCAACTCGAGCCGCGCCAATTTCCCTTTGCGCCAACGCAACGCAAGGTCGTGGTGATCCCCGCCAAGCGCAAGCAAGTGCATGTGTTCCTTGGACATCTCGGGATCCGACGTCGCGATCCGGACTACGCGGCGCTGGTCGTGCTCGATCACGTGCTGGGCCAGGGACCAGGATTCACCGATCGCATTTCCCGCCGGCTGCGCGACGAGCTCGGCCTGGCCTACAGCGTCTCCGCTGGCATCGCGAGCAGCGCCGGTCTTTCCCCGGGAACCTTCACGGCCTACATCGGCACCTCGCCAGAAAACGTGAGTACTGCCGTCGAGCAATTCTTGGTGGAGCTAAGGCGCATTCAAGACGAACTCGTGCCAGAGGATGAGTTGCGCGTCGCAAAGGATTTCCTGACAGGATCCTTCTCGATGGGGTTCGAGCGCGCATCACGCCGTTCCGGTTACCTGGTGACCTCGCACGTGCACAACTTGCCCGAGGACAACTTGGTGAGTTTGCCCAAGTCCTTTGAAGCGGTCACCCCCGAGGACATCCAGCGCGTCGCTCGCAAGCACCTGCATCCCAACAGCTGTTGTCTGAGCGCGGCGGGGCCCGTTAAGAAAGCCTCGCTGGAAGCCTGCCTAAGAGGCAAGTAAACAGCGAGGCGAAAGAGGCACCGAACCAGCTTGTTCGTTTCGCCGCCCGCGGAATGAGTCAGGCCAGCTCGGTGCTTTTTGGTGCGTGGCGGCGCTGCTTGCGAGAGCACGCCCCACGTGAAGGTAGACACCAGATTCACTGATCGTTTCGCCGCCCGCGGAATGACTAGGCGAACCCGGTGTCTGAACAGTTGTGCTAGTTCCGTCGTTGCATGCGGATCTCGACGGGTTCTCCGTTGGTCGGAATGGCGTACACGGAAGTGAACTTGAAGTTGGCCTTGGGATCCGTCGCGTGGATCGAATAGAGCTGCTCGTCGAGGTTCTTGAAGATGAAGTTCCCAGCTGCGTCCATCTCGGGCTTGGTGGAAAGATTGCCCCCATCCTTGTCGACGACGAGGCGCAGATGGATGCCGTCGATCGGATTCTTGTGGCTGTCCATGACGCGCCCTTTGATCGAGAA
>CALCXM010000108.1 GCA_937905825.1 uncultured bacterium
TGTTCGCGGGGCGTCCGCAGGATCCAGCCGAGCCGTGCCCCACCAAGCCTCGTTGGAAGTCGCCCCGTTCTGAACCGAAGGATATTCGCGAGGAATCCGGTTCAAACTTCAGGGCGCAAACAGGGCGCCTCGATAGATGCACTCAGGACCCCCGCCTCGACCCTAAGCCCCTCACGCCCATGTCAAAATCCGCCCCTACATCCACCTGCCCCTGGATCTTGCTCGTCGACCCCTCTGAGGTCTCGCGCAAGGCTTGCAAGGAAGCCGCCAAGAACCACTCCCTTGAATTCAAGATCGCGGAAACCGTTCCGGAGGCATTGGCGCTGATCTACAAATCAAAACCCGCTGCTGTGCTCGTGACCCCGGGCTTGGCCGTTATGCGCGGCAACGTACTGGTCGCCGCCCTCAGTTCGAGCACCGGGCACCGTTCGATTCCGGTCGCCGTCATCGTCCAATCGGACGCCGCCGTGGCCAGTTCAAAAGAAATGGAGTCCACAACCGTCATCGATCGCCGCGAAGGGATGCAGGCGAGTGTGGATGAATTCCTAGAGCGTGTAGGACTCGAACGGGAGGGGGGACCTGGCTCAATCGTTGAAGCCTACAAACCTCGCATCCTTCTGGCAGAAGACAGCCCGACCAGCCAGCTCATTCTGGCTCGGATGCTTCACGTCGGCGGCGCCGATGTGACCGTCGTTGAGGATGGAGAAGAGGCGCTAACCGCGGTCAAGGAGAACGACTTTGACATCATTCTGATGGATATCGAGATGCCGAACATGGATGGGCTCGAAGCTGCGGAGAAGCTGCGAGCGCAGGGAATCGAGATTCCCATCATCGCCGTCACCGGCTACGAAAAGAACAAAATCACCAGCGAGGACTTCGAGAAGAACTTCAATGGCTTCCTGCAGAAGCCGGTCACGAAGAACGACCTGCAGATCCTGCTGCGCCTGCACAGCGGGCGGCGTGGTGGCACCGCCGCGTAACGATTGCTTACTGCCCCTAGGGCTGCAACCGAGCACCACCCTCCCCGCTACCTCCACCGACTCCGCCCACTCACCAGCGACGAGTGACGCCAAATAGAACTAGCCCGGTCACCTCCACCAGACCTTGGATCATGGTCCTGGACTCCTCCGATTCGATCCGCGAGTCCTGCCAGCGCACTGCGCTCGAACGGGGATTGGATTGCGTCATTGCGAACAACGTCCCGGACGCCTTGGCTCGTGTTTGCGCTCAGAAACCTGTCGCAATCCTGGTCAACCTCGCCTTGCCTGTCATACCTGGGACCGCGCTGGTCGCGGCTCTGCGTGCGAGTTCCGCTTTTCGGGCCATTCCGATCGGCGCCTTGATCTCGGCGGAAGCCTCCAAGGACCAGTTCGAGTCCTACGCCCCGACGATGTTTCAAGATCGCAAGGAGGATTTCGACTCCAGCATCAATGAGTTTTTCGACGCCATCGAACTGGGGGCGGCGGAGGACAATATGGGTACGCTGCTCGAGCTCGGTTGGGCTCCACGAGTGTTGCTCGCCGAAGACAGCCCAACGAACCAGCTGATCATGGCTCGCATGCTGCACGTTGCCGGAGCGGATGTCACGGTGGTTGCCAATGGAGAAGAGGCGCTTCAAGCGATTCAGACGGGCACCTACGACCTGGTCATGATGGACATCAAAATGCCCAAGATGGATGGGATCCAGGCGACAGCAAAGATTCGAGAACTCGGGGTCAACGTTCCAATCATCGCGGTGACAGGGCACGAAGAAGACTGCGTCCTCTCCGCTGAGGATAAGAGCTTTAAAGGGCCTCCACAAACCCCGGCCCCATCCTCCCGACACTCAACACCCCAGGCCCCCACACCTCCCCCACTTGCGCGCAGCAACTCCACAGCCATTTCCATCGCACAACACTTCGGTGATCCCCGAGCTCAGCCAATCGCCGGAGACCGGACATGTATTCCCCCGGGCGGACACACAGCGGGCCCGCATTTTCACGGCTCTCAGCAACCCTCGAACTCAAACTCCGTCTGCGCAGGCGCGCGCTGGAGCTGGCTCGGCCGCCACGTTCGGCAACTCAAGGTGATCCGGGATCCTAGCGATGGCGTCCACGTTCGTGATCGCCGCGATCCAACGACGCTCGGAAAGGGCACTTCGCCACCGAAACAGGGGACGTCGTTTCCATCGGCGCGGGGACCTACAACGAAACCGGCCTGTTCGATCGCGCGACGACGCTGGCCGCAAGTGGGGGGTCCGTTGTGATCAAATAGTCGATCGTTCGTCTGGCCCTTGCGCGGGGCCGGGTAGCCAAGCTGCCCGCCCCGCTTTACGTTGGTGCCTGGTACCGGGGAGAACAGCCCGGACGAGCACAAAACACCGTGTTTTAAGCGTTTTCTACCGATTCAAGCAGCCAACCTCAAGCTCAAGTCGAGTAGGTTCCGAACGGATAGGGAGGGACTGGAGACCCCCACCCCTCCACCGAAAAGCCATCCATGTCCATCGCTGACCGACTTAGAGTACTGCGCCCGGGCGCGGTCCCAAACTCCCTCTTCGACCGAGTCGGGGGACGAGCCAAGCTGGACCAAATTCACAAGGTCTTCTACGACAAGGTATACGATCATGATTGGCTGTCCCAGTACTTCGCTGGTGTCGATCAGGAAACGATCGAGACCCACCAGTCGGACTTCATGTGCTCCAACATGGGGGGCGGGAAGATCTTCTGCGGAAGACAGCCAAAGTTCGCGCACATTCACATTGAGGTGAGCGAGGAACTCTTTGACCTGCGTCACGAATTCCTGCGGCAGAGCCTTCAGGAGTGTGATGTCAGTCCGGAGCATCAAGGGGAATGGCTTGCCATCGACATGGCTTTCAAGACCGCCCTCCTTCGCAAGTTGGAGGACTGCCGCACGATCGGCAACACGATCTCAACGAGCGGTGAAGGCATCCTCTCGATTCCGAAACCAAGCAGCATTCGCAGGGCGGGTTAGCACGGGGCTGGCTTCCTTGTCTGACAATCGGCCAGCAGCAGGCCCGGCAAGTGAGTGGCGAACACTAACTTGCCGGGCCTGTACTTTTCTATGCCGCCAGCTCCCTAGGCCCTGATCCAGCCTCTTGCTAACCCTGGAGCTGTACTAATCACCTGGAAATCGCAGATCGGGTGGTCGCCACATGCTCCGGTGGCATCGGAGTCATCCACCGGCTCGTGCGGCAGCTCGGCCTGCCCAAGCTGATCGATACCGACTTGAGCGTCTCCGCGGCGCGCAGCCCATACCATGAGTCGGACCTGTCCTGAACATCGCCTACAACATTCTCTGCGGCGGCAAGACGCTGGACGACATCGAACTGCGGCGGCAGGACGAGGCCTGCAAAAACTCGCTTGGCGCGCTGCGCATTCCAGGCGCGACGACCGCTGGCGACTTCCTGCGCCGATTCACCCGGGGCACGATCGACGATCTTTCGGAGTCCTTCAACACGGCACGCATTCGAGTTTGGAAGAAGCAGGACCCCGCCTTCTTTGACCGCGCAATCATCGACGTGGACGGAACGATTGCCGGAACCGAAGGAGCGTGCAAGGAGGGCATGGACATGAGCTACAAGGGGATCTGGGGCTACGCTCCGTTGCTCGTGACGCTAGCGAATACGAGCGAGATCCTGTACGTGCGCAACCGACCAGGGAACAGGCCGTCGCATGATGGGTGCTTTGGCTACCTGGATCCGGCCGTGGATCTGGTTCGAAGCGCAGGTTTTCGCAAGGTGCGCCTGCGCGGCGACAGTCACTTCTCGCTGACGGACAACTTCCACTACTGGACCGAGAAGAGTGTCGAGTTCGTCTTCGGAATCCCGGCGCACCCCAAGCTCGTAGGTATTGCTGAAGACCTGGAAGAAGCCGAATGGACGCATTTGAAGCGAGAGAGGCGCAGCAAGGGCAGAACCTGCTCATCCCCGAGGTCCGCTTTCACTTCTACATCACAAACATCGCTCGGTCGTCGCTGCCCGTGCGCCAAGTCATCCGCAACGCGAACGAACGCTGCAACCAGAAGAACTTTGTGGAGCAATCAAAGAACGGTGTGCACGCGACGCGGATGCCGTGCGACACGCTACTGGCCAACGAGGCCTACATGCTGATCGCGTGCCTAGCGTGGAACCTCAAGCAGTGGATGGCGCTCTTGTGGCCCGACAAGACCGAGGGCGCGGAACTGCAACGCATGGAGTTTCGCCGCTTCATTGCGAGCGTGGTCGCGATTCCATGCAAGGTGGTGCGTAGCGGTCGCCGACTCGTGCACCGCTTCCTTGGCTACACGAGTTGGTTGGAGGATCTGCCTGGAGCGCATGATCGCTTCAAGCGGATGCGCTTCGCATAGCGCGGGCCAAACAGGAGAATCTGGTCGTCGTCCGTGAGAGACGTGTACCCATGCCGCGCCAAGTGGCCAGATTCATAGCGATGAAGTCGCAGCGCTCGGCTCGCAGGGACGCTTCGGAGTGGTCTGAGGCGACAGCGAGACCGGAGCCGGAGTGCGCATCGGTCATCGTCGATCATGCGGCGGGAACGTGAGCGCCGGACGCTGGATTTAGGTCTAGACTGCGGACAGACGCATGCGGAGGACGGGGGTCCTACCACCCAACGACACGAAAACCTAAACCGAGCCTTGGTAGGAGGGGCCTTCTCACAGAGGGCGCGGTGTAGCGAAAGATGACCTCCATGCTTGCGGGGCAGGGAGTCACCACGACGCGGTACTCATTGGGGTACTTCCGTTTCGTCGCGCCATACCAGGGCAAGCCCGGATAGGCAAGCCGCTCACCAACAGATACGCGTTGCATCCCCGCGGCTTGTGTGCAGGCCGCGGACAACACGGCGAGAAGGATGGCCCCGGCCACGGGCAGGATCGATCGCTGATGCATGCGGGGATTACAGCCAATAGTTCCTGATCGCAGGGGTCCTTTTCCTTGAACCCTCCCCCTTTGGCCAGATCCGTCGTAAGGATTTCACGCTCGCGCAGCGAATGGCGTGTTCCAAAGAGCGAGTGCCGCACCGGGGCTCCTGTCAGCCGCCAGAATCGTCCGCGCCCGTGCGCCCCACGCGAAGCACGTCGTGATGACTCGCAAGCGTTGAGTTCGGACGATTGCACCGATCGATTTGCCAAGAGCCCCGCCACCTCGATTGCGCAACGCGGGACGCAAGCTCACAATCTGCCCCATGCCCCCAGTCCCCACGCCCACATCCCATGGCGCCGCTCTGCGTCGCTCGGCCTCCCCCGTGTTCACGACCGAAGACGGAGAGCGCATTGTTCAGCAGCAGTTTGGTTTGCAATCCAGCTGCAAGGACCTGTCGAGCTACATCGATAGGAACTTCCTGGTTGAAGCGCAGGATGGATCCCGGTGGGTCCTGCGCATCGCCAACGACGAAGAGGAACAGCGCACCCTCGACTTGCAAAACTGTGCCATGCAACGGGTCGGGGAAGCGCTCCCCGGCCAAGTTCCCGAGGTCCGACTCTCGGTGAATGGGCAAACGATCGAGCGCGTCATGGCCTCCGACGGCCGCGAGCATTGGGTGCGTCTCGTGTCGTTCCTGCCCGGTGAACTGATGAGTGGGGCGCCTGGCATCGAGCTATCCACCTGGCGCGGGCTCGGGGAGTTGCTCGCCAAGATCGACCTCGCCTTGATTGGTTTCGAGCACGAGGCAGCGGACCGCGAACTGCGCTGGGACTTGGCTTGCGCTGCTTGGACGGTCGGGGCCAGCAAGCTCATCCAGAATCCGCGAAGCCGCGCCCTCGTCGAAGCCCTTCAAGTGCAGTTCCTGGGCCAGGTCGCACGCCGTTGGGAAGAGCTTCCGAAGGGCTGGATCCATAACGATCCCAACGATCAAAACCTCGTCCTTTCACGAGCGGGCTCCGCGGCTCCCCGGGTCAGCGGCATCTTCGACTTCGGAGACATCGTGCACAGCGCGCGCATCTTCGAATTGGCGGTTGCCTGCGCCTACGGGATCTTTGGCGTCAAGGCGCCCCTGCAGGTGATGGGAGAGTTGTGCGCTGGGTATGACGCGCACGCCCCCCTGTTGGATGTGGAGTTCGAAAGCCTGCTTGCTGCGACGGCCATGCGCTTGGTCCAAAGCGTCACGATCGCGGCGCAAGACACCCAGGACGACCCCGATAACGAACACGTGCGAGCGAGCGAATCGCCGGCTTGGGATGCTCTGCAAGGACTGGCCTCAATCGATCCGCAGACGGCCATCGATCACTTGCGGCAAGCCTGCGGCCGAGTAGCGGCCCCGCCCGCTGCGCTCCCCGCCCTAGCTCGCAAGGACATCCTGCAATTGCGTGGCGAACACCTCGGTCCATCCCTTTCCCTCTCCTACCAAGACTCGATCGAGATCGTGCGCGGCCGCGGAGCTTGGCTCTTCGACAGCACGGGACGCGCCTACCTGGACGGCGTCAACAACGTTTGCCATGTGGGCCATTGCCACCCGCACGTGGTCGCAGCGGGCCAGGAGCAGATGGCCATGCTCAACACGAACACGCGCTACCTGCACCAGAACATTGCGCGCTACTCCAAACGGCTTACGGGGCTCTTCCCCGAGCATCTATCCGTTTGCTTCTTCGTCAACTCGGGCAGTGAAGCCAACGAGCTGGCCATTCGCATGGCCCGCAACTTCACCGGGCGCCGGAACATCCTGTCCATCGAGGGTGGCTACCACGGCAACACGTCCACCATGGTGGACATCAGCCCCTACAAACATGACGGACCCGGCGGAGCCGGAGCGCCCGATTGGTTGACCGCCGTTGCCTGCCCCGACACGTATCGCGGCAGACACCGAGCCGACGATCCGCAGGCTGCCGCCAAGTACGCTCAAGAGATTGCCGATGCTTGCCAGCGCGCAGCCGAACGGAACTCCGGCTACGCCGCCTTCATCGCCGA
>CALCXM010000109.1 GCA_937905825.1 uncultured bacterium
GATCGTCACTGAGCCACTGAGCCACTGAGCCACTGAGCCACTGAGCCACTGAGCCCAGACAGATCAGGCCCCCGGACAAGTCGCCGTTCTCGGAAAATCTTTCCGCCCACATCGTTCCTACGCAGTCCCTGTTTCCGCCCCCGGGGGGATTCCGACCCCCCCACAGATTGAGAGGTAGTTTTCCTTGGAGACCTACCTGATTGAAGACCAAAACACGACTGCTCGCGCCCTGTCGCCTCTTGCTCGCCTGCCTGCTGGCCCTCGCCAGCGGTTGCCGAGTCGCTCCGCCTATCGCCAGCTACCAGGGCCCCCAGGGCCTCGTGCGCGCCGGGGGAGCTCAAGAAGCGGAACGGGTCTCCGGCTACTTCGAGGCTCTGCAAGTGGAAGTCGACGCCCTGCTCCCGGGGACGAACAACCGGGCCAAGGAGGTCTGGGTTCAAGAGCAGCCCGCGCTGTACACCTTCCATGAGGCGGCCTACCAAGAAGCGGACGGATTCTGGTCCGAGAGTTCCAGCCGCATCCACCTGCGCCGGGACTGCCAAAGCCTGCGCCGCACCCTCGCCCACGAGCTCGTGCACGCGGCCCTCGAAGGACCTTGGAAGACCTTGCCGGGCACCATGGAAGAAGGCCTCTGCGACGTGGTCTCGATCCTGCTTTGCCCCGAAGACGCCACGCACATGCGCACCGGCCGGCTCTCCGCCGCCGCCTTCGCCACGGGCGGACTCAACTTGGAAGTCGAACTCTTCCTGAGCGGTTCGGACAGTCCCGAGGCCTTGAAGATCGGAACGCGCTCCCACGTGCAGCTCTTGGCCGACGCGCAATCCGATCTGCGCCCGGAGGACGTTTTCTCGATTGCAGCGGGCCTCTCCACCACGGACATGCCCGTCAACGACAAGAAGGCGCTCTACGGCCTGAGCTTCCTGGTGATGGAGCGCATTGTCGAGCGGGTCGGACTGCACGGACTCTACGAGCTTTGCTGCGAAGCGCAGGCCACGGGCCTTGAGAGCATTCCGGTGAGTTGGTTGCTGAATGCCGCAGGCCTCAAGGGCGCGACCATCGAAGATTGGCGGATGGCCTTGCAAGAGGCCATCGGACCCGCGGAACTCGATCTGCTCGTCAAGCTCTACCCCAGTCTGCTCAGCAACTCCACGGAGCGCTTCCTCGGCCGCCAGACCCAGGTCATCCAGGGGGCCACGGCCAAGGGCGTGATCGCAGCCAGCATTCGCGTGCGTGGGGCAGACCGGCAGCTCGCTCTCAAGCTGGATCTGATCGAAAGCGCGGCTCCCGTCGAAAGTATATTTCGTCGGGAATAGGCCCCGGGGAGCCTCGTCGAAGAGTCCCATGAAGATTCAAATTCTCGCCCTCGTTCTCGGACTCTGCGGCCTAGGGGCTGCCCTGGGATTGCTCTCCAGCGACGCCAGCGCCAACTCCAACGCCCGGGTCAGCCACCACGGCAATGGCCAGGTCAAGGAAAGCACCATCTTCATCGACGGTTTGCGCCACGGTTGGACCGAACGCTGGTACGCCGATGGGACGCTCCGAGCGAAGGGCCAACACGACCACGGCAAAATGGTCGGCGAATGGGTTTGGCAAATGCCCGACGGAAGCCTCGACCAGTCCCGTGCGGGGACCTACGAGGCTGGCAAGAAGATCTCCGGCTAGAGATCTGGCCGACCAGGGGCCTGCCCCGCGCAAACCTCTCAGTCTCGCGTGTAGTGATAGACCCCGCGCTGCCCACGGGTCTCCTCCACCGCCAAACGCAAGTGGTGAATCTCCACCCCTTCGAATTCGGCCGGAAGGATCTCGAGCAGACGGCGCCCCAGAAAGGTCGCCAAATTCTCCGAGCTCGTGTTGTTGATCGGCAGGATCATGACGTCCGCCTTGGGGAAGGCGTAGTAACGCTCGCGGTAACGCACCTCGATCGAGTCTTCCGCGTGCTCCCCTAGACAGGCCTCGTTGAAACGCAACTCGTGGTGTTCGCCAGGCAACAGCATGCGCTCGTTCAAGGTGAACAGCAGCTTCTTCACCACGGGCTTGATCTTCTGAAAGTCGATCACCAGGCCGAAGCGCGTCAGCGCTCCCCCCACCTCGAGGAACACCCGATAGTTGTGGCCATGCAGACGCTCCGCACTTCCATCCGGGAAGATCAAAAAGTGGGCGGCGGAGAACTTGAATGCCTCCTTTTCGAGCTCGATCGACCAACGTTCCATAGGCCAGAAGAGTATCGACGGGACAACGTGTGGGAAAGCCCCAGCCCGGTCGTTTACGGGGCCGCGCCGTGTGCGTACCCTCGTCCCCCATGGAAACTGCCACCAAGACCGTCGCGGTCCCCGGGTTGGGGATGGACTTCGAAATCCTAGCGGACGACACGATCATCGGTCCCGCCATTCAAAACGGCTCCTGGGAGGATCACGAGACCGCCCTTTTCGCGGCACACCTGAAGCCCGGGGCCCGGGTGCTCGACCTCGGCGCCAATATCGGCTGGTTTGCGGTTCAAGCCATCCTGGCCGGGGCCGAGGTCCACGCCTTTGAGCCGGTTCCGTTCATCGCCGACGTGGCCCAGGCCAACATCGATCGAGCCAACGCCCTCGGCAAGGGACACGGCACCCTGCACCGCTACGCAGCGGGAGCCGACAAGGGCACGGCCCAGATCGCCTTGGCCCAGGGAAATCACGGGGACAACCGCGTCTTCGAAGGGGACGACGCCAAGCCCGCCGACATGCAAAGCGCGGAGAACATCGAGATCCGGGTGGAGCGTGTGGACGATCACGTGCAAGGCCCCGTCAACGTGATCAAGATCGACACCCAAGGCTCCGAATGGCTCGCCTTGATAGGAGCCAGCAAGCTCATGAAGGCCAGCCCGAAGCTCGCCATGCTCTTGGAGTTTTGGCCCTACGCCCTGCGCGGCTGCGAACCCCACGAACTGTTGGAGTTGCTCGCGCGGGAAGGCTTCACCCTCGGCAAGGCGACTTCCGCGCCCTACCCGCTCAGCGTCGAACGCATCATGAAGCAAGCGGCCCACGGGGATCCGGTGAAGGGCGGCTTCGATCTCTATTGCACGCGCCAAGTACCCTTCCATGTGTTGGGCTGGGGTGCGCGTTTGAAAGGCATGCTGCGCAGCCTACGCGAAGAGAAGTAGGCGCCTGCTTTTTATTAGGCGCCCCTGCTGGCCGCGCGTGCCCCACAGCGCATCCTCGCCGCTTGTGGAGGCCGTCTGTTCTTGCGCGGCCCCGCCCAACGACGCACACAAAAGAGCCCGGCCTGTTCGATGATCTCGAACAGGCCGGGCTCCTCTATTTGAACTCTGGCGCCCCTTGGCGGTAGTTCCGCGAGCGGCTACTCCGCAATCACCGGGTCTTGCCCGCGCAGCACCGAGCTCTCCAGGAAGGTCTTGGTCTGGTCGATGACCGCCGGTGCCAGCAAGGCCTCCACGTCGATCTGGCCGGACTGGGCGTAGGCGTCCAGAGCGTTCTGCCAAGTGGTCAACTCGATGTGCTCCGCGGGAATGCCGCGCTCTTTCATGAGGGCTCCAGTTTCCGGAACCGACAGCGGATTGCTGATGCCCCAGTCGGCGGAAGAATCGACGATGATGCGCTCGGGTCCGTACTTCTCGACCACGGCGACCATGCGATCCGAACACATTTTCGTGTGCGGGTAGATCGTGAAGGCCGCCCAAGCTCCGGAGCTCAGGGTGTCCTCCACGGTCTCTTCGTTGTTGTGGTCGATCACCAAGCGCTCCATGGGCACGCCCGCCTTCTGAGCCATCTCGATGGACTTGACGATGCCACGTTTTTTGTCGCGGTGCGGCGAGTGGACCATCACCACCATCTCGTTCTCGGCGGCGAACTCGAGCTGCCACTGGTAGGCGTACTCTTCGGCCTCGGTCATCTCGTCAAACCCGATCTCGCCGATGGCGACCACGCCTTCCTTGTGGGCGTAGCGCGGAATCAATTCCAAAACATCCTTCGCCAGGCTGCGGTCGTTGGCCTCTTTCGAGTTCAAGCCGATCGTGCAGTAGTGGGCGATGCCGAACTGACTCGCCCGAAAGCGCTCCCAGCCGATCAAGCTGGAGAAGTAATCCACGAAGGAACCGACCCGCGTGCGCGGCTGTCCGCCCCAAAAGGCCGGCTCGATCACCGCACGAATGCCGGCGGCCGCCATGGCCTCCAGGTCGTTCGTGGTGCGGCAGGTCATGTGAATGTGGGGATCGAAGAAACGCATTGGGATTTGATTCAGTGGGGTTGGCAATGAAGGGTCCGGAATTCTATCTGAGAGTGCTGGCCAGCGAGGGCCCTATCCATGGCGTTCAGGACACCGGGGTCTTTTTCCTTTTCCCGTAGCTCGCGCAAGAGGTCCGAGCGTCCTGCCCGTGCCAAGCCATAAGCCGCCGCGCTACGTCCGCCGGGGTTCGCACCCAGCAGTTCAAGCTTCATGGACTCCAAGGCCCGCTCACCGCCGTTGGTGCCAAGGCAAAGCCAGAGTTCGGGCTGCACAGGACGCGAGGCGCTGCGGCGTTCATCCGCCAGGTCCAAGGCCACGATCGCCAACTGCTCGCCGAGCCGCCCGTCCAAGCCGTGCACCCTCCAGAGCGGGGCGCCGGAAAAGAGCGCCTTGATGGCCAAGGAGCGCCAGGCCACGTCGTCGAAGTGCGCGGCCGGGAACGGATTGTCACAGGCGATAGCGCGGAACACATCCGACATGTTGGAGCGGCAACCCTCCGCCGCCTGCCAGACGTAGTCCTGCGCCCGCGGCATGAACGCCATGGAGCGGTAGAGGGCGCACAGCTCCCCCATGTCTGCGTATTCGAGGGCGGACTTGAAGGCCGCACTGGAGCTGGCCTCCTGCAAATCGGTGCGGGCCAGAATCAAACCCACCCGGGCCATCTCCAGCACAGTCCAATCGAAGGGATTCCAACCCTCCAAGATCTCGGCCGCGCGCTCCAAGGCTGCTTCCGAAAGCTCCGCGGGGCGCGGACGAGCTTTGCGGCTGGCCATGGAGATCAAGCTGCCGAAGCGCGTGTCGCTGACACCCGCGGCGATCTCTGCGGCCGCCGTGTCGTACCACTCCAGAGCCGCTGCGTCGAAAGCAGGGCCCTGCTCCATGAGGTTTTCACGGAGCCAATTGCGCACTTTATCCAACATCACTTTCCACCTGCGGGGGCTTCGGCCAAGCCCATCTGTAGGGCCATGGTGGCGAAGCTCGTGCCCGCCGTTATCTGGTATCCGGAACTCATGAAATCGGAGCAAGCTCCATCTTGATTGAGGGTCTTGGCCACGGCGTAGCGCAACTTGCGACGCCAGTCTTCGCGCTCCACCTCGGGCAGGAGCTCGACCACCTTGGCCGCGTAGTAGTGTCCAAAAAAGTAGAAGTAACCCGCGTTGGCAAACCAACCCTCGTGGGGAATGGGCCGCATGCGAGCCATGTCCAAATAAACGTGGTGCTCGAAGAAATTGCGCAGCCCAGCCCGCAGAACTTTGTGATCCACACGCTTCGATCCCGCGCGGAACAGAGCCCAGTTGCAGACCTGCGTGCGCCCCAAACTTCCGGGCACTTGATTGATGCTGTCGCCGCCAAAGCTGCGCGGGCGGAGGTTGAAGCTGTAGGTGTAGGCGCCATTGGGCAAGGCGCAACGTTCCACCAGACTCGTTGCGCGCTCGATCAGCTTCTCATCGATCGGCCAGCCGAGGGCCTTGGCGTCCAGCAAGGGCGGCAACACCAGGGCCGTGCAAAAGCTGGTGGCCCAGGTCGGCTTGGTGGTGAACGGCGGATCGTCGTAGTAGGCCCAACCCCCATCGATCGTTTGGCGCAGCACCAGGTCCTCGTAGAATTCGAGGGCGCGCTTGCGCATGGCCGCGGCCAAGTCCTCTTTGGCGAAGCGACCATCTTTGCTAGCAGCCACCAAGGCTGTGAAGCCGTAGAGCGAGGCCCAAGTGGAGTCCACGTCCCAATTGGCGCCGCGGTGCGACAGACGTGAACTGCACAACCAACTCACCGCTTTGCGCAGGGAAGCGTTCACGTCTTCCGTGCGCGGAGCTCCCAAGAGCGACAGGGTCCCCAACCCGCAAGCGCCTTGCTGCCAAGCGAAGTAGGTCTCCTGGGCGAAGCCCAACTCGTTGATGTCGTCGCACACCCCCACTGCCCAAGAACCATCTTCGTTCTGGTTGGTGAGCAGGTAGACGAGGCTCCGGTTGCTGGCGCGGCGGCCCTCCTCGCGGGTCAGTTCGAGGGTTTCGCGCTCTCCCCCAGGCTCGCGGGCCGGCGCTTGGTCAGCCCCGGACTCTGCGGCCTGCGGCTCCTGGGGGTCTTGCGCCGGCGCTTGACTCCAGCCCAAGGGCGCGAGCCAGCCGGCAACGAAAAGTGTCAACGACAGGGACCCCATGGTCCGCGCCGAGGATTGCCTGGAGATCGAGGGACACGATCGATTCATGAACATGAATAGAGCGGGTTAAAGCTTGGCCTGTTCCTCGCGCAACTCATCGAGTTCCAATTGCTTGTACACGACGCTGTTGCCCGCCTTGCTCAAGCTCAACTTGTTCTCGAAGTCCAAACGCGCCAGGGCTTCTTGTGCCTGACGCAGGGCGCTCTTCTTTTGGGCGACGGCCGCTTCCAGGGCCGCTGTCTTGTGGGGGATCGTGTTGCGCGTGAGCGTCTTTTCCTCGAGCCGCTCCAAGCCCAACTCACGCTGCGCGAAGTCGAGCTCCGTCTCCGAGCGCCAGATCACGATCTCGCCGGTGCGTTTGGCCACGCTGTCCGTTTCGAACTTGCTGTACTCCTCGCGCATCTGTTCCAGGTTCTGGCGAGCCTCCTCGTGACGAAAACTCTTCTTGTCGATGCTGAGCTTCTGCTTGCCCAAGAGAGCTGGAGCGTCGACCCGTTGGTAGGTCACCAATTCCTGTTGGGCGTGCTCCAACTCAAACTTTGCCTTGGTCAGACCATCTTGGGCCTTGAGTTCTTCGTGTTGGGCCTGCTCCTTGGCCAGAGCGTGCTCCAGTTCTGCCAAGTACAGATCGCGGGTGGCCTTCTCCATTTTTGTCGAGAGCTCCTTGGCGCGCTCGAGTTTGGTTTTGCCCTTTTCCCCGTCCCCCGCGCTCTTGTTGTTCTGAATCTTCGCGTTTTGGGTGCCCGCTAGCTGGGTCTGGTCCGTCTTGGCCTGGCCTGCGGAGCCGTTGGCCGCTTCCGCGAGCTTGAGCCGTTCGATCCGCTGGGCCTCGGCCTTGACCGCCTCCTGGCGCAGGAGTTCCGTACGCGCTGCAGAATTCCCAGGCTCCGTCTTGGGCGGGGTCGTGTGGCAGCCTCCAGCGGCCAGGGCCAGCAGAAGCCCCGAGGGCAAGAGGGCCAGCTGGGAAAAGCGCCGGACCAAGGGGCGAATCCGGCGAGGGCGGAAATTCAGGGTAGGGCTCATGGAATTGGGAGAAGGTGGACGGGCGGCACGGGGAGCCGGGGCATTTTGTCAGGTCCGCGGCCTACTGGGAACCGGGAGCGCCTCGACAAGGATGCTCTTTGGTCGTCATACTGCCGCGCCTACCTGGAAAAACACCCTTGCCCCTCGGCAAATCCGACGGTTTTCCTCCAATCGAACCACCGAGTTTAGAGCTGATATGACCCACGGAGTCTTCCAAGTTCCCACCGCCAAGAACGAGCCGGTCCGGAACTACGCCCCTCAAAGTCCCGAAAAAGCCTCCATCAAGGCCACACTCAAGGAGATGGCCGGACAGCAGATCGAGGTGCCCCTGATCATTGGCGGCAAAGAAGTTCGCACGGGGAACACCGAGCAGATGGTCATGCCCCACGACCACGCCCACGTACTCGGCACCTTCCACAAGGCCGGCGAAAAGGAAGTAAAAGCCGCCATCGAGGCCGCCGAAGCCGCCCGTCCCGAATGGGACGCCATGCCCTGGGAAGATCGCGCAGCCATTCTGCTGCGGGCTGCGGAGTTGCTGGCCAGCAAGCATCGCGACCGGGTCAACGCGGCCACCATGCTCAACCAATCGAAGACCGTCTTCCAGGCGGAGATCGACTCCGCCTGCGAGCTGATCGACTTCTGGAAGTTCAACGTGGGCTTCGTTCAACAGCTCTATCAATCGCAGCCCCAATCGGGCCCCGGTGTTTGGAACCGCCTCGAGCACCGGCCCTTGGACGGCTTCGTGTTTGCGGTCACGCCCTTCAACTTCACGTCGATCGCCGGCAACTTGTCCACGGCTCCCGCCCTACTCGGCAACACGGTTGTTTGGAAGCCGGCGTCCACCTCGGTCTACTCCAACTACTACTTGATGAAGCTCCTGGAAGAAGCCGGCATGCCCGCAGGCGTGCTCAACTTTGTTCCAGGCTCCGGCGCCCAAGTGGGTGATCCGGTGGTGGCCGATGAGCGCTTGGCAGGCATTCACTTCACCGGGTCCACGGGCACCTTCCAGCACATCTGGAAGTCCGTCGGCAACAACATCAACAAGTACAAGCAGTACCCGCGCCTGGTCGGCGAGACCGGTGGCAAGGACTTCATCTTTGTGCACGCGAGCGCGGAGGTGGACGTGATCGTCACCGCCATCCTGCGCGGAGCCTTTGAGTACCAGGGTCAGAAGTGCTCGGCAGCCAGCCGCGCCTACATTCCGAAGAGCCTGTGGAAGCAGGTCGAGGAACGCCTGGTGGCGGAACTGGCCCAAGTGAAGATGGGCGACGTGCTCGACTTCCGAAACTTCATGGGCGCGGTCATCGACGGCAAGTCCTTCGCGACCCTCAAGAACGCGATCGACGCTGCCAAGGCCGATTCCGGCTGCCGCATCGTGTCCGGCGGTGGTTGTGACGATTCCAAGGGTTGGTTCGTGGAACCCACGGTGATCGAAGTCAGCGATCCCATGCACACCACCATGAAGACCGAGTACTTCGGTCCGTTGATCTCGATTCACGTCTACGAGGACAGCAAGTACAGCGAAATGCTGGCTACCTGTGACAAGACCGCGGAGTACGCCCTGACCGGAGCCGTGCTCTCCAACGACCGTGCAGCGACCATCGAGGCCATCAACGCCCTGCGCTACACGGCGGGCAACTTCTACATCAACGACAAGCCCACGGGGGCGGTGGTCGGCCAGCAGCCTTTCGGCGGCTCGCGCGCCTCGGGCACCAACGACAAGGCGGGCTCGATCCTGAACCTCTTGCGTTGGACCAGTCAGCGCACCATGAAGGAAACCTTCGTACCCGACACCGAATGGCGCTACCCCTTCCTCGACGAGCAATAGCAGCGAGCCAAAGCAACAGTGAGCACCCCGCGGGCCGATCCCGTGGGGTGCTTTTTTTATCCTTCCCGCATTTTGCTTTCAGATTGGCCCCGGGGGATTCCGACCAAACACGCGGGAGACCCACCACCCGCTCGCACGGATGGATGGACGAACACTGGGAAAGGGTTGGCCGTGAGAAAGCCAGCACGCTGAAAACTGGGAGTACTTATGGGCATGGGAATCAACGTCGATTCCGTCCGAGCGGTGACAAGTCGATACTTGTCTACGCAACAGGACAAAGGTCGACAATCCTTCAACAAGCTCGCCTCGGGACTGCGCATCGCGCAGGCTTCGGACGATGCATCCGGACTCGGAATCTCTGAACGAATGCGTTCGCAGATCCGCTCCATGGACGTGGCCTCGCGCAACACGATGGATGGCATCCATCTGGCCAAGACCGCCGAAGGCGCCATGGGAGAAGCCTCCGAGACCTTGGGGCGCATGCGTGAGCTTGCCGTTCAAGCGTCGAACGGAACCCTCTCCGATAGCGACCAGGATGCACTGGACGCACAGTTCCAGGAGATGGCCGAGCACCTGGAATTCCTGGGCAAGTCCACAGAGTTCAATGGCAAGAAGCTGTTGGACGGCAGCAGCACGGGTGTGGAAGTCCAAAGCGGTGCGGAGTCCGGCGAGACGACCTCGGTGGCTCTGACGGAACTCTCCACGGCCTCCCTGGGCCTCGATGGAGTCGACATCAGCTCGACCGCCGGAGCCTCCGACGCCATTGACGTGCTCGATCAGGCGATCGCCGACGTGAGCGAAGCCGGAGGAGAACTGGGGGCCTCCGTGAACAGCCTGGGCTCCACGCACCGCCAATTGCAGCAAAGCTCGGTCCAAATCAGCAACGCGGAGAGCCGCATCCGCGACGTGGACATGGCCATGGAGGTCGCCGTCCTGGCCAAGCAGGAGATCCTGGCCAAGGGCAACGTGGCTCTCTTGAGTCAGGGCTCGCTCAAGGCCAGCAACGCCAAGAACCTGATGGGTTAGACCGCGCAGGTCTTTCGCGAAGGGCGTCGACCAGCACGAATCTGGGCGGCGCCTTCTTTTTGCATTGGGCTTCGGGCCATCCCGGCTCGGCGTTCGTTTAGGCGAGCCAGTCCAGGAGCGCCACGGGCCTCTAACCCGCTCTATTCATGAGTCCATTCGCCAATAGCCCCAAACCACTCGGCTTCGCCT
>CALCXM010000110.1 GCA_937905825.1 uncultured bacterium
TCCACGAGCACTTCCACGCGCCGCACAAGCTCCGAGCCGCGGCGTGCCATGGCGCTGACCGTTGCTGGCAGCGGGGACTCGCCCATCCACTCGGCGACTTCCGCAAGGCAACGGGCGAGTTGAAGTGGTTCGCCTGTTGTGCGCGCAGCCCAGGCGTCGCTCGCCAGCTCAGCCTCGACGGTCAAGCGGCGCCGCGCGAGACGGTGCAGTGGCAGGTAAGCGAAGACCCCTTCCACAAGGTGCGCGATCGAAAGCCAGCGCGGGTCGCGGCGCGCCAGGTGCGCGCACTCGTGGGCCAACAAGGCATCGAGTGCTGCCTCCGAAAGTTTCGACACTTCGGTCGGCAAGCAGATCTCGTTCGCGCCCATTGCGATCGGCGAGGGCAAGCTCGCGCACATCGAAAGCCTCACTGGGCCACGCCAGTTGGAGCGGCGTAGCACCTCGTCGAGCCGCGCGCGAATTCGCGGGTCATGCAAGGGCTCACGGCGGGACGCCTGTTGCTCGAGTTCACGCCGCGCGCGCCGCCAACGCAGCGCGCCGAAGGTAGCGCAAGCGAGCCATAGCAAGACGACGGCGAGCGGCCAGTGCGCGAGCCAGCTCGACAGCGAAGGGCTCGCGTCCCCGGCAACGCCCGCGCCCTGGGTACCGGCAGCGGAGAGATCGAGCGCGCCCTCCAACGACCCCGGCACGACCTCGAGCGCGAGCAGCGCAGCGCTTGAGGAAGTGGACGACCCGACCGCAACCGGGGAGCCGAGCTCGACCCGACTCCACTCATTGCCAGCAAGGCCGCCGACCGTCGCGGTCAACAATCCACCGACGATTGCAACGCGCCAAACGAGGCCACGCAGCGCCGCCGAACGCAGGCGCGCGGCAATCCCCCAGGCGAGGAGAATCAGCAGGGTGCTGTGCAGGGCGTGGTTGAGAAGCCAGATGGCGAGGGGGCGAACGGCGTCGTCGATGGTGATCATGCGAGGTTTCCGGTGCAAGGGCGCGAAGGACTACACTTGTAATACTACACCTGTCGTTGGCGGCTACCGCCAAACTTGAGTTTCTCTGGAAAGCCTTCGTGAGAGCCCTTCCAGGCCACTTTCCAGTGTTCTGGACTCCTCTCAAATTCCCGGACGCCAGGACGCGGCTGGCGGTTCGAGCGTACCCTGGCGTTCGCTCGGGCCGGGCCCTACCCTCGGTCGCGCCCATCCTCCTTTGCGACCTCTGCGACACTCGACCATGATCCACACCATCCCCTGTTTCCGCCCCGTTCTGATGCTGATGGCTCTCTTGAGCTGGCTCGTCCCCGTGCAGGCTGGGTCCGAACACGCGGACCTGGTGTTGCGCGGCGGCAAGATCGTGACGGTCGATGCGGACCAACCGGAAGTGTCCGGCATGGCCGTGCGCGAGGGCCGCATCCTTGCGCTTGGAACAGGGGAAGAGATGGATGCCTTCGTCGGTCCCCGCACCCGCGTGATTGAGCTCGCTGGCTTAACGGCCATCCCCGGCTTGATCGAGGGTCACGGACACTTCCTGGGCATGGGGCTCGCGCAGATGGAGTTGAACCTGATGCACACCAAAAGCTGGGACGAGGTCGTCAAGATCGTCGCCGCTGCCGTGGCCAAGGCCCAGCCCGGGCAGTTGATCAGTGGACGCGGCTGGCACCAGGAGAAGTGGAACCAAGCGCCGGAGCCGAACATCGAAGGCTTGCCATCACACGCTGCCTTGAGCGCCGTCTCCCCCGACAACCCGGTGGTCCTGCGCCACGCCAGTGGTCACGCCAGCGCTGCGAACAAGAAAGCGATGGACATGGCGGGCATCGATGCGGAGACTCCGGACCCCGAAGGCGGCGAGATCGTTCGTGACCGGAGCGGCCGCCCGATCGGAGTCTTCCGCGAAACCGCTTCGCGCTTGCTCGCCCCGGCCTACGAAAACGCCGAGCCCCTGGATGTACGCCGCATGGCGGAGTTGGCCCAAGCGGAAGCCTTCTCCAAGGGCATCACCAGCTTTCAAGACGCGGGCATTTCCTTCGACGACGCGGATCTCTATCGCGAGCTGATCGACGCCGGCAGCCTGCGCCTGCGGATGTGGGTCATGATTCGCTCCTCCAATGCCGACCTAGCGGAAAACCTCGCGGCGCAGCGCGTGACCGGTTATGGGGGCGAACGCTTGACCGTCGGCGGGATCAAGAAGTCGATCGACGGCGCCCTCGGTTCCCACGGTGCCTGGTTGCTCGAACCGTACAAGGACCTGCCGAGCAGCGCTGGCCTGAACACGGTTTCGGTGAAGGAGGTTGTCGAGGCCGGCAAGCTGGCCATCGAGCATGACTACCAACTCTGCATTCACGCCATCGGCGACCGCGCCAACCGCGAGGTGCTCGACATCTTTGAAGCGGCTTACAAGGCGAACCCGGACAAGACCGACCTGCGCTGGCGCGTGGAGCATGCCCAGCACTTGCACCCCGCTGACATCCCGCGCTTTGGTCAACTGGGAGTGATCGCCTCCATGCAGGGCGTGCACTGCACTTCAGACGCTCCTTGGGTGGAGCCGCGCTTGGGTGAAGTGCGTGCGGAGAGCGGTGCCTACGTTTGGCGCCGGCTCTTGGATACGGGGGCCGTGGTTTCCAATGGAACCGACGCGCCGGTCGAGGACGTGAACCCTCTCGCGTCGTTCTACGCCAGCGTTTGCCGGCGGACGGGCAGCGGCGAGGTGTTCTATGGCTCGCAGAGCATGACCCGTGCCGAAGCCTTGGAGTCCTACACGCTGAGTGCCGCCTACGCCGCCTTTGAGGAGAAGCTCAAGGGATCCCTCGAGCTCGGCAAGTTGGCGGACATCACCATTCTCTCCCGAGACATCATGACGGTCCCCGAGGAAGAGATCCTGGGCACCGAAGTGCGCTACACCATCGTGGGCGGCGAGGTGGTGTACGAGAAGACGAAGTGAGTTCGGCGCCACGGGGAGGAGCGCATGGAACGCTGGCCGCTGCGGCTCGATTGCGCTTCGACCTGTTGCGTCACTCGGCTTCGAGCAGTTCCATGTCGTCCAAGTCGAAGACCACGCGCGTCTCGAGGGTCTCCATATCGAGTCGCAAGAGGCGGCCAGGGTTTTCCAAGAAGTAGACGCGGCCCTGGTGGAGGGAGAGCTCCTCTTGCACAAGCGCGAACCCGTCGCCCTGGACCCGCACCCCGTAGCCAACCAGGTCGAGCACGTGGATCGTGTTTTCAAGAGCGTCCAGGACGGCGATGCCCTCGTACTGCCTCAACGGCTCGCCGCTGGGAACGGTTCTGCAATGCATGGCGCTTCTTCCGTTGCTCGGAAGTGGAGCGTTGTTCATGCCTCCGAAGGACTGCATCACCATGCCTTCATGCAAGGTCCCGTGGATAGCGATTTGCTGCAACTCGCCTGAGACCGTATCGAGTCGATAGGGAGTGTGCGCCCGCACCAAGAACAAGGAGCCGTCATCGAAGGAAGGGCCGAGGAGGTCTCTCTGCTCGAGACAATCGGCCACTTCCGTCTCGTTTGTTTCGGGATCGAACCACATCCAGTGCCCTGCTTTCGGTTTGGCCAGCCAGCGGCCGGGGCCCACAAGGACTCGTGAGTTCAGGGGCCGCAAATCCTGGTCGCGAGCCTCAGACATGTCGCTGCTGCGGTCCGTCGCTGGGTCCCAGAACATGTGCCGAGAGGGGTTCCACCAGTTGCGCCTGTAGCCGGCGCCCGCATGAGTGGTCATGCCCTTCTCGCCACCTTGGTCAAAAATCGGCGGCCAGGGTCTCCCTTTGGCGAACTGCTCAAATCGGGTTTCTGCATCCAGTTCAAGCGGCTGACCCGTAACGCCATCGTAGAGGACTCGTTCCCGTGAATCGCCTGACGCTTGCGAGTCCAAAGAACTCAACTCGATGAACGGCCTGCCGCGGTCTTCGGAATAGGTTCGATCGCCATTTGGTGGACGATAGGAATCGATCCACATCGATTGACCGAATTCGCCTTTGACGCTCCACTCGCCCGATTCCATATCGAGCAGAACCGCGGTGGGCTCTTGCAGCGCACGTTTCGTCTTGCGCGATCCGAAAATGGGCGCCTTTGCGATCGTCAAGAATGCATAGCGTTGTCCCTCTCCAAGATGGATCCAACTTACTTTCATCTCGGTGACTTGCATGACGATGTAGCGCCTGCCCGCCCAGGCCCAGGTGGGCGACAGGCACAAGCATGCGACCGCGAGTCCTTGCAAAGTGGCGCGGCGGTAGGTGTGATTCTTGCGTCCCCCGCGAACAAAGCTGACCCAAGCTCCCGCGAGCGCGCCGCAAGCAGCCAGCTCGAGGAAGAACGAGACCGTTCCGCTTGAGATGACATGGCCTGGAATCAACAAGATCCAAACCACTGGCGAGGCGACAGCGGACAGGAACAGCGCGGTTGCGGGAACCGTCAGCGTGCCACTCTTGACCCAGATGGAGATCGTAAAGACCCACAGCAAGGCGACTGCGCCAAGCAAGATCATGGAGGGGGACACACCATCAAGCACTGAGTCGGGGAGGTTGCCCGTTCGTGACAAGTGGGCGGCCCCGCCAAGCGCGAGACCAAAGGCTCCAGCGCTCGCGGTCAACAACCAGAAGAACAGCAGCTTGGCCGCGAAGGCACCCGCCAACCCTCCGGGCACGCGGGTTAGGAATGCGTCGGTGCCCCGTTGCTTCTCCGAGGCGAAGAGGTCAGAACCGATCGAGACCACGACGGTCGCCAGCACGAGCAAGCTCGTCCAACCCAGGAATGCGGGGTCGCTCACAACGTTGACGGAGAATTGTCGGGATAGAGCCAGGACGACCAACGTCAGGCTGGCGGCGAGGAAGTAAAGCGAGCGACGGTGTTCCCGCCATTCACGCCATAAGTGCACTTGAAGGGGTTTCATCCGGCCAATGCCTCCGGCTCCTCATCGCCATACTCCTTGCGCAGGCGGGCGGGAACGCTGGAGCCATCCGCAAGGTGAACGTCATCGACTTCGGTCAGGCAGCCTTCCTCGAGCATGAAGACACGGTCCGCGAGTCGCGCGGCCACGTCCAAGTCGTGGGTGGCCACCAGGGCAGCGCCGCCTTCTAAGGGGGCTTCGCGAACGAAGAACTCGAGCACCTGCTCACGAACCGGCGGCGAGAGTCGTGCGAAGGCTTCGTCGAGCACCACGAGCTTGGGCGATGGCGCGAGGGCCGCCGCCAACATGACCTTGGCCGCTTCTCCACGGGAGAGTGCCTTGAAGCTGGTCTTGAGCGGAAAGCGCAAGGCCTCGGCGAAACGCAGGGCGCGCTCATCGCACCAAGTGGGGTAGGCCGGCTTCAAGAACTTGAAGAGGTCGAGGGCGGTCATCCACTCGTAGATGTCCGGGTGGTCCGGCACGTAGCCGATCGACTCGCGCACGGTCTGTCCTTTCTTCAAAGGATCGAGACCGAAGACCTGCACGTCACCGCGGCCCGGCGTCTCCAGTCCCAGCAGCAAGCGCAGCAGGGTCGACTTGCCAGCGCCGTTGGTGCCCAGCAGCACCGCGGTCTCGTTCTCCGCAAGGTCAAGGGACACGTCATGCAAGACATCGAGCTTGCCGTAGGACTTGTGAAGTCCGGATGCACTCAGAATTGTGTTCATGCGGAGAACCTCCGTTCTCGCTTCAAAAGATCAAGAAGGTCCTCCAAGGAGTGACCCGAACGCAACGCTTCAAGCGCTGCACGATGAAAGCTGTCCAGGGTTTCGGCCCGGCGCAATTCCCGCGCCCGTTCCGGCCCTTCCTCCTGCACAAAGACGCCCCGCCCGTTTTCGCCTCGCACGACCCCGAGTTGTTCCAGGTCGCGGTAAGCGCGCGCCACCGTGTTGTGATTGACGCGAGCGGCGGCCGCCATGGCACGCACGGAAAGCAGTTGCGACCCGGCCACGAGGTCCTCCGGCGCGTCACCTTGCGAGGCGATCGCGTCGAGCACCTGGTCCACGATCTGCCTCCAAGGGGGCGTGTCGCGCGAGGGATCTACTTGCCAGTTCATGTGGCCGTACCGTCGTCCTGGTACGGCTGCACACTTGAGCGAATCTGCTTTCTGGTCGTGCCTGCACCCTGGGGGCGGCTGCTTGCACTTCCTATGCTTGGAGCGGAGTGCTCCTTCGGATGGTGGGATCCGGGGGCCAATCACATAGGCGAATGGATAGGAGCTGGGCATGAACCGCGGGGGCAGAATCGAGGCGCAACGGGTTAGCTCTATCGCTCCTTGCAATCCAATGCGCAGGGGCTTCCCTTGTGAAGGTGCACGAACAGCGTATGCTCGCAGAGCAGGATTCACCTTCTGCAACATGCCGATAGCGAACTGGGCGGCTCGACCCGAGTCTTGTCGCCATTCCCAAGGGCTCGTCACACAGGCGACCCTTGAATCTCCAACGCAGGGGCTACGCGATGAGTTTTCAAATCAGGCTTCTCAAAAAGGACCGGCGACTCACGAATGAGTTGAGCGCGGATCAATCCGCAAGCCAGGAAACAACGCGTGGTCAAGCAACCCCGCTTCCGATGGGTAGCGGGGTCATGGGCCTTTTCGGACTCATAGCTCTCGGCTTGGTCGCGTCCAGTGCGCAGGCAAACTCGACCTCCACCCGTGTCCTTGGAAGTGGCTCCATTTCCTGCGAAGAGCAGCCTGGCGCGCGCTACTCCGTCAAGCTTCCCACGGCCAAGCAGGTTTCCCCCAAGGTCAGCTTCGTCGTCTCCCTCGCGCCGACCGACGCCAAGCCGGGCGCGACCGTGACCTTGACCGTGAAAACAGTCATTCAACCCGGTTGGCATGTCTCAGCCCTCGGCGGAGAGCAGGGAGACTCGCCCTCCCTGCCCACAAGCATCGAGTTTGATGGGCGTGGATTGACCCCGATCGACAAGCTGTTCAGCCCATCGGTGGAGCCGAGCTTGGTGAAGATCGGCAAGAGCACCCATCTGCAGCACACGGGAACTTTCCATTGGCAACGCAAGTACCGAGTCGACAGCGAGGCACAGAGCTACTCGGGTTCGGGCTCCATCCGATTCCAGGTTTGTGATGAGGAGAAGTGCCTGCCTCCCAATGATCTCTCCTTCAGCCTCGGAGCCGAAGCGCAAGCGCTCCCTGAGCTGTCGAATCTTGCGCGCGCCAGCCGCAAGGCAGTGGGGGAGCCGATCATTATCACCCTTGCGGCAGCCAGCCTGGAACGCAAGCTGATCAACACGTCGGAGCTCGTCACGGCCGATCCACAGGTCGACATGGACGCCTACATCGAACAAATGCTCGCCTCCATGAATGCCACGGAGGCCTTGACCCTGGGCGGCAGCTTCGAAATGGGCGGAGAGTCCGTCGCCCTGTACCTAGCGGATCAAGAGGAGTACAGCCTGGTGAACACCGGCCATGGGGAAACCAACTTCCAGAACACCTCCACCTACATCTCGATCGACTACAACGGGGATGGGGAGATCGTCGACTACGAGTCCCTCGCGAGCAACCTGCCCATTCGCTTGTTTGACTCCATGTTCCTTGTGACCGAGATCAACAAGGGCAAGCAGACGATCACTTTGCAACAGATCGACATTCCGCTGGCTGGAGCGGTCATGAACCGGCGTTGTCCGGACTTCCGATACGAGACAGTCGACGGTCAGATCGTCTCGAACGAGAGCATCCTCGGCACGACCACCATCCTCGATGTTTGGGCAGTTACCTGACACAACTGCTATGAAGAGTTTCCGCTAGTTCAGCGGATGCAAGACAAGTACACACCCGAGAAGCTCCAGGTCATCCTGCTGAGCACGGACAATACCGCCGAGCTCTACCACAGCCGCGCCAGCCAGCTCTTTGCGGAGTACGGCGGCGGCAACTGGCCGAGCGTCATCCTCCCCGATGGTTTCACGAGCGCCCTACGATTTGGCGGCTTCGGCTACGGCAAGCTGATCATCGATGAGCACGGGATGATTCGCAGCGTGGGGGAGTACGGGCTCGAAAAGAGTCTCGCCCGCATCTTCGCCAAGTAGGGCGGGGGCTCGCCAGGTCGTCAGCGACGCTCAACTTCGTCGCCCAACCTCGCGAAAAACACCGGATCGAGTGGATTCTCGCCCGACGGCAGGACGAGAGGCTAGCTATGAACCCCATTCAATCGAACACCCCAACGGAACTTCGCAGCGTCAGCACCTCGGTCATGAAGATGCAACTGGACCAGAGCAAGCTCGACGGCGCCAACCAGCAGAAGCTGATCGAAGGTTCCGGCGACGTGATGAAACAAGCCCCCAAAGCCGCCAACGCCCCCGGTGTCGGCACGCGCATGGACGTTCAGGGCTGAGGCGGCGAACCCTACCGTCTTGAAAGGGCCGGGCGCAATGAATCTGCGTCCGTGAATCTTGGGGAGGCTTAAAGGGCAACAGGACCTGGAACGACGGGGCGCTTGTGAATGGCCGGAACGCTCCCAGGCGTGTAAGGTGTCCTCTCAAAACCGACCCTGGCGCTGCCGTGGAGTCGAATTCGGGTCCACCCAGTACGCGCGAAAGAAGTATGGAATCGGTTGCTAAGGAGACGCCCTCGGGCGAGGTTTTGCGGACGGCATCCCGTCCTGAGCATCGGACGCACTTCCTTGCGGTCTTGCTCTGCTTTGTTCTCTCGGGCTTCGCTGCGCTGCTGTATCAAACCGCTTGGCTCAGGCAGTTCTCGATCGTCTTCGGAACGTCCGAACTGGCGGTGGCCATGGTGCTCGCGGCCTACATGGCGGGCCTCGCCTTGGGCGCTGGCATCGGCGGCAAGTTGGTCGAGCGCGTGAAGCGTCCGGTCCTGACCTACGGCATCCTGGAACTCGGAATCGCCGCCGGCGCGCTGCTCGTGCCCTTGGGGCTCAAGGCGGCCCGCGCTTTGCAAACTGCCATGATCGGCGGCCAGCCCGAATTGGCTGACGCCGGAGGAACGGTTCAATCCTTGTTCTTCCTGGGCGCGGCCTTCCTGATCATCATGATCCCCACGACCTTCATGGGGGCCACCTTGCCGCTCTTGACGCGGCACGCGGTTCGACAGGATTCGCAGATCGGTACGCGCGTCGGCCTCTTGTACACCATGAACACGGCGGGCGCCGTGGCCGGAACCTTGGTGGCTGCATTCGTGCTGCTGCCTGCCGTTGGCTTGGCCATGACGGTCTACACCGGGGTCGCCATCAACGCCCTGGTGTTCTTGATCGCGGCCGGCATTGCCAAGAATTCCACGGCGGTAGAAGCGCTGCCGTCCAGAGCAGACGCAGAGCTAGCCGCCGAGACAGAGACGGAAGACGAGGGCCCCTGGCGCGGTTCTTGGATCTTGCCGCTGATTCTGATCTCGGGCATCACCTCCTTCACCTACGAGGTCTTGTGGACGCGCTTGCTGAGCCAGATCCTGGGCGGCAGCATCACAGCCTTCGCCACCATGTTGGCGAGCTTCTTGATCGGGATCACTTTGGGCAGCGCGGTCGCTTCTGTCTTCGCGCGCAGCCGCAAGGGCTCCGCGCTTGGTTTTGTCCTTTCGCAAATCGGGATCGCGGTGCTTTCGATGTACGTGTGGTCCCAGTTGGATGGACTGCCCGCACGCTTCCTCGAGTTGAAAGAGACGAGCGATGGCAGTGGCTTGACCGCCAAGGCCAGCGTCGCGATCTTTGTGCTCCTGCCCGCGGCTCTCTGTATCGGCGCGACCTTCCCCTTCGCCCTGCGTGTCTTGGCCAATCGCAGCGCCCATGCGGGGCGCGACTCCGCCCGGGTCTATTCCTGGAACACGGTGGGCGCCATCGTCGGTGCGGGCCTGGCGGGCTTTTTCCTGATTCCCGAGCTGAGCTTCACGGGCGCCACGCGCCTAGCGGTGATCACGAACTTGGTCTTGGCGCTCTTGACGGCACTGATCTTTCTGCGCTCTCAGAAACTCACCGTGGGCCTGACGATCCTGTGCCTCGTGCTTGGGATCGGTGGCTTCCAACCGCAGACCCCGGAGAAGCTGCTGCGCTACTCCTCCTTCGGCCTGCCCGCGGACGGCCGCATCATTTACACGGGGGTGGGGCGTTCGGCCACCGTGCTCGCCATCGAACAGGACGGCTACTACGAAGTCCGTTCCAACGGCTTGCCGGAAGCGCTGGTGACTCCGAAGGGCGCACCGCCCTTCGGCAACAACTCCCCCTATCACCTAGCCCTCACGCCGGTCCTGGCGCGACCCCATGCCAAGAGCATGATGGTGATTGGCTTCGGAGGTGGAGTGACCTTGGAGGCCATTCCGCCTTCGATCCAGAGCGTCGAGTCCATCGAGCTCGAGCCGGAGATCATCACGGCCAACGAGTTCTTCGCGGAGCAGCGTGCGGTGGACCCCTTGAAGGATCCGCGACTGCGGGTGGTGCACAACGACGCCCGTGGGGCCTTGGCGCTGACCGACAAGCGCTGGGACATCATCGTCTCGCAACCGTCGCACCCCTGGACAGCGGGAGCGTCGCACCTCTACACGCGAGAGTTTCTTTCCGTGATCAAGGATCACCTGAGCGAGGACGGCGTCTTCGTGCAGTGGATGAACGCGGGCTTCTTGAACGAGGAGCTGTTCGGGACCTTGGGCAACACGTTGATGGACGCCTTCGCGAACGTGCGCCTCTATCGCCCGATCCCGCACATGCTGATCTTCCTGGGGTCGGATGGACCTCTCGACGTGGAACGCGAGGTGGCGCGCACGGGCTTGCCCATGAAGGCCAATCCTGTTTGGTGGGCACGGCGCGGTGTCTACGACGTCAACGACGTGGCGGCGCTTCTGGCCACCGAGATGGATGGCTTGAAGGTGCTCTGCAAGGACGCTCCGATCAATACGGACGACGCCAACATCCTGGCCATGCGAGCGGACCCCGAGAACGTCAACTTCAAGAACAACGACGTGATGGGTTTCCTGTTTCCCCAGGATCCCCTGCTGCGCACGGACAGTTCCTTGAGCAAGGATCTCGCCGAGCATTTGGATCGGACCTACCTAGCTGTGAAGTGGGGCAATTCGGACTTGTTGCGCCGGGCGATCGAAAGCACCCGGGTGCTCGAGGAAGGCTCGCCCCAACAGTTGCGAGCCCAAGGGGCCCTGCGTGCCAGTGTCATCATGGGGCAGTGGGCGGAAGGCAACGAGTACTTCGTGGAGTCGCTCAAGCGCGATCGCCTGAACTTGGCGTCGAAGTTCCTAGTGCTGCGCGACAACCTGCCCGTGATCGCACAACACCCCGAATCCATGGAGGCCGAGATGATGCTGGCTTCGGAACTCGAGGGCGTGGCGGCCATGGTGTACGTGGGTTGGGAGCACGCGGTCGCCGGCCGCTGGCAAGCACTGAGTTTGCTGGATGGTGATCTCTCGCTAGCGAGCCCGCGCGACCCTTGGTTCATCGAAGCTTGCCGCTTGCGAGCCGACTGGCGCCTGAAGCTAGTGGGCAACGAGCAAGACAAGAAAACGCGGGCCCTGGAAGCCCTGCGCATCATTGACCAGGGACTGGCTTTCGAGCCCCATCCCTACCTGCTCCTGCAACGGGCGCACACGGCCTTGGCCGCACGTCGGCCGTTGTTCTTGGTGGAAAGCCTCGACAGCTTGGCGGATTTTGTGGGGCCCCGTTCGGCCACTTTGCCCTTGAACACGGTTCACGTTCTATCCCAGGAGTTGGAGCGCTTCAAAGGAGTGTTGACGCGTCTGCGCGGCGGTGAGAACGCTCCTGAGTGGCGTGTGGACCAGGTGTTGACGAAGGTGGACGAGGTCCTTGTCATGCATGCGAAACGCCTTGAGAAACTGCGCATCGAGCACGCGTCCAAGGAAGGGGAGTAGGCCGGCTGCAAGCGAGGCGCATTGCGCCACGGAGGGCTCGGCTTCGAGCGCAAGGGGCATCGGCCACGGGCTTCATTCTTGGCGTGCGCTCCTTGCGGACGTGCCGTTCACCTTGGCTTTACCCTGGCGCTACAAAAGGCCCCGGCCGACAATAAAGGATAGGGCGCGCGGACGGCGCTCTAGGGCAAGGCAGCCGATGCTGGGGGATAAGAGTCGCGAGCCGGCGCTCACCGGAGTATCTTCAGGCCGTCGTCCCCCCTCATCCCGAAGGTGAAACCTTGAAGATCACAACCCTGCTTTTCCCCGCCCTGCTTCTGATGGGAGCCGCCTCGGCTTACTCCCCGCCGGAGGTTCCGAGCTTGTCCGCCATGGGCGGTGAGTACGACGAACTCAACGCCGAGTACACCACCGCTGTCACGGCTTGGGAGGAGGCGGAAGACGATGCCGGCGCGCATCCTTCCGCCGCGTTCTGGCCTCGCTTCGCAGCGCTTTCCACGAACGGCAATGGGGAAGCCAAGCTCTGGCTCGTGTCGAACATGCGCGCGGCCAAAGTCGTCAAGACGGAGAACCGCAAGCAAGAGCTCTACTCGCTCTTCCGCGACTTGACCAGCGAGTTCAACGACGAGAACTGGTTCGGCGGCGTGCTCACGAACTTGGCCGCCTCCCTGCGCGTGCTGGGCGAGGAGTCGACCTTGAAGTTCTACGACGTGGTGATCGCGGAGACCATCGAAGACAACAACTTGGCGGGGGCCTTGTACTTCGCCGGGTACATCATGAAGCGTTCGGAGACGGAGACGTTGCATGCTCGCGGCGAGGCCTACCTAGCGCGCATCGAGAAGGACTTGGCCAAGACCACTTGGATCAAGGAAGTGCAGGACCTGCGCGCTTGGGAAGCCGTGCAAGTGGGCCAAATGGCCCCGAACTTCGACGGCAAGACCATCGACGGTTTTGAGTTCGACCTCGCGGAGTACCGTGGCCAAGTCGTCTTGCTTGACTTCTACGGGTTCTGGTGAGGCCCGTGCAAGCAGGGCATGCCCCACTTGCAGGCGCTCGTTGAGCGCCACGAAGATGAGCCTTTCGTTTTGATCGGAGTGAACACCGGAGACTCTCCCGAAGAGTACAAGCGCGGCTTGGAGACCTTCAATGTGACCTGGCTCAGCGCCTACCAAGGAGCCGAGAGCCCAATCGCGGACCTCTTCAAGGTCGAAGGCTACCCGACCTACGTCTTGATCGATGCCGAGGGCAAGATTCGCTCCCGCGGACACAGCGGCGAGGCCATGGACGAGCCCATCGCAAAGCTCTTGGCGGAGTTGAAGGCGTCCTCCAAGTAGGGCCCGCCTGCGAGCGGTCCACAAGCCAGGAAAAGCGCGGGGGCACCTATGGCAGGTGCCCCCGCGCGTTTCTATAGGTAAGAAGCCGCGGGACGCCGAGCCCCCGCGAAAAAGTGGCGGACGGAAGGCGGGCGGGGCTGTATGGTGTGGCCATGACGAGCCCCAGCACTAGACGAACCTTCTTGAAACTCGGTGTGGGCGCCAGCGTGCTGCCCCTCACCGGTTACGCCTCTCTCTCTTCCTTGCCCAAGCGTTCCGTCAGCGGACGCGTGCGACACGCCTGCGTTGGCGTGGGCGGCATGGGCGAGTCCGACATGGGCAATTTGGCCTCGCATCCCGAGCTGGACATCGTCGCCCTGTGCGACGTGGACTCCGGCAAGTTGGCCGCGGCTGCCGCCAAGCATCCGAACGCCAAGACCTTCAAGGACTGGCGCGTGATGTTCAAAGAGCTGGCGGACGGCATCGACAGCGTGTCGGTTTCCACGCCGGACCACATGCACGCCCAGGTGACCCTCAAAGCACTCTCCCTCGGCAAGCACGTGTATTGCCAAAAGCCCCTGACGCGCACCGTCGCCGAATCCCGCGCCGTGTTGAAGGCGGCCAGCAACTCCGGTTCCGTGACCCAGATGGGCATTCAGAACCACTCGAACAAGTTCTACGACGCCGCTCATACCCTCTTCAAAGCGGGGCACATCGGCGAAGTCTACGAGGTCCACGTGTGGACCGATCGCCCCAGCGGTTGGTGGCCCCAAGGTGTCGGCCGTCCAGAAGGCAGCGACCCGATTCCGGAGACCCTCGATTGGGATCTGTGGCTCGGCGTTGCGCCGGAGCGGCCCTACAAGAAGGGTCAATATCACCCGTTCTCCTGGCGCGGTTGGCAGGACTTCGGCACGGGAGCTCAAGGGGACATGGCGTGTCACTTGATGGACCCCGCGATTTGGTTCCTCGGGTTGGGCGCGCCTCTGCGCATCCGCTCCGACGGCCCGACGCCCAACGGCGAGACCTATCCCTTGTACTCCGAGGTTAAGTACGAGTTCCCGGCGAACAAGCACACGACCCGTGGGCCCTTGAACTTGACCTGGCACGATGGGGGACGCAAAGCGCCTCATCAACTGCTCGAGGACTTGGGCGCCGGGGAAGTTCCCGCCAACGCCTGCCTGTTCGTCGGAACGAAGGGCGCGCTGCTCGCGAACCCTTACGATCATGCGCGTCTGCTGGGCAACGAAGCCTTCGCCGACATCGAGATTCCCGAAGGCGTCGCTCGCAACCACTGGCACCAGTACGTGGATGCGGTGCAGGGCAAGGGTGAGTGCAGCGCGAACTTCGAGTACGCAGCGATGTTGACCGAAGTGGCCTTGCTCGGAAACGTGGCGCTCTCCTATCCCCACGAAAGTTTGGAGTGGGATGGAGCTGGCATGCGTTTCCCCAAGCGCCCGGAAGCGGACGCACTGCTCTCCTCCAAGCACCGCTCCGGCTGGGAAAGCATCTAGGCCAGCGGAACTAGCAACGGATACGGATACGGTGTCTGACACCCTGTTGTTGTTCAGCAACCGGCCGGTGCCGCACGTAGCTCCCCCTTCACGCAACAGGGGTCCTGGCGTTGGGCCTGTTCGGCGAATCCGACGCCAAGGCACGTAGGCTCCTCTGGCACTTGCCTGTTGTTCCCCAACAACAGGGTGTCAGACACCGTATTGGACAAAAGCTCCGTCTCTACTCGCCGTTGAACTTCAGCAAGGGCAGCGATGACGGAAGCATCATGCTCTCGTTGCGGGCGTAACCCTGCTGGAACGCATGGTGAAGCAGGGGAATGCCGCGCACCGTAGAACGAGAACCGTGCAGAGTGCCCGCTCGATTCGAGCGCGTTGTCCTCCAGAAATTGACACGGATTGCGAGCCCCCGTGGAGTTCCGCCCGTCTATGGCAGCATGCGGTTGCTATCCCTACCCAAGTCGTGGGGGGCGTATCGTCGCAATCGTGCTTCCGTTCGAGATGGATCGAATGAGAAGACCATTCATTGGTGGGTCCTCTTCGGTACATGCCGAGCGCATGGGAGACGAGGCCCAAAGAGCTCAAGGAGTGATTTTGAAAACGAACACAAACAGGCTGGTCTACGCCAGCGGGGTGATCCTTCTATTCAGCGCGTGCGTCGCCTTGGACACGAATTTCTACAAGAGCGATTGCCTATGCATTGCTGGTGGTGAAGTGAACGTGAACTCTCAGGCAGGCACGTACTCGATCACTGCGATGAATATTGATGTGGAGCCGCCACCTTGTATCCAGATGGGTCATGTCAACGTGAAGACCGGAATCGACTCAAACGGCGACGGAAAACTGACGGGCGACGAAATCCTTCAGGAGTTCAACGACGGGACACCGGGGGGGCACGTTGTGATCGGCGGGGTCTCCGGCGAGCCCCTACCCTCGAGCGATGGCAACGTTCTTCGCGAGACGACTGTTACGGCAACCGACGGCAGCGTGATCCATTCAGGAACTGAGACGAGCGGCTCCTCCTTCTAACTAAAAACGGTACAGAACATGCTCATCAACAAAAAATCCGCAGGACTCCTGCTCGCAAGCCTGGGCCTCGCAGTCACAGGTGTCGCTCTGGCTCAGGTGTCGGGGTCCGGTGCTCCGGTCGACATGGAGCGACTCTTCGCAAATCCGACTTCGCAACTCTCCCAGCAGGCACCTGCGGCCCGGCCCGTTCTGGTCCTCAAGAAGATCTACGGCCACAAGGTACACAACAACGGCGTTTCTCTGGTCGTGGAGGAGACTCACTCCGACTACTTGATCTCAGTCTCGCCCCATGTTCCGACGGGTGCCTGGGCTGGTCATCTCGTGGACCCGAAGGTCATCGGTCATGTGGCAGTGAGCCACTCGGTGCTCGGTATCGAGGTCTCTCATCCGGTGACTCAAGTCGGCGAGACCTACGTGACCAGCATTCCAAAGAATAGCTTGTCCCCGGGCAACGCGTACGAGTTCAAGGCATCGGTTTGGGAACCAGGTACAAACTGGTCCTCGGAAAGCGATGCGTTCTATCTGCGAAGCATGACCTTGATCTTTTGATCGTCCGGGGCCTTCGATCGGGGGGTGGGGAAGATCGTTCTTATTGCGGCTCCCATCGCAATCGGGGGGTGGGCATCGTCTGCTTCTTTCGAAGTGGAAAGTTGGTACAACACTCCCATGACCTGCATCGTTGCTAAACGCCCCACGCCAGGGCGCGGAGTCGCGTGGTGCCTGTCAGTCGCTGGCCTCCTCTATGGGGCCAGCGCCTGCCAAGCTCCGAGGAAGGCCCAATTCAAGGCAGAGCATGTCGTGGTTCGTGCGGACAGTTCTCGCACCGCCGAGGCTGTGGCCCTTGAGGCGCTTCGAGCTTGGCATTCAGTTCCCGATTCGTACTGCGATGCCCGGATCGGTGAAGTCGAGATCGAGGTCAGGCCCAGCGCGGCGAGCTGCACGACTCATAGGACCTCCTTCTTTCAACGTCCAGAGGTGTCGATCGTTGTGGCCGAATCGGACTGGTTTGAGAGTCTGTGGCACGAGGTCTTCCACGCAAGAACCGCTTTGGCATTGGAGAACGTTCCTCAAGTCATGCAGGAGGGGCTTGCAGAGTACTACGGCGCCCCGGTTGGGCCGCTGCGGCGCGCGAAGATCGCGCGGGAGTTTGCGCAGGTCGCTGGAATGCCCATTCCATCTGCCTTATTCAGCTTCCATTCACAGGAGCCACTCAGGCGGATCGTGCAGCGTTTCTCCACGCCCGTCCGACCCCGTCAGGCGACGGAATACACACTCGCGAGGACGGTCGAGTTGAGTCGCGGGCAGGTCGCGGGACTCGAGAACTCGGCGAAGATCGCCTCCTACTCAAATGCTCTCGTCGCGATTGACACCCTGATGGGGCGGGTCTCGGGTTCCACCTCTCTGGATTTGGCGCGGCGACCAGCTGAGGAAGCGGATGCCTACCTGGAGCGAATTGGAGTTGGCAGCCAGGACTGGCTCAGAGAGATCGCGACAGCCAAGCTGAAGGAGTATTCGATTGTTGATCTCTACTGGGGTGCGATTGCCCCCATTGTCTATCGTTGCACGGACGACTATCCGGACCCGAAAACCTATCTAGCCTCCACTCTGGCGAACCTGCGCATCGGCGATGGGGAAGCGCTCGACCTGGAGCAGGAGCCTGGGTACCTCGAGCTGGTCGAGGACATGTTCCGCTTGGGAACTGTTCATCAGCGCCATGAGGAAGAAGAGGCGCGCTGAGGCGGAGGATCCCTCGAGAGCTGGGGGCGCCAAGTGGATAGAGGACGGTGCCGGGGCTGGCCCTTTGAAGCACATCTCTCCCGGGGCAAGTTGGTGTTGTTCGCTTTGTGCGACCCCGCCTATTGCGCGAGCTCGGCCAACACCCGGCCCAAGCCCGTGACCAGCCGGGACATCTCCTCGTAGCTGAGCGTCTCCAGGGTGTCGCCGTGGTTGTGGTAGTTCGGATTGCGGAAGGGCGCTGTGTCCGTGATCATCAGCGCTGGATACCCGACCTCCGAAAAGGACCAGTGATCCGACCAGCCGATGCCTTGGAGCAAAGTGGGGGCCGCGATCCCTTCTGAAGGAAAACTCGAGAGCTGGCGGAAGGAGGCGATGCTCTCGTGCACAAAAGAGCGCGCACTGGAATCCCCGACGAAGGCGATGAAGTCGCCCACGTCGCCGTAGACGAGGTCCAGGGGCCACGGATACTTTTGGCTGCCGCTTTGCTTGCGAAAGTACCCCACGCTTTCCAAGGACCACATACCCACGATGTTTTCGTCCCTCGCTCGGCAGCGCTTGGCATACACCAAGCTTCCCATGCTGTCAGACTGAAAGTGAGGTGGCTCCTCATTGGTGAAAGCCACAAAGCGCAGGGTGCGGGCGGGGGCCGGGGTGCCTGCGCTCGGCGCATAGCGACGGGAGAGTTCGAGCATGGCCGCCACGCCGGAGGCGTTGTCATCGGCCCCCGGAAGCTCATGGGCGCTGTCGTAGTGAGCTCCCACGATCAGGATCTCTTGCGGGGTCCGGTGGCCCTTGATCTCGATCTCCAGGTTGTGAACCTCGACGCCCTTTGCCTCGTAGGTCTGCCGTCGCAGCTCGTACCCCTGTTCCTCCCAAACGGACTGGATGTACAGCTCTGCAGCTTGCAGACCCTCGGGGCGTTGGGTCCCGCGCCCGCCAATCGCGTGGCTAAGCACTCGCACGTGGCGCCGCATGCGTCCAAGCGCTGCGACTTCAGCTCCTGTGAGCGTGGCGCTCGAGCCTTGGCCCGACTCTCCGGGCATGCTGGTGCAATAATGGAGCGAAGCGGGAAGAGCCGCGAGGGCCAGCAGCAGGATGCCGAGGCGAATTCGTCCGGCGCGTTTTTGGGGGAGGAGGTGCAAGGCTGGTGCGTGTGGAATCTCGGCTTGCTCCCGACGATCGAAGGGCGCGAACCTTCCCGCAATCTAGCCGAGCTTACGCCAGGCCATCCTCCTCCCTACGATCTGCAGCCCAACCGAAGCGGTTGATCGACAGCCCCGCGCGAACGAAGCGACGGATGGAGATGGGTTCGGTGGGGAACTCCGGCGCAGAACAACAGCGTGTGCGACACCGGATGCTATTCCCCAGCCGGCTCGAGCTTGAAGTTGCGGAACCGAACTTGCGTGGGGGGCCCAGAGTGCAATTGCAAGGCGATGCGTCCGCTTTGGGCTCCATCGGGATCCTCCAGGTCTACGCACAACTCTCCGTTGAGCCAAGTGCGCACGCGGCTCTGCTTGACTTCGATCACGTACTCGTTCCAACCGTTCTCGCGCACCAGGCTCGCCCGGGACGTGTCGACGAGCACACCGCGCCCATGTTCCTCGTAGAGCTTGCCCCACCAGCCCGCGCCGATGTCCGCTTGGTAGCCGGTGACGTCCCCGTCAGCGATCTGCCGACTGCGAAATTGAACGCCGCTGTTGCCGAAGTTTCCCGCGAGCTTGACCTCGAAGGACAGCCGGAAGTCATCGAACTCGGACTCGTAAACCAGGAAGGCATTGCGCGCGAGATCCGTCTTGGAATGTCCAACGATCTCGCTGCCCTCCACGGACCACAGGTTCGTGTCTCCTTCCCAACCCGCGAGGTCGGCGCCGTTGAAGAGGGACACTTCAGCAACGCTTGCCGTCACCTGCGCCACTTGCTCGTCCCCGCGCAGGTAGGCCACGAGGTCGCGCAGTTCCGCCGGGCTCAAGGTGGCGGCCTGACCCTCGGGCATAGTGGAGAGCTTGCTCAGGTAGCGATCCTCGATGTCTTGCTTGGCGATCACGGATCGGGAGGTCTCCGACAAGAGGGTGATGGAGGATTCGCTTTCGTTTTTCAACAAACCGGTCAGCACCTGGCCGCCCTTGGTGCGCACCACCGTCGCTTGATAGTCCCGTCCGATGACCGCGTTGGGGTCGATGATGTTCGTGGCGAGGTACTCCAGGTTCTTGCGGTTGGAGCCGGTTAGGTCCGGGCCGACTTCACCCCCTGCACCGAACAGCACGTGGCATTTACCACAGGTGTTGTCGTACACCGCCCGTCCGTGGGAGGGTCGCACCCAAGCTGCGTTCTCGCTTTCGAAGCGTGTTTGGAACTCAGCGATCAAGGCTAGCTTGTCCTCGTCGGTTTCCCGAAAGAGTCCCCAGGTTGCTTCGAGAGCATCGTCCACCTGGTCGCTTTGCAGTGCACTCATTTGGCGCAAGACGAAGGCGCTCAAGGCTTCCTTGGCAACGACTCCCGACTCGAGCGCCGACAAGAGCGCTAAGGCGGAGGTTTCGCGACCACTGAGGGTGGCGAGCACGTCGGCTTGCGCTTGGGCGTCAAACTCCGGGTACTTGCTGAGCAGGATGCGCGGAATGCTCGCGTCATCAAAGGCCGCCAGGGACCGGATCGCGCTGCCGCGCAAGCCCTCGTCGTCGATCGCTTGCAGCAGAATGGGGAGCACTTGCGGTGAGTCGATCGTCGCCAGGGCTTCGAGGGCTCGCAGGCGCCGATCCCCGTTTTGCTCCAAGTCTTCGACCAAGGCGGCCAGGGCCGGGGCCACGTTGGCGTCTTGAAAAGCGACGGCGATCCACAGGGCCCGGTCGCGGGCGTCGGCGGAGTCGTCCTGGGCCAGGCGCTGGTAAACGGCTGGCCAAGCTTGGGACATGGGGACGTTGCGTTGGTCGCGCAGGGCGAGGTCCAACTCTTCCAGCAAGAGATCCCGCCACGCTAGGTCGCGCGCCTGGGCGAGTTCCGCCACGAGCGGATCGCGGGTTGCGCCTTCCGCTGCTGCGCGTCGCACGAGGAAGCGTTGAATGCTTTCGATCTGCGCGTCCTTGGCCAAAGCGATGGCCCGTTCGGGATCCTGGGCCACCAGAGGCTCGACGCCGTACCACAGGAGCGTTGGCAGGTTGGCGTCGTCGCCATCTTCCCCGTGGGCCAGGAGCGCTTGAGCCATGGGGAAGTCCCCACCCATGCGTTGCATGGAGCTCGCCAGGTAGAGGCGAACCACCGGGGACTGAGTGCGGCCCGCGAGTTCCACCAAGGCCGCGCGAACTGTATCGCTGGGTGCGCCGGACTCGGTCAGCAACTGCACGCTCCAGGCCACGATGTAGGGCTCGCGATCTTCTAGGAGTGGCAACAACAACTCGGGACTCGCAAGCCCGCAGGCGTGCAGGGCCCACAGGGCGCGCAAACGGCGGGGAGCGTCTTCTTGCGTTTGTAGCTGGGTCACGAGCGGTTGCAAAGCTTGCGCCGGTTTGCGCTTGGCGAGTTCCAAGCGCGCTTGGCGCACGAACCAATCGTTTGCGGAGAGTTGCATCTCGCAAAGCTCCGGCGTGCTGGCCTTCGAAAGGTCCACAGCCACAGGCTTCTGCTCCCCGTAACGAACCCGGTAGAGCCGACCATTGGTGCGGTCCCAGACTTCCGGTTCCTGACTGTGACAAGCGCGCTCGTCGTACCAGTCGATGAAGTAAACCTGTCCATCCGGGCCGTACTTCATGTTGATGCCCCGGTACCAGGCATCGTTGGCCAACAGGAAGTCCTCCTCGTGATGAGCGACGAAGCCAGATCCGACCTGCTCCAAGGAATCGTTGTTCATGCGGTTGCCGTGGATGTTGTTCATGAACAAGCGGCCGCGGTACTGCTCCGGGAAAGCGTCTCCCAGGTAGACCATCGCTCCACAGTGCGCGTGGCCGCCGCCAGCGGAGGCGGAGCGGTTGTTGCCTGCATGGGGAGTGGAGCCCAAGTAGTGCCGGTGGTCCGCCGCGGTGACGATTTCGCTGAAGGCGTGGGCGTGGAAGTGATTGCCCGCTTGGCGGTGGTAGCGGCCTCCTTGAATCATGTGGAACAGGTGCGGGATCACGCAGGCGGTCACGAAGGCTTGGCCGCGATCATCGAAGTCCAAGCCCCAGGGATTGCTGGTGCCCCAGGCGAAAACTTCGAACTGCTTGGCGGTCGGGTGGTAGCGCCAAACCCCGGCATTGATCGGTTGGCGCTCGTTCTCGGGGGTTCCGGGGGGGCCGACGTTGGAGTGCGTGAAGACCCCGTGGCATCCGTAGAGCCAGCCGTCGGGGCCCCAAGTGAAGGCGTTGAGGGTTTCGTGGGTGTCCTCGTAGGCCCAGCCGTCCAAGACCACTTCCGGCGCTCCATCAGGAACCAGGTCGTCGTCTCGGTCCGCAACGAAGTAGAGGTAAGGAGCGGCGCCGACCCAAACGCCGCCATGGCCCACCTCCAAGCCGCTGACGAGGTTGAAGCTGTCCATGAACACGGTGCGCGTTTCGAAGCTGCCGTTTGCGTCGAGGTCTTCGAAGACCAGGATCGTGTCGCTGCCCGTGTCGCCTTCCAATCGTTTTGGATAGCTGTGAGCTTCTGCGACCCACAGCCGGCCCTTGTGATCAAAGGTGAAGGCGATAGGTTGGTGCAAGTCGGGTTCAGCGGCGATCAAGTCCACGTGGAAACCTGGCGGAACCGTCATGGCTCTAGCGCCTTCCTGTGGGCTGAGGCCCGCGGCGAGCACTTCGTCCCGTTGCAAGGCCTTTTGCGATGCAGGAATCTCGGGCTTGCTCGCGTGGAAGAGGAAGTCATCGAAGTTCAAGTGACCCCAACCTCCCGTGTGCTTGTCCACGAGACGCAAGCGCACGCGCTGTCCTTGGAATGAACGTAGATCCATGAGTGCTGTCTTCATGGTCTCGCTGTTTCCACCGGTAACGGTCAGCAGAACGTCGCCCGCTTCGTTTTCGATTTGCAGGAAGGTGCTCTCTCTGTTTTCACCTCCACCGATCAAGCACGTGGCCCAGGGCGCACGCACTTCAAAGGATTCGGAAAACATGGAGCCCACCGGACCATCTCCGTGGACCTCGTAGGCGCCAATCCAGAAGTGGCCCACGTGTTCGCTCGGTTCCCGTCCGCGGTTGGACGGGGCATCGCCTTGCACCGGTTGTCCTTGGAAGGCCTCCCCTTCGACCGTCCAATCGGTCAAGTCGCCGGTTTCAAAGCCCAAGTTGAGCTCACGTCCGGAAGCGTGCAGGGCGGGCATGCCCACTCGGTCGTTGGGGCTCTGCGGTGCAGCTTGCGCCAGGTAGAGCGGGGGTGGGGTGATCGAAGCTCCCGCGGGGTTTTGCAGAGCAACCCGAGTGCCGGCCTTGTTGCCCACGATGACGTCCGGGCGTCCGTCTCCGTTCACATCTCCCACGACCACCTGGGTTCCGACGCCCATGTTCTCGTCCACCAGATGGGGGACGAAGCGCACCCCCTGTTCGGTGCGTTCCGTTCGTAACCAGTAGAGGACGGACGGGCCGCCCGGCTTGGGATCCCCGTCGGGACCGTGGGACCAATGGCGTTTGCCGGTCACGATGTCCTGCAGGCCGTCCCCATCCATGTCCGCCAGAGCCAGAGCGTGCAAGGCGGAGAAGCGCACTCCATAGGGATTCTGCTCCCGTCCGCGATCGAGGATCAGGTGCTCTTTGAAGTCGATGGATCCGTCCGCCGCCCGCACCTGCTCGAACCACGAGAGTCCAAAGCCGTGGGCCCACAAGCTCGAGGCGACATCCGCGTCCCCGTCTCCATCGAAGTCGTGCACGAGCATTTGCGCGCCACCGCCGCGGGTGCTGAACGGGAAAGGATGGTGCACCCAAGTTTGCCACGCTTGGCGTTGCGCTGGATGTTCCCACCAACCCTGGGCCTCGAGCACGTCTGGGCGCCCATCGCCATTGATGTCGCCGACGCCGAGACCGTGGGTGAAGCGTCCCTTCTTGAGGTTCTCGGAGATCGGGTGAAAGGTCCAAGGGTCTGCCGGTGACTGCCAATTGCCCTCTGCGTAGCCAAAGGCACCAGCACTGTTGCACACGAGTTCGGGGCGACCATCCCCGGTGATGTCGATCAGGGTGGGGGACTCGTTGTCCACGTGATCGAAAACTTGGTGTGTCTTCCAATGGCCTCGGGTTGCTCCCGGGTTCTCGTGCCAAGTGGCGTCCTGTCCGGGGAAGCCGATGCGGAAGATGTCCACCCGCTGGTCTCCGTTCATGTCCAAGAGGAACACGAAGAAGTTGTCGGAGTACCCCAAGGGGTCGTGCAGTTTCGGCTCGTAGATCTCGTGGGCGGTTTGCCACTCGGGACCCTCGTACCAAAAGGGTCCGGAGACGATGTCCAACGCACCATCGCCGTTGATGTCTCCGTAGCTGGCTCCTTCGCAATAGAAGGACTCGGAGAGTTGCACGACTTCGAAGTCGGCGGTCGAGGCTTGAACGGGCGATGCCGTCAGCGCCAAGGCGAGCGGAAGTGGGAGCAGAGCCATGATGAGTTGTGCAGAAGGGTTTGTTGGAGCCCGTGCAGTTTAAGGAGCAAACCAAAGTCGGGGTTTGAAACTGACGGGCAATGCTGGGCTTGGCTGGTTGGCTGGCATGGATCTCCCGGGGTGAACGGCTCTTGTTGGGAGCTGCATGCCAGATGTTGAGTGCCCGGTGCTCAGTGCCCAGTGCTCAGTGCCCAGTGCCCAGTGCCCAGTGCCCAGTGCAGAGTGCGCAACCGGCACGGCCAGTCCGCATGGCCCCTCTCGCGCGGGATCGAAGCGGGCCCGCGCGGACGTGCCATGGTAGGGGGCGCTCCCTTGGAACGGCTGGCCCTCCCCCTGTTCGTGCCCCCAGGGGGGCCTTCATCAGGCGAACACCCGGCTCCGAACGCTGTATTTGCAGGAATTCCTAGGAAGTCGCATGTGTGTCTCAGGATTGGGCGCGGGGCCCTCCGATCAGGTGGGTGGGAGAGGGTTACCGATGGGTCGGTGCCCGCGAGGAGTCTGTTTAGGCGAAAGCAATAGAGGCAAAGGTGGGCAAGAAAACAAAGGCTGGGGGCGTCCTGGGCAGGCGCAGCTTCGGGATCTGGAGATCGCTTTTATTGGCGGGGCTAGTGACCCTCTCTGGATGCGCGGGGGGCGGAGAGGACGATCCGCTTTCCGGGGAAGATGGTGGGGGAACTCCGCCGCCCCAGGCCACCGTGAACTTTGCCGTGGGCGATCTGGTCGCAGAACTGGAGTTGGAAGCTCCCTCGGAAAGCCCATTCCTCCTGCGCGGGACGATCCCCATCGCCGCCGGCATGCACATGCCTGGAGCGAGCGCCTCGCCCTTCATTTTGCGCGCGCCGGGTATGGGGACGGTGAACACCCAGGTCGAAGTGGTGAGCCGCTATCCGGACCCCTCCGAGGGCGCCGACGTGGTCGAGATCCTGGCCAAAGTAGAGCTTCCCACGGGAACGAGTCCAGGCGATCGAGTGGCCTACTCGGTCATTTGGTCTCCCAACACTTCGGGGACGATCACGGTCGACTCCAACGTTCAGACCTTGCTCGCCACTCCGGATGCGTTGGTGGTGCGGGCCACGGATGTCTTCGGGCACTCCTACGAAGCGGATCTGCTCGACGACTTGATCAACGACACGTCCGAACTGCATACCTATCGCGATGGCCACATCGCGCGCCAAGTGCGCACCTACGGAAACCTCACGCCGGTCACTCCCGTGACGGGCTCGACGGGAACCCTTCCGCACATGATGGGGACCCACGCCTACATCACGACTTGGACAGAGGAAGAGTTCATCTCCCTCGACTTGCGCTTCCACAACGGACACCAGGGCTTGGATCCGGGAACGGACCAGGATGATCCCGTGGGCAAGCTCTACTTCAACGAGTTGGAGTTGCGCGTGCCCAGCGGTTGGACGGTCTTCCAGGCTTTCGAGTCGCCTTCACTGGGCACCGCGTACACCGAGGGAGCCAACCGTGTCTTGCCTTTGGTGAATCCGATCGCTGGCACGAAGATGCACATGATGCCGATCCAGGCCCAGTTCCACCGGCGTTTGGTGGTCTGCCGTTCGGGTGCGGAAGCCCGCGCCCAGGCTGTTCTGCGCGAAGAGTGGCTGGCCTTCTGTCGGGACGGTGAAAACGCTGGGGAAGAGCGTCTACTCTCTTGGTGGAACCCTGGTTCCGCACGCTACTGGGCGCAGAACTTGCCCCTTCCGACCTTGGACCATCTCGGTTCCAAGGCGAACCAAAGGGGTGCCATCGAGACCAAGTTCGATACCTACAACCAGGTTCTGTTGAACGGGACTGCCGGGCCCTTCCCGTTGGTGAGCGGCAACATGGGCTGGTCGCACCCTTGGGGATTGGACATCGGCTACATGCACGGTGGGGACGAGATCGTTTGGTGGGACGGACTGGAAGCCCTGTGGGTGGCGTCCACGGAAGGCTATCGCAACTTTCAGATCAGCCACCGCATGTACACCGAGCGTCATGCGACTGCCTTGTACGACACTTCAGGGGATGCCTACCAGTACGAGGATTGGCTGGTGGAAGGGGCCACGCAAACGTATTTGCCAACCTGGATCTACTTCATCCCGTGGCTTTCCTTGGCGGACCCCCACGGCTTCACGACGGCCGACAGCTTTCAAATCGATGCGGTCGCGAACCAGTCACGCAAGCCGAACTACGAAGGGACGCTGCTGACGTACAAGTGGATCGACGAGGCCCACATCATTCGCTACACCCGTTCACCTAAGCTCTTGGCTTGGGTCGGCAACGATGCATTGTCCAAGGATGACCTGCGCTTGCAAGCGGAGCTGTGTCGCACGAGCTACGCGCCCTATCCGCAAACGGACGACGGCAACGCGATCGTCACGGGCTTCACTGCGGACATTCAGAACGTGGAAGATCACCCTGGGCAAGGGGTCTTCATCGATCGCACGGAAGGCTGGGGATTCGACACGGTGGCGGCCTACTACGCCCTGGCCGACGACGACTGGCGCGCCTTGGCCAAGCCTTGGGCAGAGACCATTGTCGATTTCTTCTTGGTGGGGCAAAGCGATTGCGACGGCTTGATCATGTCCTTTCCGCACCCCGATCACATGGGCGGGCAGTATCGACTTGTGCAGAGCATCTCGGAAGCGATCATTGGGAACGGACTGTGGGGCATGCGCACCACGATGTTTGACAGCGTGGATGAGGTCTACGCGGATCGCATCAACCAGCTGATCCTGGGATCGGTCCAGGGCATGACCGGGCCCAAGGTTTGGGACGCGGGTGCGTCGACATTCCACTTCTACACGGCTCTCGGAGACTACGACCAGGACAGTCCGCCCTTCTGCAACTACGTGCCGACGGACGGCAACCTGTATTCGGACAACTGGCAGACCTGGAACATTCGGCTCTCCTGCACCTTTAGTGGGAGCCTCACGGCCTGGAAAACGCCGGCGTG
>CALCXM010000111.1 GCA_937905825.1 uncultured bacterium
ACCCAACGGGACAACCTGCGTCAGGCCGTGGCGGATCTATTCGCCGTGGTGAAGATGGTTCAAGACAACCTCAACGTGGACGGAGTCTCCAACCCCGCGACGAACGACTTTGATCCGGCGCGCATCCATTACGTGGGAATGTCTCTGGGGGCGATCGTTGGCAGCACCTTTCTGGCGGTGGATCAAGCGAGCGGTTCACCGGCCATTCAAAGCGCCGTGCTCAACGTGCCGGCGGGCGGAATCCCGCGCTTCTTGGTGGCATCTCCAACCTACGGCCCAGCGGTCCTAGCGGGTTTGGCTGCGGCGGGGCTTGAACCGGGAACGTCCGCCTACGATTCGTATCTGTTCGCGGTGCAAAGCACCATCGATTCCGGGGACCCGATCAACTTCGTGCCTGTGCTTGCGGGAAGCGGTTTGCCGGTTCTGGCGCAAAAAGTGGTGGGGGGCGCGACCCCGGACTACTTGCCCGACCAGGTCATCCCGAATTCCGTGTCCGGGGCTCCGCTCTCGGGAACGAACCCGATGCTAGCCATCTTGGGATTGACCACGGTGGACGAAACGACGGTGGGCGACAAGTTGGCGGTTGGATTCTCCAAAGGGGTCCACAGCTCGCTCCTGGTCTCCGACCGGGACGGGATGATGGATGCTGGTAACGCGGCCACGACCGCTGAGATGCGAACGCAAATTGGAGCCTGGCTCGCTGTGGCCGAGACGACTCCCGCACTGACGGTCACGGACCTGACCGTGATCGATGACGTGCCCTAAGGGACCATCAGCAAGCCTGCGGCAGCGCTTGCCGCAGGCCCCATCCCCGTCGCCTGCAACCCCACGAATCACTTCACTCCCTTTCTGTCCATGATGCGCAAGTCCTCTCTTCTCGGTCCGTTCTTCCTCGGGCTCAGCTTCACCTCCTGTGCGACGATTCATCAGCCAGTGACCACGGCCCCCTGGGAGAATTTTGGCAAGGGAGCGACCACCGTGGGGCTCTCGAGTGGCTGGGCCTTCTACGGGGCAGACGCCCACGCAGTGGGGAAGTCCGGTGCCTTGCTCGGGGAAGAGGGCGATGACACCACCGACTTGAAGCCGAACTACGGGGCGGCCCTGAGCGTGCGTCACTTGGTCACGGACCAGGTGGCCTTGGGGGTCATCGTGGAGCACCGATCCTTCGATCCAGATCCGATCGCGCCGCTCTCGGCGACCTTGACCGCGGACAGCTTCGAGACTTGGCACTACATCCTGACGGGACGCTACTACCTGGACCCCTTCACGGAGTCGAAGCGTTGGCGCGCGTTCTTGGGTCTGGACCTCTCCTACATTCCCGACGTGCCCCTTGGGGATGTGTTGGTGGAGTACCCCAACGGCTTTCCGAGCGAAACCGTGAACGTCACCGGATCGGAGTACTGGGCCCTTGGTGCGGTGGTCGGGGTGAGCTACCAGCTTTCCGACAATTGGTCCTGGGACCTTGCCACGTTCTACGAGTACGCGATCACCACCGGCAACGCGACCGTGGCCTTTGACAGCTTGGGTGGCTCCACGGCGGAGATGGCCCTGCGGCCCGAGGGCTTGATCGTCGCGACGGGAGTGACCTACGCCTTCTAGCGGAACCTCCTGGGGAAGCTCGCGCGAGTTGGCTACAGGGGTCGCGAGCTAGCTGCGGGCCGCTGAGCAACGCAGCCCAGGTAGTTGTCCCTAGGTGCCGTCCGAGCGCTTGAAGGCGACACCGAGTCCCAAGCCCACGGCGATCCAAATGGCTGAGATCGGCATGGCGGCCAGGGCCAGTGCGCCCAAGCCGAGGCCGAGGCTTTTCATGGCACCCGTGGTCGCGGCTCCCATGGCATCCCCCGCCCGGGGCATCGAGACGTCGATCAGGTTCTTCGCCTTGTACTTCTCTTCGGCGGGCAGAACCGTGTAGAGCATTTCACGCACCGGTTTGGAGACCCCGTAGCCCAGTGCTCGACGGAAGACCTGGAAGACCATTAGCGCGCTCAACATGCTCGCCCCCTCGAACCATCCTGAGCTCAGCAGCAGGAACCCGACGGCTGTGTAGACGGGCAAGAGGACGAGCACAGGCCCGGCACCAAACCACTTCATCAAGCGCGCGGTCACGCCAGCTTGAAAGACGAAGGTGACCGCGTTCGTCCAAAAGTCGATGTTGGCAAAGATCTGGGTGCGCAGCTCTTCGCTGCTCGCGGCCCGTTCCACCACCTGGCCCTGGATCATGTAGGTGAAGGTCGAAGAGAGGCCGTAGAGCACCATGTAGCTGCTGATGCCGATCAAGTACGGCGAGCGCCCAATGGCTTGAAAACCGGCCCAACGGCTGCCCCCGATTGCCAGGTCCGCGCGCGCGTGCAAGCCATCCAGTTGAGCCTCTCCAGAATCGGGCCCCGCTGCAAAGCGGCGATGAATAGCGAGGGCCGTGCGCGTGGCCGCCTCGATCAGCAGGATCGAGATCAGCACCAAGTTGGCCGGACCGAGCACACCGACCAAGTTGCCGGTGATCGAGGATCCGAGCAAGGCGCCCAGGGATCCACCCATGGCAATCGTCGCGAACAAGCGCACGGCCCGCGCGCGATCGAACAGGTCGGCCATCAAGCTCCAGAAGAGCGAGACCATGAACAGGTTGGCCACGCTCAAGAAGACGTAGAACCCGCGGCTGGCCCAGACCAGCCCGGTTCCTTGCAGGTTCTCGAGGGCCAGGTAGAACAGCAAGAGCAGTCCGATCAGCCCGCGATAGACGAGCGGAATGAAACGGCTGCGGGGCATGCGTGCCACCAAATTAGAGTAGAGCGGGTTGAGCACCATGCTGGTGGCCAAGACCGTCATCATCAAGTACGGCAAGAGCTCCGAGCCCGCGTGAATGCCCACCGTCTCGCGTAAGGGCCGCAGGATGTAGTAGCCGGTCAGCAGGAGCGCGTAGCAGGCGATCCCGAGGAGCAAGGGTCCGACCTCCTCTGGGCGCACGTCCACCAAGCGCGTCAAGGCGCGCTGCAACCCGGAAGCACGCGGGGCTTGTGGAGGGGGAGGGACTTCGCTGGAACTCATAGGCTTCTTGAAAGAAGAGGGGCTGCGCCACCGCGAACGGTAGCACAGCCCCTCTTGTCTTTTGAGTCCCTAGGGATCAGTCCATGTGCGCCATGACGCGCTCATCACCCATCTTCAGGCGGTTGGCGAGCTTGCCGACGACCTTGCCGCCAACAGCACCCACCACGAGCAGGAAACCCTTTGCGGCAACACGCTTGGTGAAGTCGAAGGGGGCCCAGACGCCCAGGGAGTTGTGCCCTTGGGCGCGGTTGTAGAGGATGTTCTGCTCGGTCACGAGCCACTCGCTGTACAGCATGTACATGATCAAGAGCGGCTTGGCCAAAAGACGGCTAGGCAGGGTCTTCTTGGCAAAGGGCAGCATGAACGGGAAACGCACGAGGATCGGGAACCACTTGTGCAGGTTCTCGACCGCTTGCTTGTTGTCAATCTCGGCCGAAGCCTCACGGTTGAACTTGGCGGGGAAGTCGTCGTAGTTGGCGACCGCGATGCCCATGTTCTTGGTGATGTCGTTGAGCTCGAACTCCGGGTAGGGCTGAACGATCGAGCACAGGGGGTGATCCACCTTGCACTCCACGTTGAGCAGCACCGTGTCGATGTCCTCTTGCAGAGTCGCGCCGGGTCCACCGAGCATGTTCAAGGAGCCCAAGCGAATGCCGTGCTTCTTGATCCACTTGGAGGCGTTGACCAGGTGCGAGGTCTCCGTGTTCTTCTTGTAGATCTCGTTGCGCATCTTGTCGTTGGCCGCTTCGAAAGCGATCCGCGCGTAGATGCAGCCGGCGCTGGCCAGCTTCTCGATGTGAGCTTCCTTCGTCATGTTCGCCATCAAAATGACGTCGAAGGGGATGCCGACTTCTTTGGGCCAGCGCTCGCAGAACTCATCCAGCCAGTCCGTGCGCAGGTTGAAGATGTCGTCGAGGAAGTGAACGAAGCGCAGGGGATACTTCGCACGAATCTCGAGGGCTTCCGCGATCACGTGGTCCACGGAACGCTTGCGAACGTACTGGGCGTTGCGCGCGCCGTAGATCTTGCCACGCATGGCGTGGTGGAAGCAGAAGGTGCAGCTCATCGGGCAGCCGCGCTGGGTCACGATGACCTTGCGTGGGCTGTTGGCGTAGAGCGGCTGGGCGTCATAGATCACCGTGCGGTCGGGCTGGCCGATGCCGTCGAGATCCTGAATCAAGGGCCGCAAGGGGTTCTTGACGATCTCGCCTTTCTCGTCGGCGTAGCACAGGTTCTGAATGTCGTGCCAATCTTCGCCAGCTTCGAGGGCGTTGCACAGATCAACGATGGCTCCTTCGCCCTCGCCGATGCAAACCGCGTCGATGTCCGGGTCCTTGACGCAGTCGGGCACGAAGGTGACGTGCGGGCCGCCCATGATCGAGAAGAACTTGAACTTGCTCTTGAGCAGTCGGTTGACGTCGTAGATCGGACGGTGGTTACCGGTCATCAAGGACCAAGTGATCACGTCGGGGGCGTAGTCCTCGATCTTCTTCAGCCAGGCGGGATCTGGCACGAAGACCGAGATCATCTCATGCCCGGCATCCTTGAGGACGCGGGACAGATACATCGGACCAAGCATTTCTTGGGGCAGGGTCCGGGTGATGTGCAGAACTTTCACGACAGTGGTTGTTTGGACGAGGATGCGGTGAAGGAGAAGAAAGCGTAGCCAGGGCGCCCGATTCGGGCAGCTAACCTGTGGGGCTCTTCTACACTCTAATCCCTAGATCGGGCAGCGGAGGTGACGAGACCGGAGGAATCTCACGGAAACGGAAGGTTTCTTCCTGGGCCCCTTCACGCGAGGGGACTCGTCGCCACGTTTTTTGCTAGCTCGGGGTGGTCGGGGGCAGCTGCGCGGGGTAGAAGACCGGGCAATAACGATGAGAATGTCCACTTACTACCTGTCGCTGCTCGGGCTCTCCATCCTGGGTCTGGTGGCCTCTGCCCTCGCTGGGGTCCTGGGGGCCCCGATGCACCTGACGATCGCCCTGCCGACGGCCATGATCGTGGTCATGACTCACAGCATGGTGGTGGTGTTCATCCTGATCGGGACCCGCTTGGTGCGTGAAGGGGTCGACAATTGCGGCTTGCCCAAGGACTTCCTCGGGCGCAGCAATGTCTACTTCAAACAGGTCAGCGGACTGTTCCTGACCGTCGGGGGTGCCTTTTCGATCGTGGCTGCGGCGGTCCTGGGCTACGGCAACCGAGCCTTTGGTTTTCCGCCGGAGGTGCACCTCTTGGCAGGCCTCGGGGCGGCGGGGGTGACCTTCCTCGCGATTCCCTTCGAGTACGGTTACTTGAAGCGCATGGAGGGCCTGCTCGACGAGACGCGCGCCACCTTGGCAGCGGACGACGCCCGGCGAGCTGCTGAAGGGATCCCGGCCGTGGACGCGAACCACGAGCCCTACAAGGACAGTCCCTCGCACGTTGGGGCCTTTGTCACCATGGCGCCGATCTGCGTGTACCTCTATCAGGTGTTGGTGCTGTGGCGCGGCGACTTTGAGCGCGTTGACATCCACCCCTACATCGAGATCTGTGCGCTGGGTGTGTTCCTCTGGTTTCGCGGGCGCAAGGCCGAAGCCTCCGAACCGAGCGCGAAGGATTCAGCCCAGTAGGACCCGGGCTGCTGGTCCGGCCTTGCTTGCTGGGGGCTCTATTCCTGGGGGGGCGTGGAGCCCTCGGGTACCAACTCGTGGCGCTTCATGAGGCCCATCTGAGACATGGTGAAAACGAAGGTCATGGGCAAGAGTCCCCAGACCTTGAAGACCATCCACGTATCCCACGACTGGGTAAGGCGCACGACTTCGTTGCAGCTGGCCATGAAGAGGAAGAACAACGCCCAGCGGATGGTCAGCTTGCGCCAGCCATCCTCGTCCATCGGCATGCTCATGCCGAATAGGCTCTTGAGGAACAGCTTGCCCCGCAGCAGTCCGCCGAACAAAAGCGCGGCGAAAATCAGGCTCGCCACCGTGGGCTTGAGCTGGATGAAGACCTTGTCTTCCAAGAGGATCGTGAGTCCGCCAAAGGAGCCCACGAGCACCGCGGTGAACACGGACATCCAGGGCACCTTGCGCTCCAGGCGCCAAGCCAGTGGCAGGGCCACGAGGATCGCGATCACGAACCCCTTCGTGGCGTAGACCACCCGGGCCAGAGTCTCGTCGGAGGTTTCTCCCTCCGTACGGCCCGAGGAGTTCAGGACGAAGTACAGAACGAGCGGCCCCAGCTCCAAAAAGAGCTTGAGCAGTGCTTTTCCCGCGGGCGGTTGGTCGGTTGGAGAGGGAGTTTCGGTGGTCATGTGCGTTTTTTGAGCAGAATCGGCGGGGAATTCTACTGCCTGGGCTGGCACCCGAGGCACGGGTCGCTATGATTCTCCGCTCATTCATTGCCCAAATCCGGAGCCCATCTCCGGAGCCCAGACGCCTGGAGTAGAGACCCATGAAGGTCAAAGTTAGAAACAGCAAATCAAAGGTCGCCAAAAAGTTCGGCTTCCTGACTCGCCAGAAAACCGCAAACGGTCGCAAGATCAACCGGCGTCAACGACGTCGTCACGGCAAGATCTAGCTCTGCCTCGCGCGCCATTGGGCGTGCACACAAACCACAAACACTTCACGACGCCGCGCCGGACCTCCGGCGGGGCGTCGTGAAGTCGTTGGGCGCTAGTTTTGCCTTGGCGGTGTCTCCAGCAGTGCCCTCCACCGCTGGCATCGACAGCGGGGCATCCGGCGCGGCGCGCGCATGGCCAACTCGCGCAGGCGGCTCGCTTAGTTCGCGAAAGCGAGCGCCAGGGCCCAGGCGCCGAGGGCGCAGAGGGGAGTGATCCAGACCGCCGCCACTTCCATGGCCGGGCTCAAGTGTCCCTTCTGCTTGAGGCGCCAAAGGATCCCGCCGAGCACGATTCCGCAAGCGAAGCCGGCAATGTGCGCGCCGACGTCCGTGTTGTCATCGACTGGCCGCTCCATGCCTTTGAACGGGTTGTAGGAAACGCCGCCCATGCCGTTCCAGCCGAGCAAAATGATTCCGGCGATCAGGGGCACCCAACGCTTGGCTTGGTCCTTGCCACTGATCAACTTGCGTGACCACTGCACTGCGGTCAGGCTACCGAGGGCGGCGAAGACTGCGGTGGACGCGCCCAGGGAACGCAAGTCCGGTCCAGCGATGTAGGCGTTCAGCAGATTGCCGAGGGCTCCGCCGAAGAGCACGAGAAACCAGCACCATGCCGTTCCGATCGCTTGCTGCAAGAGCACCACGAAGAGAGCTCCGAAAGCCAAGTTGCTGGCGATGTGTTTGAGGTCCGCGTGCAGGAAGAGGGCCGTGAAGGGACGCCACAGCTCTCCTTCGCGAACCAGCGCGCCATCCACGGCGCCGGCTCTTGGCCAGGAAATGCCCAAGGCCCCCGCGGTGGCTAGCACATGGAACAGCGCGAGCACCGCAGCCCACAAGAGCGCCGTCGTCAGGGCACCCGCGCGCGGCGGCAACAGCACCTCCGGCTTGCGCGCCAGGGGATTCTCCCGGTGGTAATTCGAGAGTTCATCCAGCGCATCCCGGGCTCGATCCGCCGGGCACAAGATCCACTGTTGATGTTGGTTGCCAACGACCCGGTGGGGGATGCCCACGGAGTTCAACACGAGGGAGAGTTCTCTCACCAGCGTGCCGTCGGGGGCTCTCAAAATTTCTACTTCGTCCAAGGTTGCGAGCGGTTGTCCGCTGCATGGAGCGGGAGGTAGGGCCGGAATGGGGGCATGATTGGGATTCCGGCCGCCAAGGTTCAATCCCCGCGAAAGGTGCGCGCGAGGGTCAAGTCCTGGCCCTGGTACGACGAGCCCTTGCGACCGTGACCGTAGAGGGCTTGGGGGCGTTCCGCCGTGTGAAAGAAGCGCAGGCGACAGAAGCTCTGGCCATCTTCCACGAGGAAGGGAACATCGTGAGCTCGGACCTCCAGCACCGCCGGAGTTCCGCCGTTCTGGGAAACACCGTGCTCGTCCTCGATCCAGCCGAAGCCATTGTCGAAGAAGCCCGCGTAGTTGTTGCGTAGCTCTCCGATGCCGATGTCCACGGGTAGCATCTCCGCCGCCAGGTGCGGGGGAATGCGCAGGCGCTCGCGGGAAGCAAAGATATAGAAGGACTCCGGTGCGAGGATCGCGCGACCCTCCGGCGCGTGCACCGCCTCCCAAAACTCACCGCGCGGGTGACGACCTTCCGCCGAGAATTCCAGCACGCCCGTGTGGCTGGCCGCGCGCCAGCCCGCGGGAGTTCGTCCGCTGAGGCCTACCCCGAGCTCGAGCCCGCCCTCTTCGTCGATGTGCACTTCCTCCAAACCCATGGGGCGATCCCCATCAAAGCAGAGGGGCGTCTGGCGGTAGACCTCGGTCAATTCCTCGGCCGTGAGCGCTGGTTGGCCCTGCTGCAAGCGCAGTTGCCCGAGCCGATCGCCGCGCTTCAAACGCACGGGGAACGAGAGCGGTGAGACTTCCATCCAGAGCTTGCCCCGGTAGCCCTCGGGGGTCTCGTCGAAGCGCGGGTGGCCGCAGGCCAGGATGCGTGTGAAGAGGTCACAACGACCCGTGGAGGAGCGTGGATTGAAGCGCGCCCGGATGCCCGCCGGCAGGGCCAGCTCTTCCTCCAGGGGCACCAGGTACACCAAGCCACGTTCCAACACTCCGCCCTCGCCGGTCAAGCACACGGTTCCCGTGGAGAGCCGCTCGATGCGCGTCTCGAGCGGCACCACTCCCGGCAGGAAACCGGCCCGCATGCGATGGGCGACTGGACCCAGCCGTAGATCGAGGCTGGCGGGCTGGACCTGAGCAGCACTCAGGGGGAAGTCGGGATCGGAGGCGAGCAGGGCCTGGCCGAATTGGTCGCGAATCTGGCGATCCACGAGCAAATGGCCACGGGGGAGGAGAGTCATGGGGGGATTCTATCCTCGTTGGGGATCAGAAGGGGGCTCTCGTCTGGTAGCCCCCGTGGCCAGTGGCTATGCTCCTTGCCAAATCCACCGCCGGGGAGCGCTGAACGACGTCTTCCTTGCGATATCACCTCATCGGAACCAAGACACCAGATGAAGATTCACGAATTCCAGGGCAAGCAGCTGCTCAAGCAATACGGCCTGGTCGTGCCCGAGGGGCGCGAGTGCCTGACGGTCGACGCCGCCGTGGCCGCTTACAACGAACTCTCCACAGACATCTGCGTGGTCAAAGCGCAAATCCATGCCGGCGGCCGAGGCAAGGCCGGTGGCGTCAAGGTCGTCAAGAACGCTGAGGAAGCGCGGGCCGCAGCCACCGACATCCTCGGCAAGATCTTGGTCACGCACCAAACCGGTCCCGAGGGACAGGAAGTGCGTCGCCTGTGGGTCGAAGAAGGTTCGGCCATCGACAAGGAGTACTACATCGGGATCGCCATCGACCGCGAGCAAGACCTGCCCGTGATGATGGCCTCCTCCGAAGGCGGCACCGAGATCGAAGAGGTCGCGGAGAAAACTCCCGAGTTGATCCTAAAGGCGGCCTACTCACCGGGAACTGGCTTGCCCGCTGCAGAGGCCGAGCGTTTGGCCCGTGGCATCGGCATCCCGGACGCGCTCGTCGCTGACGCGGTGACCTACCTGCAGGGGCTGGCGAAGATCTTCTGTGATCTCGACTGCTCCCTGGCGGAGATCAACCCGCTCGTGACCACCAAGGATGGCAAGGTGCTGGCACTCGACGCCAAGATGAACTTTGATCCCAACGCGCTCTTCCGTCATGAAGACCTGTTGGAGCTGCGCGACCTCGACGAGGAAGACGCGAAGGAGATTGAAGCCTCCAAGTTCGACCTCTCCTACATCGCCCTCGACGGCGACATCGGCTGCATGGTCAACGGCGCCGGGCTCGCCATGTCCACCATGGACGTGATTCAGCTCTACGGCGGAAGCCCCGCCAACTTCCTCGACGTGGGCGGCGGAGCGACGACGGAAAAGGTCGCCGCTGCCTTCCGCATCATCCTGTCGGACGAGAAGGTCAAGGCCGTGTTGGTCAACATCTTCGGCGGCATCATGAAGTGCGACATCATCGCCCAAGGCGTGATCGAAGCCGTCAAGCAAGTGGATCTGAAGATTCCCTTGGTGGTGCGCCTGGAAGGCACCAACGTGGATTTGGGCAAGCAGCTCCTAGCGGATTCGGGTCTCCCGATCATCGCTGGGTCGGATCTAGATGACGCTGCCCAAAAGGTCTGCGCAACACTTAAGTAGAGGGCAAACCAATGAGCATTTTCGTCAACAAAGACACCAAGGTCATCACCCAGGGCTTCACGGGCAAGACCGGGACGTTCCACTCCCAGCAGGCCATCGAGTACGGCACTAACATGGTGGGCGGAGTCAACCCGCGCAAGCCGGGCACCGAACACCTCGGTCTACCGGTCTTCGGTTCCTGCAAGGAAGCACGCGAGGCCACCGGCTGCAACGCCAGTGCGATCTACGTGCCGCCGCCCTTCGCCGGCGCGGCCATCATCGAAGCCATCGAGGCTGGCATCGAGTTGATCATCGCGATCACCGAGGGCATTCCGGTGCTCGACATGGTCAAAGTGGTCGAGCGCTTGAAGGGCTCAGGCTCACGCTTGGTCGGTCCGAACTGTCCCGGGGTGATCACTCCGGACGAGTGCAAGATCGGCATCATGCCCGGCTACATTCACAAGCCCGGCCGCGTGGGCGTGGTCTCCCGCTCGGGAACACTCACCTACGAAGCCGTCTACCAGCTGACCACCCGCAACATCGGCCAGTCCTCTTGCGTCGGCATCGGTGGCGACCCGGTCAACGGCACGGACTTCATCGATGTGGTCAAGGCCTTCAATGACGACCCCGAGACGGACGCCATCGTGATGATCGGCGAGATCGGCGGCACGGCGGAGGAAGCTTGCGCTGACTTCATCAAGGCCAACGTCAAGAAGCCCATGGTCGGTTTCATCGCGGGCGCGACCGCGCCTCCCGGCAAGCGCATGGGGCACGCAGGTGCGATCATCGCTGGCGGCAAGGGCACTGCGAAGGAAAAGGTCGCCGCCCTCGAGGCCGCGGGCGTCACCATGTGTGACAGCCCAGCCCGCATCGGCGCTGCCATGGAAGTGGCTCTGCGTGACGCCGGCCTGCTAGAGACGGCTCAAGGCTAAGTTCCGAGGCAATCGAACAAGAGCGGGATGCAGCGCACGAACCGCTGCATCCCGCTCTTCCTTTGTTCCAATCCTGGGGGGGAGGTCCCGGGGCTTTAGCCTTCGACTCCGCGCATCTGGCGTTGGCGGGCCATGATGTACTCCTCGACGATCTCGAGGGAGTCTCCCAGGTGACGTTCGTCCTCCTCTAGAATCGAGAGCCCCCAGCAGTCTGCCTTGCCCTGCCGGAAGACGCGCTCGGCGCGCGTGACGAGTTTGATCTCGCCCACTTCGGGCAGCAGGGTCAAGTGCAAGTCGAACTTGTGACCGAGGCCGTTCTCCACCCAAGCGGGTGTCGGATGTTCGTCGGGCAAGGTGACGGAAACTCCCGTGGCAGAGATGTCGACCAAGCGCACGCTGGCGGACCCTTGCGGCCCGCTCAATTCCACCTCCAACACTTCACCCAGTGGGGGGGTGACCCGGAAGGCCTTGCGCCGGTTGAAGTACACCCAAAGCTCGGGATGGGTCTCCGAAATCGTGGGGTCGAGGTAGGCGAAGTCGACCCCGACACTAATCATGGCCTCATCCGCGGTGTCGTGACACCACACCACTCGGCCATTGACTCGGAAGTTGAGATCCTCGACGCCGAAGCGCAGCCGAACTGGGGCGCCTTCGACCAAGTCGCTGCCAAACTCTGCGGGGGCCAGAATCTTGGTCCCTGCGACCGAGATGTCGGACCACTCCAACCTGACCGGGTCACCCGATCGAGGCACCAGGGAGACTGTTAGGTCCGACTCCGGCGTCCGATCGGCACGACCCGCTGTTCGGCGGGTGTTGAGTTTCTGGTTTCGTGACTTGTCGGGGGGAGGCATGGGGAAAATCTGGGGCCATTTCCGCATCGGCCTTTCCCCATCATGAACTTCACCCATGATTGCGAGTCTCTGGGGGTCAGTGGACGCTCATCCCCCTACGACATCCCCTAGAGGGTTTTTGACCCTGCACCGAGATAGGAAAATCTCCCTAGATCGGGGGGCGCCCGTTCGGATCCTCAGCGACCAGGATCTGGATCTCCGTCAGGTACTTTTCGGGGTTGCCGCGGAAGATCATCCCGGGCCCTTTGAGGTAGATCTCGCGACTCGGCCGCTGCAGCACGAGCTCGTGCTCCTTCGCGTAGCTCATCAGCCTGCCGTAGGAGCGGCTCAGAGTTTCGTAGGGCCCGCGGTGCACGAGAGCGATGCACGAGCCACCGGGGATCTCTCGCACGTGGACCTGGGGCTTCTTGACCACGCGCTTGATGGGCATGCAGGGTTCGAAGTCTGCATCGTCCTCGCGAAACTCCTCGTCGTAGCAGAGCATCATGGCCTTGCCAGCGATGTGGCGGCCCAGGGCTCGGCCGAGCTTGCCGAAAAGCGTTGCGCAGTCTTGATAGCTGCCCCTGTGCCGGATCCCTCCCACGAGTTGGGGGGGTAGCTGTTTCTGCACGATGCGGTCGTCGTTCGTCTGCATGAGTTTCCTCGCGTCGGATTCGCGCGCGATGATCAAGTCCAAGGCTTGGACGATGTCAGCGCGACGCTCGATTTCGGATTGGAGTGCGGCCTTTTGCGTCTCCAGAAAATCGAGGATGTCCCCGTCGTCAGGCTGGCCTTCCAGAATCCTGCTGATCTGCTCGAGACCGAAGTCGAGACCACGCAGGGCCTTGATGACTTGGGATTGCTCGAGGTTGCGCAGGTTGTAATGGCGGTAACCCGTGTCGAACTCCACGTAGCACGGAATGAGCAACTGCTTGTCGTGATAAAAGCGCAGGGTCTTGACCGGCAGGCCGCTCATGCGAGAGAACTCGCCAATGCTGTAGAGGGTCTCGGACATCTTCGAGGGGCCAAGGTAAGGGCTCCAGCAACTGGAGGGTCAAGGGCTCAATTGGCGAGCAGGTCGTGATTCCCCAGGAACGGATTGTGGGCCGCAGCTCAGTCCGCAGCGAGCCGTCCAAGCACGTCCTCGCGTTGCACGTCGTCGGCGTCCCACAGCACTCGACCCTCCATGCCGCCAGCGACCGTCAAGACCTGTCCCGAGACGTGCCGAGCGGCGAAAGGGGACGAGAAGAACACGGCCGCGCGCCCGATCTCGCAGGCCCGGCCGATTTGACGCAGGGCCATGGTGCGTACGACTCCTTCCAGCACCCCGGGTTCGTCCAGGTTTTTGCGTGCCATCTCGGTGACGGTCCAACCCGGCTCAATCATGTTGACGCGCGCGTAGGGATCCAGCAGGGCGATCTCGTTCTTGAGTGTTCGAACCAAGCCGTAGAGCCCTGCTTTGCTGGCGGAATAGTCCGAGTGATGTCGCTCGCCAAACTGGCCTGCCGTGGAACCCGTGAAAAGTAGACTGGCCCCGTGCCCATCGCTTCGCGGCCCTTGCTTGTGCAACTGCTTGAGAAACGCGCGCGCCGTCCACATGGCGCCAAAGAGATTGATCTCTAGCGTGCGCCTCAGTCGTTCCTCGCTCATCTCCCAGAGCGGTGTGTCGTCCGCGGGCCAGACGCCGGCGTTTGCGATCGTGACATCGACCCGCCCAAAGTGCTCCGCCGCCTTGGCGAACATCGCATCCACTTCTGCGGGATTCGTTACGTCCGCCGCGAGCACGAGGGTCCGGGCTTTCCAGGGCTGCTGTGCGACCCAGGCTTGGAGGCTGGCGAGTTGGGAATTGCCGTGCAGCACGAGTTGGGCACCCTCCGCCGCGAAGGCCTGAGCCATGGCGCGACCGATTCCACCGGAAGCTCCGGTGACGAGCACGACCTTGTCCGAAAGTTGCATATCCATTTCTGTACCTCGCTCTGTGGGCCTGGGGTGAACCGTCGCTAGAAAATCGCTAACCCGATGCGAAGTGAGCTAGGAACCGGCCATCTCTTCTGGGGGGTGCTCGACTGAAGCGCTGGGCGAACTCCTGGGGCGCCCAGGTTGGTTGCCCAGCGGGATGCCCTGCGGGGAGTACCCGCAAGGCACCCGTCGCTTGTCACTTGGCTTCGATCGCCGTGGGCGTGAAGTCCAAGTAGGACTGAAAGCAGACCGGGCAAATCACGTCCGTCGGATCGGTCAGGCTGTTGTCGCGGGGACAGCGGAATTCGAACTGTCCATTGTTCGAGATCCAGTCGCGCAGCGGAAAGAGTTCCGTCTCCGTGATGCTGTCCTTGGCCCCATTGCCCGTTTCAAGGGCACGCACGGCAAAGCGGAAGGCCTCCGGTTCGCGACCGGGCAGGGTGACCATGTACCCGAACACTCCGCGGTAGACCCAAGGGCGAACATTGGCGGAGACTTGCGCCTTCTCGATGCTCTCCTCACAGCTCTTCAAGGCCAACAGGTACGGGTAGTTCTCGATAACACTGTTCACGCGATCCTGGAATTGCAGGCGCGTCGTGGCGGCGACCAAGCTCAAGACCATGTTGAGTCGAGTGTTTTCCAATCCAAAGGACTCGAGCGCCGGCGGCAGCAACGGGGTGGCTCCCTCTCCTTCGCCGATGCGAGCTGGCTTCTTCTCTGCGGACTCGTACCAGCCGCTGACATACCCTGCATGGTACTTGGCGGCGGTCAGGTGCCCAACGTAGGAGGGCGCGGAGGAATCTCCGGAGGAACCAAAACTGAAGGACGACCCTTTTTCCTTCAGGAAGGCGGGACCAAAGGAAGCCTCGATGTGGGCTCGGGCTGTCATGAAGGCCGCGTAGTAGCGTTGCAGGGCGTAGGTCTCGCGGTCCTTGGCTGTGCCGTTGGTCTGCACCAACAATGTGTCCATGGCACGGGCCGTCTCGCCATACTTCTCGGCCTCAAAGCTCCCGAGACCGGAAGTCAGGAGCTCGCGGTTGGCTTCCCACTTCTTGGGAGTCGAGCAACCGACGAGCTGGGCGAAGAGCAGGGCTCCAACAAGGGGGGTGATGATGCGCTTTTTCATGTCGGGGTCCTAAGGACGGATGCCCACGTAGAAGGGCCGGGGGTGGTCGTCGATGATCACGTCGAAAGCCAGAAGAGAACGATCGATGTCCAGACTGCGCGTCACGCCATCTGCCGTGTAGATAAGTTTGTCCCCCTCCACTTGAAACTTGTCCTTGGGATGAATCGCAAAGTAGAGGTAGCCGCTCGTGTCCGCTGCCTTCAGCAAGCCGCCGTTGAACTTCTTGTTGCGGATCTCGATGGCGGGTTTCTTCGCCAACTTCCCCATGAACTCGTCGATGTCGACGTTGGAGAGCGCGACCCCGTTTTGCAGGTAGAGCCGCAGGTTCATGCTGTCCGGCGTCAGCTTGATTTGAGCTTCATCGGCACCCTCGCCGCGCAGATTCACGCGCAACTCAACGGGGATGATTTGAACGTCATCCAAAATGTTCGTGAGGAACTCGCGCTTCTGGTCGGCGGGATACGCGTACTTCGCACTGGCGTTCACGATGCCCTCGGAACTGTGGGCCGGATAGGAGAGGAAGCTCTCCGGGGGGGCGCCGAGGTTGGTACCGGTGGGCCTGCTGCTGCCACAGGAAGCGAGCAAGAGCCCGAGGATGGCTAGCCAAGGTGATTTCATGGGAGGTGTCTTTGGATTCGGTAGGGAAAGGGCCGGACTAGCAGCCCGGATCGCAGTCGATGACCCGGGGTTCTAGCGCTCGAGGTAGACGAGATCGCGCTGGATCCTGCCATCGTCGTAATGCACTAGGCCGTAGGTGGGGGAGAACCAGCGGACGTACTTGCCGTCCTTGACCACGAGGCAAAGCGGAGAGGACTCAGCGATCTTCTCCTGGAAACTGGTGCGCTCTTGGACGCTCGGAAAGCCGCCGATGGTGGGCAGGTCGGTCGCTGCCAAACTGCTCCACGAGACGACTTCCGTGTTTTCCGATTTGGCGATGAGGTCGAGCACCATGGTGCGCGCCTCGAGGAACTTCCACCCCTTGCGCGTGGACTTGCGTTCCGTTGCGCGGCTGGCGGTGACTCCGTGTTGTTCGATTCTGAACGGACGCAGTCGCGTGGTGTACTCCGTTTCACCGGACCCGACCACTTCGCCTTCGGCGGTGTCCTCGAGGAACCAACGCTTCGAACCGGTTTGCGAGTCCGTTATGAGGTAGACAGCGACTCGGCCCCTGGGTTGGGGCAAGGTGTCTTCAAAGTACAGTCCCGTTTGAAGCGCCAGGCTTGCCCGCCAGTCTTTCTTGGGGGTGGGCGCCGAGATGCTGGGCAGAGCGAGGGCGGACCCAATGTCCTGACGATCCTGGTTGCTCCCAAAGTACCACTGCTTGGCGGTCCAGAACTCACGCAGGCTCGCCACGTGGCTCGGGTCGAAGCTGCCCGCGTCCCCTTGGGAGTCGAGGTACTCGACCCACGGGGTCAGGCAGTCCAAAGCCTTGAGTCGCGAGTAGACCAGGTCGCCGCGAGCTTCATAGGTCGAGGTGAGGTCGTTCACGCAACGCTGAAGCACGCGTGGCAGGAAGTCTTCCCCGCCCAAGCTCGCCACTTGAAAGGCCCGTTCGGGGTTCTGTGTTGGTGAGCCGGCCAGGATCGCTTCGAGCTCAGACTCGGTTTCGTTGGTCAGTGTTGTGGTTAACTGCTCGAACCTGGTCTCCATGCTGAGCAACAAGGACCTCACATTGGCGAGGCGCGTGGGTGCCTTGTCCGCGCCGATGGTCTCATTGATCCAGGGGCTGGCTGCTGTCTCGAAGTCTGGGATTCCAGTGCCGATCAGGACCAGGCCGTCTTCTGCCGCCTTGAGCAGTTCTGGATCGGCGGCTCCGTCGGCCTTGGACTTGACGAACTGATTCAACAACTCCGCGACCGAGACGAACTCCTCGAGCAACAGCCCTCCGTCGGTTCCGTTGGCTGCGAAGATTCCCTGGGCCTGCAATGTGTCCATTTGGCGGCGCGCGGCCTCCGAGCTTTGGCGCTCGAGGAAGACGAACAGGCGATCGAAGCCGCTGGCCGTGATGGACTCCAGTCGAGTCGCCTGCTGCAGGCGGGCGAGCTGCTTCTCTTGCTCCTCAACCAAAGCGTCGCGGACTCTTTCGCGGCTTCGCAATTCCTCCAGTTCCCTCGTGAGTCGTTTGATCTCCGATTCTTGGAGCTTCTTGTCGGTTGCGAGTCCGCCCGATTCGTCGCCCTTGTCGACGACCTGTCCGAGCAGGCCGGCATTGGTGGCCGCCAGGGCGTTGGCCCGTTCCTCGCTGACGGCGAGGGCGCCCTTGGTCTGGCTCAGTTGAGTGTTGGTCTGGTTGATGACCAGGTTGAACTGAGATTCTTTCGACGCCAAGAGCTTTGTGTGCTCGGCCAACAACTCGGCCTTTTGCGTGTTCAGGGCGGTCTTCGCCGCATTCAACTCGGTGCGCAATTCGTCCCGATCTTGGCGCAGGTTGCGGCTGCTGTCCTGCGAGGTGAAGATGTAGGCCGCTTGCCCGATCGTCGCCAGCATGGCGACACCCAGGATCACGGCCGTGCCGGCCGGAAGGTTGGTCGGGATGCGGAAGGCCTTCGACTTTTCGATGGCTCCGATGAACTCGCTGGCACTTTGGTAGCGCTTCTCGCGATCCTTTTGCAGGGCCTTGGTCAGGATCTTCTGCACGGGGCGACCCAGGTGCTTTAGATCCGCGATCATCTCGGTCAACTTGGTTTCGAGGATCGACGTGACGACCTGGTCGAGAGTCTTGCCCTCGAAGGGCCGTGTCCCCGTCAGCATCTCAAACATCACCACGCCGACCGTGAAGAGATCCGAGCGCGGATCCAAGCGTTGCCCTTGGGCTTGCTCCGGCGACATGTACATGGGGGTTCCCGCGATCTGCCCACTGACCTCGGCCGCGATGCCCGCGATTCCAAAGTCTAGCAGTTGCACGCCCACACCGTAGGGATTCAGGTCGGTCTTGGGCACGTGCGCGGAGAGCATCACGTTGGAGGGTTTGATGTCCCGGTGGATGAATCCTTGTTCGTGACCGCTGTGCAATCCGATCAGCGTTTGGCGAACGATTTCCAGGGCGTGCCGCGGCAAGAGGGCTCCCTCGCGCTTCAACATCTCGTGGAGGTCTTCGCCATCCACCAAGTCCATGGTGAGGAAGAGTTGGTTGTCCGCAGTTTGTCCCGTGTCGCGGATCTGCACCACGTTCTCCGAGACGAAGTTTTGAGCCGCGTGGATCTCCTTGGTGAAGAGCGTGCGGAACTGGGGGTTGTTCGAGTACTTGGGGCGCAGGACCTTGAGGGCCATCTCGCGGTTGTCGATGTGTGTGTCGCGCACGCGGAAGACCTTGCCCATGCCTCCTTCACCGAGTACGTCGACCACCTCGAAGCGGTTCGCGAAACGGTGCCCGACGGAACGCGGTGCCTTGCTCGCTGTTTTGGCCTTCGCTTTTTCTAGGGACCCGCTGGTCATGTCCTGCACTGGCGTAAACGGAACGCTGCCACCTCCCGTTGAACTCTGTCCTGCGCTACCGCCCGTGGCTGTGTTGCCTGTGGGGTGCCTGGCGGGCACGGCGATCGTAGGGGCGTCCCCATCCTCATCGGCGACGGTGCCCGCATCCTCGGGATCCGTACCAGATCCATACGCAACGGTCGCATCGACCGGGGAAGTCGGCGGGGTCGGACCAGCGCTTCCGCGGTGTGCGGTCTGCTCGTCTTCCGGGGTCTTTTCGTTGTCAGGACACATGGGCTCAAGCGGCTCCAGCTGGAACTAAAAGAATGAGGGGCAAGGCGACTCGCAGTGTAGGCGCTGGTGAACCCAAAACAAGGAATTGGAGAGCCCGGGACCCCATGGATTTTAGATCCCTTAGGTTTCAAAAGCGAAAGCCCCGGGGCCCCTCCCGGAGAATTCAGATGGGGCTGCCGGCTGAATTGGGAGCGGGCCCGTCGAAGCTCGCAAAAATTGAAAGAGAAGTGAACGAACGGATGGGGTCCTCCGCTGGTGCGGCCCGAGAGGTCTGTGCTAGCCTCTCCTGAATGCTGCCAGTGCGTAGCCTTCGCCCATGAGTTCGACTCCACCGCAAGATTCCGACGAGACACCCACCTGGAAACCCGCACCCGCGGCTTTGGTGTTGTTTTGCCAGTACCTAAGGGGGCTGGAGGTGGATCCCGACCTGGATTTTGAACAGGTCGGCAAGGCCCATCCCGATCATGCCCGGGACCTGGCCAACTTGCTCGAGCAATACGAACGAGTCACCGGCATCCTGGAGAGCTTGACGCCCACCGCTTCCTTCTCGGTGCGTCTGCGCGAGCGCTACGGAGAGACGATTGATCCTGAGATCTCCCTCAGTGGTGGCCGTCCCGCCGGGGAGGCGCCCAACCGTTCTGGATCCCCGACCTCGGGCCGGGTGCTGTCTCGACTGTCCGCGCAAGCAGCGAACACGAGTCGCTACGAAACCATCGGGGAGTTGGCTCGCGGGGGCATGGGCGCGATCGTGGAAGTTTGGGACAAGGAACTGCGCCGTACCTTGGCGATGAAAATGGTGCTGGGTGGCAAGGTCGAAGCTGGCAGCAGCCAGTCGAGTGAAGACCAGGTGGAACGCCGACTCTCGCGCTTTCTCGAGGAGGCGCAGATCACCGGGCAGTTGGATCACCCTGGAATCGTTCCCGTGCACGACATTGGCCTGGACGACACAGGGCGCGTGTACTTCACCATGCAATTGGTGGACGGCCACGATCTGCGCAAGGTGATTGAATTGGCCCGTCTGCAGCGCGAGGGTTGGTCCCCGCGGCGAGTGGTCTCGGTCTTTGTTCGCGTTTGCGAAGCCATGGCGTACGCACACTCCAAAGGAGTCGTGCACCGCGACCTGAAGCCCGCCAACATCATGGTTGGCGCCTTTGGTGAGGCCTTCGTCATGGACTGGGGATTGGCCAAGGTGTTGGGCAAGGTAGAGAAGGAGCCGACAGCCGAGGAAAAGTCCGCCGACAAAGCGCACAAGTCCAAGAAGAAGCGCCGGCATTCCCGAGTCCTGACGGACCGCAGCGACAGCGACTCCGCCGAGGACGACGCCCTGCGCACTTTGGACGGGGATGTGGTCGGGACGCCTGCTTACATGTCACCGGAGCAAGCCCGCGGGGAGCTGTCCTCGATTGGCGTTGCCGCGGACATCTACTCCATGTGCGCGATGCTCTATCACCTGCTTTCCGGCCAAGCTCCCTACGAGCCTCTAGGCGAGAAGGTTCCGGCCCACACCGTGTTGGAGGCCGTGCGCAATGCACCCCCCTGGCCACTTGCTCAGATCGATCCGAATGTGGACGGGGAGCTGGCCGCAATCTGCCAGAAGGGCATGGCCCGCGAACCCGGCGACCGCTACCCGAGCATGCGCGAGTTGGGCGAGGACCTGCGGGCTTGGGTCGAGGGCCGCGGCGTGTTGGCCTACGAGTCTGGAACCTTCTACGAACTGCGCAAGTGGGTTTCGCGCAATCGCATGCTCGCGATCACCGGGGCGATCATTCCCTTGGTGGTCTTCATCAGTTTGATCCTCTTCAGTATCCAGCAGCAGCGCAACGTGGACCGCGTGGTCGCAGAGCAGAAGGTGGCGGAAAAGGCCCGCATCGATGCGGACCAGGCGCGCTTAGAAGCCGACGAAAATGCGAAGGATGCCCTAGCTAGCGAGCAGGCCATGAGCCGTGCACTGGCACAAACACAGATTGAATCGGAGCGCGCCAAGGAAGAGCGCACCCGCGCAGACGCCGCCGCCAAGATCGCCGAGAACCAGAAGCAGTTGGCGGACTTCAGCCTCGTGAATGCGGAGCGCATCGCCTATCGATCCGGAGTCATCGCGGCCGCCTCCAGCCTGCTCTTGGACGACTCGAGGGCCGCCCGGAAAAGTCTGGATGACTGCGAGATTCCCATGCGCGGCTGGGAGTGGCGGCACCTAGACATTCGTACGGACGAGCGCGTCGGTAGCCGCATCCGCATTCGCCCCAACGTGACGGATCTTGCGGTGGATGGCAGCGGCAAGACGCTCTTGACCTATGGGCTGACCCAGAATCCGCGTCTCTGGGAAGTGGCAGAACGTGCCGGCATGCGGGTCAGCATTCCGTTCACTTTCAACGCCTTCGACCTAAACGCTGAGGGCGGCCTCTACCGCTGCGCTTTGGCTCCCAAGGGCGGTACCTTGGCGGTCTGCAACGCAGGGCAAACGTCCTTCCATGTGTTCAATGCCGTGACGGGGGATGACCTCGTGGCAGCAGGGGATCACGAGCGACCGATCACGGCGATTTCCTACAGCGATGATGGACGCTTTCTCATGACGGTGGCCGAAGACGGGGCAGCCAAGGTCTTTAACGCTGGGGGTCTCCAACTCCTACGCACGATCAAGGTCAGCGCCGAGCCCCTGCTTGATGGGGCCTTTGATCCAGCAGGCACGCGCCTGGCCACCTGTGGGACAGATCGTCAAACGCACATTCACCGGGTCACGGGAGAACATCTGCAGGACCTCGCCGGACATCACACGGCGCCCGTCGTGGCCTTGGACTGGTCCCTCGATGGCACCCGCGTGGTGACCGGAGACGAAGCTGGAGGCTTGGCGGTTTGGGACGCAGCCAGCGGTGAAGTCACCACCGTCATGCGTGGAAAAGGTGGGGGCATCCACGACGTTCTGTTCGATGCCAGCGGGCTTGTGGTGTACTCCGCGGCGACGGACGGCACGGTTCGCATGTGGAATGCCGCGTCCGGTTTCGAGGAGCGAGTCTTCGTCGGACACGAGGCTGAGGTGCGCTCCCTTGTGCGCCTTGGAACCACCGGCGAGATCGCCTCGGCTTCCGTGGACAAGAGCATTCGCATCTGGAGCCCGGAATGGAATCCAGGCATCACCCGACTGGCCTTGGCGCCTGATCAAAAGTACGTCAGTGCTGTCTTTTCCTCGGACAGTCGAATCGTCTACGCCGGCACGCGAGAGGCGGGCATTGAGGCTTTTGATGGGGATTCCTCCAAGTCTCTCCCGGGCTACAGCCTTGGGCAGCAGAGCGCGGTGCCCGGGTCGCCAGCCGCTGCACGGCCCGCTACGATCGTGAGAAACGTGCAGGCGGTTGCGCGCTCCACGGGGCGCTACGTGGTCGGCACGGAGAGCAAAACTGTCGAGGTCTATAGCGGAGTGGAAGGCAAGCTTGAAAGGGTGCTCAACAAATTCGACACGGGGGTCAAGCACCTGGAAATCTCCGATGACGGGGAACGCCTGGTGGCCGGCGGTGGCCGCGGAACAGTCTTCTCTGTGGACCTGAAGACCGGCACCTATGTGGGCATCGATCTGCACTACGGGTTGATGTCCCTGGCGATCAGTTCCGATGGCAAGTACATCGCGACCGGCGAAGCCAACGAGCGCTTGCGCCTGTGGGACGCGGCGACCGGCGAGGAATTGGGCTCGCGCCGCGAAGCGCACTCCACGACCATCCTGGACTTGGCCATTTCCGCCGATGGAAAAACGCTCATCTCTGGTTCGAAGAACAACACGGCGCGCCTCTGGAGCCTTCCTGAAATTGAGTTCATGGAGCCGGAGTTGGCCGGCCATGGTGGCTCGGTCGGAGCCGTGGCGATCAACCCAACAGAGCCTCGCGTGGCGACGGGAGGGGGAGATGGCCGCTTGCGACTCTGGGACATGGAGAGTCACGACCTGTTGCTGAACGTGCACATGAATGGGGGAGCGATCCTCGACTTGGACTTCAGTCCAGATGGCAAGCGCTTGGTGGTTGTGACGGAAAGCGCGGGTGCCGTGATCCTCGAGTCCGAGGCGAACGAGCTGCGCTACCAGGATTCGGCGAACAAGTAGCTCATTGCTCGCGGGCGCCCGCCAGGTCCGTCAAACGGCTCCCTCAGGGCGGAAACTTACCGGTCGGGACCGGATCCTTGCCGGGAAGCAGCAAAAACCGTCGGGGCGCAGGATCGTTCCAGGCCTCCGATGGACTAAGATGAGCAGGCCTGGCGAGAGCCCGCAGACCGTGACCCAACCCCACACATCGTCGCTATCCCGTACGCGGGGGCGACCTTCACAGATCGAGGTAGAAAAATAATGTTCTTCTTGGCTTTCGCAGGGCCCACGGAATTGTGGGTGCTCCTGGCAGTCGTGGTGATCTTCTTCGGTGCGAAGAAATTGCCCGGGCTGGCCCGCGCCATGGGGTCCAGCATCACGCAATTCAAGCAAGGCCTCGCCGAAGAGCAGAGCAAGCCAGACCAGCTCGGCGAATCCGAGGGCGACAAGGACTGATCGAACCGGATTTCCCTGCTCCTGGTCGCTCGCGACGTCCCCGTTCCGACGAGCGGATATGTCCCCTTCCATTTGTTATGAAGCCCTTCCTCTCGGCAGCCCCAGTGACGACTCCCTCCCCAGGTATGGCGAACGAACGTGACGCCACGAGCACCCTCGGGGGCATTCTGATCTGTGGTGGACAGAGTCGACGCATGGGACGCGACAAGGCGCTCCTGCAGGTGGATGGCCAGTCCATGATCCGCCGGGCAGCGCAGCTCCTGGGGGAGACCTGTTCGGAACTGCAACTCGCCTGCGGACCCGAGCCCCGTTATTCCGAGCTCGGCCTGCCCCTAGTGCTCGACGCCCAAGCGGACGGCGGCCCGCTCGCGGGGATTTGCGCGGGCCTCAAAGCCTTGCAGACGAGTCACGGGATGGTGCTCGCTTGCGACATGCCGCGCATGCAGGCGGTCATCGTTCGGCGCCTCTTCGAAGCAGCCGAGGCGGAGCAACTCGACGTTTGTTACTTGGCCACGGAGCGAGGCGTGGAACCCCTGTGCGCGATCTACAGTCAGCGCTGTTTGCCCGCCATTGAGCGCGCCCTTTCCCTGGGCGTTCGCAAGGTCACTGCCTTCGTTCAAGTGGAGGGACTCGGGACGCATCTTCGAGTGGGGCAGATTGCTCTCGAGCAGCATGCCAGCGATTTCACTCCCGTTTGCAACGTGAACACCCCCGAGGACTTGGCCCGCGTCCAAGGTCAGAACGGAGGCCCACAGTGAGCACCGTCGAGGATCGCCTGGCGCAATTGGTTGCGCCCATCGAAGCGGATCTGGTGACCATGCGCGAGGTGATCGATGCCAGCCTCACGGACGAGAGTTCCGCCGTTGGGGAAATGACCGATCACATCGCCCAGTTTCGCGGCAAGCAATTGCGCGGGTCCATGGTGATGCTGGTGGCCAAAGCCCACGGCGTGTTCCATGCCGACCATCCCGCGGTGGCCGCCGTGGTCGAGATGGTGCACCTGGCTACCTTGGTGCACGACGACGTGCTCGATGGGGCCCACGTGCGGCGCCGGGTCGCTTGCGTCAACGAACTTTGGGACAACCAGATCGCTGTGCTGCTCGGGGACTTCCTCTACGCGCGGGCCTTTGGGCTATCCACGGAACTCTCGTCTCGGCTGTGCAGTTCGCTCTTGGCCAAGACGACCCAACGGCTTTGCGTCGGGGAGATCGAACAGAGCACCATGCGCCATCAGTTCGAGATGCCGCAAGCCACCTACGAACGCATAGCGGCCTTCAAGACCGGCAGCCTGTATTCCGCTGCCTGCGAATTGGGCGCGCGCTACCCCGGTTTGGATGAAGAGGCGGGCGCTTCCATGCGCAGCTTCGGCGAAGAAATAGGACTCGCGTTCCAGATCATCGACGACTGCTTGGACGTGGTGGGTGAAGAACACATCGTCGGCAAGAGCGTTGGCAATGACGTGGCCGATGGCAAGATCACCCTGCCCATTCTGCGCACGTACGAACTGAGCGACGAGAGCACCCGGGTCGCGATCCGCGATGCCTACCTGAGCGAGGGAATCCCCGACCGCCGGGAACAGTTGCGACAGGTTTGCGATCTCGAACCCGGCACGAACTACGCCCTGGCGCGCGCCGACAGCCTGGTGGCCCAGGCCATGGGTCGACTCAAAACCTTGCCCGATTCCCCGGCGAAACACTCTCTCGAGTTGATGGGGGAGTTCGTCCTCCAACGAAACTTTTAAGCTGGTCGCAAGCGAGAACGCCGGTCGCAAGGACTGCGCGGGCGCTTGCCTTCTCCCCCAATTTTAACGCGCATGACGCAAACAGCATCGATTCTTGATGGCAAGGCCACGGCCCTGGCCGTTCGTGAAACAGTCGCCGCCAAGGTGGCCACTTTGGTGGCTGCCGGGGTGCATCCCGGACTGCGGGTGGTGCTCGTCGGAGATGATCCCGCCAGCGAAGTCTACGTGCGCAACAAGGACCGCGCTGCAACCCAAGCGGGCATCGACGTGGCGACCATCAAGCTGCCGGCGAACACCAGTCAAGCGGACCTACTGGCTGAGGTCGAGCGCTTGAACGAGGATCCCGCGGTCAGCGGAATCCTCGTTCAGTTGCCCCTGCCCAAAGGCTTGGACGAAGCGCAAGTGGTCTGCGCGATCGCCCCCGAGAAGGACGTGGATGGCCTGCACCCGGCAAACGTGGCGGCCCTGGTGCTGGGCACCCCCGGCCTCGTTTCGTGCACCCCCGCTGGCTGCATCGAACTCCTGGATCGCAGCGGCATCGACTTGGCCGGCAAGCACGTGGTGATCGTCGGTCGCTCGCAACTGGTCGGCAAACCCCTGGCCCAACTGGCCCTGGCGCGCAATGCGACCGTCACGATTTGTCACAGTCGCACCCAGAACTTGGCGGAGCACGTGGGGCGCGCGGACGTGATCGCCGCTGCCGTCGGCGTGGCGAAGCTAATCCAAGGGGATTGGGTCAAGCCTGGAGCGGTGGTGCTCGACGTGGGCATCAACCGTGGAGAGGACGGCAAGTTGGTGGGGGATGTGGACTTCGAAGGCGCGAGCAAGAACGCCAGCGCGATCACTCCGGTTCCCGGGGGCATCGGTCCCATGACGATCGCCATGCTGCTCTCCAACACGGTTTTGGCCGCCGCGCGCCAAGCGGGCAAGGCCCATTTGATCGAGGACTGAGGGACGCGGGGACCCGTGCTGGGGATCCGCCGCGGTCCAGCGGGGTTCGGTTTTGACCCAGCCTCGGACCCCGGGGGCCCTGCACCGCACCTCGCGGCTAGCCCGCCCAGCCGCTAAACCCAGGGGGGGACGGCCATCCAACGCGGATTTTGGCCGGCCTCCCAAAAACCCCAGGTCGATTCCTCCGGTTTCGAGGCGGATTGGGCCGATGAGCAAAGCCGCGGCTTGTCCCAAGATGCGAATGGCGATTGCACGCCAATTTTGGACCTGATATCACGGACAACGCTCCGTCCGCGTAACCCCCAAGAGCCAACCCTTGCGAAACACTTTTCCCTCTCAGAACGGACCGGACTCCTTCGGTGGTGGACCCCAGGGGGGCGGCATGCAGTTCGCGATGCCACCGCTGACGCCCGTGACGAAGAAGTTGATGATCCTGAACGTAGGGATCTTTCTCGTTTCTTGGCTGCTCTCCTTGGCGGCCCCTGGCTTTTACAGGGGGCTCGAAGGGTTCTTCTGGTTGTCTCCGGCACAGTGGGCGGATTGGTTCCCGCTTCTTCCTGTTTGGCAACTCGTGACCCATGGGTTCATGCACAGCGCCCAGGATCCGAGCCATGTGCTTTGGAACATGGTGCAGCTGTACTTCTTCGGCACCATGTTGGAGGGCATGATCGGCAGCCGGCGGTTTCTGATCACGTACATGCTCTGCATGTTCGCAGGGGGCCTTTTGCACGTGTTCGTGGAGCTCGCCACTGGAGCGCCGAATCCTGCACTTGGAGCCTCAGGAGCTGCTCTGGGGATCGTGGTGGCGGCCGCTACCATGCGGCCTCGCTCTTCGGTTCTGCTGATTTTTATCCCCGTCATGTTGTGGGTTCTAGCAGCGGGCATCGTCGCCTTGAACTTCATCAATGCGGTCTCCGAGTTGGTGAACCAGACGAGTTCCGGGGTGGCCTACTGGGTGCACCTGGGTGGCGCAGCCTACGGGTTCCTGTGTGTGCGCATGGGCTGGATCCAGATCGATTGGATCGAGCGCTGGACCGCAAAAAGGGCCGTGGCCGTGGAGAACACCCGGCGCGAGGACGACCTGCAGATGGATCGCCTGTTGGAGAAGATCCACAAGGAAGGCATGGCCAATCTGACCCGGGCTGAGCGGGCTTTTCTGAAGCGCTCCTCCCAGCGAAAGTAGTCGCCGAGGGGCGGGCGGGCTAGACTACAGGCTCCCCAAAATCGTCCCTCCCCGGGTCCCGAGCGGAACTGGGGGGACCCGACCGCGGTTACGATCCATGAGTGCCCCCCGAATCCTCCTGCCTGTTCTGGCCCTTGTGGCTGGAACGCAGATCCCGACCCACGCCAGCCAGCCCGCGACCCCGCTTCAACCGCTGACGCCCAGCCCAACGGCCCAGCGCCACCCCCGTGATTTGTGGAAGGACAACTTCCTCGCGGCGGTCAAGATTGGCGCTCAGTCTGAGATCAAGCGCTTGATGAAGAACGAGCAGGAGCTCGCCATCTACTGGATCATGGACACGGCCAAGCGCATCTCGATTCGCCCAAGCGATGCGCTCGAGGTGGAGATGACCGCTCTGCGCAAAGGTTGGAAGACCGCCATGGAGAGCGAGTTCGCGGACGAGATCTACACCTACTACTCGTTGCTGGATGCGGTGCAGAAACGGCAGCACACCAAACTGGACGCGCGCTATGAAGTGGCCCGGTCGCGCTACGGACGCAACGTCGCGGACAACAAACCCGAAGTCTACTTGGTGCTCTACGAGGAGCTGGCCAACGTCGCGATGCAGTTCAAGGACGTGGGGGATCACTACTGGTGCTCGCAGAGTTGGGTGCTGGCCTACAACTGCGTGAACCGCAATGCCCTGGGGGATGACGCGGATCTCTACAAGGCCTGCATCGCCATGAAAGAAGCGGTGGCTGCCCGGCTCAAGGTGGATCTCAAGGACCACACCTACAACGAGTGCGCGGCGACCTACGGCGTCCTCAAGAACCAAGGCTACGACGGAGATCCGAACGCCGTCACGCCAGAAGGCGAGCCCGCGGGTCCAGCTCCCTCAGGTCCTGCTGTTGTGGAGCCCTCGGCGGTCTACCAGATGGGCTTTGAGTTGTTTACGGACATCGGTGGGGTGGATCGGCCCAGTTACTTCAATGATGAATTGCACGGGTTGTGGCAGCAAGCCCGCCTAACGACCAAGGGCAGCACAATCCGCATCCCGTCCCTCGGTGAAACTTCGCCAGCTTTCCTGCGCACGGGCTCCGCTGAAGTTTGGGTGGACGTGGACAACGACGGCAAGGGCGACGTGGCCGTGCCTCTGCGCGGCAAGATCGACCCCTTGGAGTTCACCATCGGGGAAGGAGCAGCCAAACGGCAATGGGGCTGCCTCTTGACCACGGGCACCAGCTCCGACATGTACCAGGGGATTCAGATGAACATGAACCCCGACGACAACCAGATGATGCTTTACCTCAATCCGGCCGCCAGCGTGGTGGGCCAGATTGGAGAGCACTCGGTGCGCGTGATCGACGAAAACATGGACGGGATCTACGGGTCGACGCCGCGGGTCTGGAACTACGACGGCTTGACCGCTGATCGATCCCACCCGCGCATTGACTCCGTGGTGGTGGACGGCGCGAAATACGCCATGCCCTGGAGTGAGTACCAGAAGATCGGTGACAAGTGGTATCGCTTTGAGCTCGAGCAGGAAGGCATGGCTCTGCGCGGCTTCGAGACCGAAATCAAGACGGGCACCATCAAGCTGAACTTCAAGGGTGGCAAGCCCAGCTGGGTCATCGTGCAAGGGGTCGGCAAGTACGAGAACAGCTACTTTGACCTGCTGCAGAAGGACCTCGAGCTGCCCGTCGGGAACTGGAAGCTGTTCTGCGGTGAACTGCGCAAGGGCAAGAAGGTGCAGACCATGAAGGCCTTGATCCTGCCCGGCGCGACCAACCACCCCTGGACCGTGGTCGAGGGTGGCGAGACCAAGGCCGAGCTCGGTGGCCCCTTTGGCTTTGACTTCAAGGTCGACGACGAGGGCGACAAGCTGACGGTCAATGGCAACTCAATTGTCGTCACCGGCCAGCACGGCGAGCGCTACGAACGAGCTTGGAATTGCGTGGCCCGTCCGGAAGCTGCGTGGCGCAAAGAAGGCGATCGCAAGGGCAGCAAGCCCCAGAAGTTCAAGATGGTGAGCAGCCAGGAACAGATCACCGCCGCCAACAGCTGGGCGATCGCTTGGTTCCCGGTGGACTTGGACCTGGACAAGAAGGGGGTCACGGAGGCCGCCGAGGTCCAACTCACGGAGAAGAAGAACAAGTTGTTCGGCAAGATCTCCTCAGAGTGGAAGTAGCCTTCCCAGCGCTCGGGCGACGCTGCCGTCCTGCCCGGGCCAATCCCGCCCGTTGACCCCTGAGGGGAAGTCCTCCCCAAGCGAAAGGAACAGCCCGTGCTCGATATCAAACTCATTCGTCAAAACCCCGACCTGGTGAAGGCCGGAGCGGCGAAGAAACACATCGTCTGCGACGTGGACGGTCTCTTGGCCGCGGACGCCGAGTGGCGCAAGTTGGGAGTGGAAGTGGACGCTTTGCGCGCGGAGCAGAATCTCGCCAGCAAACGCATCGGTCAAGCCGCACCGGAAGAGCGCGCAGGACTCGCCGCGGCGGTCAAGCAGGGCAAGGAACAGCTGAAGGCCATGGAGGTTCGCTACGGCGAGCTAGAAGCCACCGCCAAGCAGTTGATGTTGACCATGCCGAACCTGCCCGCGGCAGAAGTTCCCGAGGGCGGCGACGACAACGAGAACGTGGAGATCAAAACCTGGGGAACTCCCCGCAGCTTTGACTTCCCCATGCGCGACCACACGGAGATCGGCGAGGCCCACGATTGGCTGGACGTTGTGCGCGGCGCGCGCCTGGCCGGTTCTCGCAACTACGTCTTGAAGGGCGACCTCTCTCTGCTCGAGGGCGCGGTCATGCGCTACGCCCTGGACTCCATGGTGGCCCGCGGATTCCTACCGCTCTCCGTTCCAACCCTAGTGCGCACGGAGACCATGATCGGCACGGGCTACTTCCCCGGCGGAGAAGACCAGGCCTACAGCACCGACGAGCGCGATGACTTGTGCCTCGTGGGTACCGCCGAAGTTCCGATCACGGCCCTGCACCAAGACGAGATCCTCGAGTTGGACAGCCTGCCGCGCAAGTTCGTCGCCCTGTCTTCCTGTTACCGCCGGGAAGCGGGTACCTACGGCAAAGACACGAAAGGTCTCTACCGCGTGCACCAGTTCCAAAAGGTCGAACAAGTCATTCTGTGCGAGGCGGACGACGCCCTGAGCTTGAAGTTCCATCATGAGATCCTGGCCAACTCCGAAGCCCTATTGCAGGCCCTCGAACTTCCCTATCGGGTCGTCAATGTCTGCGGCGGCGACCTCGGCCAACCCCAGATTCAGAAGTTCGACATCGAAACCTGGATGCCCGGTCGCGATGGCTACGGAGAAACCCACTCGGCCTCGCGCTTCCACGAGTTCCAGTCGCGCCGCTTGAACCTGCGCTACCGCGACGCCGAGGGCAAGGTGAACTTCTGCCACACCCTGAACAACACCGTGGCCGCCAGCACGCGCCTCCTGCTGGCGCTCATGGAGAACCATCAAAACGCCGACGGCACTGTCAACATCCCCGAACCCCTGCGTCCCTACATGGGCGGCCGGGAGCGCATGGGCGAGCCGCTGGCCTAGAGCCCCGGCCCATGGATAGGGTTTGGCAGAATGGCGGGCCTTGCCCAGGCCGTCAATCCCTGCGTGGCCGTGCACGGGTCGCACGGCTTGCACCTCACTGAAACAGGATCGACAACCCGTTCGATAGATTCGCGCTGAAGGGCGGGTTCGTGTCCCTGAACCACCATTGGAAGTGCCAAGTTTCCCCTGGTACGACGGCTGTTTGGAATGGGGGTGCTGGACTCGGCATGCTTTGCAAGTCGACCTGGTAAGTGATCTGCCCGGAAGCGTTGGAGCTGCCGATCGAGGCGCCGTGGCGGCCGATGGGACCTGCGAGACATAAGGTGCCGTCGTACAGGGGAACGCCGCCCAGGCCACGACTGCTGATCAAGAGACCGAATTGATTCACGGGCAAGTCGCTGACGAAGAAGTGAACGTCATTGGAAGCCACCAGCGCCGACCCGCCAGCGTCGAGTCGGGCCATGGCTCCGGTTGAGTTCGGAAGGCTGGTGCAAGAAACGCTACCCAAGGAGTTTGTTGCGCGGCTTAGTTCGAGCTTGTCGATGGCCAGCATGCGAGTGAGATCGTTGTTCGCGGCCATTTCGATTCCGATGCCGTCGACCGCTGCGAGACTCGGGATTCCGATCCCGAGGTGCAAGAGGGGTCCCGATTCACCACCGCTGTCGACCTCATCGATGTCCACGCCTGCGGGGCTCGAAGGATCCACTTGGAACCAGGTGAGTGCGGCGAGCTCGATCGCCAGGGTTGCGCTGGCGAGGGGGTTGGCAACTTCGGGAGTCGAGACTGGCGCAGAAGCCCACCAGCCGCTGCCGTCTCGCAACAGGACGCGGAACTGGATTCCCCCGGGCGCGTTGGCCTTCGAGACGCGGAGCCGCAATTGGCCCCCTGGAGTTAGGTCCAGGGGCAATGTGAGGCGCGAGCTCGCTCGGGAGCCAGCACTCAAGGCGCCCCCATTGAAAAGTAGACTTCCACCGTCAACGGAAACAGCTGGATTGGGGTCGAGCTGGACAGCGTGGGGGATGGCCCCCAAAGTCGTCGACATGTTGCAAGCACCCCATGTGGCGCTTGCTTGGCGAATGGTCTCGTTGTCGAAGTTGGCCGGCACAGCCTGCTCGTCGAGGGCGACCCGCGTGGACTGCGTGTAGTTTTCCGTGAAGAGCGGCGCGCTGGCGTTCCCGCCAAGTTCGGTCACGAAGAAGGTGTGAAAGTCTTCCACAAATTCCGCAGGCAGTTCATGTCCGCCCGCATGCACAAGCAGTGTGACGTCGGCGCCCAGCGCCGTGTAGGCATCGACTAGACGATGACTTTGCCCGATGCTCACCGTGCAGTCTGTTTGCCCGTGCAGCACGAGCAAGGGCGGGTCGTTGGCATCGACGAAGAGGACTGGGTTGGCTTGCAAAACAAGCTGGAACTCGGGTAGCCCGGGCATGCTGGAGAGAACCAGAATGCCTTCACCGGGCCCATCAAAACCGACGAGTTTCGACTCCGGGGAATTCGGATCTCCATGGGTCAAGGACGTGCTGCAACCAAAGGTCAAGGCATCCATGTCCATCGTGAAAAAATCCGTTGGGCCGTAACCATCGCCTATCGCCTGCACGCTCGTGTCGCCCCGGGGGTCACTCGCGTCGCCCATGGTCCCGGCGAGCGCAGCTAGGTGCCCGCCGGCGGATGTGCCCCAGGTGCCAACGCGCGCGGGGTCCAACTCCCAGGTAGCGGCGTTGGATCGCAAGAATAGAAGAGCGTCTTGCACGTCGTCGATTTGGGCCGGGAAGATGACCTCATTCGCACCGTAGAGACTTGCCTGAGACGTCAGGCGGTAGTTAATGCTCGCCACGGCAATGTTGGCTTGCAGCAGCCCTTCGATCCGCGAGAGGGGGACATCCTTGTTCCCGCCTTGCCAGCCGCCGCCGTGGATCCAGATCACCAGGGCATGGGGGCCGGACGCGTCCGGTTCATACAAGTCCAGGTGGATCGGAACGTTGTTGACGGACTTGTAGACAAGGTCCGGGTGCAGGGTGAATTGACCGAAGGCGGGACCTGGATGGGCAAGCACGAGCGGGACAAGCCCGACTCTCAGCAGGGAACGAATCATAGGCTGGGTGTCGCTGAAAGCGGCGGCGGATCGTAGCGGGAACATGGGGATTGAGCCTCGAACTGACGCGGCGAGCTCGGGTTTCGCCGGAAACGGGCTTTCTCCTCTGCGCCCGTCAGACAGAGCCCATTGAAACACGTAGACAGGGATCCTGCCTGCGGTTGGCTGCTTTTGGTGACGTGAGGCAGGTAGGCTCAGGGCTCCGGAGACGTTTGCAGGCGGCGCATGTTCCCTCGCGCTCTTAGCCAGGCACGGGGCTCGCGTCGAGCGGCGCGGCGCCCGTGCCCCGACTTGTGGAAGGCTGCAGCGGACACCTGAGGATCCGACCGGTGCACTGCGCGGCGACTCCGCGCCGTGCTCGCTAAACAAACAACGGGAGCCGTGGTTTCCACGGCTCCCGTCTCCTGGAGGCACCACCTTTAGGCGATACCCTCAAGTTCTGTGGTCCAATCAGTCCGCGACGACTCGCGGGATTTGGGTGGCGTGCTGATCGCGGGCCTCGTCGTAGACGTAAGACCATTCCGAGTTTTGCACGCGCTTGACGAAGCGTTTGCGGCGGCCGCGAATCTCGAAGTAGTCGCGGATCAGCTCCGGGTGCTTGACCATGGCCTTCAGGCGGTCGAGTTTGCGCTGCACCTTGTTCTTCAGGTTGAAGGTCGTGGCGTGCACTCGTAGGAGACGCTCGCGCGCTTCTTGCAGTTGCTCGTGGCTGAAGAAAGGGTGCTTGAAGCTCTCGGTGGCGTGCCAGTAGTTGAAGTCCATCTCCGCCACGTCGCGGATCAGTAGGGGCTTCAACTGCTCGTAGACCGCTGTACCGGGGATCGGCTGCAGAACGCCCACGGAGATCGCGTTGGGCAAGGTCTGCTTCACGAGGACTTCTGTGGCGATGTGGTCCTCGGGGCGATCTTCCGGGAAGCCGTAGAGGATGTAGAACTTGTAGTACATCCCGACTTCGCGGTTGAGCTTGGAACCTTCGATCACCTTGTCGAGGGTCACGCCCTTCTTCATGGTGTTCAAGAGACGCGGGCTACCGGACTCGAGACCGTAGTAGATCTTGACGCAGCCTGCTTTGCGCAGCCAACGCAGCATCTCGAAGTCCATGGTGTCGATGCGCGACTCGCAGGCCCATTCGAAGAACAGGTCGCGCTTCACGATCTCCTTGCAGATCTCGATCACGCGCTTGCGTTGAATCGTGAAGAGGTCGTCGAATAGGACGATCTGCGGCGGGTTGTAGGTCTTGAGCAGGTGCTCCATCAAGTCGACCGTGGCCGTGGGGCTCATGGACCGATACTTGCGCGGGGTCATCTCCGCATCGCAGAAGGTGCAAGCGTAGGGGCAGCCGCGGCTGGTGATGGCGGTCACGCAGGGGTTGACCATCAAGCGCATGTAGCGCGGCATGTCCCACAGGTGATAGGCCGGCAGGGGAATGCTGTCGATGTCGTCGAGCAGCTCGCGGCGCGGGGTGCTGTAGACCTCGCCGTCCTTGAGGTAGGAGAGGCTCTTGATGTCTTCCCACTTGGACCGGTCGTGGATGACGGGTAGCAGCTCTTGGATGGTGATGTCGCCTTCACCCGCGCAGCAAACGTCCGCGGCACCGGAATCCAGGAAGAACTCGGGATTGGTGGTGGGGTGCGGGCCGCCCAGGATGGTGGGCTTGCCGAGCTCCTCGCGGGAGATCTTGCCAAGCTCGCGGGCGCGGCGCGCGTTGGGCGTCAGGGAGGAGATGCCGACAACGTCGGCCCATTCCATCTCGGCACGCACGTGCTCCATGCTCTCGATGGAGTCGTCACACAGGCGGACTTCATAGCCAGCTTTGATCAGCCAGCCGGCGAGGACCGTGATCCCCAAGGGCGGGAAGATCTCATCCCGGGCACCGTCGCCTGCCGTGGCGTCGTCGTCTGCGAAAAGCTCAGCAGCTTGCGTGCGCAGGTTTTGGTTCTTGGCGTAGAGGAGGGCGACTTTCATGGTGAATCGAGTCTCTGATGCGGTGTTTTCGGTCGTCTGGGCCCGGTTTCAAGTTGGCGTCCCAATCTGGTATCGAGCCCGATGTCGGTCGGGGTCCTGAGTGCTGGCCCAGCCCATGCCGGTCCTAGGCATCCTCGTGGGCCCCAGTCGGTTGAATTCTACCCCGCACGGGAGAGTTCGTGCCGTCGACGATCTAGAAATCTAGCGCTTTCTGGGGCTTTCAGCGGCGGAGCGGACCGGCCAGCCGGGGCTCCAGCGACTCGCCTCCCACCGTACGTGGACCTGGGGCGCCGGGACCCGCCCAGGAAGTAGGCTCTCCTACTCTTGGTCCGGGGCCGTTGGCTCGGGGTCCTCTTCGGCCGCTGAGGCCTCGGGAATGCGCGGAATCGGGATTTGTGGCTCGTCGACCCGCAGGTTCTGGGGCAGCCGGATGACGCGCTTGTAGGTGATCTCCGTCAGGTACGTGGGGGCCTTGCGCAGGGCCTCGCGCTCGATGCGGCGATTCAGTTCGAGCACCAAGGTGATCTCTAGCCGCGCGGGCACGCCGATGTTCTCGTCTTCGAACTGGCCCCACGCCTCGATCGGCTCGGCGTCGATGCCGTCCTCGGCGAAGACCTGAATGTCGAAGTTCTTGACCCGATCGTGCAGGAAAGTGAACTCGCCACCCTCGAAAGGTTCATCGTCCACGGCCGCGTCTTCCCGGCGGTAGATTTCGAGGAACTCGTCGTACTGAGGATTGGGCCGCAGCCGGTAGCCGACTTCGTTGATCGAGGTGCGCAGGAAACGTTCGTTGTCGTAGCGCTGCACCAAGTTGTCCGTGGTCGTCACGAAGTCGAGGGAGTCCCCGTCCACGCCCATCATGACCCGGTTGCTCACACGCAGGTGGTCTTGCTTGGTGCGGTTGTAGATCAAGAGTCCGCGCAGGTCGCGCTCGATCAGGTCCATGATCGCGGGACCGGCGAGTTGGGTCTCCTGAATGTTGTGGATGTTGTCCCGGGAGATGCGCGCCGCGTGCAGGATCTGGGTAATCGAGACCATGATGCCGCCCATGATCAAGACGGTGACCAGGATCTCGGCCAGGGTGAAGCCGGAACGGCTCGTGCAGTGGGGCCCTGTGCGCGGGAGCAGGAGCTTGGCTTTGGAGAGTTTCATCTTAGGTGTCAGTCTCCGTTTCCTCTTCGTCCTCGGATCCGTAGACCTGTTCCCAGACCATCCAGGACTCGATGTCCACGTAGTTCTTGAATTGCGCAAACTTGGGGAAGGTCACACGGATGCGAACCTTCTCAAACTCTTCGGCCACATCTTCATCCACATCGTTGTCGCGATTGGATTCAAACTCCCTGTCTGCGCGGGCCCTGAAGGCGTCGTGAAAGCCGGAGTCGTCGTACTCTTGGGTGTCCTCGAAAACGTCCTCGCCGACGCGCAGTTCGAACGAGAAATCGGGGTAGTTTTCCCCGGCGTAGCTCTCGGAGTAGCCGCTTTCAAGCTCTTCGGCGAAGAGTCCCGATTCGACCTGACCGAGGGTCAAGACGCCCAGCTCCCGGGCCAGTTTGAGGTTGCGAGTGTGGGCGGCCTGCATCTTCGAACCCTGCAGGGATTCGAGAAGGAGGGTCAAGCTGATGCCGATGATGACCAAGGCAACCGCGACTTCCACCAGGGTGAAGCCGCCTTTGAACTTGGCCCGCAGCCCCGGATCAGGGGTCGAGGCAGGGCTGGAATGCAGCAGCTTCAATCGAAGTCCTCCTCGGTGACGATGTCCCGCTGATAGTCCATGTAGTGGAAGCGCACCAGCCCGGTGAGTGGCAGCACTTCCACCGTCGTGACCTTCTCCGTGGGGGAGGACATCAGGTTGATCGTGTGGCCCGTGGCACTTCCCAGGGGAGTGAAGGAAACGAAGACGATGCCGTCCGTGTACTCGATGCCATCGATGGTGATGCGCACGAAACTGAGGTGTTCGGGCAGGATGCCGCGCTTGACCACCACACGGTCCTCTTCCCGGATCGCGAGTCCGCCGCCGAGCTTGAAAGGACTCTTGACGTGGAAAGTGTCCGCATCGATGTCGTAGTAGATCCGAAACTCGCCGTTGCGTGCGATCGCATCGGAGCGCGCCCCAGCCACGGCCGCTGAGATTTCGTGAATCGTCGAGTTGAGCTGGGCGCGTGGCAGGCTCGACATGAAGTTGACCGAGACGATGCCAGCGATGAGCCCCATGACGACAACGACCCCCATCAACTCCGCCAGGGAGAAGCCAGCCTTGGATGCTCGGCTGCCGGCCTTCGTCGCATGACGATCAGGCCGTCGGTGTCGGGATGGGAGCAGCAACATGGGGCTATGGGTGGGGCCGACTACTGGTCCTCGCCGCCCATTAGCTTGATGTTGCTGATGTCAGCGTTGTCCCCCTCGCCACCTTGAACACCGTCCTTGCCGAGGGTGAAGACGCGGGCGTCGGGGGCGCCTTGGAACGGAGGCTCGTACTGGTACTCCATGCCCCAGGGGTCGACCGGGATGGACTTGTTGCTGAGGTAGCTGTAGCCGTTCTCGTCAGGGGTCACCAGCTCCTCCAGGGTGTCGGGGAACTGGCCGCCGTTGTTGATGGCGTAGTCGTTCAATGCGGAATTGATGGCCATGATGTCGGACTTGACCTTGCCAACGAAGGCGCGCTTGAGCGAGTCAATGACCTTGGGAACGACCAAGGTAGCGAGTAGGCCGATGATGACGATCACCACCATGAGCTCGGCCAGGGAGAAGCCTGACTTCTTCTTGGCGTTGGAAGTGGTGGGCAGGGTGCGGAGCGCTTGAAGTCGCGTGTTCATGGCAGCGGTCGGTTAGGGGTGGGGCTTTCCACCTAGTAGCTTGTTCGGGGGGGGCTGGTTGCCGCCCCCTGTTCGAGAAGTTGTACGAAGAGGGCTGGGGGAACTTCCCCCGAGCCCCGGGTTTGCCGGGAAGCGGGGGACTTTCGTCCGAGCCTAGCCTTGGCCCACCTGGAGGATGGGGAGGACGATGGCGATCACAATGAAGCCTACCACTACCGCGAGGGCGATGATCAGGATCGGCTCCAAAACGGAGGTCATGCGGTCCGTGGCGATCTCGATTTCCTCGTCGTAGGAGCTGGCGATGCGGTCGAGCATCTGCTCCAACTCTCCGGATTGCTCGCCGACGGCCACCATGTAGCCCACAACGGAGGGGAAGACACCGGTCTGTTTGAGCGGCTGGGAGAAGTCCGTGCCCTCGACGATGCGGCTGCGGATGAACTCCGTGGCGTCCGAGATCACGCGGTTCTGGACGACCTTGGCGGTGATCTCGAGGCTTTGAACGGCGGGCACGCCACTTTGTAGCAGGGTCGCGAGGGTGCGGGTGAAGCGCGCCACGGCCTGCTTGAGCATCACGTCGCCGACGATCGGCAGGCGCAACAGAGCGCGGTCGATGATCAGGCGCCCGCGAGCTGAGTTGCGGTGGATGTACTCGAAGACGAAGGAGAGGAGCGCCAGGGACAAGAACATCAACCACCAGTAGTCCTTGAAGACGTTCGAGATGAGCACCAGCAGTTGGGTCGGGCCTGGCAGCGCCTGACCGGTGTCGAGCAGCATGGCCGTGATCTTCGGCACCACCCATGTCATGAGGGCGGTCACCACGAGGGCGCCCAAGCCGATCATCATGCAAGGATAGGTGAGGGCGGAGACGACCTTGCGGCGCAGACGCCGCTGGGCTTGCAGGTAGTCGGCCAAACGGGTGAGGACCACGTCGATGTTGCCGGCCGCTTCGCCCGCGCGCACCATGTTGACGTAGAGCTCGCTGAAGAGCGAGGGGTGATCCTCGAGCGCATCCGCGAAGGAGGCACCCTGGTTGACGCGTTCCCGGATTTGCCGGAACATGGTCTCCGCGGAGCGCTCGTCCGCTTGATCGATCAAAGCGCGCAGGGCCTCCGTCATCGGGATGCCCGAGCCGAGCATGGTGCCCAGCTGGCGCGTGACCCCCGTGACGAGGTCCAGGTCCTTGGCCGAAGTGGAGGTCCGCTGGCTGCGGTTGCGCTGGAAGCGCGCGAAGAAACCCTCGGCGGCGATCGACTTGCGCGTGCTGCGCTTGTTCGTTTCGATGATGTCGCTGACCAGCAAGCCGTTCGTGCGCAGTTTGGCGCGGGCATCCCGGGGGGTGTCCGCGTCGATCACGCCCGCGCGCTTTCCGCCGCCTGTGGCGATCGCTTTGTATCGGTAGATCGGCATCTTCGGAGCCTACTCCATGTCCATCTGAGTCACGCGCAGGATCTCATCCGCGGTGGTGAGTCCGGCTCGAATCTTCACTCGACCGTCCTCGCGCAGGGTGATCATTCCACGGGAGACCGCGGAGCGCTTGATTTGGGTGGCCGTGACGTTCTCCATGACTTGCGTGCGTAGGTGTTCGTCAATCGGCATGAACTCGTAGATCGCGGTTCGTCCAGCGTAGCCAGATTGGAAGCACTCTTCGCAACCGGGAGCGCAGGGCGTCTCGCCATTCATGTCTTTGGGGTTGATGCCGACCTTGCGGAACTTGGCGGCGTCCTCTTCGGTCATGGGCCGTGTGGTGCGGCAGTACTTGCACAGGGTTCGCACCAGGCGCTGAGCGATGACCAGCACCAAGGAACTCGCCACCAGGTAGGGCTCGACGCCCTGGTCGATCATCCGCGTGATCGTGCTGGCGGAGTCGTTCGTGTGCACCGTGGAGAACACCAAGTGACCGGTGAGTGCTGCACGGATGGCGACCTCGGCGGTTTCCAGGTCTCGAATCTCACCGACCATCATGACGTCCGGGTCCTGTCGCAGGAAGGAGCGCAGGCCAGCGGCGAAGGTCAGGCCCTTCTTGGCATTGACCTGCACCTGACTGATGGAACTGAGGCTGTACTCGACCGGGTCCTCGATCGTCAAGACGTTCAAGGTCGTCGTGTCCAGCTCGGTCAGACCCGCGTAGAGCGTGGTTGTCTTGCCCGATCCCGTGGGCCCCGTCACCAGGATGATGCCGTGGCTGTAGGACAGGAACTCCCGCAGCATGTCCTCGTTCTCTTTCGTGAGACCGATCTCCGGGAGGGTGTAGAGCTTGGCGGTCTTGTCCAGAAGACGCAGCACGATGCGTTCCCCGTTGGTGGTGGGGACCGTGCTGATCCGAACGTCGACTTCGCCGTCGCCGATGCGCAGGGAAGCTCGACCGTCCTGGGGCAGACGCCTTTCGGCGATGTCCATCTTGCCCATGATCTTCAATCGACTGACGATCGCGTCGTGCACGCGGCGCGGCACGGTGTCCATGTCGTACAAGATGCCGTCGATGCGGAAGCGCACTTGCAGGCGATCGGCGAAGGCTTGGAAGTGGACGTCCGAAGCACGCAGCTTCAAGGCCTGGAACAAAATCGTGTTCACCAGCTTGATGATCGGCGCCTTGTTCGAGACGTCGAGCACGTCCTCGCTGTCGTCGATCTCATTGGCGAGTCCGGCGATGTCGCCGTCCTCGGCCACGTCCGCCAGGGCCTGATCGACCCCGTCCGCCTTGTGGCGATAGCCCCGGGCGATCAAGGTGTTGATCTCGATCTTAGGGGCCAGCACCGGATCGATTTCCTCCCCGATGATCGACGCCAGGTCGTCCATCGGGTGGGCCTCCAGGGGCGAGCACGTGGCCACTCGCAGGACCCCAGCCTCCGAACGCCCGAGGGCGATCAGGTTGTAGTTGCGGGCGAACTGAACGGGCACCGTGTTGACGAAGTCCGCGGGGACTTGAATGCCCTCGAGGTTGCCCAGGTACTCCATGCCCAGGGCCTTGGAGTAGACCTGGAGCACAGCTGGCTCATCGAGGTAGCCCTTGGTGGCAATCGTGCGGTCGAGGGATTCACCGCTGGCGATCGACTCCTTGCGACACTCGTCCAGCTTCTCCCGTTTCAGTCCCGCTTCAATGAGCAGTTCACCGATGTTGGCCATGCCTAGTTCTTCGCCCCTTTCTGCATCTCGTTGGCTTTCTTGCCGTCGATGCCCAGGGTGCTGGGATCGACCTCGCCGCTATCCGCAGCTTGGTAGGCCGGCATTCCGAATCCGTTGAGCAAGTTCTCGACCTCTTTGGTGGCGTCGAAGCGCGGATCGATGATGCGCACGCGGCTGGCCCCGATGGTCTCGGCCGCTTCCTTCTTCTTCTCGTAGCTGTAGCGCGCCAGGTCGGCGAACTCGCGGTCCTTCATGATGTGAGGGGTCACGAAGAAGTAGAGGGTCGTGCGGTCTTCGACTTCGTTCTCGCGGCGGAAGAGCACTCCGATGAAGGGGATGTCCCCCAGGAACGGAATCTGCTGCTTCTCGATCGTCTTGTTGTCCACGATGATTCCGCCGATGACCATGGTGTCGCCGTCAGGCACGTTGACCACGGTCTGCAAAGTCCGCTTGGTCTTGGGCGGAGGAATCGGGCCGCTGAAGGATCCTTGGAAGTTCGAGACCTCCAGGGAGATGCCGAGTCGCAGGTAAGCACCGGAGCTGATGGTGGGGGAGATCTGCATGGTGATACCAGCACTCTCGTACCCGCCGAAGGTCTCCGTGGACTGACCTTGACCGTTCTGTTGAACGTCGGTGGTCGGTTGTTCGTCCAAGGTCTCCACCGTTGCGTTTCCATTGTTATGGACCAGCACCGACGGGATGTTGAGGACGTTCGTGTTGCGGCGTTCCTGCAGCGCGCTGATCAAGAGCGGCAGGGAGAAGCCGTCTCCGGCCAAGATACCCGCGGTGATGCCGTTGTTGACGTTCGGCACGAAGTTGGGCTCGTTGGTTTGCGGGTCGAAGGAAAGGGTCGACAGGCCGAAGCTGGAGACACCGAAGTCTCCGTTGCCATTGCCCACGGGCAGGTTGGCACCACCGAGCTCCACACCGATGTCGAGGAAGTCCCGTCCGGAGAGTTCGATCAGAGCGGTCTCGATCAGAACCTGATCCTGGGGTTGATCCAGATGGCGAATGATCTCGCGCACTTCTTCATAGCGTGAGCGACTGGCCGCGATCAGCAGTGCGTTGGTGGCCGGGTCGGGCACCACGGCGACTTCGTTGCTGGAAGACCCAGTCCCACTGCCAGCCGTGCGGTTTTGACCTTGCCCGCCCGCGGCGCTGCTTTGCAAGCGGTTGGAATCGGAGAGGAAGTCTTCCAGGACCTGCGCCGTGTCCTCTGCGTCAGCGTTCTCGAGCATCACGTAGTGGAAGTTGCGTTCGCGCTCCACGTGGTCCACGTCGAGACGTGCGATCAGTTCCATGATGCCCGGCATGTCTTCAGGCATGGCCATAACGATCAACGAGTTGGTGCTCGGTTGCACCATGATCTTGGATTCAACGGTGCCTTGCTGCAAAGCGCCGGTTGGCCCTTGGGCTTGGGCTGCGGCGCGGTTGCTACCGGTTGCGGCCCGGCGGCTTGCTTCGAGCAGCTCCTTCAAGGTGTCGGCCAGCTCTTCCGCCGAGGCGAACTCGAGGTTGATCATTTCAAACTCAGGCAGCACCGGAGGCGCGGGCTTGGAAACCTCGTCGATCAACATCAGCATCCGCGTGAGCGAAGAGACGTTGCTGCCGAAGCCAGTCAGGATCACGCTGTTCGACTCCGGGATCGGAATCAACTGCATGGTGTTCGGGTCGACCACAAGCTGGCGCATGGAGTTCCCCATGGTTCGCACATCCATGTTCGGCAGGTGCAAGACGGTCTGCACTAGGGTTGCCGGCTGGTTGGCGTAGGCCTCGATCTCCTCGGGAGCGATGTACAGGGCGTCCTGCTTGATGCTCGCGCGGTTGGCAGATTCAAGGCTGGCGACCACGACCACCGAGAGGTTCTCCGGACCGATTCGTGTGCACACGAAGCGGTTGATGATCATGATGATCTGGAAGAACGAGTAGAACTGGTCCTTGGGGATGACCTTGGGACCGAACATGCGCACGTTCGCGCCCTTGAGGCTCGTCCCCGTGTCCTTCGAGTAGGTGAAGTTGATCCCCGTGTTCTCCTGACAGATCTTCACGAACTGCTCCAGAGACATCCCCTCCTCGGATTCATCGAAGGAGATTTTCCAGGCCTCCCCGAGGTCCTGAATCGGGGGCACAACCCCATCTTGATTCTGAACCGGCGCGATGGGGGCCAGCAGGAGAGGCAAGGCAGCGAGAAAGGAGATCATGGGTGCAGGTCCCGTGAAGGACACTCGGAGGAAAATTGGATGGTCGGGCGCAGGAGGCCAGTCTCCGGCGGCGCAGCCTGCCCGGAGGGGGCAGGGATGGTGGCGGAATTGTGGTCGCTCGCTCCTCTTTTAATGGGGACCCACCGGCGGTTGCCGCGGCCCAAAGGGGGGGAGTGATTCACAAGCCTTTGTGTTTTCAGAGCTTAGGCCCAGAGGCTGTTTAGGATCTGCGGGCAGCCTAAAAACCCCCGGGGGGCGTGTCAACGTAATGAAGTGGCTGTTTCCAGGGCTCTTCATTGTGGGTGACGATGGGGCAGACGTTGGGCCCGAGCGCTTCTTCCCGGCAATCACCAATCCGGGCTCGCTCGCACGCGATTTCTTGCGGGCTGACCTGCCTGGATTTCACGGACAGCGGAGCCCGCGGTGGGGAGTCCATCCACCCCAACTGGAACCGGATTGAGTTCGTCGCCATTCCCCGGAACGGTTAAGTCTGCGATCCCTGAGCGTCGACCGTTGCCCCGGGCGAATCGCCACGGCATTCTAGCTCCGCGATTCAGGAATTCAGAATCCGAGTTCCGCCGCCCCCCCCCGAAAAGTTCCCTGCAAGGATCAGCTTTGAGTACCAGCAAGAAAGGCGTCGTCAACTTCCTCCAGGAGTTCTCCATCCCCCTCATCGCGGGGGTCTTCGCCGCGCTCTTGGCGGCCAACTTGGCCCCGGAGACCTACCACCATTGGTTCGGTGCGATTCACGGGGATGGACACGGGGAGCACGTGCCCTTCAACTTCGGGTTTGCACTCTTCGGCCATCAG
>CALCXM010000112.1 GCA_937905825.1 uncultured bacterium
TTCCAACCAGCGGGCAGGATGCCGACGCACCAAGCTTGCCAGTCGTCCCCGTGTTGCGCTTCGAGGTTCGCGCGCATCTCGTCGAGCCCCCGTTGCAAGCGGCTACGCACGGTGGACGCGGGGATGCCGAGCTGTTTGGCGATCGCGGCGGGAGTGAGCTCTTCGAAGAAGCGCAGCACCAGCACTTCACTGGAAGCGGGACGCAAGGCCATGAGCGCTTGAATGAGTTCCGCACGCTTCTCTTCCCTGGCAAGCAACACGTCAGCGGGCGCTTGCTCGCGCTGACAGGCAACCAACAACTCACGATCGACTCGATGGCGTTCCGAGCGCGAACGACTGTAGGCCCGGCGCCGCATGAGTGTTGCAAACCAGGCCCGCGGCGAGCGCAAGGCCTCCCCTGGAAAGCTCGCCACGGCTTGCGCCCAGGTTTCCTGCAAGAGGTCATCTGCGCCCTGTGCCCCCACCAAGCTCGACGCCAGGCCCTGGGCCCAGGCCGTTTCGCCGAGCAGTTCTTGAAGTGGAAAGTCCGCAGAGTTGGGGTTCATGTTCTTCATTTGCCCACGGGTACCCGTGCGGCGGAGCGCGTCCCACTCTATCGAAAAAAAAGTTGGCGAGGATCCCTGGGAGCCTGCCGGAGGGCACGAAGGCGAGCGCCGGGAAAAGTTTTCCGTTCGTGACCGGCGCGCCAACGACGACGAGAAGCGGCCTCGCGCGGAGCTCGCCGACCTGGCGCCAAGCAGACCCCATTCCGGCTCATGCGGTGGGTCAGTAGGGGCCGATGACTCGCAAAGGTCCGACTCTCATCGGCCTTTCTATGTGTATGCGCTCACCCGGCGACCCCCTCCCCCAACGTCCTCCAACGCTATTGCTCCTTGCCATCCTGCTGGTGGCTCTGGGCCTGCGTCTTCGTGGGTTCGGTGAGAGCATGTGGCTGGACGAACTCTTCACGTCCTCGTACTTCTGCGGTCACCCGTTGGTTCTGGCGCGCACGCTCTACACGGACATTCATCCGCCGGCCTACTTCGTCTTCATCCACTTTTGGATTCGGGTGTTCGGGGACGGGGAGATTTGGCTGCGCTTGCCGCCTTTGCTCTCAGGGCTCGCGAGTCTTTGGCTGATCTTCCAGCTTGGGAAGCGTTACCGCGACGAGGCAACGGGTTGGGTTGCGGCCGCACTGCTGGCGCTTTCCCCCGTGCACATCTGGTACTCGGCGGAAGCGCGCCCCTACGCGACGAACATCTTCCTGCTCTTGCTCACGGTCTACGCCTTCGTGCGGCGTCGGGAAGACGAGCGCGCGCGTTGGACGGTGCTCTTCGCCTGCGGCTTGCTCGGGCTGGTGTTCACGCACTACTACACGGCGGCCTTTCTCGTGGTGTTCCCGGCCTTGGCGGTTCTCGGGCGAGCACCTCGTTTGCGCGGGCTGCTGAAGGTCTCGGCGGCCATCGGCCTTTTGCTGGCCACCTACCTCGGGGCCAAGATGTACTTCTCCGACGTGCCCACGGGCAGGCCTTACTTGCGCGGCTTGGATGCCATCGAGCTCTGGAACCTGTGCTTCGATTGGTTCCTGACGGGCAAGTGCTTCACGCCGCTGCTCGCCGAGGAGCCTGCAGGACGCTGGCTCCTGCCCCTGTTGCAAGTGCTCGCTGTTGGCGCTTTCGGCGCTGGCACCTGGAGGCTCTTGCGTAGCCGCGAGCAACGCGGGTATGAGCTCGTCGTGGTCTTTGCGGTTCTGCCACTGTGCCTGTTCGGCATGAACCTCTTGGGCATGTCCAACACCTACATCGAACGCAGCGCACTGCCGGCCTTGCCGTTCTTCTTGCTCGTCCTCGCCAGCGGGCTGTGTGGTTGGCAACACCTGCGCACCCGTCAGTTCGCTCTCGGGGTTGCCGGTCTGGCCAGTGTCCTCGTGCTCTGCTTCAGCGCAATCCATGAACGCGACTGGACGGTCTACAAGCCGAACCCGAAGTGGCGGGAAGTGACGAGCTTCCTGGGCGATGAGATTGCGCGCAGCGCAGCACCCGAAGACTCGCCCGGACCGCTACAGATGTACACCTCGGCATCTCCGCTCCCCATGAGCTACTACGACCCGCGTATTCAGGAAGTGAAGCACCTGCAACGCAACGAAGGCAAGGTCGCGCACCTCTTGAACACGACGCAACGAATCTTTGGGGACGAAGGCGCCTTGGGCTCTTGGGTTCAGAGCACGCTAAACAAGCAACTTGACGAACTGGACCAGATCGCCGAGGACACGCGCTTGCGGGTGCGAGTCGAAGTTCGCTCCACAAACGGCGCCTCGCCCCTCAGCTTGCCCGCGGAGAGCGCGCCGAGCCGATTCTGGTTGCTCCAACAGTTCAGCGGAACGCCCAAGGACAACCTCATCCTGAACAGCCCCCGCACGGTCGCTCTCGCGAAACACGATTTCGCGGAACTCACCCTTTGGCAGCTTGAGCTGCGCCCGCATCCCCTGGTGCAACGATGAACCTACGTCCCTACATTCAGATCGCCCGGCCGGACCACTGGTTCAAGAACATCTTCATGGTGCTGGGCATCGTGATCGTCGCGTTCTATGAACCGGATCGGCTGGTTGTTAGCGCAGTGCCGACGTTGTTTGTTGCGATCTTGGCCACGTGCCTGGTCGCTTCGAGCAACTACGTGATCAATGAGATCCTCGACGCAAAGACCGACCTCGAGCACCCGGAGAAGTGCAAGCGCCCGATTCCCGCGGGAGAAGTCAACTTGACTTGGGCTTGGGTTGAGTGGCTCGTGCTTGCCTTGGTCGCCTTCGCCTTGGCCTCCACGGTGAACTCCGCTTTCCTGTTGAGCGCCATCGGCCTGTGGGTCATGGGGCTCATCTACAACGTGCCTCCCGTGCGGGCCAAGGAACTGCCCTACGTAGACGTCATCTCCGAGTCGATCAACAATCCGATCAGGTTGATGCTCGGATGGTTCGCTTTGGTGGACAACGTGCTGCCTCCCCTCTCGCTGATGGTGTCCTACTGGGGACTTGGCGCGTTCTTGATGGCGACGAAACGTTTCGCCGAGTTGCGTTCCATTGGTGACGGCAAACGTGCCGCGCAGTACCTCAGGTCCTTCGCCTACTACACCCAGGAGCGCCTGCTACTCAGCATGTTCTTCTACGCCAACCTGTGCGCCCTGTTCGGCGGCGTGTTCATCGTGCGCAGCAAACTAGAACTCTTGTTCGCGGCGCCCTTGATCGCAGGGGCCATGGCCTACTACTTGAAGCTTGGTTTGGCCCACGACAGTCCGACCCAAAGCCCAGAGCGGCTCTACAAGGAACGGGGTTTCTTCGCCCACATCGTGGTCACAGGAGCGCTCTTCATCTGCCTGATGCTGCTCGATATTCCGGAGCTTTACGAGCTGTTCGAAGTCGAACAGGAGCGCACCATGCAGCTCTGGGCATTCCGCTCGTAACCGCCCCAATTGGGCGATGAAGCCCGATCTCCCTTAGAATTCCGCCCAGCGCGGAAAGATCTCGTAGTCGCATCCCACCCCGCTCGGTAGCTCTGTCGACCAAACAGCCGCAACCCTGACAGGAGGTGTTCTTGATGGATCTCAATCGACGATTGCAATCCATGACTCACGATTCGAAGGATGGAGAGCTGGAGATGACGCCGATGATCGATGTCACCTTCTTGCTCCTGATCTTCTTCATGTGCACGTTGAAGTTCAAAACCCTCGAAAGCCGACTGGCAGCTTACTTGCCAGACGACGGAGGCCTGAGCAGCGATCCAGCGGAACCACAGGAAGCCCTTGATGTGGGCATTCACGTGGTCTTCCCTGGAACCAAACTGGCGCCAGGGGGAGAAGCATGGTCAGGCGAAGTGGGAACTCGCTATGAGTTTGATGTGGACCGGGTGGTGAACTACTCGGTCGGTCCACGAGGGGGCCTGAGCCTAGGAGAGTTGAAAAGTCGTCTCGCAAACGTCGACATGTCCGCCTATCCCCGTGGTGTCGTTCTGGCTGCTGGAACAGACACGGTTCAACGGGAAGCGGTTGGCGTGATCGATCTCTTGATGGAGTCTGGGATCGACAAGGTGTTGATCCAGGGAGCCAAGTAACCGCGCGCGGCCGTTTGCTACCTCAAGCCCAAGCGCTTGGAAAGGTGGTGCAAGTTGCTCCGATGCACGCCGAGTTGGCGAGCGGCCGCAGCCCAATTCCCTTCGTTGTCGCCCACCGCACTGCGGATCAGCTGCCGTTGGAAGTCTTCCGTTGCGGTGCGCAGGTCGAGCCCCGGTGCGCTGGGCTGGAAGGCACTGCTTGCCGCGAACTCTCCGCCGGCCTCCCTAGCAGCGAGCGGCTCGCCCATCTCCAAGTGCCTCTGATCCACTAGAACCGGCGCGCCCGGTTCGACCTCCGCCGACGCGCGCAGCACCATGCGCAGGACGGCATTGCGCAACTCCCGCACGTTTCCCGGCCAGGCGGCAGCCCCCAAGGCTTCCCGCGCTTTTGCGGTGAACCGCACATTCCCTACGCCAACGCGGCGCGCGGCCCCTTCGCCGAAATGCCCGGCGAGTAGCGGAATGTCCCCGCGCCTATCCCTCAAAGTCGGAACGTGCAAGGGATACACATTGAGCCGGTGGTAGAGGTCCGAGCGAAAGCGGCCAGCCTCGACCTCCTTGTTCAAGTCGCGGTTCGTCGCGGCCATGATGCGCACGTCCACCGTCGAGACCTTGTCCTCCCCGACCCGTTGAATCTCGCCGTTCTGCAGGGCGCGCAATAGCTTGGGTTGCAAGGCGAGGGGCAACTCCCCAATTTCGTCAAGCACCAACGTGCCCCCGTCCGCAACGCTTAGCTTGCCCGTCCGATCGCGCTCGGCACCCGTGAACGCTCCACGCACGTGACCGAACAGTTCACTCTCCGCCATGGACTCGGGCAGTGCGGCGCAGTTGACCAAGATCAAGGGCTCCTTCGCACGGGCAGAGGCGGCGTGCACGGCGCGCGCCACGAGCTCCTTTCCTGTGCCCGACTCGCCGAGAATCAAGACCGGATAGTCGGTGCGCGCGACCAGTTCGATCTCGCGCTGCATGGCTCGCATCGGAGCCGAGGTCCCCAGCAATGAAAAGGACGAGTTCGCCTCGCTCGTTTCTCGCAGAAGCTCCCGGGCGATCAGGTCGCGCTTCATGGCGCTGGCCTCGAGGGCGTCGATCAAGGAAGAGGTGCGCAGGGCGGCCCCGGCCAAGGCAGCTAAGGTCGCCAGCAGACGCGGGTCCGTGTCGTTGAAGGCGTCCGCCTGCAGAGCGTCGAAGGTCAACACGCCGATCAGCTCGCCCTCCACGCGCAAGGGACAACCGACACAAGCGTGGATCTCATCGAGCGCGTGAGGGTCGTCCTGCACCAAGCCATCGAAGGGGTCCGGCAAGTTGCTGTCGGCGGGAAACTGGATCGGGCCAGCGGAGTGCGTGATCACCTCCAAGCGCGGATGCTCCTTCGGGAGGAAGCGCATGCCAACGATCTCTGGCACAAGCCCCGTGGCAGCGATGGGGATCAGGGCTTCCCCGTCGAAGCGGAAGAGGCAGGCGGCATCGCTGGGAGTCGCTGCGGCCACCGCTTCGATCAGCCGTCGGTGACGATCCTCGGCCACCAAAGAGGAGGTCAGGTCGAGGGCCGTGCGCAGCAGGAGATCGAGGGTGTTCTTGTAGGGCATAGCGTTACTCTATCGACAACTAGGTTGAGAATCCTACAACAAGCCGGTGGTTGCTGATTCCACAACACCCCTCTTCTTTGGGTAGAGAACGCCCTTTTTTACGCTGGCACACGCCTTGCTTAGGGATAGGTAGTGCCCCAGTTTTTTGGCGCACCTTCCCCAGCATTCACTTCCGCACCCCAGCTATGACGAACCCCGTCCCCGCCCCTCGATCCCTGCGCAATGTCTGGCTAGCCCTTGCGGCTGTCCTGATTGGCTGCTTTTTCCTGCTCGGCTTTTACGGCCGAGAAATCTATCGGCAAGCCCCGCCGATCCCCTCCCTCGTGGTCACGGAGAGCGGCCAAGAACTCTGGACTTCCGAAACCATCCTCGATGGCCAGCAGGCTTGGCAGAGCATGGGCGGTCAAGAAGTCGGCTCGATCTGGGGGCACGGCGCCTACCAGGCTCCCGATTGGTCCGCCGACTGGCTGCACCGCGAGAGCATGGCCCTGCTCGCGATCTGGAGCGCGCGGGACTTCAACGCCGACTACGAAGACCTGAACGTCGAACAAAAGGGCGCCATCGAAGCGCGCCTGCGCGCAGAGTTGCGCACCAACCGCTACGACGAAGAGTCGGGCACACTCACCATTAGTGACGACCGCGCCACGGCCATCGCCCAGGTCTCGGCCCACTACGATGGGCTCTTCGGCGGGCACGCGCCCCAAGCCGAACTGCGCGAAGCCTACGCTCTCAAGGAAGTCTCCATCCCCGACGCAGGCCGCCGCGCCGACATGGCTGGCTTCTTCTTCTGGACGTCCTGGTCCTGCGTCACGGAACGCCCGGGCAAGGAGTACAGCTACACGAACAACTGGCCCCACGATCCCTTGGTCGGCAACGAGCCAACGGCCACTGCGTTCTTCTGGACGATGGTTTCGATCTGCTTCTTGCTCGCAGGCGTCGGCGTCTTGATCTGGCTCAAGGCCTCACGCGATCGTGAGGAAGAACCACTCAAGGTTCCCGACAAGGATCCCCTCGACGGCTTCCAGCTCACCCCTTCCATGCGCGCCGTGGGCAAGTACACGGGCGTTGTGCTCGCCTTGTTCCTCGTCCAAGTTCTCTTGGGAGCGGTGCTCGCCCACTACACGGTGGAAGGCCAAGCCTTCTACGGCATCCCCTTGGCCAAGTACCTGCCCTACGCCCTGGTGCGCACGTGGCACCTGCAGTCCGCGCTCTTCTGGATTGCCACTGCGTTCCTGGCCTTCGGATTGTTCTTGGCACCTGTCATCGGCGGTCGCGAGCCCAAGGGGCAAGCACTCGGCGTCAACGTGCTCTTCGGTGCGTTGCTGCTCGTGGTGGTCGGGTCCTACACGGGTGAGTACCTCTCCCTGCAGCAGGTCTTTGGCCTCGACGCTGGATTCTGGTTTGGACATCAAGGCTACGAGTACCTGGATCTGGGCCGCTTCTGGCAGATCGCTCTGTTTGGTGGACTGTTGCTTTGGCTGTTCTTGATGGCACGCGCCATCTATCCGGCCCTGCAATCGAAGGCCAACCCGCGTTCGCTCACGGCCCTCTTGACGGGCTCGGTGGTCGCGATCGGCCTGCTCTATGGAGCGGGACTGTTCTACGGCGCACGCACGCACTTGTCCGTCGCCGAGTACTGGCGCTGGTGGGTCATCCACCTGTGGGTGGAAGGCTTCTTCGAAGTGTTCGCCACGGCAGCCGTCGCGTTCCTGTTCGCCAAGCTGGGCCTCATCAAGCAAATCAACGCGGCGCGTGCCACGATCGCATCCACGGCCATCTTCTTGGTCGGCGGTATCCCCGGCACGTTCCACCACCTCTACTTCAGTGGCACGCCTGTTTCGATCATGGCCTTGGGCGCGAGCTTCTCGGCCCTCGAAGTGGTGCCCCTGGTGCTGATCGGCTTCGAAGCGTTCACGACACTACGCCAAGAGAAGGCCGCACCTTGGATGCGAGCCTACCGCTGGCCGATTCGCTTCTTCGTTGGCGTCGCTTTCTGGAACTTGGTCGGTGCAGGCATCTTCGGCTTCCTGATCAACCCGCCCACGGCCCTGTACTACATGCAAGGCCTCAACACGACGGCAGTGCACGGTCACGCAGCGCTCTTCGGCGTCTATGGCTTGCTGTCCTTGGGACTTGTCCTGCTCATCCTGCGCCGGCTGCAACCGCGCCGAGCTTGGAAGGAAGGCTTCTTGGCCTACAGCTTCTGGGCCATGAACATCGGCCTGGGCTTGATGATCGGCCTCAGCCTCTTGCCGATCGGATTGTTGCAAACCTATGCAAGTGCTGAGACGGGCCTGTGGTTCGCGCGCTCTGCGGAATTCATGGAGCAGCCTCTAGTCCATCAACTGCGCTGGATGCGAGCCGTCGGAGACACGGTGTTCTTGAGTGGAGTCTTCTCCCTTGTCTGGTGGGCGATCGGCCTGCTTACGGGCCGCTCCTACGTGCAAGAGCCCGTGCAGAGCTCCCCAGTTCTGGAGCGCGACGGAGCCATCCCTTCGGTCTAGCGTGCCCGTGAACAGCGCAAGCTAGAGATACGAGAAACCCCGCTGCGGAAGGCGGGGGACAGGAAGGGGTGGGGCTCAGCTTCGGCGAGTCCCACCCCTCTGCTTTTGATTTCGCTTGCGAGCTCGGCCCGGCTGTTGATGGACCTCAACCCTGAGCGGAGGGCTGAGCCATCTCTGTGAAAGACAAGCGAACGGCACGGTGCGGCGAGGGACCTGGATACTTGGATTGAGGGCTCGATCGCGAGCAGAGATCACTCCCGACCGGGCCCCGTGAACTGACGGAACTGGGCTTATGGCTATTCGCATCGTGCCTAATCCATTCCCTAGCAGTGGCTTGCAAGCGCCTCTCAGGCCAAATAGTCGTCGGCAGGGCGGCCTCGAAGGGGCCACCAGCCCTGCGCAATCGCAGCCAGCCGGAGCCTGATTCGAGGAATCTTTGCGCTTCGTGGAAGAGGTCTGCGTGTAGGTGGATGAGCGTCGCTCTAGTGCCCACAAGGGGCAACCAGAGTGGCACTCCACTCACAACAGGGGGGTTCAGAAGCCGCGAGTCGAATGGCTTGCTGCGGGCCAACCCTACTCGCTCCGACTCCCCAACGGCTGACCACCAGCCTAGCCCCGACTGACGATGCAAATGAACACATACAAACAACCGCTGGCCGCAATCGGGCTTGGCCTACTCGCCACAGCAACTTCTGTTGGCGCGCAGGAGCGTAGTGTCGGATCCGATCTTGCCACCGCTACCGCAGCCACCTCCAGCACGGCCAACACGCGACTTGAGTTCCAGTGGGGCGACTTCGATGCGGACGGCCTTGAGGACGCGATCGTCATTCCAGCGAACCGCCGCCTGCAACTGTTAAGAAACCTAGGAGATGGCTCCTTCGAAGACTTCACAACGCAAGCCGGACTCGACGGGATCGCCGGAGCGCGCTTCGCCCTCTGGCAAGACTTCGACAAAGACGGCCTCAAGGACTTGTTCATCGGAACAGACAGCGGACCGAGCCACCTGCTGCACAACGCGGGGACGATCTTCGTGGACGTCACCCTTCAAAGCGGGATCACCTCGGAGGGCTTTGACCGTAGCGCCCACTGGGTCGACTACGATAGCGACGGTGTGTTGGACTTGCACCTGATTCAAGGGGCAGCAAACACGTTGTATCACGGCCTGGCCGTCGGCGGCTTCGAGCCCATTGAGCTGCCCGCGCTCTACTCGGAAAACGAAGCCGCTGGGGTCGCCTCTGGCGCACCGGGGGCCGCTCCCGGATCGACCGCGATCGGCACGACCGGGGAGGACACGAGTCGCCGCGGTGAGCTCTCGCGAACGACGAGCACAACCATCAGAGAGCGCAACGCTTTCAACCTTTCGGGGGCCCCCGGCTCTTCCACCTCGAGCGCGGCAGCCGCTTCCAACAACATCCTTGCCTGCGTGCAGAGTCTCCGGGACATGAACGGCGGATCCTGCATCCAGGCGTCGAGGCAACCAACACTGGGAATGCTCTATCCGATGAGCACGAGCTTCTTTGTCACTCCGGCTGGAGACGTGGGAATTGGCACCATCGCGCCAGACACGAAGTTGCACATCCCCTTTGGGGACGATGCCGGAGCCGGAGCGAACGCAAGCAACGGGTTCCTGATGCTCGGTGAAGCAGGGGCGGGCCAAGCGAACGTGGTGATCGACAACAACGAAGTGATGGCTCGACTAGGTGGGGACGCCTCTAAGCTGCACCTGAATGCAGATGGAGGCGATGTCGCCATCGGCGGCCTAGGAGGGGCTACCTTGGCTAGGCTGGGTATCGGCACGATTACTCCTAGCACGCTGCTGGACGTCAACGGTCAGTTCCGGGCGGATGGTGACGCCATCGGCGGGTACACCGAATTGCTCGATGCCGGTGGCGTCCGCGTAAAGTCGGGGATCGATGCCGGAGGTGGTTACAACCTTCTGAGCGACGGCGCGGGCGTCCGCGTAAAGTCGGGGATCGATGCCGGGGGTGGTTACAACCTTCTGAGCGACGGCACGGGCGTGCGCGTAACGACGAGTATTGACTCCTTCGGTGGGACCTTCGTCCTCACGGACGACACCGGAGTCTCGAATGCTTTCGTTGCGGACATTAACTCCGCAGGCGGGAAAATGGACCTGCGCAACAACCTCAATGTGAACCAAGTCAATTTGGGAATTGACGCCCAGGGGGGGTTCCTTGTCATGAAGGACACCACGGGAGCGGCGAATGCCTTCGTTGCTGACATCGACGGATTCGGTGGAAAAATGGACCTGCGCGACGCCAACAATGTGAACCAAGTGCGTGCAGCGCTCCAGACCACTGGAGGATACCTCGTGTTAGGAAATGGCGGCGGAACAACCCGTTCATATTCCGGAATCAATGCAGCGGACAATGGCTTCATGGAACTCTCCGGTTTCAACTCCAACCAAAGCGTCATAATGGGCGGCATAACTGGTCCAAACCATGCCACTGGATACGTCCAAACCTGGTACGGGGGCTTTCCCGTGGTCGTCAACAGCAATATGACGACCGGTCCCGATGAGGGGGCTGTCGCAGTCTACAATTCGGGGATTCGAACGATTCTCCTGGACGGTGGCAACGGCGCCATCTCAGGAACGAGTAAGGCGTTCATCCAACCGCACCCTACAGACGCCACGCAACAGATTCGCTACATCTCTCTCGAAGGCCCTGAGCACGGCGTGTACTTCCGCGGCACGGCGGACGTGATCAACGGCATCGCGCAAATCGAAGTGCCGGAGAGCTTCCGACTCGTGGCCGACAGCGAAGGCTTGACGGTGAACGTGACGCCGCTTGGTCCGACCCGTGGTCTTTACGTTTCACACAAGGGCCTCGACTACATCACCGTTCAGGAGATGCCCGATGGCTTCGGCCAGCTTTCGTTCGACTACCAAGTGATGGGAGTGCGCTCTGCACTCGACGAGCTTGAGCCGTTCGAAGCGAACGTGAACTTCATCGCCAAGCCTGGCTTGCAGGTGGATATCGAAGGCCTCCCGGGCAACTACGGCGAGCTGATGGTTCAGAACGGCACCCTGCTGCCCAATGGAACGGTCAACGAGCAGACTGCCGCGCTCCTCGGTTGGAGCTTCGACGGCGAGCGTTGGTCTCACCCGACCTTCCCGGAGAGTTCCAAGGCCGCTGAAAGCCAGGAAGTCAGCGATCCAGGCAGCTCTGATTCGGGGAGTGAGAGAGGCATGGAATCCCATTCGAGTCCTTCGACTCGTACTCCGGAAACCAGCCAACGGAAAGAAGGCGGAGCCCGGACCACCGTCCCCAACCTGGAAGTGAAGAGAAGGAAGTAGGACTCCCTAGCGAGTTCAACAAACGGCCCGGTCCATGAAATCAGTTCATTGGCCGGGCTTCCCTAATAAGGTGCGACTCCCCTTCCGGAGTCGACGTACCAGGGAGAGCCACGGCGAACGCTCGCTACTTTTTGGCCTTGTCAAAGGGCTGGTTGGTCGCCCTCGCGAGTTCACTGGCGACCTCCGCGATCAGCCCCCGCTTCCCCCGTCCTCTTGGCCCGAGAGCCGCAATACCCGCTCTAACCAGTCGCCCGCACCCGCCTGATTCAGCAGAACCTATCCATGTGCGTTGAGCCTGACGTACATCTCCCACCACTGGCTTTGCCCTCCAGCGCCTCCACAGGATCAACACCCCTCAAAATCCAACTCCTTCTGAGGAGGCGCCCACGGCGGAGCTGGAATGGGCGCGATGCTCGGCAACTCAAGACGCTCCAAGCTGCGCTCAAGCGCGGCGCTGTTCTTGGATGGAGCTGGACGATGCTATCCACGAGCCCCTAGCCCCCCGACGACTGCGAAGGCCGCACCCTGCGCGCGAAATCTCGGACCTTGAGCAGGGTAGCTGCATGCTGTTCAGGATTGGTTTCCATGACTTTGATCGCGAGTTCGGCCTGCTCCAGGGCCAGTTCCACGTCCCCGAGTTGCACCAAGCAGCGGGCGAAGTAGTAGCGCGCCTGCCCTTCGAAGCCAGCTGGCAGAACGACTTGGCCATTCACTGGCTCGAGGGAAGCCAAGAGCACATCCGCTGCCTCCCCCCACTGCTCCAGATCGACCTGCACCATGCCCATGTGGGAAAGCAACTTGCGGCACTCCAGGCTGTCGGGGCTAGTCTGCTCAGCGTACCCGTCATAGGCCTGACGCAAATAGCTCAAGCTCGCCTCGTAGTCCCCCATCCCGCGCAAGACATCACCCGTGTGGTTGAGAACGCGGGCGACCATCATCGGGTAACTGAGGGTTTCGAAGACCTCAAGGGCCTGCTCGAACTCGACCAGCGCTTCATCATAGCGCCCCAAGCGGCCGAGGGTCACTCCGCGGGAATCGCGCAGTTGTGCCACATTGCCGTGCCCCTCTCCAAAGTGCCAACGTTCGATTTCGACGGCCACAGAATAGGATTCCAGAGCCTCCTCATAGCGCATCGCATCCTGCAAGATCAGACCGCGCAGGACGTGGAAGCTACTGAGGTGAATACTGCGCGGATCTCCGAGCGCTCGTGCCTCCTCGATGCCAGCTTCCAGGATTTCTAATCGCTGGTCCGTGTTCAGCAGGGAACCGGGCTGACCGGCGTACTCGCTCATCGATTCCAAACGTGCCTCATGACCTGGCGGCAACCACTTGAGTGTGTAGGCGTAGGCTTCTTCGGCAGCACGAATGGCTTGCTCAGGGGGCTTTGTGGATCGGTAGCAAGCGGTGGCCGCGACTAACAAGGCTGCCTGCTCTGCCGACCACTGACTCGGATCCGCTGGCCGCAGAGCAAAGCCACGCTCGAGCAAGGGCAGAACTTCCGCTGCCTTGAACTGACGCAGCAACGCCTTGCACAGCAGTCCAATGGACTCGAGCTCTAGCTGCTGCTCATCAGGCAAGCGCGTCAGACTATCCAGGATACTGTTCAGCTCCTTGACCGCCGTTTGCGGGCGATCTTGGCGCATCAGTTCCCGTGCTCGAAGCAAGCGCTGGGCGAGGCCGGTCGTCAGCTCTGCACGGGTCTTGTCGACCTGGGTGTCGGAACGCATGGCTTGGACGCCGATCGCCAGGGAAACGACCACGAGCGCGCCAGCTATGGTTTGCCACGGCCTGCCGCGCGCGAAGCGAACGCAGCGGCCGACAAATCCGGTGGCCCGCGTGAGAATGGGAACTCCGCGCAGGAAGCGATCCAAGTCGTCAGCGAGCAAGGCCACGCTGCCCAAACGGTCCCCCGGATTCTTGGCCAGGCACTTCAACACAATCGTGTCCAGGTCCCCCGCTAACGTGCGGGACGCCGTTCCCAATCGCCTGCGGCTCGGGGGAAGGGGCTCCTGCTCCAGAATACGCCGTTCGAGTTCATGGGCAGAGTCGTTTCCTGCCCAGGGGCCCTCATCGCACAACAGGCCGTAGAGAATCACTCCAAGGGAGAAGACATCTGAAGACTCGCTCACCGCGTCCCCACGCACTTGTTCGGGGCTAGCGAACTCCGGGGTGAATAGGCGTTGGCCCGTTCCTGTGAGTCGCGCCAGGTCTTGATCACCGTCCACGGCCCGCGCGATGCCGAAGTCCAGCAAGCGTGGCTCACCGTCCGCTTTCACGAGGATGTTGCTCGGTTTCAAGTCGCGATGGATGATGCCGCGATCGTGGGCGTACTGCACTGCCCTGAGGACCTTGATGAAGAGTTCCAGGCGGGCGGGCACGTCCAGGCCATCTTCTCGGCAGAAGTCATCGATCTGGCGGCCTTCGACGAATTCGAGCACTAGGTAGGGCTCCCCCGCTTCCGATGTTCCCCCGTCGATTAATCCCGCGATGTATTTGTGGTCCAAGCGTGCCAGGGTTTGCCGCTCGCGTAGGAAGCGCTCGACGATTTGCTCGCCCTGGGTCCCGGGGTGCAAGCGCTTGACCGCCACCTCCCGTTCGAATTCGCCATCGATGCGCTTGGCCAGATAGACCTCGCCCATGCCCCCGGACCCGATGCGCCGCACGGCTTGATAGGGACCCCATTCTTCCTTTCGCTCCGCGTTCGTGCTCTCCACTGCTTGGAGCTTCGGCCCATCGTCGTGGCCGAGCAAGCGCTTCACCCAAGCGGCCAGTTGTGGGTCCTCAGACTGCAGCAGCCGGAGCTCCCTCGCTTGCCCCGGGCTATCCAGCTCCGAGATGTCGAGGAACAACTCCCGTGCCTGGGCCCAGGCCGCTCGCTCTTGTCCTTCCGAGTTCATCGAGCTGCTACGTGCATCATGCCTGGCTGAGGCGCTCCTTCAACCAAGCGGACGCCGCGCGCCAACCTCGCTCTACGCTACGCGTGGAAACTCCGAGGGTCGCGGCGACCTCGGTCACCTCTAACCCACCGAACCAACGCAACTCGACGATGCGCGCGTTCTCCGGATCGATGCGCGCGAATTGTTCGAGGGCTTCGTCCAACGCGACTAGGATTTCCGGCTCCTCCTGCAGGGGACCCGCGGCCTCAAAGAAAGTCACGCGCACGTTTCCGCCGCCCCGTTTCTCCGCCACTCGTGCCCGGGCATGCTCAAGCAGCACCCGTCGCATGGCCGTCGAAGCGATAGCCAGGAAGTGATTCTTGTTCTCCCAGGTGCGGTCCCGCTGGTCGACCAGTCGTAGGTAGGCTTCGTTGACGAGGGCGGTCGCTTGCAGGGTGTGGTCACGCCGTTCGCGAGCCAAGTAGGCCGCCGCCACGTTGTGCAGCTCCTTCTGAACCGCCTCTACGAGCTCGCCGAGGGCTCCAGGGTGGCCTTCTTGCAGCGAATCTAGCAGGCGAGTCAGGCTCTCGGTCATTGTTTGAAGTCTTCCCGTGGGGCCTAGGGAGCCATCCCGGGAGGAGTTCCAGGTTAGCGCAATTCTTCGGATTTGCACACGCAAGGGGGCGCAAGGGCGCCCTCGACACTTTTCTCGAGAATCCAAGCGGAGGGTTGACCGGACTCGCACTTGAGTGGTTGAGGCCGGAGCGACCTTACGCTCTCCCCCCAGGGAGATCGGGCCGACGACCTCATCCCCTTTCTAGGCTCACTCGCACCGCGCAACGATCCCGTGCACATGCGCTTGAGCGCGGCATCGCTTGCGCAGCTGGGTTACGTCTGTGCAGGGCGTCATGGGGAGCTGGCCGGCAAGATTCTCTGAATACCTGTCGGCTGCGGCCACCGGACCCAGCGTTACTAGTTGGCAGAGGGACTCTTCCTCCGCCGGCCCCGCTACCAGCCCCGACTCAGGGCATCGCACCCAATACCATGCAGAGACTCCAAAGCCGCCCCGCGTTCCGTTTCACTTGCGCCGCCCTGATCGGATCCCTGTGGCTCGCCACTCCGGCTATGGGCGCCCGTTCTACTCCACAACAGCAAACGCCCGCAGGGTCTGGGATCTCCCTGGGCCAGCTCCCTTGCCGAGCCGCCATGCCCCTGCCTCCGCCGGATCCAAGCGATGCCCAGGACTTTGACTGCTACTACTTCGGCACCTACAACTGGAATGACGGAACCGCGGGAACCGTCACGGGAAGGGTCTACTGGCCCTCCATTTGCGGGGACGGGACCACCGACCCTCCGGCGGGAACGACCCTGCCCCTAGTCCTGTTGATGCACGGGGACGGGCACAACTACACGGACTACAACTACCTGCTCGGGCATCTGGCGCGCAACGGGTTCATCGTGGCCTCAATCAGCAATAGCGGCACGAACGATGCGCGCAGCGATCAGGCCTTGACCTTCCTCAATTTCCTGACGAACAGCTGGTCCCGCAAGGACTTCATCGCCATCGACAACGTGGGCTTGATTGGACACAGCCGCGGCGGGGAGGCCGCCTTGACTCTGGCCCGTCGCATCAACTCACAGTCGTTGCCCTACGGCGTGCGCTCAGTGATCTCCCTGGCGCCTACGGACAGCCAAGAGGGCGGAGGCATTCCGGAGACCTTGAGTGGCGACAGCAGTCACGCTCTGCTTGTGATCTATGGCACCCACGACGAGGACGTTCACGGTTACTGCTTGAGCGGCGGGCTGCCGGAGTGTGGCGTTCTGCCGCTTTCCGCCCGCAGCAGCGGCTACGCCCTGTACGACCGGGCCGGATGGGAAGGAGAGACGGAGCCCTTCCCTCTCAGTTCCCAAGTGGTGGACAAGGCCCTCGTCTACATCAAGGGCGCCAACCACAACGGCTGGCGTTCGACCTGCTTTAACCCAGGCCCCGGCAACCTCAGTTGCAACACCCACCATCAATTGGCCAAGGGCTACATGAACGCCTGGTTGCGCTGGCAGCACTTCGACGAGGACATCTATCGCAACTACTTCAGCGGAGAGATGAAACTTCCAATCGTGAACGAGCAGACCTTGCAGGTGCAGAAGAGCTTCCAAGCTGGCAACGGCCGGCGAGTGATCGATAACTTCGAACAGGCCGGTTGGGGCACGAACAGCCTTGGGGGTTTCGTCAGCAAGGAGGCCACCGTGGTCGTGATCAAGGAGGGCACGACCTGGGACTACGACCCCACGAGCCCCCACGACACGAACAGCTTGGTGATCGGATGGGCGCCCCCGGGCCTGGCGCCCTGGATGCGCTTTGGAATCCCGGATGGGGAGACCGGCGGGTTCGCGTCCCGGCGCTATCGAGACATCAACGACCACGAGTTCCTGAGTCTGCGAGCGGGTCAGGTCTATGGCTCCTCCCTGAACTCGGTCGACATCTCGAAGGACTTCTACGTGCAACTGCGCGACCCGTTCGGAGGCACGACGCCCTTGATCCGGGTCAGCGACTACGCGGACCTGCCCTACCCCACCGTGGCCAACGTCTGGCAAACCCAGCAATCCTTGACCGTGGCCACCTCGCCGATGAACACGATTCGCATCCCAACCTGCCGCTTCACCGGAGTGAACAAGGAGAACATCAGCTCGGTCTGGTTCTTCTTCACGGTTCCCGGAAGCACACGCGGAGAAATCCTGCTCGACAACATCGAGTTCACGGACTGAGTTCCGCGTGCTTGCCGCGAAAGGCCGTCTCGGGGCACCCGCTCTGGGACGGCCATGCGCGATTGCTCCCCGCGCGGACGACCTCAAGACAGCCCGCACCGCAGGGCGGAGAATACGGCAAGTGCCCGGTGGACACGTGGGAACACCCGAGGTCGAACGACCTGGAACCGCGAGAACGACGCCTCCGGCGCAACTTCACGAGAGCCATCGATGAGAGGGCGTGGTACGTCAACGGATGCATGCGCGGCGAGGGCACCAATGCCGCCAAGCGCTCGGTAAAGGCCAGGGATTGAAAGCGATGGAGAGTGGCAGGGTTCTCAAAGGGGCTCGGGAGAGTCGCTTCGGGACGGGTTGCACCTGGGCTCCTCCGCACGCCGCTGGATCAAACGCGGGAGCAGCTCGCTTGCACGGTTGGATCCACCCCCCCGCATGCCCAGGGCATCTCGATCCACGTCACCGTCTCCTCGAACAAGGCGCTGCCACAACTCTAGAAGCTGCAAGAACGAGAGCCCCTCCCCTCCATTCGGGATCGAATAGGCTCGCACGGAGAGCCGCTCCAAAAAAAAATAATCTGCCAACGCACTTTCGAGATCGGCGTAGCGATTGGTGACGGGCGTGACAGAACACGCACCAGCCATTTCGCTCCCGCGCGGCCTAGGACCGCTGCACCTGGCGCGAGAGCCTTCTAAATGCAGCCATCCCGAAAGATAAAAGAAGTCGATCCAATGAAGAAGCTGATTCAAACGGTCGCGGGCTTGCTCGCCACATCTCTCGCTGCGGGGCTATGCTTCGCTGGAATGGTCCTCGCCCCGGAAACGGGGCAAGAGACGGGGAACGTGAAGGCTCAAGAGGCCGTCGCGAGCACCACCACCAGTAACACCAACAATAACAACGACGAGACTCGCGATCCGGTCGAGAGTTCGGTTGACGAGAGCGGAATCGACGCGGCCGCCGAACGTCGCAAGAGCCTCCTCAACGATGCAGTCGAGGCTCTGGACGAAACGCAGAAGGCTCTGGCCGCGCTGGAAAGCGGCGACACCGAAACCGCAATTGAGTCCCTAGCTATCGCAACGGGCAAGCTCGACCTTGTTATTGCACGCAACCCCAGACTCGCGCTTGCGCCCATCGATGTTCGAATGGTGACTCATGACCTCTACGCCACGGTCGAGGACATTGAGAAGATCCGTGATCGCGCAGCAAAGCACCTGAAGAGCGGTCGTTTGCAAGATGCGCGCATCCTGATTGAGGGCCTCCGAAGTGACATTGTCGTGGAAGTCCACAACGTTCCGCTCGCGACGTACCCGGCAGCGATCAAGGCGATCACTCCGCTGATCGACGCTGACAAAGTAAACGAGGCGAAGGCGGCGCTTCAAAGTGCACTCAACACCCTGGTGGTCACGGAGCAAGTTTTCCCGCTGCCTATCATCCGAGCCGAGCACATGCTCACGTTGGCCGAGGAGTTGGCAGAAACAAAGGACCGCGAGGGTGAGCAGAACGAAGAGTTGCTGGGGCTGCTCGATGGCACTCGGCGTCAACTCAAGCTCGCCCAGATTCTCGGTTACGGAATGGAAGACGACTTCACGGAGTTCTACGAGCAGCTCGACAAAATCGCTTCGAAGACTGAGGGCGGCAAGTCTGGCGCAGGTTTCTTCGACGCGATCCGGAACGCCCTCCGCTCCCTCGGCGATGGCCCGATGGATGCGAATTGACTCCTCACTTCAACAACTCTGCGCCCATGGAGGCGCCCAACACCAAGGATATTAGATTTAGAAACCCAACGGAGGTATCAAGATGATGACCAACCTGATTCCGCGGAGACGAACCGAAAACTCGCACCGCAACGGCAGCTTGCAGTCCGCTCCCGTGTCAAGCGCTCGGATGGGCTGGGACCGCCTGTTTGACCGGCTTCTCGATGACGCCTGGATTCCCTCCTCTGGCTCCGCGCACGGACTGCCACTAGATCTTTTCGAATCAGATGAACAGATCCGCGTCAGGGCAGAGGTCCCCGGAATGGGTCCAGACGATCTCAACGTCAGCCTGGCGGGCGAGGTGCTGACTCTATCTGGTCAGAAGATCGACCAGGATGAGTCGCAGGAAGGAACCCGATACTACTCTGAGCGCCATTTCGGTTCGTATCAGCGGACCGTCAAGCTCCCTTGTCCGGTCGATCCAGACACGGTGTCTGCTGAGCATAAGAATGGCGTCGTGAGCATCACGCTTCGAAAGGCCGAAACAGTTCGGCCGAAACGGATCGCGGTCAAACCGGCGTAGAGGACGGTGAATCCCAGGGCTGCTGCCCCACGCGGCAGCAGCCCTTACCCTATACCGGATCGCACATCACTCGGAAACCTGCACTATGCCCCTGCACCAGCTCGCGGCTGGCGCCAACGGTGCCTTCAATGAGAGGGCGTGGTGCGTCAACGGATGCATGCGCGGCGGGGGTACCCATGCCGCCAAGCGCTCGATAATGGCCAGGAGTGGAAAGACGAAATGGGATGTCTGGGCGCTGCCGTCGCCGACGGATGAACTTGAACAGGGCACGCGGCAAACCACTATGATGTCGCTCCTATGCCTGGCTTATCCCCTCCAAGTCGTCTCTGCCTTGCCCTCGTCCTGCTGACCTTGGGCAGCTGCTCCAACGGCGAAGCTTCCCCAGCGCGCCCCGATGTGGTGCTGGTGGTCGTCGACACACTGCGCAACGATCGCTTGGGCTGCTATGGCTACGATCGCCCCACGTCGCCCAAGCTCGACGCACTGGTCGCCGAGGGCGTGGTTTGCGAAGACGTCACCGCCCAGTGGCCCTGGACCTTGCCTTCGATGGTTTCGATCTTTCAGGGGCAGTACTTGACCGAGTACCGCGACTCACTGCATCCCGATGCGGTGACCCTTCCGGAGGCCTTTCAAGGGGCCGGCTACAAGACGATCGGCGTCGTGGGCAACTGCCTGGTGGACGAGAAGCGCGGCTTCGCTCGGGGCTTTGACCAGCTAGCGGTGGTCGATTGCTGGCTTGGCGACGACAAGGAGACCTTGGGCGAGCACGACATCTTGCACTTGAACAAGTTGCTGGCGGAGCCGGCAAGCGCGGCGTTCGCCTTGGACAGCGCGGGCCAAAGGGCCCCCGTGTTCGTGTACGTGCACGCCTTTGATCCCCACGATCCCTACTTGCAACATGCTGGGCTCGACGCTGCTTTGCCTGTGGACCACGCCCGTGCCGTTGAGCCCGAGGGCTATTGGATGGAACAGATCCGCGCGCGGGGCAGCTGGGACGAGGCTCCCCCCATGCGACTGAAGAATTGGAAGGCGTCCTTCCAACGCATGCCCAAGATGCGCGGTCGCTACGACCAAGAGATTCGCTACTTCGATGAGGGCTTCGCGCAACTCACGCAGGATTTGCGGGCCGCGGGCCTCTCGCAAGACACCGTCTTCGCCCTGGTTTCCGATCACGGGGAAGGGCTTTGGGATCATGTTTCCAATGAGTCCCCGGAGACCCTGCGCGAATCGCCGCCCCACAGCTTTTTCTACAAGCCGCATGGGGGCAATGGGTACCAAACGGTGAGCGCCACGCCGTTCCTCTTGTGGGGCGCGGGAGTTCCCAAGGGAGTCCGAATCAAGGCGGCGGTGGAGAACGTGGATCTCTTCCCGACCTTGCTCGAGCTAGCGGACATCGCGCCCCCCGCTGGCTTGCACGGCCGCAGCCTGGTGTGCCAATGGCAAGGCCCATCGCAAGCCTGGCGCACCCACGTCTTCTCCGGAGGCAGCCACACCATGGCGGTGCGTGACGTGCGCTCGCAGATGAAGCTCATTCTTCCCATGGGTAAGTCGATCCAAAACAGGCGAGAGGTCGAGCTCTTCGACTTGAACGCGGATCCCGGTGAGCGCAAGAACTTGGCCGAGGAGCGGTCCGAGGTTTTGGGCGACCTGGTGGATGCTCACAGACGCTGGAGCGAGCAGTACCCAACGGAAACGACCCTGAGAATCTCCGACTCTGACTTCAAGTCGACCCAAGACAAAGCCCTGATCGAGAAGCTGCGAGCCTTGGGATACACGGAGTCCGACACAGGCATTGCCATCCCGGAAGCGGCGTCCTCGGATGACGGGTCCAAAGAGCAGTAGCCTCCGAATCACACCTTCTCCCCACCGCTGACCCAATGACAAGCCTCCACGTTCTGGTATGTGCTCTCGCCCTGAACGCGACCCTGCAATCGGCGACGCCGGAAGCCCCTGGTGCGCAGGCCGGCTGGACGGTTCAAGAGATCGAGAGCCCAGCCACGCACACCGCCCAAACACCCAACGTCGTGCGCGGGGCCGATGGTGTCGTCTACATGACTTGGATCGAGACGCTCGCGGACAACTCGAGCTCCTTGCGCGTCGCCCTGCTCGACGGCGAGACCTTTTCACCCGCGCTGGAAATCGTTCAGTCCAAGGACCTGTTCGTGAACTGGGCAGACTTCCCGGGAGTGAGCGCCCTCAGCGACGGAACCCTGCTCGCCTATTGGCTGCTGCGCGACGGCAGCAAGCACGGATACAGCGCGGAACTGTCGCTCTCCGTTGACCACGGGAAAACCTGGTCCAAGGCCCGCAAGCTCCACGACGATTTGAAGAGCGGGGAGCATGGGTTCGTCTCCGTCGTTCCCTTGAACGACTCTGAGTTCTTGGCCGTCTGGCTCGATGGCCGCAACATTGGCGAACAAGCCTCCGGCAATGGAGCGATGCGCTTGCTCTCTCGCACGGTTGCCCGGGACGGAACCCTTGGGGACGAACTGGTCATCGACGAGCGCGTTTGTGATTGCTGTCAAACATCCCTGACGCTCGGAGACGCGGGCGTGCCCCTCGTCGCCTATCGCGACCGCGGAACGGAGGAAGTGCGCGACATATCGATCTCTTTCCTAAGAGACGGAGGCTGGTCGAAGTCCAAGGTTGTGCGCGACGACGGTTGGCTGATTCAAGGCTGTCCGGTCAACGGACCGCAACTGGCCAGCTATGGCGACAAGCATGGAATTGCTTGGTTCACGGGAGCTGGAGTTGGAGGCGGGCGCGTCTACGCTGCTTTTGCAACGGGCTCTGCCACGGGAGACCGAGGAGCCTTCGGTTTTTCCTTCGTCATCGACGACGGAGCCCCCGTCGGGCGAGTGGACTTGGAGTTCATCGACGAAAGTCGAGCCCTCGTCACTTGGTTGGAGCACATCGAAGGCTCCCATTCGGAGTGGCGCGCGAAACTCGTGACCCTTGGGAGTTCCGCGGGTGAGCCCTTCAGCCTGGGGCGCGTCCCCAACGAACGGGCCAGCGGATTCTTGCGCATGACAAGCGTCCCCGGAGGCGTCGTCGCTGCTTGGACGGTTTCAGGCAAACCCTCCAAGCTGAAGGTTGTGCGCATCAGCGTCCCGCCAAAAAGTTCGGCGCGCTAACCGGGTCTACGCGCGAGCGCTAGCGCGGAAGTCTCTAAGGCCCATGTTGAAGAGCGCCAGCGCGACGGCGAGCAGGCAAAACTCAGTCCCCAACAGACCCCAGCCATCGAGGCCCACGGCCAGTTGCATCTCTTCGGTGGTGGCGGATCCGAAGAGCGCGCGAAAGAGCGGTGGTAGGAAGGCGATCGCCGAAGCAAAGGCGACCCCCGCACCCACGTGCAAACCAATCGCGCGCACCCGCAGCATGCGTGCCGCGGGTATCTCCGAATCCAGGCGCGCTTGCAACTCCTTGACCCGGCCGTCCGCCATGCCGCGCTCGAGGGTCGCCTTCTGCATGGCGGTTTCATAGCGCTGGCGCTCCTCGTGCAACTCGGCCTTGATCGCGGCCACCTGCTCATCCTTCGCGGAACTCAAGCCAACCAAACGGATGGAGAGTTCGTCGTGACTGCCCTTCCAACGACCCGCTTCCGCCAGAGACTCGTTGAGCAAGGCGGCGCGCTTGTCCAATTCAACCGAGAGCTCCGTGCACTTGTCGGTCAGAATCATTTCGCCGCGCAGGGACGCTGCCAACACACGGCGATACTGATCGCGCATCTCGCGCGCTTCCAGGGTTTCCTCCAAGGCGCGCTCGGAGATTTGCCGTTCCTTCAGCACCATCGCACGCAGACGAGACTCTTGCAGCTCGGCCCGCTTTCCTGGGGTGGCCGATGCCCCCCCAGCCTGTGCGCCATCCGGGCGCGGAATGATGTCGTTGTCAGCCATTTTGAGTCGGAGCGATCAGCCCTAGGCCGATGAATGCAGGTTCTAAGAATCCATTGCACTCTAGGTCATTCAAAAACGCAAATCCAGATTGGGTGAGCCCGACCTCAAAGCTCTTTTGGAGCCCCCGCGCCCGTCACAACTTAGGTCCCTGGCCGGGTTCGGCCGTCCAAGCGGCAGGGCTCGGTTCCGTCCGTCGGGCCAGAGGGGAATTCGAGCGCGGCCGCGAGTGGGTCCGTCCTTGGGACGCGATCGCGCAATTCCCTCGGGAGTGCGATCTGCGAACGTCCCCTGCCGAGCAATCGAATCGCTGCTCTACCAAGCCGAGAAACCACCGTCGACCACCAGGTTGTGGCCGTTGACGTAGCTCGCTGAATCGGAGGCGAGGAAGAGCGCCGCGCCGACCATGTCGCTGACTCTCGCCATGCGCCCCATGGGACAGCGCTCTTCGTAGTTCTTGATGAAGCTCGCGCCTTGGGGAGCCTCCGGGTTGAAGATGCCGCCGGGGGAGATGGCGTTGACACGCACCCGGCGATCCGCGAGATGCACGGCGAAGTACTTCGTCATTTGAATCACGCCGGCCTTGGTGGCGCCGTAGATCTCGGAGTTGCGTCGGTCGCCGTCAGCATAGATGCGCGGGTCGGGGCTGACCACTCCGTAGAGCGACGCGATGTTGACGATGCTGCCGGTTGCGCCTTCCCGGGGAAAGGCGGAAGCGAAGGCGCGCAAGCAAAGGAACGGGCCTTTGAGGTTCACGTTGTAGACCCAGTCGAGGTTCTCTTCGCTGCGCTCGTCGAAGGGCTCGAAACAACTCACGCCAGCGTTGTTGATGAGCACGTCGATGTGACCGTGCAGGTTGCGCGCGGCGGCGAAGGCGGCGTCGACGCTCCCTTGATTGGCGACGTCGAGTGTGATGATGCCTGCGTCTTCCTGGGCCGTTAAGTCAGCGCGCACGACCTTTGCTCCGGCCGCTTCGAAGGCCGTCGAAAGCGCGCTGCCGAGTTGACCGGCAGCTCCGGTCACCAGCACGACCTTGCCTTCATAGGCAACCAGGGACTTCACGGCGTCTTGCACGGAACTCGAAGGGGAAGTCATTGGCCGGCCTCGCGCTGCGCTCTTCTCATGGGACGTCTCATAGGAGCGGAGGATAGGAGATCGGCCCGGGGGAAACCATGACGGGGACATCGAGAGCGCGGACAGGAGGGCTTCGGCACGGAATGGCTGCCCCAAGAGAGCGATCCGGGGACCCGCAGGTAGAGCTTTTCAGGGAACCGGGAATTTGCGCCGAGCTACCTCGTCCACCGCACTGACCCGCCCCGACTCGTCAGGGCCCGACACCCTTCAGCCCATGAGATTTCTCTCTCCCCTCCTGTTTGCTTTTGTCTCCTGCTTTGCCCTGATCGGCGCGCGCACGAACTGGTTCGCCAATGGATTCGGTCTGCGCGAGATCAACATGCTCGAGCGAGATTGGCTGGAGTTGAGCAACTGGCTCGAACTGTACCCTCCGCCTAGGGGCTCCGACTTCGCCCTCCCAGAGCTCCGTCTCAGGTGGAAAGTCGCCGAGAAGTTTGACGAGCTGCCCGAGCCCCAGAAGGAAGGTTGGATCGAGCGAGACCAGCTGGCTCCTCGTACAGGGGAGATGATCGAACGCTTTCAGCTTCTCATCGCCACAGGACAATTGAACGAGCTTCCAATCACGGGCACGTGCACCCCGCTGCGCCAGCTTGCGCGCCTTGAACTTCGACTGGACGACCTCAGCAGTCAACGCATGGAACACTTCCTGACGTGGACCCAAAACCTGCAACGTGGCGTGTCGCCGGTCGGCAAGGACATGGGCATCGACTTGGGGATCCTGGCCTTGCAACGTTGCCAGGAGGACCCGCGGCTCACGCCTTGGAAGCGACCGCTTCCGCCTCCGCGCTAGCGAAGCTTCGAAGGGTTGGAACGGGCCCCGCGCTCAGAGAGCGACGCGCTGTTCTCCCCCACCCACTTTGAGTGTTCGCGTGTCCCGGACACCCGCAGCTGTTTCGCTCTCCAACTGATACGTTCCGACGGGCAACGCAATGCGTAGCGGTGCGAGGCTCTTGAGTTGTCCTCGTCGCATGGGATGGCCGCTTTGATCGATGAGCTTCCAGCTCACGGGTCCCTGAGGCTCCTGCCCCAACTCGATCACAAGGCTTCCGAGGGGCTCCAACTCGACAACCAAGCCCTCTCGGTCAATGGACGCCTCCACTCGGATCAGGCTGGACCCAAAGCTCGGGTAGTTGGCTCCAGACTCGATGCCATGCTCTCCGGGCTTGAGATCCCGAATCATGTACGTCCCGGGGGGCATGCAGCTGAAGGCGAACTCTCCGTGGTGGCTGGTCCAGATCACACGCGTAGGTGAAGACGGAGGCTTGCCCGAGATGGCATCGACGAGCCAAGCCGCCATGTACGTCTGAACGGGATCGCCTTCCGAGGTGACCACCTCCCCCGCAATCCGAACACCCGGATGGAGCTGAATGGTCTTCTGCACAACCTCGCCCGGCCCAACGTAGACTTTGTGCTCGCGGCTTTCGTGATCGTCCGCCTGGATGAACAGCGTCCTCCAGCCGGGAGGGACATCTAGAAACGTCGCCTTGCCGACCCCCATCGAAACTCCCCGGTCGGCTGCCCAATGGGGAGTTTGGATCGGGTAGTCCAGGGGCTTGCCGTTGCGTGCGTCCACCAATTCGATCTCGAGTCGGCCAAGCGCCATGGTGAACTCATCTGCCCCTACGTCCCATCGAATGCTGCGCTCGCCCTCCGCCTTCACTCGACGCGCGATCCAACGATCTTCCATGAAGAGGCTCAAGTTCAGCTCGCGATCACTTGGCAACACCATGAAAACCTCGGTCTCGAGGGCCAAGCCTGCGCCCCTCCATAGCAAAGTGCCCTTCCCACTCGCCATCACATCGAGGGATTCCCAAGACGTCTCCGGCCCAGAGTCTGGACCCTCGTGAACCGCCACAAAGAGGTTCCTCCTGCGGTTCAGGGCCTTGGCTTCGCTCGCCGGAAAATCCGGCTTGATGGAGATTTCGATGTCCAGGCTCGGCGGTGAGACCAAACCAAAATCGATCGTGGCGACGGGAGCCTCATCCGTGAGGAGCACCCTCGTCGAACCGTGTCCTGTGCGACCCGTTTCGAACTCGACAACCCACCACCCGGGATGAAGCCCATAGAGGTTGAATTCACCGTCAAACTCTAGTCGCTCACTGTGTTCGTCTCCCTTCGAGTCCACAGCGCGAATCCCACCCGACATGCGCCTACTCGTGAAGCCCTTCTCGGATGGGTCTTGGCGCACGTACCCAACAACACCAAAGTCCCACTTGCTCCGCTTCTTGGAAGCAGCTTCCGAGCTCGCGAGCTCTCTTGGCCTCAACTCATGCAGAGGCGTGCGCCCCATGCTCCCAGGCTCGGAGATCTCCCCCGCGTCCGGCGCGAGGATAGCTAGGGATCCCGCGGTCGCCTCAACAGCCCCGATGGCTTGGCCCGGCTCGAGCACCGGCTCCAGGGATTTGGCAGGCCGACGCAACAACACACCGACCACCAACGCGGCCAGCACGAGGGCGATTCCGGCGAGGCGATTGAGCTTTGGGTTCGTCTTGGGCAAGGAGTGGAGCGGTGGTTCCTTTGATGGACGGAGTGTTTGCTCTATCCATCCTGATCCCATGGGACTACAGGTTCAGCAAGCCCTGCGTGAAATCCAAGCTCGTCCTATTCTAGTCGTGGATGCAAGCCGGTCGGGAAGGACATGGGCATCGACTTGGGGATCCTGGTCTTGCAACTTTGCCAGAAGGACCCGCAGCTCACGTCTTGGAAGCACCCCCGTCCCCCGCCGCGTTAACGAAGGCGCGAGAGCTCCAGACCGCTATCAGATCAAAGAACGATGCGCTGTTTTCCGGCTCCGATGTTGATTGTGCGGGAGCTCCGCACACCGGCCAACCCCTCGGTTTCTAAGCGATAAGTCCCGAGCGGAAGGCACAGGCGTGTCGGTGCGGCGCTTCTAAATTGGCCCTGCCACATGATGCTCCCAAACTCGTCGAAGACTTTCCAAGGCACGAATCCCTGGGGCTCCTGGGAGAGTTCGAGGACAAGATCTCCCAGTCGGCTCAGCTCGATCACAACCCCTGTCTGGTCCGCACGTGCTTCGACTCGGACAAGCCCCGTCCCGAAGCGCGGGAAGGGCTTTCCGGTTCGGATGCCGTGTTCCCCGGTTCGCAGGTTTCGAATGAAGTAGGTACCGGGAGGCATCCCGCTGAAGTGAAACTCTCCATGGTGACTCGTCCAAGATGTCGCCGTCGGAGACTTGGTTAGCTCGCCTGACTCCTGATCGACAAGCCACGCACCAATATGCGTCTGCTGCGGCTCTCCATCTGAACGAATCACGGACCCCGAGATACGAACTCCCCGGTTGAGGGAGATGGTTTTCTTTACGTCCGCGCCCGAACCTACGAAGACCTTGTGCTGGCCCGACTCGTGCTGACCGCCTTCGATGAATAGGGTTCGCCACCCGGGGGGTACGTCCAGAAACGTCGTCGTGCCTACCGCCTCTGTGCTCGCCCGCTTGGCATCCCATTGGGGAGTTTGGATGTGGTAATCCAGGGCCTTGCCGTTCGAGGCATCCACCAGCTGAACCTCTAGCCTCCCAAGCTTCACAGACCACTCTTCCTGGGACAACTCCCAGTCGATGGACATCTCTCCCGCGGCCTTCACGCGGCTAGCGATCCAGCGATCCTCAAAGAAGAGACTCAGGCTCGTCGGACCGTCGTTGGGGAGGTCCATTTGGATCGAGGTAGACAAGCTGCGCTTGCCGCCCTCCCACGAGAGCCGCCCCGCTCCGCTCGCGAGCAGTTCCAGGGAATCCCATGAGGTCTTCGGCCCGACCGCTTCTGTCGGGTGGGCGGCCAAGTACAAGTTCCGCTTGTCTTGTTCATGCCCACTTTCATCTGACGCGAGCGCAACGTGCACCGTCAAGTGAGGTGGGAGAACCAGTTCGAAATCGAGCCTTGCGAGCGGCGCCTCTTCCGTAATCAGCACATTGCTAGATGCGCGCCCATGCCGGTCTGCGTCGATCTCAATGAACCACCATCCGGGGGAGAGCCCGAACATCTGGTAGTAGCCACCGTTTCCAAAACGGTCCAAGATCGCCACGCCTGCGGAGTCAACAGCGCGAATCGTCCCCCGCGGAGTCGTCGGGCGAAGCGTTCCGTCTTGCGCCAACTCCAGGGCAGTCTCGGCCAAGGGGGAGTGGGTGACCATGCCCTTCACTCCGTAAGTGAAGTCGTCCCGCCTCTTCCGCACAGCCGCTTCCTCGGACGGTTCCTGCGCCGGCGCTCGGTGAAGTTCTTGTTCCACGGCCAGATTCTCCATGGCCAGATCCGGCAGGGCTTGCGACTCCGGGCGCGCTTGATAACCGCTGGAGCCAATCCCTGGCTCGAGCACGGGCTCCTGGAAAGCGCTAGGCCGACGCAACAGCACACCGACCACCAACGCGGCGAGCACGAGAGCGATTCCGGCGAGGCGATTGAGCTTTGGGTTCGTCTTGGACAAGGAGTGGAGCGGGTGTTCCTTTGGTGGACGGATTGCTGGCTCTAGCTCACCTGGAGCCATGGGACTACAGGTTCCGCAAACACGGCGCGAGATCCATGCTCGTTCCATTCTAGTCGTGGATGCAACCCGCGAGTCGGCCGGAAGGGTACCCCTCGCCGTTAAGGATCGAGCTTATCCCCGGCCCTCACGCCCAAGCCGCGGTCCTCGGATCTATTCCCGCCTCGAATCCCCCAAGCCTCGCCCGTGGTGTACTTTTGGAGCCTTCGAAGTCGGGCGCCCCTGCGTTGGCTCGGGAACATGAGCTACTCCTAATACCTGATCCACGGTCTCGGACTGAAGTTCCTGTTCCTCGTCTTCGAACGCCTGCACCCCGCTGCCGGCCAGCACACCGCGCTGTTTTGGTTGCTGCTGCTGCCCTGTTTCGCGTTCACCCTGCTGCCTTCCGGCTTGCTGTTCCTGTGCGTTGAGAAGCCCCTCTCCTTGCCCGCGCCGGCGGCGGCCAAGGGCTAGAGCACGACCCCATCACTTGGATCTGAGCTGAAACGTGAACTGGTTCGTTCCTGGAGCGACGTAGACATCTTCTGATAGGAAGGCGTACTCAGGATCAAGGTACTGCAGGCGTATCCAACCGCTGATCGCTCGGAACTTGAAGGTCCCGCCGACCCCACTCTTCATATTCAGCTGGCCCTCCGAAGGACCACCTCGTTCTGCGCCTAGAGGGGACCAGAGCAGTCGACTGTAGGACCCCGTATCGGCTATTCCTAACAGGGAAACCTCGACCTGCGCGGGTGCCGGCGCCTGCAGGTGGAGTTCTCCAGGGTGGTTCACATCGAGCTTTACCTCCCAGGGAGTGAGTTGGCGCAAGATGTCTTCGCTGTCCCGCAACCCGACCTGGTAGGTCCCGGCTTGCAGGCAACCGAAGTCGAATCGGTAGCTGTCCTTGAGGTTCGCAACGGGGACGAGCTCCTTTGCGGCCAAGGTGTGTTCCGATCGGTTCTTTCCGAGTGCCACGTCGAGCAGTTCAGCGTAGATCGTGAAATCACTCGCGCCCCATTCTGCTGGAACCGTCACGACTCCCCCGAGCTGAACCATGTCGGGCATCTCGAGTGGCTCCGGATCCAGGGAAACGTGTCGGTCTTCCCCCGGGCGCAGGACTACGTGCTCTTCCGCAATCGTGTGTCGGCGATTCTCGTTGCTACCGATCTCCAGACGCACGCGATAGTCCCCTGATGGGAGGCCCTCGAAGATTTGAAGTGGCCGAAGGTTCACACGCGCCTGAGTCACCAGGGACTCCTTGGTCCCGTCTGTCGTATCGACTTTGAAGAGCCTGATGTGCTCGGCTTCCCCATGAGGACCCAAGTCGAGCAACTCCACGCTCAGCGCTGCTGCGCGCTCGAGTCGGACTTCATGAGCACCGGCTGTTCGCATATCGAGAACGATCGATTTCCACGCGTACCCTGGACTGCGAACCAAGTACCTCCACGTCTCGCTCCGCGATTCCTCCGCCACCGCATACAGCACGAGGGGTGATGTGGTTTCGCCCAGCAAGCGCAGGTTCCACTGCATGGTCGGGATCAACGCTTTTCCCGCTGCCCCATTCGTTGTGTCTCTTAGTTCGATGTGCCTCAAGTGCATCCCGGTGATCTCATCAACAACGGAGAGTTGCACTTGGGGGGGACGGACAACTCGCAAAACGAGGGGACCCCCTTCGAGATCCATGAGCTGTTTCTCCCCCTCCAGCAGCGCCGGAAGGCCATCGAGGGTCAGGCGGCGTAACTCGAACCGCTCCGCTTCTCCCAGTTCGATCTCAAAACGTCCGTTGTGCACGTCAAAGGACCGCATGCTCCACTCCCATCCCTGCTCCAGGCGAGCGACTCCTTTCCCGGAAGCGGTGAAGTGCTCACTGCCATCCAGTCCGATCAACGTAATTCGCCCGGGTGTCATCGGACCCGGTAGGGATTCCGCAGCGGCTGCCCCGGGTGTTTGCTCGGACTCGGGCACTGCTGCCAACTCCACGAGAGCGATCCCTTCGCGGCGCTCGGTGTCCTTCTGCGGTGGTGTGGCAACGGGTTGAATGACGGCGAGAGATTCCTCTGCCGGTAAATGCACATGTTCAGAATCAACGCTACTTTCGGCGGAGGGTTCCAGCCACACAAGCGCGCCGGTCGTCGTCAGCAAAGTGGCTGAGCCCGCAACCGCAAGCAGCTTCAAACGAGCCCCGCCGAGAAAGGGAATCGAGGAAGCCCACGACAAACCGCCACGGGACACCCGAGTCAACGGCAGCAAGGCCAGGTGCCAAGTCTCTCGATCTCCGTACGCTCCATCGAGCTTCTGGCGAAGAACCTCCAAAGCTCGCGCTGTCCGAGAGCGCACGGTTGCGATGGGGATCGCAAGTTCCTTAGCAGTTTCCTTCGGGGAGAAGCCTTCGAAGAAGCGCAGCAACAACACGTCACGCTGCACGGCTGGTAGGTCATGCACCAGCTCATCCAGTTGGCGCACCTGCTCGGTTCGACTCAAGACCTCGTCCACGGCGAGGGTCGCCTCTGCCCGCGATGCTTGCCTTTCCCGGGCGCTGCGATTCGCTGCGGTTCGGTACTCGCTGCCAACTAAATTTCGAACCACGCCAGCTAACCAAGGCTTGAGCTTGCGCGGAGGCCTGCCGCTTCCGATGGCGACCGCCCAAGTCTCCTGGGTGATGTCTTCAGCCCTCGCGTCGTCCCGTACCAAGCTGCGCGCGAGTTGCCCCACCCACTTCGAGTGGCCGAGTAGCTCCTCTATCTTTACTTCTGTTGTTCTCATTTTGGTCCTCACCATCGCAGTCGTAGTGAGGTCCGAATCTGACCCGCGCTTCTCCAAATTTTATCCGCCACTGCCAGGCCCTGTTCTTAGATCTGGAAGCCAAGGCAGCCCTCGTGACCCCTCCCGCGCCCCCTTCCCAATTCTCGGTGGGAGCAAAAGGGCGCTAGACAAACTTTAGGGTTCTGTTAGGGTGGCTCTTCGAAGTCCCCCGTGCCCGGCTGGCTGAGGTCACCTGGCCCCACCGATCGATCTTGGTGAGTTTGGGTGCGGGGAGCCTTCGATCCTGCGTGATGGGTGGGCCTGTCGTGGTGCGCGGACGTCGTTTTCGAGACATCGTTTTCCAAGCATGTCCTCTTTTGGGTCCTTCGGGCCTTTTAGAGCCATTTTCGACCAGTTGTGCGTCGTGGCACAGCATCGAGAGCCCTGTGAGAAAAGCCCACCCTAGTTCTAGTTTGCGGTCCGATGGGGAGTCCGAGCCCGAGTCTCGGGCTCCTCATCAACCCCCCAATCCCAACGCGGACCCCAGAGCCGAACCCGCGCCCCTGTACGCGCCCCTGAGGGTGCATGGGCACCACTCGATGATGATCGGGGTGAACGCTCCGGAGGTGCTCTTGGAGCGGGCTAGAGAGCTTGGGCTAGGCGCCCTGGCCCTGACGGATTCGGACAACACCGCGGGTTGGATCGACTTCATCAAAGCGGCTCGGGCGCGCGGTCTGCGGCCCATCCTCGGGGCGGAGATTTCCGATCCCCATGATGAAGAGGGGCGCCTCGTGGCCCTGGTGGAGAACGAGGTGGGCTTTGCCAACTTGAACAAGCTCGTGTCCGCCCGGCAACTCGGCGGGGATCCGGGGGAAGTGGGCAGCGAGCTGAACGTGGAGGACTTCCAACTGATGCGCGCGGCGACGAAGTATCAGGAAGGCCTGATCTACCTGGTCGATCATCCGCGCCTGTGCATCGGCTTGATGGGACGGGTTGCGGCGCACCGCGTTTTGGTGGCGATCGCTCCGGCGGACTTGCACCGCAGAAGTGCGGACCTCATCGACGCGGCGCGGGCCACGGGCTTCGGCATCGTCGCGGCGCCCAATGTGCACTACGCCTATGCCGCGGGCGCGCAGGATCACCGCTTGCGCGTGGCGATCGGACACAACGCGTTGCTCGAGGACTTGCCAGAGGAGTGGCTCGCTCCAGAGGGCTCGTACCTGGCTAGCGGGGAAGAGCTCTGCCAGTTGTACGCGGATTTGGAAGACCTAGCGGGTCCTTGGGAAACCGAAAGCGTGGAAGGGGTGCCGCTCATGCTCACGCGTTCTCTGCAAGTGGCCGAGCGTTGCCACTACTCCCCGCCGCTCGACCGCGTGTTGTTCCCTGCCATCGACTTGGCGCCCCAGGAAAGCGCGTACTCCAAACTTTGCGAGCTCTCCTTTCAAGGAGCCCAAGAACGTTACCGGCCCCTGCGCCCGGAAGTCGTGCGACGCTTGGACTACGAGCTCGAAACCATCGAACGCTTGGGGTTCTCCGCCTACTTCCTGCTCGTGGATCAAATCGGCAAGTACGCCCGCGAGCAGTCGATTCCCTGCGTGGGCCGCGGTTCGGCGGCGGACAGTTTGGTGGCCTACTGCTTGAAGCTGACCGACGCGGACCCCTTCAAGTACGACTTGATCTTCGAGCGTTTCCTCAATCCATCGCGCAAGGACCGGCCCGACATCGACTTGGACTTCTGTTGGCGGCGACGGGACGAGGTCACAGAACACGTCTACGAGCTTTTCGGAGCCAACCGCACGGCCATGATCTCGACCCTCAACACCTTCGGCTTGCGTTCCGCCTTTCGCGAGACGGCTTTGGTGCACGGCTTTCCGCCGGCGGTGGTGAACCGCTGGTCCAAGGTTTTGCCTTACTTCGCGCCGGGTGCCGCTGCCTCCGCTTTCGACGGGGCTTCGGTGGCGGCGGAAGAGGACGAACTCGATGGCTTTCAAGCGGAGGTCCAACTGGACCCGGGCAATCCCATCGCCCGCGCCTTTCGTTCCACTCCCGAGGCCCGCGACTTTCCTTACGAGGACGAACGTTGGTGCAAGGTCATGGAGCAAGCCCAGCACTTGATCGGCGCGCCCCGTCACTTCGGATTGCACCCAGGGGGAGTGGTCGTCGCTCCGGGACCGATCACCGATTACGTCGCTTGCCAACGGGCAGCCAAGGGCATGGTGGTGACCCAGTTCGACAAGAACGCGGTGGAAGCGATTGGCCTCGTGAAGATGGACCTGCTCGGCAACCGTGCCTTGACCGTGCTCGACGACACGGTTCAGGAACTGGCCAAGCAAGGCATCGAAGTCGACTTGGAAGGAATCGCGGAGGACGATCCAGCCACCGGAGACTGCTTGTCCCAAGGGCGCTCCCTAGCCTGCTTCCAAGTGGAGTCCCCGGGCATGCGCAACCTCTTGCAACAGAGCGGCGCCCGCAACATGGACGCGGTGATTCAAGCGGTGGCGTTGATTCGACCGGGCCCCGCGGGCTCGGGCATGAAGGACGCGTACGTGCGGCGCTTTCGAGGTTTGGAGGCACCGACGCCGCCCCACCCGCGTTTGACCGACGTTCTGTGGGACACACAAGGAGTGATGCTTTACCAGGAAGACGTCATGCGTGTGGCGCAAGCCTTGGCGGGCATGGACCTAGCGGAAGCGGACCTCTTGCGGCGCGCTCTGCAAAAACGTCGCAGCGCGGAACTCGTGCCCCTGGCCCAACGTTTCCAAAAGGGTTGCGAGGAGCAAGGCATCGATCCCCTGGACGCCAAGAACGCTTGGGACCTGATTGCAAACTTCGCTTCCTTTGGCTTTTGCAAGGCCCACGCGGTGACCTATGGACGCATCGCCTACCGGGCCGTTTGGCTGAAGACTCACCATCCGGTGGTCTACATGGCAGCCTTCATCAACAGCCACACCGGGTACTACAAGCAACGGGTCTACGTGGAGGAAGCGCGCCGCTTGGGGGCGGTGATCCTGTCGCCGGACATCAACCGCAGCCAGATCGACTTCCAAGTGGAATGGCTGGGAGCGCGCACAGGAAACAAAACACCAGCCCTGCGCGTGGGGCTCGGGGGAGTGAAGGGACTCTCCAGCAACTTGCTCGAGACGATCCTGGCCGAGCGCGAAGCCACGGGGCTGTTCCTCTCCATGCCGGACTTTCTGGAGCGTTGCGCGCCGCACACGGACGAAGCGGAGCACCTCATTCAATGCGGCGCCCTCGATGGCTTCGATCGCACGCGGCCGGAGCTCCTGTGGCGTTTGCATCTTTTGCGTTCGAACCAGCGGCGCATTCCGCGGGAGCTTTCGCGGGGCGGAGCGGATGGGCTCAACCCCGCGCAGCTGGCCGCTTGTCACCACACGCCGGAAAAGCGCAACCAAGAGCAAGTCGCTTCGGCCCAAGCCAACTCCGCCGGTTGGCGCGGGGGCATCGGGCTCGGGAATGCGAAGCTCTCCCGCGGGGAGAGCGCGAGTCTGTTCCCGGCGCCTCCAACCCCCGCCGTGGTCTTGCCGGGCTTGCCGGATCTTTCTCCCCGGGAGCGGGGCGTGCTCGAGTACGAGTTGATGGGGCTCACCGTGAACGATCATCCCACGGTGATCTTCCCGACCCCTTCGGACGAGCGCATTCAACGGGCCTTTCCCCGGCTCGCCCGCAATCGCGTGCAGGGCAAGCAAGAGCGCGGCTTCGCCAGCGGGGGTCCGGTCAATCCGGTGCCCTGCGCTTCGATCCATGGGCTCGACGGTGGGCGCGTGACCTTGCGCGGGTGGCTCGTCGCCAGTCGTCGGGTGGCCACGTCCACGGGCCAGTGGATGCGCTTTCTCACCCTGGAGGACAAGAGTGGCTTGGCGGAGGTGGTGCTCTTCCCGGACATCTACCAGCGGGATGGACACCGGCTGACGGAGTTCGGTGTGCTGTGCCTGACGGGGCAGGTTCAGAACCAAATGGGGTCCTGCACGGTCGAGGCCCAACGCATTTGGTAATGCGTTGGGCCTCGAAGGAGATCCACTGTCTGAGATCGAGAGCTACTCGACTTGGAAGGTCGTGTCGATCGACTTCATGAAGCTCTTCTCGGCCTCCTCCGCGAAAGCCATCAAAGCACTGATACCAGCATCCACCTTCGAGCGGTTGGGTTTCTTGAACGAGGTGCCCGTCACCGGAAAGTCCAAGGTCCGCAAGATCTGATGGGTACGAATGTCGATCAGCTCCAAACGTCCGCCGCCATAGCAGTAGAAGATGTTGCCGTTGTTCGAGCTAAAGCGCGAGCGGGCCGTGCCGCGGATCAAGTAGTCGATGCGTCCACCGAGTTTCTTCTCTAGATCCGCCGGACTCATGTTCGCGACCTGCTTGAGATCCGACGCGGAGAGGAAAGAACTCAAGGCCATGACCCGCGCTTCCCGTGTGCCAAGGGCCCGCTTAAGACTTCCGCCCACAGCGGACTCGGGCTGAACCTCGTCCAGGTTACGTTCGTCAATCAGAATCGCGAAGGTCACCGTGCGCAGGGTCGGCAAGGTGAAGGTCGCTTCCGCGCTGGGTGCTTCGAAAACCATCTCCCCGAGGCGATCGTAGTCGAGACTCGCCACGACGCTGTTCTCTTCGTCACCGGTCAGCTTGAGGCCTACGACCTTGCATGAGAGCCGACCAT
>CALCXM010000113.1 GCA_937905825.1 uncultured bacterium
TGTCCGTGCGGGCGACCATTTGATCGAGGTTGAGCTGTTCAATCTGGGCGGTGCCCATCACGGAGGCCGCTGCAAGAGCGGTCGTGAGGATGGCTGCTTTGATAAGACGCATGGGATCTAAGTTGGGTGAAGAAGAAGGGATCTCGGGATCCAGAAAGGGGGGGAGGCCCGGGTTGAGCCGGGTTGGACGTTGGGTGAAGTCGTTGGCTAGGGGCCTGCGCCGCCCATTTTGACGGGAGTCGTCATGAGTGGGGGTCCCTGGCTTTCTTTCTTTTTGCAAACAGAGGGCCTCTAGGTTGCGAACGGGAGATGGCCCGTGCGTTTTTGTCCGTTTTTGGCCCTCGGAGGTGGAGTTTTTTAGGGTGCGCGAGCGAAATCGCTCTGGATTACTGGCTCGGGCATCACGGGCAGTATTGAACGCTGAGGCCGTCCGATAGATTGAACTTTGCCCCGCTATCCGCCGGGTCGCGGTACCAAAATTGGAAATAGGCGATCCCACCGGGGATTGCAGCCCCTGATCCGCTCAGGAATGGGCTGCTTCCGAAGTCCAAGGGGACCGCGGCGGCCCCATTGGGCCCCGTAAAGACGGCCGGAAGGCGCACCAGGTTCCCTCCGACGCAGCGCAGACCGTTCCCCAGGGGCGCGGAAGCCTGGTTCGGGCCGTAATAGAAGAGACCAGGCTTGTTCGCCGGGCAGCCCTGGACGGTCAAGGTGAGGTCGTTGCTGGAAAGGCTCGTACTGCCGCTGGACCCGATCAGCGCCCCATTCCCCACGGAGTTGGGGGAGGTGCTGCAGAAGGACACCGGCCCCGGGCAGCTGGGTGCGGAGGGCAAGAGGTCCGTGGGCCAGGCGTTCGAGAGCGACCCGTGGGCCGTTCCGACGCGCTGGACGAGCACATCCCCGGGCCCCGCCAAGGAGGGAATCGTCAAGGTCATCTCGGTTCCGTTGGAGACCAGGTTCGTGACCTTGACCGGGACCCCGTTGGTGGTGGCGCCCCCGTGGGTGAACCAGACGTTGTTGCCGACGGGGTCGAAGTTGGATCCCGTGATCGTGATCGTGCTGCCTTGCACCTGAACGCCGGAGATGACCGGCTTGCCTTGGTCGGCGACTCCGTAGACGGAGCGGATGCCGTTGCGATCGTCACTCGAGATCGAGCGTCCCGTGACGACCCCCGGCAAGCTCGCCGGGGTCATGGTGGCGAGGCTCGAGGTGCTGTGGCCCAGTCCGAGAGCGTGGCCGTACTCGTGGCAAGCGATGCCTTGCAGGTCGCGCTCTTGCACGCTGATCGTGTCCGGGCCATCGGCCCAGTTCCAATTCTCGTAGTAGCGAATGCGCCAGCCGTCGGTGATCGGCACTTCCGTGAAGGCGAGAACGCCGGGGCTCGCGCCAGTGATTTGTGAGTGAACGTTGTCGTTGATGCCGCCCACATCCGCGGCTTGCCCTTGGTAGCTCGCGTCGAAGCTTGCGCCACTACCGCCCAAGCTCGTTTGGGTCGGATCTCCGCTGCCGTCGCCGTGGGCTAGGGAGCCCCACTCGACACTCGCTTTCCAAATGGCGAGCACGGCGCCGCCGGCCCCGGGGAAGGCGGGGTCCGGAGTTTGGTGGTCGTTTGCGTTCAAACCGCTGAAGTTGTTGAACACCCGAAAGTCCCGCTGGTTGAGCGAGAGGTCGCCGCCGATCGTGGAGAAGGCCACGGATTCCTGGGCGGGAAGCAAGAGCAAGGCTCCGGTTCCGAGTGCCAAGGCGGGAAGGATGAATGAGTGCGAGTTCACGGTTTGAGTCTCCTGCGTAGCGGGCGTCCCAGTTGTCGTGAGTGCCGCGACGCGTGCTTGGAAGAACCTCGCGAACGCTGCGGAAACGACCCCTAGAGGCGCGTTTGGCTGCGAAGCGTCAGTGCGATGCTGACGGCCCGACAGCCGGGCGGTGTGTGAGCGGCTCGTGCCCGAGCTAGTGCCCACATCCAAAGCTATCCCCGACCCGCCGGGCGGGCGAATTTGGCCAGAAGAATTCCGACGCCGTTCCACCGCGCAGCAGCGCACCCGGAAAATAGTTCCAAGTGGCGGTTCCCGGAGCCTTCAGGGGCCACCCGAAATTGTGTCCCCCAGCTCCCGGCTAGCCTCTATTCTGAACGCTTGCCGCCGTAGGATCCTTCTGGGCGACCTAGTTTCGGCACAGGTCGCCCGCGAATAGGCGCCTCCAGCGCTCGCACTATTCCAATGCACCTCGCTCGACCAACGCACTCTCAACCCAGCTATCGAAGATGACCAAAATGAACCGCACGGAACGCCTGAAGCAGGCCTCCCAATCCCGGCGCGCTGGGCAGATCGCTCCGATCATGCCCGGTTCCCCCGTGGCGAAGAAGCTCGAGTCCGCCACGCGTTTGCGGCAAGCAGGGCAACTCGCTCAAGCCTTGGTTCAGTTGGAGAGCGCGGTCGCCCTCGACAAGACGAATCCGCGTTGCCTGCTTGAACTCGCCAACCTCCAGCGTGCGATGGACGAGCCGTCGAAGGCCGTCATCAATCTGCGCAAGGCCCTGGGCTCCGCGCCGAAGAACCCTCAGCTCGCCGCCAACTTGGGCGCGACCCTGCGCGACCTGTCGCAACTGGAGGAAGCCTTGCGCGCTTTCGAGAAGGCCGTGGAGTGGAAGCCCGACTTCCACCTTGCGTTGAACGAAGTGGGAGTGACCCAGGAGATGCTCGGCCGGCCCCAGGAAGCCCTCGACGCCTTCCAGCGTTCGATCGCCATGGACAAGCGCCAGCCCCAGACCTACGTCAGCATCGGACTTGTGCAATTGGAGTTGGGCAACGCGCAAGCTGCCCTTGAAGCTGGCGAAGCCTGCCACAAGATCGACCCGCGGGTTGGGTCGTCCATGATGATTCGAGCCTATGCGATGAACGAGTTGGGGCGTGCGGAAGAGGCCCGCGCGTTGATGGACTTGGATTCACTCGTGGTTCCGATCGAGTTGGACGAGTTCGAGGGCTTTGCGAATGCGGGTAAATTCAACGAAGCCTTGGTGCGGGCGCTCGTCACGCACCCGTCCCTGAAGAAAGAGCCCAATCAACGCACGACCCGCGGCGGGTTGCAGACCGGGGAGCTAAACCGTGACGAGTCGGGCCCGATCCACGAAATGCAACAGGTCTTGGATCGCTCGGTGAAGCGCTACTTGGATGAGTTGCCGTCCAACCCGGATCATCCTTACCTGTGCAGTCGTCCGAAGACTTGGCGCATCAGCTTCTGGGGAACCATCCTCGACGAGCAAGGTCATCAGGAGCCGCACATTCACCCTCAGGCTTGGGTCAGCGGTGCGTACTACGCTCAGCTTCCCGACTCGACGAAGGCGGCGAGTGAGGAGCGTCCGGGCTGGATTGAGTTTGGTCGGCCGCCGGCGAACTTCAAGCTCGAGAAGGAGTTCCCCACGCGCACGCTGCAACCGAAGGAAGGGACCTTGGTGCTCTTCCCATCCTTCGTCTACCACCGCACGGTTCCATCGATTGGGGAGACTCAACGGGTGAGCGTGGCCGTGGCCGCCGTTCCATTGACGTGATCGTCGGGGCTTGGTCAACGGTCCCCGGCCCGTTGACGCCCCTCCCGTCGCTGATTCCTGAAAAAGCCGCGGCCAGTACGAAACGCTGGCGGGCCCCGTTGGTACCTAGGTTCTGATTCGCAACGAGGTTCAACAGGGTTTTCGCGGGGTGTGCTCGAACTCGGCGCTCGGCGTTTGCCCGCTGCCAAGGAGTTCTTCCATGCACGGATTGCCCGCTTCCATCCTGCTCGCTTGTTTCCCCGCTGTGCTTTTCGCAGGGGGCTCCGCCCAACCGCACGCCGTGCCCAGGCCCGCCGGCGTCGATGTCGACAGCGATCGAGACGGACTCTCCGACTTTCAAGAACGCCACAAGTACGGCACGAACCCCGAGAGCAAAGACAGCGACGGGGATGGGATTCCCGACGGAGATTGGCAAGAGCGGCGCGAGTACACCTACACGATTCGCACCGTGATTCAGGTGATGCCAACCTATGACAAGGAGACCCTGAACGATGACTTTCAGGACTGCCGAGTCCTGCACGAGACCGAGCAGTACATCGAGCTCGAGGTGCTGCACTATCCGTTGAACACCTGCGCCCAGGAGATCGAAGGCCGTAAGGATTGGAAGCGTTCCGCACGTGCCATGAACTCTTACACCAAGGCTGGAGTCACCACCAACTTCGACAAGTCCATGCAGCGTGACTTGATCAAGCAGCTCAAGGAAGCGGATATCGATGTGGCGATTCTGACCGACAAGGAGATTGTCGAGCAAGTGTCCGTGTGGGCCCTCGGGCACGCCAAGTCGATCCAGAAAACCTGTGCCTGGAGTGTCGACTTCGATACAGAGGGGCAGCCGGTGATTCCAGCCGCCTTGACCTCGAAGTTTCAAAACAGCAAGGGTGAGTCGTCTTGGACGGACGCCGAGCAATTCGAGCATGAGCTCTACGGCAAGGGCATGTTCGAGAATGGAACCCGCGGGACTTGCACGACCTCCGCCAACTACTTGACTACCGTCTTGCGCGCGGTCGGCATCCCGACCCGCAGCATCGTGACGATCCCCGCCGTGGACGCGTCCGATCCGCGCAACATGGAGATGGTGGAGCAACGCCTGACGAACCACGTGGTGCGCGCCAAAATTCTCGAGGGCCTGCGCAGCCTCAAGGATTCCTTCGCCGCCCACACCTACAACGAAGTTTGGCTAGACGGTCGCTGGCGCCGGTTGAATTACAGCCACCTCGGGCAGAACACCCTCGACGCCAACTACATGGGCTTGATGACCCGCGTGCACACCTTCGAGGATCTCTCGCAGGCTGGCCTCGCCCGCGGCTGGGGGCTCGGACGCAAGGAGCCGAGCGACGTCTTCCGCTACAGCAACCCCTACACCTGCCTAACGATTTCAGACCTGTTTGGAGTGCACTCGCAGCTCGACAATCTGCCGGTGGTGTCCCGCGACTCGTTCCACGTGGCGAAGGCCTATTGGTTCGACTCCGAGGACCGGCCCAGTTCGATCGGGTCGGACTGGCATGGGGTTCAGGACCCAAGCCATGGGCACATCATGTTTGAGATTGGCGACTGCAACGAACAAGAGGACGCCAAGCCCTTCAAGTCCTTCTTTGAGCGTGCAGATCAGATCTTCCTGTTGCGGGCCGAGGGCGAGGAAGAGCTGCGGGCGAGTGCTCTGCAGAACTGGTGGAACTACGGCCACCACCTCTATGTTCGAATGGACGCCGGCGAGTACCGCCGCATGAAGAAGGGGGTCAGCTACCAGCTGGTTGCGCGGAACTCTGTCGAAGGCCTGAACTGGGTCGTGGACGAGATCACACTCAGGCGGGAGTAGGCCCGGGCCTGCCGAACTTCCGCGCGCGTTCTGCAAAAGACGCTCGGCTAGCCCAAAGGCCGAATGCACTCGAGCAAGAACTGAGCGGTGGCAGGGCCGCGGCTGTTGGGCATCTTTAGCTTCGACGCCACGATCAAGCCGCCGCCGCCGGTCATGAGGAAGGTGGCTAGGTCCTCGGCGTCCTTGTCCTTGCGGATCTCGCCGGCTTCTTGACCTTGGCGGACCATGTCTGCGACCAGTTGGATCTTGCGCCGGAAATGGCCCTGGATCAGTTCGACCACGTCTTCGTGGTCCGGACACATCTCGACGATGGAGTTGAGGGCCAAGCAACCGCGGCTGCCGTCCTGTGCGGAGCACAAGCCGAGGACCATGGCATCGAGCCAGCCCTCCAGGGCTCCTATGGGGGAGGGGGCTGCGGCGAACTCTTCGCTAACCTCTTTGTAACCCGTATGCAGATAAGCATCCAAGGCCTTCAGGAAGAGCTGCTTCTTGTCCCCAAAGGTGCTGTACAGGCTTTGGCGACCAATGCCCATATGTTCAGTCAGTTCGCTTAGACCGGTCGCCTCGTAACCCTTCTTCCAGAAGAGGTCCATCGCTAGTTGAAGCACTTCTGCAGTGTCAAAACCACGGGGGCGTCCGGTCATAGAGTTCGTTCCTAGTAGTCCCAGCGCAGCCCGATGGCCACGGAGGAGTTGTCGGGGAATTGGCCGAGGAGCGTGTTGCCTCCCGCGGCAGAGTCGAAATGCTGAAATTGCAATGTGAGCTTAACGTCTTCGTGCAGAGCGCGGAGCTGTCGCTCGAAAATCGCCTCCGTGACGGACTCGCTCGCTTCCATATCGAAGATACCGCGCAACTCAAAAGAGGTGCGCTCGAAGTCGTTTGCCTCCCAGAATCCCCTCAGGATCAGGTCGTTTTGGAAGATCCGGAGCTGGGTGGTCGGGTCATCTGCACCTGTTTCGCGGGCATACTCCACGGTTAGTGTGAGGCTGTCTTGCTCCTTGAGCACTTCATAGAAGGAGCGGTCCACCCCAAGGACAAAGGCCCAGTAGTCGTCCGGCGTCGCGAACGGCGTGTTGTCAAAGCTGTACGGAGAGCGATGAATGACCTCGGCCTTGAGTGTCAGGGTTGAGAGGAACTCGCCCAGGACGTCCTGGTTCGGAACGGCGCGCAGGCCAAAGCCCGTGGTCAGCGCTCCGTAGTACGCAGGCGCGAGGTCCCCGGCGGTGTTGAGCGCAATGCCCGGAGACCTGTCGGGCCCGCGAGCTGCAAGCACTTGCACGTCCGCGTTCATGGGGCCCGTGGTCAAAGTGCTTTGAAAGCGCGTAGCGTACATACCCCGGTCAAAGCCGTCCGGCTCAAAGCCAGCGTCTTCGTCGAAGCTCGCCCCCGGCACGTCGAACCCGAAGCGCGCGTCGTTCGCAGGAAAGGGCGTGGCTTGCCAAACCGGCAAAGCGTAAACGGAAACCATGGGTTCCCCGATTGCGCCCTTGTCAGGCAAGAAGCGCTGGTAGCGAATGCCCATCTCCCCAAGCCGGTCGGTCTCGAGGAACTCCGTTCCCAAGTCCCGGCGATTGATGACATCGATGGGGTTGTAGGTATCGACGATGCCCCAGTTTTCGACGAACTGCCCGACCCGCAGGTCCCAGCCCCTGCGCTCGAGGCTGAAGTAGGCCTCGTAGGGCTCGAAGCGACTCTCCTCCCCATCGAACAGGTCCAGATAGACCCGCGGCCGGAAGTAGGCGCTCAAGCCGTCGTCGAATTGGAAGTCCATCTCGAACTCGGACTTCACGATGAACTGCCCGTCCTTGCGTCCCTGGTCTCTGTCGCTGAAGTAGTAGCGTGGCTTCATCTCCATGAAACCCTTCCACGACCGCAAGGGGCTGACGGGAGCATTCGCAGAGCCATCTGCGACCTCCGCAAAGTCCCCATCCAAAAGGCTGTCGAGCCCCTCGTCCGCGAACAGGTCATCGAGTAACTCGTCCGTGTTCTGGGCCACAGCGGGAGCACCGAAAGCCAAGGGCAGGAGTAGCCAGGACAAACGCCTCCGTGATCGAGTGGCGGGGGAGCTGCTCATTTCTGCATGGCGCGTGTGGTGAAGAGCTCTTCCGTCAAGTTGGGGCGCGCCTCCCCGGTACGTGAACTGGTGTAGAGCGAGAGATTCAGGAAGACCTTGGATTGCTCCAGGGTCGTGCGTTTCGCGGTTTGTAGGTTCTCCATGGTGATCAGGTAGGAGCGCCAAAAGCGGCCATGCATCAGCTGCCACTCGGACGTGTCACGCACCTTCAGCTTGACCCCGGCCTTGTCGTAGTACTCGATGCGCTCCTGACGGAAGTGCTCCCTGCTGTAATAGACGACAATGTGCGAGTAGCCCGTGTCCTTGTAGGTGGGCTTGGCGTCGAGCTTGAGAACCGGAAGGATCGCTCCGTCGCGCTCGAGGGTGGTCTCCTCCATGAAGCGCCACTCGTACTCGGCCGGGTCGATGTTGGAAAGATCCTCGTAGGTGAACTCGGTGCCCTGGAAGCTCGCCGTGTTGTTGGCGCCAGAGATTCGTCGGACGCGCTTGTTGGCGGGCAAGTACAGCCAATTGTCATCGGAAGACCCCGAGTTTTCGTGGGTCAACGCGGACACCCCACGAATCTCTGCGGGGCTTTGGAACTGAATCAGCAGCTTGTCTCCTTCGCCCGGGCGCTCGTAGATCATGCGCGAGAAGGTCCGGCGCACCGAGTCCCCATCTGCTGCGTAGAGCGTCATGGTTCCCTGGGCAACTTCGTCCTTCCAGCCGGCGTCGCGCTGCTCAGCGTAGGTGGCGATCTGCAGGCCGTGGGCCGCTGCATCCGCGCTATTGAAAGTCGGCACGGGAGGGAACTCGACCCCGCTCGTGTTGGCGACTTCGTCGGCCACAAGCGGACCGGCCAGGAGCATGAGCAGGACTTGGAGCAGTGTGTATTTCATCATTGGACTGACCTTAAGCGGCTGCGGCTTCTGCCTTGGCAGGAACCTTGACGGTGACGTTATAGGAACCAGCGAAGCTGAGCACGGCCATAGTGACGACAAAGTCGAACAGCCATGCGAGGGCAATCATGACCCCAGCGAGTGCTCCCATTTGAAAGTTGGGCGAGAAGTCGGAGAGCAGCAGCGTGCCGAAACCGATCACCAGAATGACGGTGGTGATGGTCATGGCCGCGCCACTTTCGTGCATGGTCTGAACGAGGGCTTCTTGAGGGGCGTAACCGTTGCGCCGACCGCGCGCGTACTTGGTGAAGAAGTGAATCGTGTCGTCCACGCAAACCCCGAGGGCCACCGAGGACACCAGAATCGCCGGGCCATCCAAGGGCACACCCAGGAGACCAAACACGCTCAAGGGCAACATGATCGGCAAGAGGTTGGGGATCAAGCTGATGAGCGCGAGCCGCACGGAGCGGAACACGATCCCGATCAGAAGCGTGATGGCCAAGAGCGCGATCGACATGGACTGCAGGAATCCGGTCGCGAAGAGGTCCGAGGTGCGAGCAAACAACAGGGTCTTGCCCGAGAGGGTCATGTCCGCCACCGAACCATGGGTGTCCGAGTCGGCGTCGATGGTTCCCGAGATGCTCGGGAACTCCTCTAGCGCGATGGCTTGGATACGATTGATGGCCCGCAAGTGATCCATGGAGGTGGCCTGCTCGATGCGTCCTTGCACACGGAACTGCATGCGGTCTGCACTCAGCTGCGTCGTCAGGCTCTCCCCCGGCCGCGCGCCGCTCTCGTATTGCAAGTAGTACTGGGCGATCAAGTTGGCCCCGGACTGTCCCGGGGTCATGGCCCACTGTTCTGACCATTCATCGAAGTAGAGCCGGGGTTCACGCAATTCCGGCCCCACGTCGCTTTCCCGGGGCACCCGGTAGGCGGAGGCCTTGTTCTTGTTCTGCACTTGGTTGATCTTGCGCAGGGTGTCGAGCGGGCTGATGAAGTCCGTCACGATGGCGAGGTCGGAGGTCGGTACCGCCATCTCATTGCGCAGCCGCTGCTCGAATTTCCCGAGGGTCGCCAGGAACTCCGTGGAGACGCCGATGCGCCGAGCGTTCCAGGCGTCGAACTTGGCGGTGAGCGCTTGGAGCTCGCTCTGCTCCTCCTGCGAGAGGGGCTCGAACTCGTCCGGGTGCTGCAATTGCCCAACCCTGCGCAACTGGAGTTTCGCCAAGCGCGGCTCCTCATCAGCGCTAAGTGCGGAAGGGGCTGCGGTGCCCGAGGCTTGCGGGCCACTGAAGACCATCTCCAAGTCGCCGACCCCACCCATGCGTGCTTCCACCCACTTGAAGGCGGTCATGGTCGGGTTGTTGTCGGGGAACATGGCGCGGAAGTCGCTATCGATTTCCACCCGCGAGACCCCCGCAAAGGAGATCACAACCAACGCGAAGGCGCCCGCCAAGACCTTGCCGCGGTTGCCAAGGATGAGCGCGACGAAGCGCGTGGAGCGCGGGATGCTGAAGAACTCGGCGACCATGCTGTGCTTCGCTTCGTCCTGAGTTTTGTGATGCGGAATCAACGAGAGCAACGCGGGCACCATGGTCATGGAGAGCACATACGCCATCACCGTGCCGAAGCTCGCCATGGTTCCGAGCATCTGCACCGGAACCAGGTGGCTGACCGTCAGGGAATAGAAACCCACCGCGGTGGTCAGCGAGGTCAACAGCACCGGCAGGGCGTTGCGTTGCATGACCTCCATGATGAGGTCCTTCTTGTTGTCGAACTTTGGACGCAGGGCAGCCCAGGAGGCCACCAGGTGAATCGCATCCGCGATGCCCACGGCGGTCAGCATGTTGGGGGACATCATCGTCAGGTTGTTCATCAGATCGCCCTTGGCGAAGTTTCCGAACACCATGATCAGGATCGAACCGAAGACCACCGCCATGGGCACCAGGACGCCGGCCAAGTTCCTGAAGACCAGGTAGAGCAGGGCCATGATCACCAGGAACATCAGCGGGATGAACTTGGAGTCTCCCATGCCGACCACTTCGAAGTTGCGCTCGAATAGAGGCGAGCCGGCGATGCGGTAGGAGAAGGGGGAGCGCGCCTCGGGCGTGAATCCCGGGGGCGCGGGCTCGCCGCTGGCGATGTTGACGAGGATTCCGCCACGCTCTGCGTACTCATCGTACTTCTGGAGTTCAACGCCGTCCGCGCCGGCCATGCTGTTGAAGCGCGGATCGATCAGCTCCAGGCCTGCAGCACTTTGGGCGTCCGGGTCCTCGATACCCTCCACGTAGGCGAGCAGGTCCGCGTACTGCGCTGAAGGAACGGCAAGACCCTGCTCGATGCGCAGGAGATGCTCCAGTCCCACGAGGGACTGGCGCTGCTGGGCCACGGAGTAGAGCGTCGGGGCGATTTGCTTGGCGGCTTCGTCGCCGTTGAACTCCTCGATCAGACGCTCTTCGTCCACCCGCGGACGCAGGACTTGAACTTGGATCACGGACGTATCGCCGGGGTTGTTCAAGATCGTTCCGAGCAGCAGCGGCTCGCCGATGTGGTCGGCAAAGTCCGCGTCCGCTCCGATGACTTGCCTGAGTCGTGCTTCCCCGATGCGTTCGGCGGTGCGTTCGGCGCCCAGGATGGCGACCATGCGCTCGATGATGTCCTCGTCCGTCAACTCGTTCGGGTCGACTTCCACGAGGTCAGAAATGATCAGGCCCTCCTCGGAACCTAAGTCGTCTTCGATCGAGCCCCAACGAATCCAGGGGTTGTAGGTCAAGCTGCGCACGTGTCGCACGCCGGGGACCTTCAAGAATTGCTCGGTCAGACGCATAATGGTCGCGAGCGACTCGCGGCTGAAAGCGCCGAACTCCTCGTCTTTGGCTTCGATGGCGATGACGATGTAGTCCTCGGCCACGAAGCGGTCCTCGATCTCGTACCAAGTCGTGACCGCCCGATCCCCTTCACCGAACCACAGGTCCATGGACGGGTCGAACACCATGGGGGGCGCGGAAGCCGCCGCTTCCTTGTCGCCGCCCAAGCCAGCTACGGATGCGCTGAACTTGCCCAAGCGCTTCCCGCCGCTGGCAATGGCTCCCAGGATGAGCGCCACCATGAGGGCCGTCGAGAGCCAGCGGATGTTGTAGAAGAACGAGACGAGGGGCGAGGTTGGGCTCTTCGGAGCAGCCATGGAAGCTTCGGGGTCGAGGTTCATCGTTGGTGAGTCGGAGGCTGCGCGAGGAGCCTTTGTGGATCAATCGGTCAAGAAGTGTAACGGCTTTTGGACTCTTCGGTCTAAAACATCCAGAAAACTTGGTGTTTGGCCGTAACCGACTGAAATATAGGAGCTTGTGGCCTATTGGTCGATCTGGAGAAAGCGCTCTTCCGAGTGACCTCGGCGGGCCCCATGTGTGGCCGCGGGGGACCGTGCGGGGCTTCAACAGGCCACCTTGAGCGGCCCCGTCCAGTCAGCTGGCCCTGCGGGTTTGGCAGAAACCAGCCACGCCGCGCACCCCACCCTGGCAATAACGGTGAGGTGTCCCGGCGTCGTGAGCAAGCGGCGCAGCTACTCAAATTGGATGCTCACTGCGAGTCAAAGAATCTGCGGTGCCTTTGGAGCAGTTGGTCGCAACGCTGGGGGCTGGCCACTGCATCGCGAACTCCGCGCTCGACCGTCCCGCCGAGGACAAGCACATCACTGCGCGAGAAAAGGTAGCCCGAGTGACTCAAGAGGTAGGGCAGGTCCTGCGCTTCCAAGTGCACGAGTTGTCCGCGAATTGGAACGACCTGCTCGTCGCCGAAGAGGTCTCCCGCTCCCAAGCCCAGGCAGTTGATCAAGGCATCCGCCGTGAGGTCGCGCAGGTCTTCTACCCGGTCAAAGCGCGCATGGCGAAACTCCACGCCTTGGGTCAGCAGGTCTGCGCGCAAGCGTGCCAAATAGGTCGGCGGTTCGATCAGGAAGGTCGAGAACCCGTAGCCGCTGGATTGCACGCCTTCGATCGGCAGCTGCTCAAACGCTTGGACCGGACCGTCATCCCGTACGGGCACTTGGCGCAAGGCAGAGCCCGATTGCTCGGTGGTGTAATTGAGCCTTGGAAAGACCCCGAAGCCGCGGCCCACCAGGGTTGCGTAGTGCTCGAAGGAACGCTGAACGGATCGCTGAAACAGTTCGCGCTCGGCGTCGTCGCGCCCGTGGGCGACGAGTGAGGGAGCGAACTGGCCCCCGGCCACGTCGGATGTGGTGTCGGGAGGAAAGTCCTCCGCGAAGACTTGAACCCGAACTCCCATCTCCACCAAACGCGTCGCGACCGTGAGCCCATTCACGCCGCAGCCGAGGACTGCCACGTGTTGAACGCCCGGTTGGATGGCCTGCAGCAGATCCAAAACCTCGAGGGCCGATCCGGGGGAGAGCGTGATGCCCGCTCCACCGTGGCCATAGTTGTGAATCAGCGTGCGGTCATGCAGGCGTTGGGCCTCGATACGAACGGAGCCGCGGCGGTAGGGCCGGATGCCGGCGACATTGCCGATCACTCTGGCCGCTGAAAGATCGGGTGCGGGCCAGCGGCCACCGGGCAGTCCATCCGGTGTCGGAGCAGAGGCTGCCGGACGCTGGACTCGGTTGGGATCAAACGGGCTAGGCTCGGAGTTTCCTGTGGAGCTTGCCCCAAGTCTGGCAGTCGACGGATCACTCTCTGTGATGGAATTTGCGGAACGGCAACCAAGCAATCCGGCGGCTGCAAAGGAGCTGCCCGTCGTCAAAATTTGGCGTCGGTTCCAAGTTCGCTCGCGTGCTCGGTTTGCTCCGTCAACTTGCATGTCACGACCACTCCAGTTTGCGAAGGCCCTTGCGTTTGCAAGCTTCCCCGCGGTTGCCAAATACCCGCGCGCCGCTGATGGGCGATCCACTTCGTTCTTGAGCACGCGCTGTGTTCGCCAAGCCTTCTCACAGAAGCCTGCTAACGCAGCGCCCAGCCCCTCTCTGTCAATTGGTCCCGCAAGGCTTGCGCAACCAATCCGTTCCCGGCGGGGGAGTAGTGATTGAACTGTCCCACGAAGAGCTCCTCGTCCCTGAGATCCGCCCGGTATCGATCGAACCCATCTTGCAAGTCCATGTACCCAATGCCCGCCTCGTCCAACCAGTCCTTGAGCGGTTCGTAGGGCTGGGATTGCTGGGAGCCGCTTGGGAGCACCTCGTTCGGAAAGAGCAGCACCATCACGTTGGCTTGCTCTTCGCGCACTGCAGCGACGAAGGCCGTCAAGGTCGCCGTCAGCACCGCAAAGGCCTCGTGCTCCGTCTTGAACCGGCCCGTTGCATCCACGGGTGACAAGTCCGCGAGGGTGCGCTTCCGATTGAGCATCTTGCCCAGGCGGATCGTTGGAAAGAAATCGAAGTCGCAGGCCGCATACTGCATGGAGAACAGCGAGTCGTTCTCCGCGATCTGTGGCAAGAGGGAAGCGGGATCATCGCGCAAGCGCTCGCAGGCCTTGAGGTTGGCCAAGGGGTTGGGAACGAGCACCAAGCGCCCATCGACCAGCTTGAAGCGCGGCTTGGTCAAGGGAAAGTCGTAGCTCGTTTTGTAGTACGGTCGCCAAACATTGATGCCCCGGTACAAGTTCTCGGTCATCACCCCGATGAGCACCACGTTCGGTCGGAAGCTCTTGCCGTCTTCCATGTAGCGCAAGTACGCCTGATCCACACCATAGGCGGGGACGCCAAAGTTGAGCACCTGTGCGCTCTTCAGCATGGGTTCCAGCTGAGCCTCCCAAGTGCTCGCGTTGTTCACGTCGTCCCCGTGGGTGAATGAATCACCGAAGGCCGCGATGCGCACAACTCCCGGGTCGGTCCGAATCGAAACCTCGCGATCTCCGCGCAGTCCCTGTCCGTTGGCCTGGTAGAGCTTGGTGGATCCGTTAGGACGGGGAGACCATCCCAGGGCCGGATCGTGCTGCAAGTAGGTGCTCTCCCCGGCGATCAGTGAGTCGAGTTTCTCGAGCACAGGGGCGGGCAGCTGCGTCGTGCTCACCGGATCAAATTCAACGCCGAGGCTGGACTCGAGCAGTTGTAGGCCTGCGAAGGCTCCGATCTCCAGCAACAGGTACGCGATGCCTGCGCGCACTGCCCAGCTCAAGGGCGTGCGGCCCGCCGGGGACTCGTTGGCGGTTGACTCAGTGCTGGCCATGGTCGTGTGCGCCGCTCGAGATCAACGGGTGGTAGCCGGCAGCAGGAGCGGGTAAGGGTCCCATCTCCAAGAATCCCTTCAACTCTTCATCGTCGGGATTGTCCTCCAAGGCATGTCGCAGGACGTCCGATGCACGGGCGTCCCCTGCACGGGCCAAAGTCATGGCCAAGCGCCGCTCGAGTTCCGCATGGTGCGGCGCGAACACAAGCGCTTGGTCCAAGCTGCGGGCGGCTCCGTGGAAGTCGCCCACCTGACTCTGGGCGTCCGCCAACATGGCCAAGGAGTCAACCGTCGCGTAGCCCGTGGCGTGGGCTTTCGTGAGACTTTCCACGGCCGCTTCAGGTTCGAGGTACTCGAGGGAGGCTTGCGACAAGGCAATCTCCAGCGCAGGCCAGGGGGAGTGGCGCTCTGCCGGTGGGATCAAGTAGCGATCCATTTCCTCCACCATGCGCTGGGCTCGCAAGAGGTGCGCAAGGGTTTCGATCAACTCCACGCTCAGTGCGCTCGGTTCCGCGCCCGCGGCCGCATGGCTGAACTTCTGGTTCGCCTCGTCCACCAATTCGATGCGGTCGATCTCCGAGGTGAAGGGCGAGCTCGCTGTCTGCGCGTTGAAGTGCGCGGCGAGACCTGCGCCCACACTGGGGGATCGTTCCGCGCTCGCCAGCCGGTTGGCGAAGCGCGCTCGGTGAAAGTCGCCGCGTCTGTTCTTGCGCATGTTGAGCACTTGCATCATTGGCGCGGGCGGCAGCGGGTCCGCGATTGGGGAAAGGCGTGGGGCGCCCCAACCTCCCTTCGCGACCACTTGCTGCACTCGCGGACCGTGCGCAATAGCCGCGTACATTTCCGTAAGCCCCGGCGCGCTCAGGAGCACCCCTTCTCCCATGTACTGGGTCTCCAGACCTGCTCCCGCGTCGAACCAGACCACCACGGTGGCGTCTCCCGTCGACGCCAGGTTGCGGGTGGTCGGCGCGCAGCCTTTGACTGCCGGGACGATCACCAAGTCGTATTCGCCCGCGGCCAGCCTTGCGCGCGCGGATGCGATCGAAAGGATCTTGCCCGGGAACCAGTTGGGGTTGCCGTCGAAGAGTTGCTGCTCGAGCATTGGCATGGCATCTGACCAGGCGGCGCTGCGGTCGATGGTGCCCGCGCCCAAATCGACGAGTGCCAAGGCCCGCGCCGGGTTGAGCTGTCCAACGAACAGCACGCTCGGCTTGCTGTCCGCTTCGATCTCGCCAAGCATGGCCCAGGACATGCGAATACGATCCAGGTCGAGGGGCGTTTGCGCGGCGTTGGGCGAAAGTGGGCGCCTGTTCAAAGTGGCGAAGGGCTGGCCGTCCGGGTCCAGCTCGACCGTCAGGAAACCCGCAGGGATGTCATGGCTGATGACTTCGCTGACGACGCGCTTCTCCCAGGGGGAAAGCATCTTGACGCTTGGCGCTTCCACGAACTGTCCCGTTGCGATCGCAGCGATGGCCGCGACTCCGCCAACAATACGCTGCGTACGTCCGAGAGCTTTGCTGGTGAGGGCCAGGAGCAGAGCACCCACTCCTGCGAGCAACGCTCCGTACATGGCGATGGAGGAGCAACTCGATTCCTGCACGATCCCCGACGCACTCCATTCGAATTCGAGCAAGCGCGGCAGCAAGGCCAACCCACCCGCAGCGCCGACCAAGAGCGCGGCCAATTCCACGGGCTTGCGTAGCAACCCGACCATGGCTCCGGCCAAAAATCCCGGCAGCACGAGCAAGGGGCCGGCGATGGCGAGGTCGTATTCGATCATGCCGTGCATCGACAGGTCGAGGTCCATGCTGCTGAAGGGCAGCAGCTCACCGATGGTGCCTTTGGAGTTCGCGATGTACGTGTGGAGTCCGCGGTCGCTCGACAGGTTCACGAGGGAGCGCAGCGTCAAAACGGAGACCAGTGCCGTGCAGGAGCCCACCAGGACCCGAGCGACGCTCGTGTTGCCCGCGCTCTTGATGTTGCGCGTGAAGGCCACGGCAGAGATCAAGGCGAAGCCCAAGAAGACCGTGCCGAAGACGCTGTCGTCCGCGGCCAAGCCGCCCCCGAGTAGGCGTGTGTTGCGCGCGAGGCCTTCCAGGGTCAGGGCGATGCCGGCTCCACAGACGGCGATTCCACTGAGGCCACCGCTGGGAAGCGCTTCGTTCGGTGGGCCGCCGTCTGCTTCGAGCGGCTCGTCCTTTCCGGTGCAGCGGCCGACAGTTGCCAGGGAGATCAAGCCGAGCAATCCAACTCCAACGGTTTCTCCGTGTCCTTCGGGAAAGCCCATGTCGATCAAGAACCAACCGCTCAGCGCCGCGCCGAGCAGCAACACGATGCGCCCCTTGCGCGGGCGGACGTCGCTGCTTCCTTGGTGACCTGCGATCAATAGAGTGACGATCAACAGGCTGAGCACGAACTGCAAGGCGTAGGGGCTCTCGACCCCGTTGAGCCACCAATGCAACCAGTAGCCAATCGATGCGCCAAACAAGATGGCCACCGGACCGACGGAGACGCGGGCCGAGCGCAAACCGAGGATCAAGCCCACGGCGACGACCAGCAGAGCGGCGGCGCGGAAAGCCATCGCCCCGCCCCCTGACGAAGCGGGGACCTGCAGAAGTTCCAAACCCACCGGAGCGCGGAGGGCAGACAAGAGGATTCCGGCGAAGAGACCGATCAAGAAGCTACGCATGGCCGCAGTGTACGACTCTGGCCTAGCAGGCCGGTGAAAAAGTCATCCCGCCCCAAAGCCTCATCCTGCGTCCCACGTCGCCGCCCGAACTCCTCGCTGAAGCGACGGAGCCAGCTGCGGGTCCGGAGGGCGCTGCAGGTTGGATGCTGAGGCTCTGGAACGAAAGCACTTTGAAGGCAGCCGACTAGCGTATGCTCTCGTCCGTGGCTGCTACCGACCTCAATCCGACCCACGCCAAGCAATTGCGGGCCCAGTTGCTCGCCTGGTTTTCCCAGGAGCGGCGCAGTTTGCCGTGGCGCGAGAACCGCGATCCCTACCGCGTGTGGATCAGCGAAGCCATGTTGCAGCAGACGCGGGTCGAAACGGTCATCAGCTATTTCGAGCGGTTCATCGCGCGCTTCCCCAAGCTCGAGGATCTAGCGGGCGCGCAAGAGGAGGAGGTCCTGACCCTTTGGAGCGGCTTGGGTTACTACAGCCGCGCCCGCAAGTTGCGCGAAGCTGCGGTGGTCGTGGCCCAGCAACACGGCGGGCAATTTCCCCGGACCCGTGAGGCGGCTTTGGCCTTGCCGGGGGTCGGGCCCTACACCGCGGGCGCCGTGCTCTCCATCGCCTACGACCTGCCGGAGCCCCTGGTGGACGGCAACGTCCAGCGCGTGTTTGCGAGACTCTTCGCCCTACGGGAAGTGGCTGGCTCCGGTCCCCTGCAGAAAAAGCTCTGGACTCTCGCCGGGAATTTGGTGCCCCAGGAAAGCGGCGCGGGGGATTGGAATCAGGCGCTGATGGAGCTCGGCGCGACCCTTTGCACGCCCCGGGATCCCGGTTGCGCGAGCTGTCCGGTGGCGACTTTGTGCCGCGCCCGCGAGCTGGGCCTCGTCCAGGAACTTCCCGTTCCCGCGCCGCGCAAAAAGCCCACGGAGGTGCGCTTGGAAGTTTTGGTGGCCAGTCGCGGTCGGGAGCTATTGCTCGAGAAACGCCCTGCAAGGGGCAGGATGGCCGGTTTGTGGCAGTTTCCGACTCTGGAAACTGCCCCGGGCGACGCGCTCTTCCCGACGCATTTTCGCGGGGAGCTCGACGGCGCAACCCAGCTGCTGATCCCCGGGGAGCCCCTCGGTGAGCTGCGCCACGCCATCACGCGCTACGCGATTCGCGCCCAGGTGCGAGCTGCAGAAGTGAGCGGGCAAGTCCCCGCCAACTGGCGCTGGTTCTCGCCCGAGGACCTGCAAGAAGCTCCCCTCACTGGCATGGCGCGCAAGGTTCTTGCTCAGAGGGAATGACGCATAGCCCGCCAGCCCGTAAACTTCGCCCCCCTCCGGAGGCCCCCCATCGAGAATCGAACAGTCCATCTGGTCACCGACCAGCCCGAAAATCTGACCGCCAAAGGCGTGACGATTGTCGTTCCCGCTTACAACGAAGAGAACGGGATCGAAGGCGTGGTGAATCGCCTCTGCACTCTCGACCTCGGTGTTCCGACCACTGTGCTGATCGTCAACGACGGTTCCACGGATGGCACGGGAACTAAGTTGGCGGAGTTGAAGAAGCGTTACCCCGCCTTGCGCGTGGTCGAGCACCGGCACAACCAGGGCTACGGCGCCGCGCTCAAGACGGGCTTTGGCTTGGCCGAGACCGAAGTTGTGGTGATCACCGACGCCGACGGCACGTACCCGGAGGATCGCATCGCGGACCTCCTGCTGCGCATCGATGCGGGTTACGACATGGCGATTGGCGCGCGTATCGGAGCGGACGTGAACATCCCCCTGATCCGCCGCCCCGCGAAGGCCGCCTTGCGGCACTTGGCCTCCTTCCTCGCTGGTTCTCGCATTCCGGACCTCAACTCGGGCCTGCGCGCCTTCCGCCGGCAGTTCGTGATGACCTACCGGCCGATTCTGCCGAACGGCTTTAGCTTCACGACGACGATCACTTTGGCGGCGATGACGAACAACCATCCCGTCGACTACGTCACGATCAACTACGCCCATCGCTCGGGGGACTCCAAGATCCGGCCGATCCGCGACACCTTGGGGTTCACGGCGTTGATCATTCGCACCGTGCTGTACTTCAACCCGTTGAAGGTTTTCTATCCCTTGACGATCCTGCTCGGCCTGGTGCTGGCCGCCTTTGTCGCCAACGATTTGTTCTTGGAAGACCCCGCGAACCTCAGCGACAAGACGGTGTTGATGTTCGTAGCGGTGGTGCAAGTGCTCAGCGTTGGTTTGCTGGCGGACTTGATCGAGAAGAAAGCCCGACTCTAAGGGCCGGCGGCGGCGAGCAAGACGGTGGGGGCCCGGGAGCGCGATCAAGCCTCCAGTCCCGCGCCGGGGCAGCTTCGGGAAACCCCCGCAAGCCGCGGCATTCGGGCTCGAAAGGCCTGTTCGCTATGTGTTAGGTTTTTGGCTGACACCCCCCGTTGCACCCGATGAATCCTTCCCCAAGCCACGTCGACACTCCCGAGCTTCGCAAGGGGCGCGGTGCGTTCTTCACGCCCCCTGAGATGAGCGCCTTCGTGGTGGACTGGGCGGTGCGCAAGGGGAGTGATTCCGTGTTGGAGCCCTCCTGTGGGGAAGCGAGTTTTCTGATCCCCGCGGGAGAGCGATTGCATTCCTTGCAGCGCAAGTCGCGGGCCAAGAAACCGATTGACGTCGGCGGCTTGCATGGCGTGGACGTTCATCGCGCTTCCGCCAAGGAAGCGAGTCGCCTGCTGTCGGAGGCCGGCTATTCGTCGGACATTCGCGTGCACGACTTCTTCGATCTCGCGCCCACTCAACTCTTCGACGTGGTGATCGGAAACCCGCCCTACGTGCGCTATCAGAACTTCGAAGGCGAAGCGCGCGAGAAGGCCTTGGGGGCAGCCCTGAGCCAGGGGGTGCGCTTGAACCAACTCGCGAGTTCCTGGGCGGCCTTTACTGTGCACGCCGCGCGCTTTCTAAAGCCGGGCGGCCGCTTGGGGTTGGTGCTCCCCGCGGAACTCCTAACGGTGAAGTACGCGCAACCGGTGCGCCGTTTCTTGTTGGATCACTTCGCGAGCATTCGCCTGGTGATGTTCGAGAAGCTGGTGTTCCCGGGTGTCTTGGAAGAAGTCGTGCTGCTCTTGGCTGAAGGCGAAGGGGGCACGGACAAGATCGAGGTCTACAAAGCGGATGGGTTGGAGTGCTTGCAGAAGCTGGAGGAGCGGCGCTGGAGCGCCTTCGCTCCAGAGTTCGGTGACAAGTGGACGCCAGCGCTGCTGACCGCAAAGTCGTTCAACGCTTACCAACGGCTCGTTGGCGCCCAGAGCTTCTGTAGGCTCCGGGACTGGGGCAACACGTACTTGGGATCGGTCACCGGCAACAATGGCTACTTCGCGGTGACCGAAGAATCCGTGCGTGAACTGCGTTTGCCCGAGAGTGCCTTGCTCAAGATCTCTCCCCCCGGGTCGAGGCATCTGCGGGGCTTGAGTTTTTCCAGCAGGGCTTGGAAGCGTTCCCTCGAGTCAGGCGCAGCCGGCTACCTGTTCTACCCGCCGAACGCCCGCATCGGTGCAGCAGTGAAACGCTACATCCAACTTGGCGAAGCCCAGGACGTGCACCAGGCCTACAAATGCCGCGTACGCAATCCCTGGTGGCGTGTTCCGCTCGTGCCCGTGGCGGACATTCTGTTCACCTACATGAACCACGATCGCCCCCGGTTGGTTTCGAACGGGGCCAAGGTACATCACTTGAATTCGATCTACGGGATCAGCCTGAAACCGGAACTGCGCAAGCTCGGCGCTCCTCTCTTGCCCATCGCGGCCTTGAACAGCGCGAGCTTGTTGGGGGCGGAGATCGTCGGACGTTCCTATGGTGGTGGGCTGTTGAAGCTCGAACCCCGCGAGGCGGATCTGATGCCCGTGCCAACGCCGGAGCTGCTCGCGCAGGCCGCTGCGGACCTGCGCGCCCTGCGCAAGCCGGTGGAACAACGGCTGGCGGAAAACGACCTGCGCTCTGCGGTGGAGCTCGTGGACCAAGTGCTGCTACGTGACCACCTCCAACTAAAAGAAGGGCAAATCCGATCGATCCGCAAGGCCCGCGAGGTGCTCTTCTCGCGTCGAACAACGAGAGCGAAGGGGAAGCATGGCACGCGTTGATGAGATCCTGGGGCGAGCCCTCGCGGAACTGCCCGACAAGCCCTCGGACGAATCCAAGTCCTCCGACAAGAAGGCCTACTCCGAACAAGTCTCGGCCGTCGTGGCCCGCGCCTTCGCCGAGGAGTTGCGCGAGCGCGGCATGCCTGGCGCACTCCCGGGTCCCAAGGTCGAACCGGGTTCCGGAAAAAAGGCGGGAGCGGAACGTCGCATGGCGGGCGGCATCGGCGCCAAGAAGGTGGACGTCACCTGGGCCACGGAAGAGTCCGGCTTGATCCTTTCGATCTCCGTTAAGACCATCAACTTCTGCGACAAGAAGTCCGGCAACTTCCAAAAGAACCTGACCAACCGTCGCGGCGACATGCTCATCGAAGCGGTCACCCTGCACCGGCGTTTTCCCTACGCCGTGATCACAGGAGTCTTCTTCTTCGACAAGGGCGCCAGTGAAGACGCCACGGAACGCCGTCGTTCGACCTTCATCAACGCCAACTACCGCTTTCAACTCTTCTCCGGCCGCGACGACCCCACGGACCGCGACGAACAATTCGAACGCATGTACCTGGTCCTGCTCGACAGTTCCCAAACGCCGCCCACCGCCGAATTCTTTCGCGTCGGCAAGGAGCCCGAGCCCGTCCAACTCGAAGAAGTCTTCAGCGACTTCGCCGACCTAGTCGCCAGCCGCAACCCCGACTTCTACGAATCCCTCCACGGCGAAATCCGCCGTAGCCCGGGGTAGATCCACGTCCCCGCTACTCCTGAAGCCATAGTTCCCGTTCACCAGCGATCATGATGTTGCGGTGAAACTCGAGGGCTTCGAGGCTCATGGGGAAGGCTGGGTTCGGGATGGCCACGGCGTCAAAGCGCTTCACCATCGAGGCGGGACGTCCAGCGCCCTCGAGGACTTCAAAGACGGTGGCGCACAGGAGAACACCGAGGATGGTTGCGTCGATCTCCTCGCTTGTTGAGTTTGCAAGAAGCGCTGAGATCTCTTGCCTGTTGTTCTCAGCTGCTTGCTGGGGCCGCTCATCAGGTGTTGTGCCCTTGCCCGACAGCCCTTTCAAGTGCTTCGCAACCCGCTCGACGCCTTTGATTTTTTCTGCCCGACGGAGGCAACGCATGAGATGGTCAAGGCGGACGGCCTCGGCGAAGGCTTCCACCGTGCGTGAAGGATCTGTTGAGTAGGCCCCACTCGGGCCAAAGATGTCTACGGGGAATCGGGCGAGCCAGTCAAGACTCCGGAGCTCCGAGGAGAGGTCGGAGTCTGAGAGCGAAACCTCCATCCGCTCGAACTGACTCTCGATTTCCAAGCGGATTCGTCCCGCCCGTTCTCCAGTCAAGAATCGGGGGCTGGCCACCTTCTTCTGCTTCCTGGAGTCTAGGGCGGCGGCTTCGGCAAGTTCGATGATTGTCTCTGCTCGCTCTATTGGTTGTAGGGCAAATTCCACCTTGCTCTACGCCGGAAGGAACGAGCGCGTAAGCAGGCCCAGGGCTGGCTTCGTGGTCAGTGTCATTTGCTTGGCGATACCTGCGATGACCACCGCCGGAAGCTCGCAACATCTCCCGAGTTTCAGCCACTCCTTGACTCATAGGGCTCCTCGCGCAAGGGCAGAGCCAAGCTCACGGGTTGAGCCTTCGGATCTTGAAGCCAAGAGTTCGAGTACTCGAAGCTCATTCCTGCCGCGCTCTCTTCGGTGCAGCCCGCGAGCTGATCAGCGAACATCCCTCTTCCGCGTCGGCCCATTCCTCCTTGCCTCCGTTCACATGTTGGACGATTCCGAGCCCTCTGCCGAAGATGCGCAGGACCGCGTCGACCTTGTCGATGCGCACGGTTGGCTTGGCGGATTCAAGATCGGAGACGAAGCGACTTCCGACTCCCGCGTGCTCAGCGAGTTGTTCCTGCGTGAGTTTGTTCTTGCGCCGGGAGGCCCGCACAAAACCTGCTAGCGATTGGGGAAAGGTCGACAATGGCATTCTCCTGCACCCGATCGGGTGCGAGCGCGAGGGGGATTGGCAGGAAAGGGACCGAGGAGAGGTCCTCAAGCACCCTGGGACCAGACCCAGTCGCACTGGCGAGGGAGGGCCGCATTGTCTCGCGTCAGGGGCAAGCAGCAGCCTGGTGCAACGAGCTTTGACGATGGGGGCGACTCCCCCCGACCGTGTAGGTCGGGAGCTCGGGACGGACTACTTTGGGCATGGGACGATTGCACAGAGTTCGGGATGCTTGCGGCGCTTCGCCACGGAAGCTGTGGGGGACTCGTCGACTGCTCGTCACGGGCGTTCTCGCCAGTTGCGTAGGGCTTCCAGCCGTTGCCGCGGCCAACGAGGATCCACCCAAGGATCGCTCCGACGACTTGGTTTTGACTTGGATCACGGACGAGTCGGAGCCTTGTCTTGCTCGTGATAGTGGGATTCTCCTCGAGGTGCGCAACATCAGCAACGAGGTCATCCCTCTAGGAGCAGTTGCTTTTGACTGGCTCAGATTCAGCCTTGGACAGGAAGGTGGGCGTTCAGTGTCGATCGGGGGGGGAGCCGGTAGCTGCAATATGGGGAGAGGCAAGAGCTTCTTCCTTCTGCCTGCGGGACTTGCGATTCACCTAAGGGTTCCATTCCCAGGGAGAGGGCCCGCAAGCTTGTCCGCTGGCAGAGTCGTCCTGACCGCCGAGGTTCATGTGGAGCCGGAGGATGAGCTGTACACGCGAGGTTTCTGTCGGCCGATTCCTTCGCGCCCCGGGGTGACAGCTCCAGAGCGTCCAGTCGAGCCCAGGTTCGCGGGGTATCGCGCCAACCGGAAAAGCCAACCGTTCCGGATCAATTGGAGCCTTCGTGAGGACCTCCCTGGGCGACCGGTGCGCCCGTCCGAGTGGTGGACTTGGTTCGCCGCTATCGGACGGCGGGGGCGTTTTGAGCAGACTGGGGATTGCACCTGGGGGCCGACGTTTCCGGGACCTAGACCGCCTGCGGACACCACGACGGATGTGCACGGGATCTACGCTGATGCGGCGCGGTCCTGGCAAGCTTCCCTCGGACGTGGGTCATCGATTCCGAATGCGGATGACCTTGCCTTTGAGATCGCTTCCCACCCAGGGTTGTTCCACCTTCCCAAGGAACAGAAGCGCTGGCTCGATTGGGTTGTTCGGGAACACCCAGATTCTACCGGTGCGGCGCAAGCCCGGGAACTCGCGCGATGGTTGCAGCAGGGCTCAGAAGCCGAGACGTATCTGGCTCACAGCAAGAGCATCTTTCGGTAGGAGCCGGCCAACCCGCAACTCACCCAGCCTGCGCATACACCGCGCGCACGATGCGGCGCAGGAAGTGTTCGATGTCGCGGGCGGTTCCGTCTTCTAGGTTAATTCGCGCTCCCAGGTCGGGGGCGGAGACGCGGCCGAGGCCGTCGCAGGAGAGGGGCACGTTGATTTCGCCGGTGCCGGGCAGGCCAGCGCCGTGGCTGAGCTCGGGGGCGGCGAGTTGCAGGACGAGGTGTTCGTCGCGCCATTGAATGCGCAGGACCCGGTCGCCTTGCTCGCCTGTGACGGCGTAGCGCACGCCATTTTCAACCGGGTGGTCCAGGGAGATGCAGCCGGAAACGGTCACGCGACCCTTGTCCGAGACTTCAATTCCGGTGGGGCCCAGATTCAGGTCGCGGAAGCGTTGCAGGAGCAGGCGGGCTTGTTCGGCGGTTACGGTTCCGTTGGGGCGGATCACGGTGATGTTCTTCAACGGGGTTGGAGGCCTGAGGCGTTCGAGGGGATAGAGTGGGTTGAGCAGGGCTCATGGCCCGCGGATGCGAACTATCGACTCCTTTTTTAGGGAAGTTGAACCCAGGGAGCGCCGCGCGTGTCATCTATGGGGCCCGGCGACTCCATCCAGTGCCGTGGCTCCCGCCCCGGATTGCTAAACTTTCCCAGTTACGCATGTTATTTACGCTCTCCTCTCTCGCCCTTGCCGTTGCGTTGGCCCTGCCGCCGACCTCCCTTCCGCAGCCCGTCGATAGCCTGGAAAACCTCGTTGCCCAGGTGGAAAAGGAGCGCGAGCTGACCGACCCGGCGATCCTGGCCGAGATCGGAGCCATCGGTTCCCGGGATGCCGCCGAAGCCCTCATCAAGCTCTATGGAGGCCAGGGCAGCCTGTACATCCGGTTGCACATCTTGCGCCAGCTGCCGCTCTTCGACAGCAAGGAGGACTGTGGCCAAATGGTTTCGCAGCACCTGATGGCTGAAGCGGTGGGCTCGGAAGAGTCCGAGTTGCGCGAAGCGGCCTTGGACGCCATGAGCGAGTGCCCGAAGTTCGGTCGGGGCTTCTTCGAGACCATCGTGAACTCCCACGCGGACAGCCACATTCGCACGCGCGCCTTGGGGCTGCACATGGAGAAGGCGACCGAGGTGGATCACGAGTGGTATCGCAAGATCTACGAGAAGGAGTTGGTTCTCGACGGCATCGGAATGAAAGCCGCCAAACGCGCGGGTGCCAAGGCCAAGAAGGGCAGCAAGTCGAAGGACGAAGGCGAGCCCATCGACTACCCCGTGGCAGCGATCATGCAGATGACGTTCAAGCAGCTGCGCGGCGAGATGGACAAGGATGAGTTGACCACTGCGCTGGAGATGGGGACCCCCGAGATTCGTTTGATGGCTTTCGAGGAGTTGGTCGGGCGCAATCTAAAGGTCGCAGCCAAGATGGCGGAGCCCCTCTACAAGCACCCGGAGGAACAGCTCGACATGCGCATCTTGGCGGCGGAAACCTTGGCAGCCGCCTCGGCCAAGAAGATGACGAAGAGGTTCATTACCGACGCGGGCAAGTTCGCCACGCCGGAAGCCTTGCGGGTCGCCACTGCGAAAATCCTGGCGGACCTGAACGATGAAAGTACGAACAAGAAGCTGAAGACCCTGATCAAGAAGGGCGACCCCCACGAGCGGCGCTTCGCCATTCGCGCCCTGCGTGACGCAACCCTGAAGGACTTGGACGAAGACGTTGGCGAGGTGCTGAACGGCGACGAGGACATGTCCGTACGCCGGGTCGCCGCCTACTTCCTCGCACAACGAGGCGTCCAGTCGGCCACCCCCGGGATCGAAGCCCTGCTCGCGAGTTCGAAGACTCCCGACCGCGCTGCTGAGATGTTGGAACTCTTGGGGCTTCTACAAGGCCAAAGTGACGAATGGCGCGCGAAGCTGCGGGAGTACACGGAGCACAAGGACTCGGCCATTCGGAACGCTGCCGTGCGGCAACTCGGGAATCCCGTGGAGCGCGCGAGTTCAGAGACCCTCGATCTGCTCGAAGGACTGCTGGCCCATGCGGACTGGTCCACTCGCTTGGCTGCTTTGAACGCCCTCGGTCAGCAGCGCCAGACTCGCTCGCTCGGTCCGATCGTGACTCAGATGCAGGAGGAGATCGGGCGCTTGCGCGTGGAGTTCGGAGACATTCTCTATTCCCTCACTGGCAAGTCGTTCCGGCCGACTCCAAAGATTTGGAAGGCCTGGTGGGAAGAGCAGGGAGGGAATTTTGAAGTGATCAGCGCGGAGGAACTCGCCCGTGTCGAGCGCCAGCGCGAGCTGCGCCGCCTGCAAAGTGCGACCAACTCCAAGTTCTTCGGCATTCGCATCATCAGCCAACGTGTGATCTTCGTGATCGACGTCTCTGGCTCGATGGAAGAGTCCTTGCGCCCGGCGAAAATTGGTGACTTGACCGAGACCCGCATGGACGTTGCGCGGCGCGAGTTGCTGAAGGCGATCATGGGCTTGGAGAATGGTGTGCTCTACAACGTGTTGGCTTTCTCCGCGGAGGTCACGCCCTGGCACAAGGATGGCATGGCCGCCTTGCAGGAAGCGGATCGTGACGAGGTCAAAAAGTACGTCGGCGGTCTGCGTCCCGGTGGCGGCACCAACCTCTTTGATGCTTTGGAGCATGCCTTCGCGGACAAAGAGGTCGACACAATCTTTGTGCTCTCCGATGGCGAGCCGAGCATGGGTGCGATCACGGACCCAACTCAGATCCGCAGCACCGTGGCCCGTTGGAACAAAAACCGCGGGATCACGATCAACACGATTGGAATCGGCTCTAACCTCCGAATCCTCGAGTGGCTCGCGGAGGACTCCGGCGGAAAGTCGGTGCTCTTGAACTAGCGGGGCCAGCGCGAGATGATGACACCCCGATAGGACGAGTCCCCGCTTGCGCCAAATCCTCCAACTGCTTCTGTCCCTGTTGATCGCCGGCGTCCTGCTGGTGATCCTGTTCCGTTGGGGGGATGTGAGTTTGGAGGTCTTGCTCCAGACTCTGCGCGAGTTGCCGGCCAGCGTGTACTTCAAGGCCTTGGCCGTGCACGCCGGAATCTATCTCTTGCGCGCGGCGCGCTTTCGAGTGCTTTTGCCCCCCGAAAGGCGCCCGACCTTGCGGGCCCTCCTTGCGGTTTCCGCTTCCCACAACCTGGCGGCCTACGTGCTTCCAGCCAAGACGGGGGAGGGCACCCTGGTGGTTTACCTGCGCAAGGTCTGCGGCGTGCCGGCCGGAGCTGGCCTTGGATCGTTGGTGGTCAGCCGGCTGTTGGACCTCTCGACCTTGGCGCTCCTGCTGTCCATCGCGACCCTGATTCTGTCTTCCCGGGGAGTGTTGGCGGCTAGCTGGAGCCTGCCCCTTGGAGTGGCGCTCGCGCTCGGGGCGCTCAGCATGTTCGTGCTCGCTGCACGCAGCGCTTGGCTGGTCGCGAGCTTGACCTGGCTCGTGCGGCGGATGGGATTGGCAAGTACATCAATCGGTGGCAAGGTCACGGCGAAAGCCGACAGCGTGGCTCAGGCCTTCAGAGAGGCGGGCGAGGGCGGACGTCTGTGGGGTGCCATGCTGCTCTCCATTCCGCTTTGGATGGGAGTCTTCGCCTTCTACTACGTCCTGGCCGGTGGCTTCGGCTTGGGCGCAGAGCTCGACAGCATTGAAGCGACCTTCGCTTCCTCCTGGGCCGTGCTCGCGAACCTCTTGCCTGTGAATGGTTTCGCGGGAGCGGGGACCCAAGAGTGGGGTTGGACCTATGGCTTCACGAGCGTCGGCGTCGGGGACACGATCGCGATCTCGAGCGGCCTCGGCACGCACATCGTGCAACTTGGCAACGTGGTGTTGTTCGGTCTCATCGGGCACGCCGCCATGGCTCTCGCCGCACGCGACAAAAAATAGCCTGGCCCTAGCGACGCCGCGCAGCGATCTCCGCGCGGATGTTCACGTAAGGGTCGTTGCGATAAACGAACAAGCCCCAACAGACAGCGAAGACTCCCATCATGGCGACCCCTGAAAGGATCAAAGCGGGGAAGCTGCGCACGTCGACGAAGTGTTCGAGCCACAACAGGAACGCGAGCACCGGCAAGCTGCCGACAGCCGCCTTGCCGACCACGTACACCAACCAACGGCCGACGCCCATGCGCAATTCGCGGCAGGTGACGATCAAGATGTACACAGCGAAGATTGTCTGGGGAATGGCGGTGCCCAGGGCGACGCCAATCAGGCCGTAGCCTTGATCCACAAGCGCGATGGAAAGCCCCAAGTTGACCATGGCCAAGATCAAAAACACTCCCGTGGCCCGCAATGGATGGCTTGTTCCTAGCAGGATTGGCAGCGCGACCGCGCGCAGGGGCAGGGCGATCAGGAACGACGGAACCAACACGCGCGTCACCGCACCGGCGGAGAAGACATACTCCGGCTTGTCCAGCCAGGCGGCGAGGAAACGTGGGCCGAGCACGTAGAGATAAAGGGAGATCGGGAGCATCAACGAGAGCGAGACCTTCGACCACTTCAGGAAGGAGTGCTTGAGCTGGTGCATGCCCTTCTGCTGCTTGAGGTGCGTCGCCGCGGGCATCACCACCGCGCCGATGCCGTACATGAGTCCCGCAATCGGCATGAAGAACTTGTTGCCGAAGTCAAACACGGTGACTTCATCGGGGCCAATCATGCGGCCGATGACTAGCGCGTCCATGTTGTAGGCGATCATGGTGCCCAGGTTCAGGGTCGAGGCGATCAGGCCAAAGCCAACGAGCTCCTTGACGTGGCCCCGTTCGAAGTTGGCCAAGCCCACGCGCAAGCCCTCGAAGCGTTTGTGCACGAAGTAGCGGAAGGCCAGGAACACGCCAATCGTCTCCACCACGAAGATCCATGCGATGCCTTCCAAGGAGGGCCGGACGTAGAGCAGCGCGACGACCGCCAAGGCGCGGAAGATGACTCCGGCCCCTTGGATCATGTTGTTCGTCTGGAAGTCCTGCTTGGCGTGGAAGATGCTTCCAGGGAAGCGCATGGCGATCGCCGCAGCCACGCGCACGGTCGTGATCAGGAAGGCGATGCGCGCGGATTCGAGCAGCTCCTGGGGGGTCCCGGCCCACTTGTCATTCTCGAGCAGTTCGTTCTCGAACAGCGGAAAGAACACACCCAAACCGACAACCAATCCGACCCCACCGAGCGCCAGCGTGATTCCGAGCCCCGTCGAGATCATCGTGTTGGTGCGCTTCAGATCCCCGGCCGCGACGGCCTCGGAGATGTGGCGCACGGAGGCCATCGGGATGCCCATCGCCAAGAGCTCCAGCAAGCTCGTGCCCGCGATGATCGACAGCCAGGCACCCAGTCCGTCTTCCCCGAGGTGCGTCATCATGATGGGCGAGAGCACCATCATCACCAGCATCTGGAGGATGTAGAAGGACCAGTTGGACAGGACGTGTTTGAACAAGAAGGGCGACCTCAGGCGAGGGTTCAGGGGGGGGCGGGCAGGCGGCGGAAGCGTAGCGGGCAAGCGTGGGGAAACCAGGGAATCCCGGCCGGGTTCCAAAGCATCGACGCAGAATTCCGCAGGTGCCCAGTTTCCCCCGGGTCGAATGGGGAACCCGGGATACACTTCTCGGCCGATTCACCGAGATCCCATGAGCACGACCAACTCCCAGGCCCAAATCGAGTTGCACAGGGCCCTGGCCCCGCGCTACGCCTTCCGCTACTCCTTCGAGTACTCCCGCCTCTTCCAACAGGATTGGCACGGGGAGATGATTTCCCACGTCCCAGCGGGCTCGACCCGGATCCTCGACCTGGGTTGTGGAACCGGATTCTTCCTGGCGGAACTCGTCGAGAAGCATCCTGGGTCCGTGGGCCTCGACATCTCCCATGAGATGTTGAAGGTCTCCGGCGAGTACGTCCCGGACGCCCCTGTGGTCACGGGGGACGCGGAAAAGCTGCCCTTCCAGCCGGGAGTCTTCGATGTAGTCTTTTGCAAGGGCAGCTTGCACCACACCCGAGATCACGTGGCCTTTCTGACCCATTGCCGCAACGCCCTGAATAAGGATGGCGTGCTCATCATGAGCGAGCCGTGCAACGACAACCCTTTCATTCGGCTGGCGCGCAAGATTCTGTACATCAGGAGCCCGCACTTTGACGTGGGCGACCAAGGCTTCACGCGCAAGGGAATCATTTCCCTTTGTGAGCAGGCCGGATTCGACATCAAGCTGGTCAAGCGCTACGGGGTGTTTGCCTACGTTTTCGCCGGCTTCCCGGACCATTTGGGCATCCTGCGCTTCGTCCCTGGCAACGCTTTGCTGACGCGCTTCTTCATCAAGCTCGACCGCCTGATTTGCAAAATCCCGGGACTCGCGATGCTCGGGTTCCACGTGGTGATCGTGGGCCGCCCGCGGGCCTAATCGGGCATCAAAAAACGTCTCATGCAGGGCCTCGCGGGGCCCTGCAGTTGTTTCTGCGTACATTTCTCGGGCACAAATTTTGAGCGGAAATCGTTTTAGGCATATGCCAGGGCCGATTCTGCAAACTCTTACGCGGAGCCCATCAGAAAGGCCCTTACGCGTCCGTGCGAGCTTTTCAGATCCATGTAGACTTTCGCTAGCTAACTGTGCCCGAGACGATGCGATTCACCCGTCCGCGTCGCCCGGAGCTCTTTTCCCATTCATCCGTCCAAAACGAGTCCCCATGACGACTAAGAACACCCTGCTCCTCGCAGCCGCAGCCTTTGCGACCGCCACCCTGGCCAGTGCCCAGGGCGACATGACCGTCCACCGTATGGGCTACAACGGTGGAACTAATTCCAACGGTTTTAGCAACTACGGCACGAACAGCGGCATCGCCGCCTACTCGGTTGCGTCCCAGTCCTGCAATATCGGCAACGTCAACCTGATCTGGACGAGTGGCGATGGCACGACCCACCCGGTCATCTCCCAGAACGTGTACCGCCTCAAGGGCCGTCGCTTTGAGCAGCTTGGCCAGTCCTGGCTGAAGCACGGCTTCTGCGCCCTTTGCGAGAGCGGCTGCGGCCCCCGCGGCCAGAGCGGTTGCGCCGCCCAGCTGCGCGTCGGTTGCGCTGACACCTACACCTCGGGCTTGAACGACGGCTCCGGCGGTGGCCCCAAGTTCACCGTGCTGCCCGCGAGCGGTAACCACCTTCACCCCGATCCCAACCCGACCGGCAACAGCACCATCCGTGGTCGCCTGCAAATCCCCGTCGCGGACGTCGATCCGAGCCAGAACGCTGGCGCCGATTACTGGGTTGAGGGGATGTACATCCACTACGAAGACCACCAGAACGGCTTCGCTCAGAACAACGCTACCTGGCGCAAGATCCAGTTTGCGAACAACTCTAGCTTCTCCATGCAGAGCGGAAGCCTCGTCAACCACGTTGGCGAGTCGGGCCTCTACGCTTGGCAGTCCGCCGACGCAGGCGTTGTCGTCCAAGGTGTCGTCAACATGAACGAAGCTGGCGCAGGTGTGCACGGCTACTTCGACGTGGCTCAGCGCGTTTGGGACAACGGCAACGGAACGTGGGACTACGTCTACGTGGTCTACAACCAGAACTCAACCCAGGGTGCTTACTCCTTCGAGATTCCCTCCGGCAGTGGCGTGAACCTGACGAACACCTGGTTCAACGACGTCGACTACCACAGTGGCGAGCCCCAGGACGGCACGGACTGGAACATGACTCAGGGATCGAGCTCGATCACCTGGACCTGCCCCCAGACCTACGCTCAGAACATCAACGCCAACGCCATCAACTGGGCAACGGCTTACAGCTTCGGCTTCACCGCCGACGCAGGCCCCACCGCTGGCACCGGCATGCTTGACCTCTTCGAGCCCGGCGTCGGTAGCGTCCTTACGATGCCCCTCGACGGCCCCGGCAGCGGTGGCGGTCCTAGCGCTGGTCCTTTCTGCTTCGGTTCCAACGCTGTCTGCCCCTGTGGCTCAGGCGCCGCTCCTGACGAGGGTTGCTTGAACACCAGCCTTCAGGGCGCCAAGCTGACCGCTTCGGGCACGACTTCGATCTCGAACGACACCCTGGCCTTCAGCGTTTCTGGTGTCCCCGGCAACAAGCCCGGCCTCCTTCTGAAAGGCAACAACATGATCAGCAACCCCGCTGGTGATGGTGTCCTCTGTGTCGCTGGTCAAAGCGCGCGCTCCCAGGTCCAAGTGACCTCCGCTGGTAGCACCGTCTTCACCAACTTCAACGGAAGTGGCTTCGGTAGCGTCTCCAACCTGGGCGGAGTTCCCACGAACTTCCAGTTCTGGTACCGCGACACGGCCAACACCTGCTCGGGCGCTGGCTTCAACTTCGCCAACGCTTACTCGGTGATCTACACCCCGTGATCCGTTGCTCGCCTCACGGCGAGAGTTAGATAAAAGGACGGCGTCGCGCGAGCGACGCCGTCCTTCTTTCTATGCAGTCCGAGCCCTGGGCGAGCGCGCTTGCGGACTTTCTAGCGTGGGTCGTATCCGGAACCACGCGGGGGAATCACTGGCGGAACTGCGAGGCTGGGGGCCAAGGCCTCGAACCCTATTCCCGCGGGCGTTTGCCTTCGATCCCGATCACTTCGATGCCAGACTGGGCGAGCAGCTCTGCGGTGAGTCCGCGGCCGGGCACAGGGACACCATTCACGTGGGTGCTCTGCACGCCGCAGGAGGGGGAGCGTTCCTTGAGGTAGGCCTTCTGGATGCCAAGCTCCTGGCAGCGCGCGAGGGCCTGCTGGGCGCCCTCTCGAAAGGCCTGGGTGACGTCCTCGCCTTCATGGGTCACGATCCGCTCGCGCCCCTCGAGCACCGCGGCGGCGCCTTCCTTTTCAATCCAGGCGGGCGGTCGCGGGGTGGGGAGCCCGCCTCGCTCTTCGGGGCAAAAGCCCTCGGGCTGTTCGCCGCGCTTGAGCAGTTCATCCTCTAGCCGCTGATCGCGATTGTGGCGCCCGTCGTAGCGGCATTCACAGCCGAGCAAGCAGGCGCTGACCAGGACGATTTGCGGGGGCTTGGACATGGCTGCTAGTCTACGGCATCCAGCCCGTCCCGATGAGCCCTACGGGCCAACCAAGTCGCTCCCCATGACCATGACTCAACACAGGATCCTCGTACCCCTCGCCCCCGGATTTGAAGAGACCGAAGCGATCGCCATTGTCGACGTCTTGCGCCGAGCAGAGCTGGATGTGGTGACCGCCTCGATCGGGGAGCAGCAGGTGATGGGCGCCCACGGCATCGGAGTCGGGGCAGATTGCACTTGGGAGCAGCTCGACGAGAGCAGCGTGACCGCCATCGTCTTGCCCGGGGGAATGCCGGGCACGACAAATCTGCGGGACGACGAGCGCGTCATTCGCCTGCTGCAACGGCTCGCCTCGGAGGGCAAGTTGACCGCCGCGATCTGTGCCGCCCCCCTCGTCCTGGGCACGGCGGGCCTCTTGGGGGAGGGGCGCGAGTACACTTGCTTTCCCGGGATGGCTGCCGATCTGGCCCAGTGGGGGCCGCGCTCGGAGGCCCGTGTGGTGACCTCAGGCACGGTCCTGACGAGCCAGGGCCCAGGAACGGCCATCGATTTCGCCCTGGCGCTGGTGGCGACCCTGGTGGGCTCCGAGCGCTCCCGTGAGGTGGCCGCGGGGCTGCTGGTCCGATCTGCGGAATAGGGGTGAATTCGGCCGGATCTGGCCCACTCGCACCCTCCGCAGATTGACAGCCAACCGGGGGTCGGCCTATTCTGTTCGCCCTCGATTCCTGCCGAGCGGAACCGCGTTACTCCCCCTTCCTGTGAGGGTAGGTGACGGCGACCCCCCAACTCCACGATATGACAAACATCTCTCTTCGAATGGGCCTGGCCCTCGCGGTCGCCTGCCTGGGCGCCACCTCCGCCGCCGCTGACACCATCTACCTGACCGGCGGCGAGGCGCTCAGCGACGTGAAGGTGACCGCTGAGAGCTTCAAGCTGGTCGAGTACAAGCAGGACTCCAAGAAGAAGACCGTCAAGACCGAGCAGGTCTTGCGCCTCGAATTCTCAGGCAAGTCCAGCCTCGTCGATCAAGCGGACACGGCCGCGGCCGACGGTCAGATTTTCGACGCCATCGCGAGCCTCGAGGAGTACGTGAAGAACTTCATCGAGACGGGACGTCGCCCCACCTTCGCTTGGGAGCCGGCCTACGCCATGTACCGGCTGATCGAGTTGAACCGCGAGGTCGGCGATGCAGAGCACCTGATCAGCGCCGCAGATCAACTGATCTCCAAGCGCCCCGATTCGTACTACGTGCCCCTGGCTTTCCTCGCGAAGGCAGAGACGCAGTTCCTGACGAACAAGGCAGCCGATGCCAAGAAGACCCTGGACGCGTTCAAGGCTGTGATCCAGGGCCAATCCCTGTCTGGCCGCTGGCAGATTGAGGAGAAGCTCGCTTCTGCGCTCTTCGACGGAACCCTCAAGGGCAAAGCCCTGCGTGGCAAGCTCAACATGATCTCCAACGAAGCGGGCACGAAGTTCCCGATCGTCGGAAGTCGTGCTGACGTTGCGATCGGCGAGTCCCTGATCAAGGACGAGGACTTCACGGAAGCCGAAGTCATCTTCGTCGACGTCACCAAGAACTCCGCTGCGGACCTTGGCACCCTGGCTGCGGCCTACACCGGCCTAGGCGATTGCCTCTTGAAGCGCGCAGTCGCGAGCTCCGGAGACGCCAAGGTGCAGTTGCTCAAGGATGCGCAACTGGCCTACATGCGAGTGGTGGTGGTCTACAAGAGCGAGTCCCGTTACGTGCCCAAGGCCATGTTCTGGGCCGGGCGTTGCTTTGACGAGTCCACGGTTCCCGAGGACAAGGATCGGGCCCAGCGCCTGTATCAAAAAGTGCGTCGGGTCTTTAAGGGAACCGAGTGGGCCACCCAGGCCAGCAACTTCATCAAGCGCTAGAAGTCTGGCCGACGAGGGGCGATTGTTCGCTCGGCTCCCGGGCCAATCTGTCCCGATCTGCGGAAAGGGGAATCAGGTTCCAATCAACGAAGCGCAGTCCCCCAGGGACTGCGCTTCGCTCGTTCCCGACGCCTGTTCGCGCCAGGGAACCCGCAGTCCCCAGTTTGGCCAGCGGCGATTGAGGCAGATCTCGGAGTGCGCGGGACGGCCTGCGCACCGTCTTCTGCGTGCTCCCGTCCTTGGCCTCCCCGGCGTTGATCCCAGGGGCCATGGTGGCCCCCGCTGGGCGAAGGATTGCGATGAATGGAGCTTCTCGGATAGAGGATTGGCTAGGAATTTGTGAGCTGCGGCCGGACGTAGAGAGGACCCTGCGGCGCCGGTGCCCGGACGGGCATGAGCTCGACGATCTGGTGCAGGAGACGTTGATGAAAGCGGCTCGCAGTCGTTCCAGTTTGGAGAACCCTTCCAGGTTGAGATCCTGGGTGCTGCGGATCGCATGGAACGTGTTCCACGATCACGTGCGGCGTGAGCATGTGCTGCGCGACAAGAACGTGAGTGGGGAGGAGCTCGACCAACTTCAAGGGACCCAGCACTTCCCCTTGGGAGGCGACTTGGAGGAACAGCTGGAGCTCGACGGGCAGTTGTTTGACGTGGGCGAGATGGTGGAGTTGCTGCGTTGCCTGATCGGTGAGTTGAGCGCGACGGAACGCGGCTTGTACACCGCGTTCTACACGGAGGGACTGGGCTGTGCATCCGCCGCCGAACGGCTTGGTACCAGCCACCGGGGCGTCAAGATGCGTCTGGTGCGCTTGCGCAGGAAGCTGCGTAGGAACATTCGCCAGCGCGTGGCGGTGACGAGCACGAGACCTGGACGAGCTTTGGAGGTGGTGGCATGTTGATTTCACTCCTGCTTCTGGCGGCCCTCGCAGGGCCGGTGATACCGCACGGGATACCGAACCAGGTTCACTTTCACACCCCTCGTTCATGCCGAACCCAAGGG